>NZ_JADYUF010000046.1 GCF_021531655.1 Leyella stercorea | reverse complement strand
ATAGCAAAGCCCTGGCTTGTGAAAGTCAGGGCTTTGTGATTTTTTAAGAATCAGGGAGTTTTGACACACCCTCCTATGTGCTTTTTGGGCTTTCAGCCCGTTTTGTTTGATTTTTGATACACCCTCCACTCTATCAACTGTAAATGAAGGCTGAGTGGGTATGGCAGGGATGCCCTACCCTCCTATGTTTGCTTTGCCAATTAACTCACTGACTTGATTTTATAATATTACCACTCCTAATGTTGGACGAACTTAACATTCAACATTCAACACTTAACATTAAAAAAATTGCATTTAACATTAAAAAAAAATTGGTTTTCAGGGTTGGGTAAAACCTTTATGGGTTGTTTATATTATTGAAAGAACCTAAAAACCGCTTGATTTGGACCTAAAACCGCCTTGATAATGCCAGTGCATACCCCTCCATTTTCAAAAGGACTCGTTTTGCACTTCAAAAGGGCCCCTTTTACACTCCAAAAGGACTCCTTTTACAATGCAAAAGGACTCGTTTTGCCACCCAAAAGGACTCCTTTTTGAAAGCGGCCGAAATCTGGGCTGAAAATCAATGGATTACAGGACCGGAAAAAGCAGAATACAGGACTTTGATAAACCGAATCGTAGCCGAAACGGGTACGATAAAAACGTAAACAATATAAATAACAATCTATAATCAAAACTCTAAACATCTATGGCAAAATTCAGATCACTATGCGTTGCCGGCGTCATCGCCCTATCCAGTGCAATGGCCACCGCAATGCAGGCACAAACGGTGAGCCGCAACTTCAACAGCCAGCCTCTGAAGTCGGTGCTGCACGAAATTGAAAGGCAAACCAAAATGTCGGTCATAGTCAACGACATCAACCTAAACAAACGCGTTACTGCCAAATTCAACAAAACTCCTCTGCGTGATGTGCTAAAGCAAGTGCTCGACGAGTCGTGCGAGTATGAAATTGCCGACCGCATCATAACAATACACCCCAGCCGAAAGGCTAAGCAGGGGACACAGCAGCAGGGAAAGAAAAAAAAGCAGACTGTAAAAGGTTGTATCAAGGACGAGAACGGCGACCCTATCATCGGTGCCAGCATTCTTGTAAAGGGAACAACCACTGGCACAATAACTGATGCCGACGGTCGCTATTCGCTCGATGTTCCGAGCGGTTCTACAATACAGATTTCATACCTCGGCTATCAGACCAAGGAAGTAAAGGCGCAGGGAGGCTCGGACATGACAGTCTTTATGGATGTCGACAACAAGACTCTCGACGACGTTGTTGTGACAGCGTTCGGCATCAAGCGTGAAGAGAAGGCTCTTGGTTATGCCGTGCAGAAAGTGAAGGGCGACGAATTGGCTACAGTCAAGTCGGTCGACCTCGGCACTTCGCTTACCGGTAAGGTGGCAGGTTTGAACGTACAGAACTCAACCGAGTTCAATGACGCTCCGTCGGTGCTCATCCGTGGTGAAAGTCCGCTCATTGTGCTCGACGGTGTACCTTATTCTAATATATCACTTCGCGACATCAATGCCGACGACGTAGAGTCTATCGACGTGCTGAAGGGCGCTACTGCATCTGCTCTTTACGGTGCACGTGGCGGTTCGGGCGTTATCACCATCACAACAAAGAAGGGTAACAAGGAAGGACTGGATATAACAGTCAACAGCAGCACTATGTTCAATGCCGGCTATCTTGCCATTCCTGAGGCACAGCACGACTACAGTTCGGGTTCGGGCGGCCACTACGACTCTGTAGACTATGTATGGGGCGACAAGCTCGACATAGGTCGCAAGGCGTCGCAGTACAATCCTAAGACTTATCAGTGGGAAGAGACCGAACTCGTATCAAAGGGTAAGAACAACTTCCGCAACTTCCTTCAGCAGGGATTTGTCACCAACAACAACATCAGTTTGGGTTGGCGTGGCAAGAACGGTGGTGTGCGCACGTCGCTCAACCACGTCTTCAACCGTGGACAGTATCCCAATGAGGATATGCACAAGATAATCTACACCCTCAGCGGCAATGCCAAGATAGGCAAACTCTCGCTCGAAGGCGGTGCTGTATGGAACAAGCGTTTCTACAACAACGACCGCGGTTCGGGTTATACTGGTGGTGGCTATATATATAATATAATTGTGTGGACCGGCTCAAACTACGACATCCGCGACTATCGCAACTACTGGGTAGAGGGCAAGGAGAACCAGAAGCAGAACTGGCTGTACAACTACTATTATGACAACCCCTACTTCCTCGCCTATGAGTGTACACGCTCCAACGACTACGACAAGCTCAACACATACGCATACGCTAAGTATGAGTTGCTGCCATGGTTGAACATTTCTACACGTACCGGTGTCGATTTCTATGCCAGCCGTACCGAAACAAAGAACCCTATCGGACAGATTCACGGTTATTACGGCAACGTAAAGGGATACTACGGCGTTTCTAAAGCCACTGGTTTCAGTGTCAACAACGACGTTATCCTGGCTGCCGACAAGAAGCTTGGCGACTTTGACATCGACGGAATGTTGGGTAGTACCATATATTACTATTACGATGACGACGTAAGCGCAAACACCAACAATGGTCTGTCTGTGCCTGGCTACTACTCGCTCAAAGCTTCGGTAGACCCTGTTTCGGCATCGTCTTCATACAAGAGCAAGCGTGTCAATTCGCTTTGGGGACGTCTGTCAGTGGCATGGCGCAACACTGTCTACCTCGACGTAACGGGCCGTAACGACTGGTCTTCGACACTTCCTGCCGATACACGTTCTTATTTCTATCCGTCAGTGTCGGGCAGTGTCATCATGTCTGAGTTCCTGCATCTGCCCCAGCCCTTCACTTTCTGGAAGTTGAGGGGCTCGTGGACTGTGACAAAGTATGACCTTGACATCTTCGAGACACAGCAGGCATACAGCGTTTCGTCGAATGTATGGAACAAGATGAACACAGCCACATATCCCAGCTCGCTGCGTGCATCTACGCTGAAGCCTACGACAAAGCGAGCATACGAAATAGGTACACAGTTCAACGTGTGGAACAACCGCATCCGCTTCGACTTGGCCTATTACAATACATTGAAGTATAACAACACCCGTAAGGCTACAGTCAGCGCTGCCTCAGGTTTTACAAGCACGCTCATCAATTATGGCGAAAAGCAGGAACGTCGTGGATTTGAGATTGCTGTAGGTGCTGACGTGATTAAGAAGAAGGACCTCAACTGGACTGTAAACCTCAACTGGGCTTCCGACCGTTACTACTACAACACCATCGACCCCATATATTCTACACAGAACCAGTGGGTGCAGAACGGCAAACGTTGGGACTGGGTGGCCGACCTTGACTGGGACCGCGACCCGGACGGCAACATGATACTTTACAACGGACTGCCACAGCGCAGCAAGTATCAGAAACTTGCAGGCTATGCCAACCCAGACTGGATATGGGGCATCAACACTCAGTTGCGTTATAAGGACTGGACTCTCAACCTGGCAGTGGACGGTCGCGTAGGCGGATTGGCTTACAACAAGACAGAGCAGGCTATGTGGAATGCTGGTTCGCACCCGAAGAGTGCCACACCGGAGCGTTATGAGGAGGTTGTCAACGGCAACAAGACATTCGTAGCAAAGGGCGTTAAGATAGTTTCCGGCTCGGTTAAGTATGACGTTGACGGCAACATATTGGAAGATACACGTGTGTTTGCGCCCAACGACGTAGTGGTTTCTTATCAGAACTTCATACAGAGATATGAACCATGGTGCGGAGCAGCAGCGTTCCAGAACTACCGTTCTACAACGTTCTTCAAGATTCGCGAACTGTCATTGACCTACAATCTTCCCAAGAAGATTTGTGCATGGGCACGCATGAAGTCGGCTTCGGTGTCGTTCATCGGTCAGAACATGCTGCTTTGGGCAAAGGAGTTCAAGTATGCCGACCCCGATGTCAGCTCAGACAACTTGAGTTCGCCTTCTCAGCGTTTCCTCGGTTTCAACATTAAAGTTCAATTCTAATTAATCCAGACGCATTATGAAATTCAGAAATATAATATGTACTGTAGCAGCGTTGGGCGCAATCGGTATGTCAACGGTTTCATGTACCGGTAAGTTTGACGATTACAACACCGACGACAATGCCACAACAAAGGTCACTCCAGGCATGATTGCTACACAGCTCATACTTAACATCACGGATATAGGAGGATCGAAATATTCAATCCATCACAGTATTCTGCAGAAACAGGTCGTGTGGTGTGAGGGAGCGCAAGAAGGCAACCAGTACAACATGCTCAGTCGGGTAGGTTTCGGCGATTATACCGACTTCACCAACTGTCAGAAGATGATATTGGAGGCAGCTTCGCAGACTGAAGCTGTACAGAATTCGTACAAGGGTCTTGCCAAATTCCTCAAGGCATACCGTCTGTATGGCATCACGATGAAGCTTGGTGACATTCCTTATAGCGATTCTAACGCTGCTGAGGGTGGCAATTTCACACCCAAGTATGACACCCAGCACGACGTGTTTGCCCATATATTGGAAGATTTGGAGAGTGCGGAATCGCTCTTTGCAAGCGGTGCCAAGTTTGAGGGCGACCCTATCTACAGCGGCGACCCAGCCAAGTGGCGCAAGGCATGTAACGCTTTTGAGCTGAAGGTGCTCATGAATATGCAACAGGTAGCCGACCAGTCGGATGCTGCCGACCTTAACGTGAAAAGCCGCTTTGCACGTATCGCGTCGTCGGGCAACATCTTTGCAGGCAACGACGACAACTTCATGCTCGTATTCAGCGATGCAGCCGGACAGCAGTATCCGCTCTACAACAACCAGCACATGTCGTTCTATGCAACAAGTTCGTACCTCATTGAGCCTTTGAAGAATCTCAACGACTATCGTCTGTTCTACTATTGCTCGCCCGCTGTGGGCAAGACAAATGCCGGTGTGGCTGCTTCTTCATGGGATGCATATCCCGGACTCGACCCTGCTGGCGACCAAAGCGTGAACAATGCAATACATGCCGACCTTATGGACTGCAAGCCTAACCAGCGTTATCTGTTACCCGCAGGCGAGCCTATAATCCGTATAGGATACATGGAGCAGAACTTCATTCTTGCCGAGGCTGCATTGCGTGGATGGATCAATGGCAGTGCTGAGGAGTACTATAAGAAAGGCATACGTGCCAGCATGGAATTCATAGCTCAGTATACTCCTGCCGGCGAGACTTACAATCATGGCAAAGAGATAACAGCCGAATACATCGACCAGTATCTTGCACAGCCTAATGTACAGCTCAAGAGTAATTTTGACGACGCTCTGGAACAGATTATCACACAGAAGTATCTCGGTTCGTACCGTCAGTCGCTTGACTATGAGTGCTGGTTTGACCACCGTCGTACCGGATACCCTGCTTGGGAACTCAATCCCAGCACCAACCTCAACGACGAGCAGAACAAGTTCCCTATACGTTGGCGTTACTCGCAAGACGAGATTGACTATAATAAGGCTAATCTTGAGGAAGCGCTCAATCGCCAATATAATGGTAATGATGGTTTCAATGAAAAAATGTGGATTGTGCCAAACGCTGTAGAAACTCCTATAGCCGGCAAGATAATCACAGATTTTGGTAAGTAGTAAATAGGAATTTTGTGAACACCTTAAATCGGCAGGTATCTTATTTAATAATGGAAACCAGCTGGTTTAAGGTGTTGTGATTTTATGTCTAAATGTATAAATCTACTCCAATGAACATCCAACGAACATCCCGATTGTTTCTACTCGGCATTCTCCTTACGTTGTTTTCGCTTGTTGAGGCACGGGCAGCGGTGTTGCAGTCGGGTAGGGCGTATGCTTTCAGCATGCCTGCCGAGTGGCGTTATGCTTCCGAATCGGTGGCTACGCTCATGCATCAGCGCACCGGCGTGAAGCTCGCACTGGCGCATGCCGACAGCGCTATGCTTAAGATTGAACACGACGCAGCGCTCGGCAGCGAGGCGTATACGCTTCAGATAGCCGACAAGGACATTGTAGTGAGAGCCGGAAGCGTGAAGGGAGTCAACTGGGCAATGGCACAATTGGCTCAGCTGCTGAGTGCTGCCGGGGGCAGACCGTTAGAGTGTGCTACGCTAAAGAGCAGTCCGCGATTTGAGCATCGTGGCTTGATGATCGACTGTAGCCGCCACTTCCGCACCATACCCGAATTAGAGTCGATGATAGACGCAATGAATCTGCTGCGTCTCAACGTGCTACATCTGCACCTCACCGACAATCAGGGTTGGCGACTCGCACTCGAACGGTTTCCCGAAGTGGCACGCCGCGGCACGCATTATCCCGACTTTCCCGAACTCTCCGACAAGTATTACACGCCAGCCGAACTGAAGGCGCTCGTGGCTTATGCCTATGCACGGGGCGTGGAGATAATCCCCGAGGTGGACATGCCTGGCCATTGTCTGGCGCTTCTGGCCTCAATGCCCGAGCTGTCGTGCCGTGGCGGCGAGTTTGAACCGTTTCCCGAGGAGCGCCTGCAGAACGACCGCAAGCGTGCATGGGAGAACATGCTGTGCGTGAGCAATCCTCGTGTCTACGACATTGTTGAGGCTGTGGTGGCGCAGTTGGCTGACATCTTCCCCTCGCGCTACATCCATCTGGGTGGCGACGAGGTGAGCACAGTGCGCTGGAAGGAGTGCAAGCGCTGTCAGGCGCTGTATCATAGCGAGCACATGACCGACCTGCATCAGCTGCAAGACTATTTTACACGACGTGCAGGCGAGATTGTGCGACGCTACGGCAGGAGACTTATGGGATGGGACGAGATAAACGACCGCTGTGCTGCCGATGCCTCCGACGTGGTGTGTATTTGGCAGCGCGATGCCGCCGAGCGCAGCGCCAAGGCTTTGGGCAGAGGCATGCAGGTGGTGTTGTGTCCTAAGGATCCGTGCTACTTCGACTTCGGCTACGCCCGCAACTCCACCAGGAAGGTGTTCGAATGGCAACCCCTGAAGGGTATTCCTGCCGAACAGCAGAGTCAGGTGAGGGGCTGTCAGGCGTGTCTGTGGACCGAGTTTGTGCGCACCAAGGCCGATGTCGACCATATGCTCTATCCTCGTCTGTGCGCTCTGGCTGAGGTGTTGTGGACTGGAGGGGGCGGCTGCTACGACGAGTTTGTGAGCCGTCTCAACACGGTTGTGCTGCCGCTGCTCGCCCGCACGGGCAATGCTGCCTATGCCGAGCGGTTGGATGACACTACAATATTCCGTGCCGAGTCGAGCAGAGCCAAGCTTCTGGCTGGCGCAACGATAGATACCGATATGCCCGGCGTGAAGTTCTACGAAAAGGAGTATGCCTACGACGGCGACGAGAGCACGTTCTTCTGCACGCCATATTCCGACCTTGAGGGCGAGCACTTCACCGTAACGCTCGATAGTCCGGCTCATACACGACGAGTGGCAGTGGTGTTCGACGACTCGAAGGAATATCCGCACGGTGCCGTTCTGGAGGCAAGTGCCGACGGCAAGACATATTATAAGGTGGCTGACGAGGTGAAGGGCGGACGCATGGAGGCACGGTTCAAGACGCGACGCAAGGTGAAGGCGCTGCGCTTAAGGCTCACCCGTGAGCAGCAGAACCGTCTTACCATCAGGGAATTCCGTTTTCGTTAAACAATAAGACATCAAACCCAATTATGACAAGAAATAAAAACGTAACTTTGCTACGTGTGCTGCTGGCTGCGCTACTGGCTTTGACAGCAATGCCGAAGGCGCACGGCGAGAGCCTAATAGTAGAAGCCGAGAGCTTCAGCAAGCGTGGCGGATGGATGGTCGACCAGCAGTTTATGGACCTCATGGGGTCGCCCTACATGATAGCCCACGGCATGGGCGTGCCCGTAAGCGATGCCGTCACCACGGTGGACATAGGCAGCGGCGGCACGTATCACGTATATGTGCGCACATACAACTGGACTTCGCCATGGAGCGCAAAGCCCGGTGCAGGAGCCTTTGAGGTGAGCGTGGGCGGCAAGCGTCTGCATACTGTAGGGCAGACGGGCAACCGTTGGCAGTGGCAGAAGGCTGGCACGGTGAGGCTTAAGGCTGGCAAGACACAGCTACGGCTGCACGACCTCACGGGATTTGACGGCCGTTGCGACGCCATACTGCTCACTACCGACGGCAGTATGGTTCCGCCCGACGACGCAAGCTGCCAAGAAGCGTTCCGTAGCGGCATCAATGGCACAAGCCTTGAACCTCGCGATGCCGGAGAATACGACATGGTGGTGGTGGGAGCAGGCGTTGCCGGCATGAGTGCGGCAGTGGCTGCAGCGCGGTTGGGACTGCGTGTGGCGCTAATAGGCGACCGTCCGGTGGCTGGCGGCAACAACAGTTCGGAGGTGCGTGTACACATGGGCGGACGCTTGGGCGTTGGTCCTTATCCCAAGCTGGGACAGTTGCAGCAGGAGTTTGCCCCATGTCGTGAGGGCAATGCACAGCCTGCAGCTTACTACGAAGACCAGAAGAAGATGCAATGGCTGCAGCAGGAGCACGGCGTGAGCCTCTTTATGGGCGTGCATGCCGACGGTGTGACCATGGACGGAACCCGTATAGAGAGCGTTACGGCACGAAACGTACTGAGCGGCGAGCGCCTGAGGTTCAGAGCACAGCTCTTTGCCGACTGCACGGGCGACGCTACCATAGGCTATCTGGCTGGTGCCGACTGGCGCATGGGACGTGAGTCGCGCAGCGAATATGGCGAGAGCCGTGCGCCGGAACGTGCCGACAGCTTGACTATGGGAGCCTCGGTGCAGTGGTATGCAGCCGAGAGCAAGAGCAGGGAGAGGTTTCCGCTGTTTGAGTATGGAGTCGTGCTCAACGACTCTACTGCCGAGCGTGTGCTCAAGGGCGAATGGACTTGGGAGACGGGCATGAACCGCAACCAGATAACCGAGGCTGAACGCATACGCGACTACGGACTGATGGTGGTGTATTCCAACTGGAGCTATCTGAAAAACCGGTTGCCCGAGCGCCGTGATTATGCCAATTACAGACTCGACTGGGTGGCTTACGTGGCTGGCAAACGGGAGTCGCGCCGACTGCTGGGCGACTATGTGCTGAAGGAATCCGACCTTGTGCTGCACATGCCGCACGAAGATGCGTCGTTTGCAGCGACATGGAGTATCGACCTGCATGAGCCCGATCCTGCCAATATTGTCAGCTTCCCGGGCAACGAATACAAGGCCACTACACGCCACACCGTTATCTATCCTACGGCTGTGCCATATCGTTGTCTGTACTCGCGCAATGTTGACAACCTCTTCATGGCGGGCAGAAACATCAGCACAACGCATGTTGCGCTCGGCTCAACCCGCGTAATGCGCACTACGGGAGCTATGGGCGAGGTGGTAGGCATGGCTGCATCGCTGTGCAAGGAGTATGGCGTTACGCCACGCCAGGTGTACTTCTATCATCTCGACCAGCTGAAACGCCTCATGCAGAAGGGTGTGGCAAAAGAGGGTGTAAAGCCTACGCAGGACTACAACGAGGGCGGATGGCTCGACAATCCGCCTACAATAAAATAATGAGTATTACCATATAATAATAAGAACTACAAATGAATCGTATGGCTATGAGGAAAACAATCGTTATGCTGCTGGCAATAATGCTATTGCCGCTGACGTGTCTTGCTGGTGGAAAGAAGCAGGGCAAGACGTTTACCGTGCTGCAGTGGAACATCTGGCAGGAAGGAACTATGGTGAAGGGTGGATATGAAGCCATTCTCAACGAACTGGAACGGCTACGCCCCGACTACGTCACGTTCAGCGAGGTGCGCAACTATCGCGACGATTTCATTGCACGTGTGTGCAAGGATATGGCTAAGCGTGGTGTGGTGTATTACGGGTTCCGCTCGGATGATACTGGACTGTTGTCGTCTACGCCCATCACCGCCCATAAGACGGTGTTCCCGTTGAAGGACGACCATGGGTCGATATACAAGCTTGAGACGAAGGTGTGCGGACGCAAACTGGCTCTGTACACCAGTCATCTCGACTATCTCAACGACACGTATTATGAGGTGCGTGGTGTTGACGGCAACACTTTTAAGGAGATGGAACCGCTCACCGATGTCGACGAGATATTGCGTCGCAACGCTCTCTCAATGCGCGACAAGGCTATAGCCAACTTCCTGAAGGAGGCAAAGCGCGACCAGGAGCGTGGATTCATCACCATTATAGGCGGCGACTTCAACGAACCGTCGGTGCAGGACTGGACTGAGCAGACGCGCGACCTGTACGACCATCACGGCGTAGTGATAGCGTGGCCGCAGACGACGGCACTCATCAAGGCTGGATTCAACGACTGCTATCGCACGGTACACCCTGATGTGCTGACTCATCCGGGCTTCACCTTCCCCTCGGACAATCCTGATGTCGACCCAAGCAAACTGACGTGGGCTCCGAAGTCGGACGAACGCGACCGCATCGACTACCTCTTCTTCCGTGGCAAGGGCATAAAGGTGACGGAGTGCAAGCTCTTCGGGCCCGAAGGCAACATCGCTTACGCCAAGCGTGTACCCCTCGGCACCGACGAACCGATAATAACACCGCTCGCAACGTGGCCCACCGACCATAAGGGTGTGCTTGCTACGTTTGTGGTGGAGTGATTGGGAATGTGGATATTCAAATAAAAAAGTCACGAATTAACATGAATTATCCGTGAATGTTATTCGTAATTTATGGATAATTCATGTTGATTCGTGACTAAAAGAAAGCTATTTTTTCTTCATGTCTTCCTCAATAAAGCGCAGCAGATGTTCTACTGCCTCGCTCTCGGGAATTGCTTTTTCAACGCACATCTTCTGTTTGTAGAGCGAAATCTTGCCTGGTCCGGCTCCTACATATCCGTAGTCGGCATCCGCCATTTCACCAGGTCCGTTGACAATACAGCCCATTATGCCAATCTTCAGGCCTTTCATGTGGGCTGTAGCGGCCTTGATCTTGGCTATGGTAGAGCGCAGGTCGTAGAGTGTTCGGCCGCATCCGGGGCACGAGATATACTCGGTCTTGGACGTGCGGAGGCGTGCTGCCTGCAGAATGGCAAATGAAGTGTCGGCAACGTCGCGTACGTTGATGTCGCCGTCGTTCATCAGCCAGATGCCGTCGCATAGTCCGTCAATCATCAGAGCGCCCATGTCGGCAGCAGCCTCAAGCTGGAAGTCGGCTTTCTCCTGGGCGCTGTGGCGATACATCTGGGCGAAGACAACGGGATTGAAGAGTCCGTTGATCCACAGTTCGTGGGTCAAAGCACGCTGCTCGCCCAGCTTGTTCTGCTGGTTGCTGACGGCTATCACCACCACTTCGGGATGAGCCTTGAGGCATGCCAGATACTCCTCCGACGGAGCACCGAGCTGCAACACGAGGAACTTCACGTCGGCCTTGACGCTCGAAATGAACGGTGTGGCGTTATAAGGGAATATCGGATAGGTGTCCTTCGCGCCGGTATAGGCGTTGAAATCGACGATATACTTCTGTCCCTCCTTGCGGTTGGCGGGCAGCGAAGAGCCACAGTATATATAGTCGGGAGTGGTGTCGGCACCGAATTCTACAGCAGTCGGAGTCTGACCGTTTGGCAACGAGGCAATCACTACGGGCACATTAGAGCCGCCTATGCCTCCTGCAGCGCGTGTCTTGCGACGTTCGGGGCGCAGCCAGTTGAAGTCGGGCGACGCTGTAGCGGGCACCATGAGGTGGCCTTCGTGCTTGGTGATATAGTCGACAAGGTGGCGTGCCACCGGTATCTCAGCCTCTGGCTCCTCGCTAAGACTAACGCGTACGGTGTCGCCGATGCCGTCGGCGAGCAATGCTCCGATGCCTACGGCACTCTTGATGCGTCCGTCCTCGCCCTCGCCAGCCTCAGTCACGCCGAGGTGGAGCGGATAGTGCATGTCATTGCGGTCCATCTCGTCAACAAGTAGACGAACGGTACGCACCATAATGACCGTATTGGAAGCCTTGATGGAAATCACCACATTGTCAAACTGCTCCTTCTTGCAGATGCGCAGAAACTCCATGCAACTCTCGACGATTCCCTCGGGGGTGTCGCCATAGCGCGACATGATGCGGTCGGACAACGATCCGTGGTTGACACCGATGCGCACGGCTGTGTGATGTTCCTTGCAGATATTGAGAAAGGGAACGAAACGGTCCTCAAGTTTCTTCAGTTCGTCGGCATATTCGGCATCGGTATATTCTATCTTCTTGAACACACGTGCCGGATCGACATAGTTGCCGGGATTGACACGAACCTTCTCGGCATACAGTGCAGCCACATCTGCAACGTTAGCGTTGAAGTGTACGTCGGCAACAAGCGGCGTATTGAAGCCGTCAGCGCGCAGTTGGGCGTTGATATTCTTCAGATTCTCAGCCTCGCGTCGGCCCTGTGTGGTGAGTCGCACAAGTTCGCCGCCAGCCTTAATAATTCTTTCCGCCTGTTCTACGCATGCCTCAGTATCGTTGGTATTGGTAGTGGTCATCGACTGGATGCGTATCGGGGCATCGCCGCCAAGCTGCAAGTCGCCCACCTGAACGGGCGATGATGAGCGACGGCGATAGTTGAAGAGGTCTGTCATTTTAGCACTTATAATCATACTTCACTTCAGCCAATTCCTTATTTGCCTTCTCAATTTTGGCACCAAGTCCGGCCTTGTATACTTCCATTTTCTTAGCCATTTCGGTGTCACCGAGGGCTATCATCTCGCAGGCAAGGATAGCGGCGTTCATGGCACCGTTTACTCCTACTGTGGCAACGGGGATTCCAGGAGGCATCTGTATGATTGATAACATGGCGTCCAATCCGTCGAGCATACCCTTGATAGGAACACCGATAACGGGCAACGTTGTGTTGGCTGCGATTACACCAGGCAATGCTGCGGCCATACCGGCAGCTGCAATGATGACCTTAATGCCACGGTCCTTGGCACCTTTAGCGAAGTTTTCCACTGCTGTAGGTGTGCGGTGGGCTGAGAGTGCGTTCACTTCAAAAGGTACTTGCATGTCGTTCAAGAACTTGCATGCCTTTTCCATAACGGGCAGGTCGCTTGTGCTGCCCATGATGATGCTTACTAATGGAGACATAATGATTAATTATTAAAAAGCCCTACCCCCTTGCCCCTCCCCCGCAGGGAGGGGAGTAATGTGTAGAGTCGGGCTTTGGTTTATTGAATTTATTATTTATACGATTAATATCTATACTTTTGTTTCTTTTGGTCGAACTTTGCAAGTTCAATCAATGGGAAAAAGACGCGATTGGCAAAGCATATCGCTCCCCTCCCTACGGGGGAGGGGCAGGGGGTGGGGCTTACAATCCTAATATCACCGTATACGCCACTATCAATCCCAATAGGAACCCGTAGCACACCTGACGCAGCGTGTGCTGGCGCAGAATCATGCGGCTTGAGCCTACCATTCCGCCAAGGATGATGACCACACAGAGCCATCCCAAGGGGTTGAAACCGAATATAATGGCGAACGCCTGCAGCGCTCCTGCCACACCGCCGATTGCTGCTGTATGTGTGGAAATCTTCCACCATACATTGATAAGGGCGCACAGAATCTGTATTATGAGTGCCGACATGAGTATGTTGCTCATGAAGTGGGGTATGTTGAAGCGATGCATTACATAGTAACACACAAAGTAGCTTACAATAGAAAGTAGATATGGCACTACACGACGTTCCTTCTTGCCAAGCTCGATGAGTGTCCATCCGTGATAGCTGCGATAGAAATGGATGAGCAATGTGGGCAAGAGAATGGTGAAAAGGTAGACAAGACCGAGTACCGTAAGCTTGTACGGCCATGGCATCAGACTGAGATAGCTGAACGTGAACAGCGCTATCAGTCCGACAAGCGGCAGATAGAATGGCGTAAATACCATGCTAAGAATGCGGGCAGCGATAATAATATTCTTTTCTTTCATATTTCCTGAGCCTTACTGGGCATCTTTATGCCTTACTAAGCCTTATTGAGCCTTATTGAGTATTAAGCCTTACTAAGCCTTCTATAATTATTTTTTCTCAATTAACAAATCATATCACTCCCCTCCCTACGGGGGAGGGGCTGGGGGTGGGGCTTTTTTTATCCCTTTCTCAATCTTGCCACTGGCAGTCCCAGCTGTTCGCGATATTTAGCCACGGTGCGTCGTGCTATAGGGTAGCCGAGCTTGGCGAGAGCCTTTGTAAGAGCGTCGTCGCTCATTGGTTTCTTCTTGTCTTCCTTGGCAATGAGGTCCTTGAGTGCGAGCTTTATCTTTCGTGTCGAGAGTTCTTCGCCCTCGTCGGTGGTGTAGCCGTCGGAGAAGAAGAAGCGCAGGGGGAATGTTCCCCAGTTGGTCTGCGCATATTTGATGTTGCTGACGCGCGAAATGGTGGAAATGTCAAGTCCTGTGCGGTCGGCAATATTCTTCAGAATCATCGGCTTGAGGTCGGCTTCGTCGCCATCTTGGAAGAAACGGCGCTGCCAGTCGATAATGGCTTTCATCGTAATGGTGAGTGTACGTCGGCGCACCTTTATCGCTTCGATGTATCCGCGTGCACGTTCCACCTTCTCCTTGGCGTACAATAATGCTTCTTTTTCACGTCTTGACATCGACGTTTTGTTGTTCTTGTAAGCCTCCATCATATCTGCAAACGATGGCGACACCTTCAGTTCGGGAATGTTTCCGCTGTTGAGCGTGAATGTCACATTGCCGTTGTCGTCGGTGTCGACAATGAAGTCGGGTGTTATCTGCTGCACGTTGCGACCCTCAGTCTCACCGAGCGACGAGCCGGGCTTCGGATTGAGTCGGCGTAACTCAGCCATAACGCGTTCGGCGGTGTCGGTATCGACACCCAATGCAGAGCGTATCTTGTCGAAATGCTTCTTGGTAAACTCGTCGAAACAATCGGTTATCACCTTCTGCATCATAAGTTTGAGCGAATCGTTGGGGCGTCGCTTGATTTGCAGTAGCAGACATTCCTGCAATGTGTGGGCACCAATGCCGGCAGGATCGAATGTCTGCAGTATGCGCACCACGCGGTCTACGTCGTCTGTGGTGCAGTCGATGCCGTGATAGATGGCAAGCTCGTCGGATATCGACTCGCTGTCCTTGCGCAGTAGTCCGTCGCTGTCGAGCGACCCGATGACATATTCCATTATCTCCTCGTCCTTCTCCGACAACTCCGTCTCGCCCATCTGCTCCTTCAGTTTGTCGTAGAACGATGTCGTGTCGCCATACACCATCTCCTCATAGTCGGCAGAGTCGGCACCCGAACCGCCCGTATATCCTGCTGTAGGCATGTCGTCGTCGCCTCCGCCGATGCGTTCAAGAGCGTCGTTGAGAGCCGAATCGCGCTCCTCGCGTTCGTTGCGAGCGTCAAAATCGTCATTGTCGGATGAACCCTCGCCACCCGAAGCAGATTGCGAGTTGTCGCCATACGAGGCGGTAGAGTCGTTGCCTTCAACGTGTACACCTTCGAATACGTCTTCGGGCGAAGTCGTTTCAAGAGCCGGATTGTCGTCAAGTTCAGCATTAACGCTCTGCTCCAGTTCGGTCAAGGGCATCTCTAGCAAGTGCACCTGTAGCATCTGCTGTTGCGACAGACGCTGCACCTGCTGAAGTTTCTGCTCCTGTGTTTGTATGAGTTTCATTTTATGACGTGATGATGTGGTGTGTATATGTTGTTGACGTTCTTAGTTTTTCAACTGAAGTAGAGCTTCAGTTTGTCGGCTGTGGAGTGTAGCAGTTCGGGCTGTTCGCTGTAGAATCGTTTCCATACGAGCTTCGCCTCGTCGACAATGGGTGACTGGTCGGCAGCCTCTCGCTTCAGAATAGGGTCGAAAGTTTGGTAGATTTCGAGTATTCGTACTATCTCTTCTGGCTTGAGGGACAACATTCGTGCCATGTCGAGCACCTCAGGCGTTTCGCTCACCATAGTGTTTGGCGTGAGTGCGAAGTAGAGTTCGAGGATGATGACGAGCATAACGGGCGTTATGTCGGATGAATTGTCGATAGGGCGGTAGTCGCGTTCGAACGAGGGAGTGGTCTGCACGCCTTCGTAGAACAGTCCGGAGTCACCGAATCCAGCCATCTGCTTGAGTCGTTTGATGTCGCGCGAGAGTCGTTTTGGGGTGTTGGCATACATCTCCCAAAGTCTCTGGAGCGATGGTGTGGCGCGCTTTTCGAGAGCGCACATCTGTTCGTATATGGTACGGGGCGGTATATGTAGCTCAATGCCCAATTCCACAACCTGGTGTGAAAATTCGGATTTCACACCAGCGGGCTTCTTCTGATACAGCTGTATGAGCAGAAGCCAGTAGTCGTCTGACCAAAGAGTATTATTTGCCATAATCGATAAACATTGTTACAGATGCAAAGTTACTGAAAGTCTTGCACAAAATGTAATTCTAACCTTAAAAGTTGAGTTTTTAATAAAATATAAAAAATAGCTATATAATAATGTAAGAGCAAAAATTTTCTTACTTTTGCGCCCAAATTAAAGTACACAAAGCAAAATCATGCAAGAAAACTTAGTGATTGTCGAGAGCCCCGCTAAGGCAAAGACCATAGAGAAGTTTCTGGGTTCCGACTACAAAGTAATGTCCTCATACGGACACATACGCGACCTTAAGAAGAAGGAAATCAGCATAGACAAAGACACGCTGCAGCCAGCATACGTCATACCTAAGGACAAGGAAGAACTTGTAAAGAAACTGCGTGAGAGCGCAAAGAAGGCACACAAGGTGTGGCTCGCATCCGATGAGGACCGCGAGGGAGAGGCTATTTCGTGGCATCTGTGCGAGGTGCTGGGCCTGGATGAGGCTTCGACCAACCGTATCGTATTCCATGAGATTACAAAGCCTGCCATCCTGGCGGCAATAGAGCATCCGCGACACCTTGATATGAACCTTGTCAATGCGCAGCAGGCACGTCGCGTGTTGGACCGTATTGTGGGCTTCAAGCTCTCGCCCGTACTGTGGCGCAAGGTGAAACCGGCACTGTCGGCAGGCCGTGTGCAGTCAGTAGCCGTTCGTCTCATCGTAGAACGTGAGCGTGAGATACAGCAGTTCAAGAGCGAACCATACTATCGTATCAATGCAATATTCGCCATAACCAATGCCGACGGATCGCAGTCGGAGGTAAAAGCCGAGCTTGACAAGCGCTTCGCAACACACGACGAAGCCCTCGCCTTCCTCGACAAGTGCAAGAAGGCAGAACATCAGGTAGAGAGTGTGAGCAAGAAACCGCTCAAACGCATGCCCGCACCGCCTTTCACCACTTCGACATTGCAGCAGGAAGCCGCACGCAAATTAGGCTTCTCGGTGTCGCAGACCATGATGGTGGCACAGCGTCTATACGAAAACGGTCTTATCACCTACATGCGTACCGACAGCGTAAACCTCTCAAGCCTGTGCATAAACGCAGCAAAGGAGGAGATAATCAAGCTGTATGGCGAGGAGTATAGTTCGTCACGCAACTTCCACACCCACTCTAAGGGTGCCCAGGAAGCGCACGAAGCCATCCGTCCGACATACATGAGCAACACCACAATCGAGGGCACTGCGCAGGAGCGTCGACTCTACGACCTCATCTGGAAGCGTACGGCTGCCAGCCAGATGTCGGAAGCTCAGATTGAGAAGACTACCGTAACCATCGGCATCAGCACCACCGACGAGCACTTTATTGCTAACGGTGAGGTTGTAAAGTTTGACGGATTCCTGAAGGTTTATCGCGAGTCGACCGACGACGAACAGAACGAGCAGCGTGACGAATTTGCTCACAACCTGCCCGTTATAAAGGAAGGCGACACGCTGAAGCGCCGTGAGATAACATCAACCGAGCGCTACTCGCAGGGTCCCACACGCTATACTGAGGCAAGCCTTGTGCACAAACTCGAAGAACTGGGCATCGGACGCCCGTCAACATACGCACCGACCATCTCCACCATACAGCAGCGTGAGTACGTTGTAAAGGGCGACAAGAAGGGCGAAGAGCGCCCTTACGTCATCGACACATTGCGCGGACTCATCGTCACACCGACACGTAAGGTGGAGCTTACGGGCAATGAGAAGGGCAAGCTGCTGCCCACCGACATAGGTATTGTAGTGAACGACTTCCTTATGGAGAACTTCCCCAACATCATGGACTATAACTTCACAGCCAAGGTAGAGCAGCAGTTCGACCAGATAGCCGACGGCAAGGAGGAGTGGACCGACATGATGCAGCACTTTGACCGCGAATTTGAGCCTACCGTAGAGAAGGTGATGAATGCACGTTCGGAGCACAAGGCGGGCGAACGCAAGCTGGGCGACGACCCCAAGAGCGGTCATCCGGTGTTCGTAAAGATAGGACGCTACGGTCCGGTAGTGCAGATTGGCACAGCCGACGACGACGAGAAGCCGCGCTTTGCACAGCTTCCCACCGACAAGAGTATGGAGACCATCACGCTGGAGGAGGCTCTCGAACTGTTCAAGATGCCCCGCACCGTTGGCGAATACGAAGGCAAGACTGTGACAATCGGCGCCGGACGATTCGGACCATACGTTCTTCACAACAAGATGTACACCTCCATACCGAAGGACGAGGACCCGATGACCATCACGCTCGACCGCGCCATAGAGCTGATTGAAGCCAAGCGCAAGAGCGAGGAGGAACGACATATGAAGCAGTTTGACGAAGATCCCAAGCTCGAAGTGCTCAACGGACGCTACGGTCCTTACATCGCCTACGACGGCAAGAACTACCGCATACCGCGCGAACTGCATGCCACTGCCGCCGAACTCACCTACGAGCAGTGCATGGACATAGTAAACAATCCGCCGGCTCCCAAGAAGAGAGCGGCTAAGAAGTAATAATAAAAAGCCCTACCCCCGGCCCCTCCCCCGCAGGGAGGGGAGTAATATGTTGTATCGCTTAACTACAAGTGTCATACAGTATGAAAAACATACCACTCCCCTCCCTGCGGGGGAGGGGCCGGGGGTAGGGCTTTTTTAATATTATATAATATGACTAGAATCATCCTCATAGGCTACATGGGAGCCGGAAAGACTACCATAGGCAAGGCTCTTGCCAAAGCTCTTGGAGTCACATTCTATGATCTCGACTGGTATATCGAGACACGTATGCGACGTACAGTGAAACAGATATTCGACGCAGAAGGCGAAGATGGGTTCCGTCGCATCGAATATAACATGCTGCATGAGGTGGCTGAGTTTGAGAATGTAGTCATTTCGTGCGGAGGAGGCACTCCCTGCTTCTTTGACAACATCGACTACATGAACCGACAGGGCAAGGTGGTGTATCTGAAGGCATCGCCCGAAGTGCTCTACGAGCATCTGAAGATGGGCAAGTCGGTGCGACCACTGCTGCTCAACAAGACCCCTGAGCAGGTACGCGAGTTTATCGTCGAGCAACTCGCACACCGCGAACAATTCTATTCAAAGGCCGATTACACGCTCGACATAAACCTACTCGACAATCACGACAAGATAAATATTACGGTTGATAAGCTACAAAAATTGATTGAAAAATGAAGAAATGGACCATTGACGACTCTCGCGAGTTATACAACATCAACGGTTGGGGCACCTCTTACTTTGGTGTCAACGACAAGGGCGACATGTATGTAACACCCTGCAAGGACAACGTGCAAATCGATTTGCGCGACGTCATGGACGAACTGCAGCTGCGCGACGTTACGCCACCAGTGCTGCTCCGCTTCCCCGACATTCTTGACAACCGTATCGAGAAGACTTCAAGCTGCTTCAAGAAGGCTGCCGAGGAGTATGAATACAAGGGCGAGAACTTCATTGTATACCCTATTAAGGTGAACCAGATGCAACCCGTCGTTGAGGAAATCATCTCGCACGGACGTAAGTTCAACCTCGGACTTGAGTGCGGATCAAAGCCCGAGCTGCATGCCGTTATCGCTGTGCAGTGCCAGAGCGACTCTATCATCGTGTGCAATGGCTACAAGGACCAGAGCTATATCGAACTGGCGCTCCTCGCACAGAAGATGGGCAAGCGCATATTTATCGTTGTCGAGAAGATGAGCGAGATTGGACTGATTGCCTCGGCTGCCAAAAAGCTGTGTGTGAAGCCCAACATCGGCATCCGTATCAAGCTGGCTTCAAGCGGATCGGGCAAATGGCAGGAGAGCGGTGGCGACGCTTCGAAGTTCGGACTGCGTTCGTCGGAACTGCTCCAGGCGCTCGAAACTCTCGACGAGAAGGGTCTGCACGACTGCGTGCGACTCATCCACTTCCATATCGGATCGCAGATAACCAAGATACGACGCATTCAGACTGCACTGCGCGAGGCTGCCAACTTCTACGTACAGCTGCACAAGATGGGCTACAACATCGACTTTGTTGACTGTGGCGGCGGTCTGGGCGTAGACTACGACGGAACACGCTCGTCGTCGAGTGAGAGCTCGGTCAACTACTCTATCCAGGAGTATGTCAACGACTGCGTATACACATTCGTCGATGCTTCGAACAAGAATGGCATCAAGCATCCTAACCTCATCACCGAGAGTGGACGCTCGTTGTCAGCCCACCACTCTGTACTTATCACTGACGTACTAGAAACCACGTCGCTGCCTGAGATGCGCGAGGAGTTTGAACCGTCGGAGAACGACCACCAGCTCGTAAAGGACCTCTACGAGATATGGGACAACCTCAATCCACGCACAATGCTTGAGGACTGGCACGATGCCGAGCAGATACGCGACGAGGCTCTCGACCTCTTCTCGCACGGCATTGTCGACCTGCGCACACGTGCCGAGATAGAGAGCATGTACTGGAGCATTTGCCGCGAAGTGAACAGCATGGCAAAGACACTGAAGCACACTCCCGACGAGCTGCGCGGCTTGGACAAGCTGCTTGCCGACAAATACTTCTGCAACATATCCATATTCCAGTCGCTCCCCGATGCCTGGGCTATCGACCAGCTCTTCCCCATCGTGCCCATTCAGCGACTCAACGAGCGCCCTACACGCAATGCTACGCTGCAGGACATCACCTGCGACAGCGACGGCAAGATAGCCAACTTCGTCACCAACCGTCAGGCTACTCACGTGCTTCCGGTGCATCCTATCAAGAAGAACGAAGACTACTATCTCGGAGTTTTCCTCGTAGGTGCCTATCAGGAGATTCTCGGCGATATGCACAACCTCTTCGGCGACACCAACGCCGTACACATCTCGGTGAAGGACGGCAGCTACAGCATCGACCAGATATTCGACGGCGAGACTGTTGAGGAAGTGCTCGACTACGTACAGTACAACCCCAAGAAACTCGTGCGACAGCTCGAGATATGGGTGACCAAGAGCGTTAAGGCGGGCAAGATTTCGCTCGAAGAAGGCAAGGAGTTCCTCAGCAACTACCGCTCAGGACTATACGGATATACTTATTTGGAGTAAGCCCTTGCTCAAATGGCGTGGCAAAACAAAAACAAAGCGGGCTGAAAGCCCAATGTCTCCATAGCCCAGGGCAACGCCCTGGGTAAAAAGACAGATATAATATAGCACCCTGTAAGGGCAAATCTCTTTTGTTACAGAGAGTTGCCCTTGCAGGGCGCTTAGTTCATAAATTGCAATCTACCCAGGGCGTTGCCCTGGGCTAAGAACTTTTGCCCCTTCGGGGCGTGCTGATAGCAATTATTGGCACACACTAATTGTTTTATCTTATAGCCCGTAAATATTTTACGCTTATGAAAATCACAATAATTAAGGTTGGCGGCGCCGTTGTGGAGGATTCTGCACAGCTTGCCGCTCTTCTTGAGGGTTTCAAGAAGGTTGAGGGATACAAGATTCTGGTACATGGAGGAGGCCGTCGCGCCACGAAGGTGGCTGCACAGCTCGGCATAGAGAGCAAGATGGTGGGCGGACGACGCATCACCGATGCCGAAATGCTTGAGGTGGTGACAATGGTTTACGGTGGACTGGTTAACAAGAACATCGTGGCTCAGCTGCAATCGCTTGGTATCAACGCCATCGGACTGACCGGTGCCGACATGGACGTGATACGCTCGCACAAGCGTCCGCTTAAGGACGGTGTCGACTTCGGATTCGTCGGCGATGTCGACAAGGTGAATGCCGAGCGTCTGAAGGCCCTGATAGATGCCGGAATGACCCCCGTGCTTGCCCCTCTGACGCACGACGGTGCCGGAACGATGCTCAACACCAACGCCGACACGATAGCCTCAGAGACGGCCCGTGCGCTTGCTTCGCTCTACGACGTAACGCTGGTGTACTGTTTTGAGAAACCCGGTGTGCTCGCCAATCCCGACGACGACACAAGCGTAATCCCAGTCATCACACGCAACGACTTCAGCCGACTCACTGCCGACGGAACTATATCGGGCGGAATGCTGCCCAAGATAGAGAATGCACTTGCTGCTGTTGAGGCAGGAGTGAAGAAGGTGGTGATAACAAAGGCCGACAGCATTGGCAAGGGAGGAACAGTTATTCAGTAAGAAGACTGAAACTGTATACTTGAAAGTTTTATAAGTTGAGAGTTTTATAAGTTGAGAGTTGAGAGTGGAGAGTTGAGAGTTATGATTACATTTATAAATATTCAGTATTAAACAATACTACAATAATGCATATACATAACTCTCCACTCTCAACTTTTTTATTGCATATCATAACTCTCCACTCTAAACTTTCAACTCTCAACTAAAAAAAAGAACTGGCCGCCAGTGTCAATTAAGACTCCGACGGCCAGCCAATCGTTAGTATGTTATGAAAAATTTGAGAGTCCCCGAAACTTCACAGCTTCAAGGTTTTCTTTGTAGCGTCATACACTTTTCGTAACATTTGTCATGGACGCTGGTGAAGGGGCTTGTTTTTACGTCCAAATATGTTTTAAGTGTACATCAGCTTGGTGTTTTAACTTAAAATGATTTTATTGAGAAAGCATAGAAATATATCTTACTTAAGTATGGTGGGACCATTCTGTCCGAACGGCTGTCCTACTGTGCCGATACTGCTCAGTCCGTTGTGGCGTGCAGTATCCATTTTCACAGTGTCGTTCATCGCCACTGAGGCACCCTCACGTACTCGAGGAGTGTATGCCGCAGGCACGTCTTCGGTGCTCTGGAATGACATCTGGGCTGCCTGACTCAGTGTGAGCACTATGGCCACCATTGCCGCTGCCTTGAAGAGCGGCGCAAACCGCTGGCTTATGAGCACCTTGCGTGCCTTAACCTCTTGCGGCTCGCCAACCATAGACAGCATACGCTCGTCGAAATCATCACCCAGACGGTCGGTCTTCGGCTCAGTCTGCTCATACACAAACAGCGGACGGAACTTGGCAAGCTCCTCAGGAACGCACAACTGACTGAAGAACGAGCGCAGTATCTGCTCCTCCTCAAGTGTTGTCTCGCCCTGCCAGTAGCGGTCAAGAAGTTGGTTTATGTATTTATAATCCATAGTTGTCGTATTTTTGAAATTGTTGTTTAATAGTCTGCCGCGCACGGAAGATGTTCACCTTCACCTGGTCCTCGGTTATGTCGAGTACGGCGGCTATCTCCTTGTATGTCTTGCCTTCGATGTCGCGCAGCTGCATGCACGACCTTTGTTTCTCGGGCAGTGAGTCGATGAGCGTCCTAACTATCGTCACCCGTTCGCGTTGCACGGTCTGTTCGTATGGTGTCGAGGCCGTGTCGGCATGGTTGTCGCCTCCTTGGGGCGTCGTTTCGTCTAGCGAAGCGTTCTGGTTGTCGCGCAGTCGCATGCGGTCGAGAGCCAGATTGCGGCAGATAGTGAGCGAGAATGCTTCCACCGACTCAATGGTGTCCCACGAGTCGCGACGGTTCCACACCTTTATCAAGGTGTCTTGCACGATGTCTTCAGCCTCTTCGCGGCTCAGCGTGATGCGCATTGCCAGTCGGAAGAGCATGTCCTTCATCGGCAGGATGTCGTTGCGAAAACTAATCTTTTTCATCTGTGCTCTAAATGAATGACGATTGACGGCTGCTTTTGTTACAGCTGCTAATCTTTATTTAACCTCGTTTAACAAATCGCTCGCATTCTGCGAGTATTTTCACACGTGCTATCTTCATCACGGCATAATAAAGCACTACGGCTATAATGAATCGTGATATGAGAAGCGCTATCAAGTTGCTCAGCGGCATTGTGGCTACATACGCCACGCCCATCACTCCTGCGGCTGCAAGTGCGAACGGCATGACGTCGCAGAAGAACATCCAGTAGCCGTAGCCTATCAACCGTCGCACGAAGAAGAGCCACACCAGCAGCCATGACGTATTTAATAATGTATAGGCTATGACCATCGTGCGTATGCCCATGGGCCAAATCATTATCATTGTGGCTATCTGGACGAGTCCCAAAGTGAATGTACACCAGAAGAAAGTGCCCGACCGTCCCTTCGAGATAATCATATTGGAGAATAGTGTGGAGAGCGGCATTGTGGCGCCCGAGATACACAGTATCTGTATCAGTTGGGCTGACGCAAGCCACTTCTCGCCTATGGCTGTTACGATAAACTCCTTGGCTACTAGTCCGAAACCGAACAGCAGGGGGAACGTTATGAATGCCGTGAAGCGCATCATCTTGCGGAACACGTCCTTCTGTCGGCCCTCCTCGCCGTTGAGGCTTACGAGTACGGGCTGCGCCACTTGCGCCACCATGCTCTGCACGAGCGAGTAGCACTTGGTGTTCCATTGATAAGCCTGGTTGTAATTGCCCGTGTCGCGGGGCGTGAAGTAGTGGCCCAGCAGGATGTTGAGCACATTGTTGTTGACGTGAGTCATGATGGTAGTAGCAAGAATCTTGCACGAGAAGCGGAACATTCGGCGCACCGGAGCGAACGTAATGCCGTGGATAGAAGGGCGCCACGGCGAGAAATGCCACTGCAAAAGGGTGTTGATGCCTACATAAACGAGTCCTTGTGTGGCAAGCGACCAATATGCCATGCCCGCAAATGCCATGCCCACACCCGTCAGACTCGACAGTATCACAGCCAAAGCACCTGCTTCTGCCTGCTGCTTGGCGCGCAGATGCTTGAACAGATAGGCCGACTGTGCCGTGCCGAACGATGCTATGACAATACTAAGAAAGGCGTAGCGACACAATGGCACTACGCGCGGCGTGTGATAATACTCGCCTATGAGCGGAGCGGCGAGAAAGAGAATGACGTAAAGTGACGACGCCATAATGATGTTAAACCAGAACACCGAGTTGTAGTCCTCGTGCTTAGGGTGCTCTATGTTGGTAAGCGCCGTGCGGAAACCGCTGTCCTGCAGGGCTGTGGCTACAAGCGAGAAGATGCTTATCATCGCCATCATGCCATAGTCGGACGGTGCCAATAACCTGCCCAGAACAATGCCGAACGCCAGTCCGACGAGCTGCTGTATGCCGCTGTTGAGTCCGCCCCACAACAATCCTTGTGCCGTTTTCTCTTTCAGTGTACTCATAATCCTATTGAAGAAAAAAAGCCCCGCCTTATGGCGGCGAGGCTATATCATAAACATAATGATGACTTGCGCAATGATGACGCGTATGAACATGCCGAGCGGATATACCGACGTGTATGCCACGGCGGCACGGTCGCCCTTGATGGTTTCGTTGGCATAGCTCAGTGCCATTGGATTGGCCATGGCTCCGCAGAGCAGTCCGCAGATGGTGCCGAAGTCGAACTTCTTGGTCTTCAAGGCTATGGCACCCACTATAAGGAGCGGCAGCACGGTCAGCACCAGTCCGACACCCACCCACAGCAAACCTTCGGGGCGTATCACCGTGGCGAGAAAGTCCTGTCCGGCAACAAGTCCGAGGCAGCCCAGATACAACGACAGTCCGAGTTTGCGCAACATGAGCGATGCCGAACGTGTGGTATAGCTTATAAAATGTACGCGCGAGCCAAGCGCGCCGATGATGATACCCATGATGATAGGACCTCCGGCGATGCCCAGTTTTATGGGAGCACTCATGCCTGGAATGGTTACCGGTATCATACCTAAAGCCAGACCGAGCAGCAATCCGAAGAAAATGGCACCCAGATTAGGCTCGTTTAGCACCTGTACGGCGTTGCCCAGATAAGCCTCGGCATGGTCGATGTTCTCAGGAGTGCCCACCACGGTGACGCGGTCGCCGTATTGCAGGTGTAGATTGTCGGTAGCCAAGAGCTTGATATCACCTCTCATCACGCGGCTCACGTTCACGCCGTAGGTCTGACGCATGTGCAGCATACCGAGTGTCTTGCCGTTGAGCTTGGTGCGTGTCATCACGATGACACGACTTTCTACCGTATTGTCGATGGCGTTCCAGTCTATCTTCTCGCGGTTCCAGTCCTTCTCCACACGCTCACCGAACAGAATTGTCATTGCCGACACCTCGTCGCGGTTGGTCACCACGAGCACGTTGTCGTCCATCTGCAGCTGCGTCGTTGCCAGCGGCACGATCACCTTGCCGCATCGCCATATGCGCGATATGATGAAGTGGCGGTGGGTCATCTGCGACACATGGGCTATGGTCATGCCCGATATGGCAGGATTGATCACCACAAACTGCCCTACGAAGGTATTGTCTTCGTCGTCGCCCGTGCGCGGCTCAAGGTCGGCGGGGCGCACCAGAAACTTACGCATGAGTATCATGGCGAATATCACGCCCACAACACCCAACGGATAGGTCACGGCACATCCCAAAGCTGCACCGCTGCTCGACTGATGGGCGTTGGCAAGAGCCTGCTGCGCGGCACCCAGAGCCGGCGTATTGGTGGTGGCACCGCACAGAATGCCCACCATCTCGGGCACGTTGATGGGCAGCACCAGACACAGCGACAGCGCCATGACAGTTCCTGCCAGTATGATGCCCAGTCCCCAAAGGTTGAGCGATATGCCCTCGTGACGCATCATGCCGATGAAGTTGGGGCCCACATGCAGGCCGAGCGCGTACACGAAGAGCGACAGTCCGAGCGTCTCGGCAAACGTCAGCATCTGTGCGTCGGCAGTGAAGTGGAGGCTACCAGCCACAATGCCTATAAAAAATACGAAAGCCACTCCGAGCGAAATGCCCTTGACGTGAATCTTTCCAAGTGCGAGTCCTATTGACACGATGAGCGACAGAACGACGATGGTCTGCACTGCCGAGTGTGTCACAAAAAGACTTTCAATCCATTCCATTTCTTTGTCTTAGTTGAATTATCATATGTTTTTTCGTTTGGTTTTCTATGTCTTCTTAAGCTGTTGCAATCAGGCTGTTGTCAAAAGGAGTCCTTTTGGGTTGCAAAACGAGTCCTTTTACCTTGCAAAAGGAGTCCTTTTGCACACCAAAACGAGTCCTTTTGGCATGTAAAAGGACTACATTTGGAAGACGGCAGCGACGAGCCTGGTCTAAGGTATAGTTTTAACCGACTGCAAAGTTAAGCAAAATTCCTATCATCAAAGATTTATTTCAATATATTTACACGCAAATCATGCAAGCCTGCCCAATTCGCTTCGCTGAAAAGCAAAATAACGTTTCGTTTACTTGATTTGTGTCAATTTATTTCAAATTTCACCAAAAAAGTGTCCATTTTCTTGTGTGGTCGGACACAAATTATTATCTTTGCAACGTGTTCGAGAGAATGCAATGTTTTTTCATTAGGTTAGTAGTTTGATAGATTTTAAGGTAAAGATTATGTTATTAGATTTTGTTCTTATTTGACAAAATCGGACATTGATTAACATTATTCTTTGAGAGGCCGGTGCGAGTGATTCGTGTCGTCCTTTTTTTTTGTATATAATCCCCAAAAGCCCCTCCCCCTTGCCC
>NZ_JADYUF010000045.1 GCF_021531655.1 Leyella stercorea | reverse complement strand
GCTTTGATTGCTGTAAAAGCCCCACCCCCTTGCCCCTCCCCCGTAGGGAGGGGAGTGATATGCCTTGAAAGCTGTGCTTTGATTGCTATAAAATACTGTGTTTTTTTGTTGATTGATGGAAACAGATATAAAAGACCCTATAATGCCAACATCCAATAATTCGTCAGATGAACACGAGAAGTCGATGTGTGAATCCGACGCTTACGATGTGAGCGTAACCGAACATACCCCTCCCCTCCCTACGGGGGAGGAGTCGGCGGTAGGGCTTTGTGGGGTTTGTGGCCTTTGTGGGGCAGAGTCTTTGCTTTCCATCCTCCACAAATACTGGGGATATCCTGCTTTTCGTGGCATTCAGGGCGACATCATCAACAGCATAATGCAGCGTAAGGACACACTTGGACTTATGCCTACGGGTGGAGGCAAGTCGCTTACGTTTCAGGTTCCGGCACTTGCCATGGAAGGAACGTGCATAGTAGTGACTCCGCTCATAGCCTTGATGAAAGACCAGGTGCAGAACCTGCGCCGTCGTGGCATCATTGCAGCAGCCATATATTCGGGAATGAGCCGCCGTGAGATATTGGGAACGCTCGACAACTGCATACTTGGTGGCACCAAACTGCTGTATGTGTCGCCCGAACGTATTGGCACCGAACTGTTCAAGGCAAAGCTTGAGCACATGAAGGTGAGCTTCATCACCGTTGATGAGGCTCACTGCATATCGCAATGGGGCTACGACTTCCGTCCTTCCTATCTGCATATAGCCGACATACGCCAGCTGAAGCCCGATGTTCCGGTGCTTGCTCTCACCGCCACTGCCACCCCGCAGGTGATAGACGACATACAGTACAGGCTCGGATTCAGCGAGAAGAACGTGTTCCGCATGAGCTTCGAGCGCAAGAACCTGACGTATGTGGTGCGCAACACTGGCAACAAGGACGAGGAACTCATACACATACTCAAGTCGACACGCGGCAGCGCCATAGTGTATGCACGCAGCCGCCGACGCACCAAGGAGATAAGCGAACTCATAGAGCAGAACGACATAAGCGCCACGTTCTATCATGCCGGACTGGAACATGCCGTTAAGGACCTGCGCCAACAGCAGTGGCACGACGACGAGAAGCGTGTCATAGTGGCTACCAACGCATTCGGAATGGGCATCGACAAACCCGACGTGCGCATAGTCATTCATGTGGATTGTCCGAATTCCATTGAGGCTTACTTTCAGGAAGCAGGTCGTGCAGGACGTGATGGCAAACGTGCCTATGCCGTATTGCTATACAATGACAGCGACCGCATGCGTCTTGACAAGCGAGTGCTTGAGGAGTTTCCCGACCGTCAGACCATCTGCAACGTCTACGACCATCTTGCCTATTTCCTGCAAGTGGCAGCCGACGATGGGGCAGGGCACACCTTTGCACTCGATCTCGACCGCTTCTGCCGCACGTTCAAGCATTTCCCAACTATAGCCAATTCGGCTCTTCGCATACTGGCACGTGCCGGATACATCGAATATGAGACCGAGCCCGACTCGCGTACACGCATGAAGTTCATACTCGAACGCGACCAGCTCTATCAGCTATATTCTACAAGCCCCAACGAGGAGGCTGTCATCACAGCCGCATTGCGCGAGTATAGCGGACTCTTCATCGACTATCGCTATATCGAAGAGAGCCGGCTGGCGCAGCTCACCGGACTCACACAGCAGCAGGTGTATCTTATACTAAAGAGTCTGAGTATGCGTCATATACTGCACTTCATACCGCAACGTTCCGTGCCGCTCGTCACCTACGTCAGAGACCGTGTGCTGGCTGAAGACATCGTCATTCCGCGTGAGGTGTACGAAGACCGTCGCGAGCAGTTTGAAGCACGTATACACTCTATGATTGAATATGCATCGAACGACAGCGTTTGTCGCAGCCGTCAGTTGCTCGGCTACTTTGGCGAGACCGACGGCAAGGACTGCGAGCGATGCGACGTGTGCTTGAGTCATAAAGGCAGGAAATCGGACGAACCGCAACAAAATGCCCGACAGCTCATCATGGCGCTCCTTGCCGACCGCAAACGCCATCATGTCACCGAACTGCAGCAGATAGACTGCCCGCGCGAAGTGCTGCCAGTAGCATTGGCAAGTCTTGTGCGCGAGGAACTGGTGGCGACCGAACTTAATGAGATATACTTAAAATAAGTACGTGTACATATATATACGTACTTTTTTTCAGTATCTGTTTTATGTGCACAAACCATATATGAGTGCGCATTTTTGATAAAAAGTATTTTAAAATAAATTAAATCGCATACCGTTCTTTGCATTGCTCGTTATTTTTTGTTTACTTTTGTGCTAATATTAAGAAATACAAAAGAAGACATATATGTTCGAAAATTTAAGCGACAGACTGGAACGCAGTTTTAAGATACTTAAAGGTGAGGGAAAAATCACCGAGATCAACGTTGCAGAAACACTTAAAGACGTAAGACGCGCATTGCTTGATGCCGACGTTAACTACAAGGTAGCAAAGACATTTACCGACACGGTGAAGAAGAAGGCTATGGGTATGAACGTGCTTACTGCCGTTAAGCCAAGCCAGCTTATGGTGAAGATTGTGCACGACGAGCTTGCTGAACTTATGGGTGGCGAAGCAGCCGAATTGCACCTGACAAGTCGTCCCGCTATCATACTTATGAGCGGTTTGCAGGGTTCGGGTAAGACCACATTCTCTGGCAAGCTTGCCAACATGCTCAAGACCAAGCAGCACAAGAAGCCGTTGCTCGTAGCTTGTGACGTTTATCGTCCGGCTGCTATCGACCAGCTCAAGGTGGTAGGCGAGCAAGTAGGTGTACCTGTATATTCAGAGCCCGACAACAAGGACGTTATCACTATTGCCAATAACGCTCTTCGTGAGGCTAAGGCCAAGGGCTACGATGTGGTGATTGTCGATACTGCGGGTCGTCTGGCTGTCGATGAGGAAATGATGAATGAGATTTCAAATCTCAAGAACGCTATCAATCCCGACGAGACACTCTTCGTGGTTGACTCTATGACTGGTCAGGACGCTGTCAATACAGCCAAGGAGTTCAACGACCGTCTCGACTTCGACGGCGTGGTACTCACCAAGCTCGACGGTGACACACGCGGCGGCGCAGCCCTCTCAATACGTACTGTAGTGACAAAGCCTATCAAGTTTGTCGGTACAGGCGAGAAGATGGAGGCCATCGACGTGTTCCACCCAGCTCGTATGGCAGACCGTATTCTCGGCATGGGCGACATCGTGAGTCTTGTAGAGCGCGCTCAGGAGCAGTTTGACGAGGAGGAGGCACGCCGCCTTCAGAAGAAAATTCAGAAGAACAAGTTCGACTTCAACGACTTCCTCGGACAGATTGAGCAGATAAAGAAGATGGGTAACCTCAAGGATCTCGCTTCGATGATACCTGGCGTTGGCAAGGCCATAAAGGATGTCGACATCGACGACAATGCTTTCAAGGGCATCGAGGCCATCATCAAGAGTATGACTCCGAAGGAGCGCTCTAACCCCGAGATTCTCAATCAGAGCCGCCGCATGCGTATAGCAAAGGGTAGCGGTACCAACATACAGGAGGTGAACCGACTCATCAAGCAGTTTGACCAGACTCGCAAGATGATGAAACTCGTCACCGGAACCAACATGGCAAAGATGGCTGGAATGATGGGAAAGCTGAAGGGAATGCCCGGAATGCCTAAGTTTTAAAACATAACAATATGCAACTGATAGACGGAAAAGCAACTGCCGAAGCCATCAAGGCTGAAATAGCAGAAGAAGTGAAGGCCATAATGGCTAAAGGAGGCAAGCAGCCGCATCTGGCTGCCGTTCTCGTAGGCCATGACGGAGGTTCGGAGACATACGTCAAGAACAAGGTTCTGGCTTGTGAGAAGTGTGGCTTCAAGTCGACACTCATCCGATATGAGGATGATGTCACCGAGGAAGAGCTGCTGGCTTGTGTCGACAAACTCAACCGCGATGCCGACGTAGACGGATTTATCGTGCAGTTGCCGCTGCCGCGCCACATCAACGAGCAGAAGATAATTGAAGCCATCGACTATCGCAAGGATGTTGACGGATTTCATCCAGTCAACGTGGGTCGCATGGCCATCGGACTGCCGTGCTTCATCTCTGCCACACCGCTTGGCATCGTGACGCTGCTCAAGCGTTACGGCATTGAGACAGCCGGCAAGAAGTGCGTAGTGCTCGGTCGCAGCAACATCGTGGGCAAGCCTATGGCGCAGCTTATGATGCAGAAGCAGTATGGCGATTGCACCGTCACCGTGTGCCACTCGCACACCAAGGACATCAAGCACGAATGTCTTGAGGCAGACATCATCATTGCTGCAATAGGTCGCCCCGACTTTGTGACAGCCGATATGGTGAAGCCCGGAGCAGTAGTCATCGACGTTGGCACGACCCGTGTGCCCGATGCAACACGCAAGAGCGGCTACCGTCTTAATGGTGACGTGAAGTTCGATGAGGTTGCACCCAAGTGTTCATACATCACACCTGTACCTGGTGGCGTAGGTCCAATGACGATTTGTTCGCTCATGAAGAATACGTTGCAGGCGGCAGTTATGTAGTTGTGATGTTGTTGTGGTGAGATTTGACGATGAAGTTGTGGCGTTGTCTTGCAGAAACAGGACAAATCACACTATCTCAACACCTCAACATAACAACTCCATACCCCACAACATCAAATCACACCACATCAACATCACACCATCTCAACCTTAATAGATATGACAGCAGAGGATTATTACAAGCTCGGTAATGAGCATAGACGCAAGGGCGACTGGAAGCATGCACTCGACTGCTATCTTGAAGCGATAGCTCTCGACCCCGATTCGCCAGCCGTTGAAGCCAAACAGATGCTTGACGACATACTTGCTTATCGTTGCAAAGACATGTATAACCCTTAATCAAATAAACTACTCACCCTAAAACAAAACGAAAAATTATGGGAAAAATTAAAGGTGTCATCGTGGTCAATACCGACCGGTGCAAGGGGTGCTCCCTTTGCGTGGTGGCTTGCCCAAAAAATGTGATTGCCTTGTCAGCGAAGGCCGTCAATGTGCATGGCTATCGCTATGCTGAGGCAGCGCAACCGGACGAATGTATCGGATGCGCGTCGTGCGGTATTGTATGTCCTGACGGATGTATAACAGTTTACAGAAAAAAAATGGAGGACTAATCGCTATGGCAGAACAGGAAGTAAAACTTATGAAAGGCAACGAGGCTCTTGCTCACGCTGCCATTCGTTGTGGCGCCGATGGCTATTTCGGCTATCCAATTACGCCACAGACAGAAGTCATTGAAACACTTGCCGAGCTCAAGCCGTGGGAAACAACTGGTATGGTTGTAGTACAGGCGGAGAGTGAGGTGGCATCCATCAACATGGTTTATGGTGGTGGTGGTGCCGGTAAGAAGGTAATGACCTCGTCGTCAAGTCCTGGTGTGTCGCTCATGCAGGAAGGCATTTCCTACATGGCAGGCGCAGAAGTTCCCGGACTTATAGTAAATGTACAGCGTGGAGGTCCCGGACTGGGTACCATCCAGCCGTCGCAGAGTGACTATTTCCAGGCCACACGTGGTGGCGGCAATGGCGACTATTACGTCATTGTGCTTGCGCCTAACTCGGTGCAGGAAATGGCAGACTTTGTCGATCTTGGCTTCACGCTCGCCTTTAAATATCGTATACCTGCCATGATTCTCAGTGACGGTGTTATCGGACAGATGATGGAGAAGGTGGTGCTGCCGCCTATCAAGCCACGTCGCACCGAAGAGGAGATTCTGCGCGAGTGCCCATGGGCAACGACAGGACGCTCAAAGGGTCGCAAGCCCAACGTAATCACTTCGCTCGAACTGAAGTCGGAGGTTATGGAGCAGCGCAATCTGCACCTGCAGGAGAAGTATCGCAAGATACGTGAGAACGAGGTTCGCTACGAAACCAAGTTCATGGACGATGCCGAATATATGATTGTGGCATTCGGTAGCGCAGCGCGCATAGCCGAGAAGGCCATTGAGATGGCACGTGCCGAAGGCATTAAGGTAGGACTGTTCCGTCCTATCACGCTGTGGCCGTTCCCGACCAATGAGATTGCAGCTGCAGCAGCTAAGGTGAAGGGTATACTTGTAGCCGAAATAAATGCCGGACAGATGATTGACGATGTACGTCTGGCGGTTAATGGCAAAGTACCTGTAGAGCATTACGGACGACTCGGTGGCATCGTGCCCGAGCCAGAGGAAATGGTAAAAGTATTAAAGGAGAAATTGGTATGAACGATATAGTATCACCCGAGAACCTGGTATACAAGAAACCAGACCTTCTCAACGAAAACCATATGCACTATTGCGCCGGTTGCTCACACGGCATGGTACACAAACTCGTAGCCGAAGTAATTGAGGAAATGGGCATGCAGGACAAGGCGGTAGGCGTTAGCCCCGTAGGTTGTTCTGTGTTTGCATACAATTATATCGACATCGACTGGCAGGAAGCTGCACACGGACGTGCTCCAGCCTGCGCCACAGCTATCAAGCGTTTGTGGCCAGACCGCCTCGTGTTCACCTATCAGGGCGACGGCGACATGGCTTGTATAGGTACGGCAGAGAGTATTCACGCACTCAACCGTGGCGAGCACATTGCCATGATATTCATCAACAACGCTATATATGGTATGACCGGCGGTCAGATGGCTCCTACAACGCTTATCGGTCAGAAGACGTCGACATGTCCTTACGGTCGCGACCCGCGTCTGCACGGATGGCCACTCAATCTCTCTGAGATAGCGGCACAGCTGCCAGGCACATGCTACGTGTCGCGCCAGAGTGTTGAGAATGTAGCCTCTATACGCAAGGCCAAGGCTGCCATCAAGAAGGCATTCACCGCTTCTATGCAGGGCTGCGGATCGTCGCTCGTCGAGATCGTTGCTACATGCAACAGCGGATGGAAGCTCACACCAGTCCAGGCCAACAAGTGGATGGAGGAGAATATGTTTAAGCAGTATCCCAAGGGCGACTTAAAAGACACGACAAACCTATGAAAGCAGAAATAATCATATCAGGTTTCGGAGGACAGGGCGTACTCTCAATGGGCAAGATACTGGCCTACTCCGGACTTATGGAGGATAAGGAAGTGACATGGATGCCGGCTTACGGCCCCGAACAGCGAGGCGGAACCGCCAATGTCACAGTCATCGTCAGCGATGAACGTATTTCATCGCCAATTCTCAGCCATTACGATGTGGCTATAGTGCTCAACCAGCCTTCGCTCGACAAGTTCGAGCCTAAGGTTAAGCCTGGTGGTATACTTATCTACGATGGTTTCGGCATCATCAATCCGCCGACACGTAAGGACATCAACGTATACCGCATTGACGCTATGGACAAGGCTGCCGAGTTGAAGAACTCGAAGGTGTTCAATATGATTGTGTTGGGCGGACTGCTCAAGGTTTGTCCTATCGTCAGCACACAAGGATTGAACAAGGCACTGTTCAAGACTCTGCCAGAGCGCCATCACGGCCTCATTCCTCTCAACATGCAGGCTGTAGAGGAAGGCATGAAGATAATGACAAAAATGTAGCATCGGCTACAGACAATAGATTTTTCTATTGAACTTAATTTTTATAACTCTCTAATTAATTATTGTGGGGCGGGGTGCAGTGATGCAGTCCGCCTCTTTTTTATGTGGTATGGGTATATAAAAATGTCCTAAATCTATAAATAATAAATTTATATAGATTTTTTTAGCATTTCTTTTGTTATTTATAATGTTTTTGTATCTTTGCAATCGGTAACTATTGTAAACGACTTTTTGACAAAAACTTGCTAAAACAATAGTATTACGTGCTTAAGTTGACATTTTGAAACATAATTACTTAATATGGTTGAACACATGAATACAAACACTTTGGGCGTATCCTGCGGTAGGATTCTTGAATCTGTAGGTATGCGCAATCTTGTTTTGGGATGTGCCATAGCTTCCTTATTCCAAATGGGGGGGTAAATGCGCAAGCCCAAAATGTTAATGGTACGCCTCAATCTGCCACCACAGCTAAGGGGCAGATGTATCGAGGCGTTGTAATAGACGATGAGGACCAGCCGCTACTTGGCGTTAGCGTTAAGGACAAGCACGGCAAGACCTTGACATTGACTGACCAGACTGGTGAATTCCGCGTCATGTTGCCTGCGGGCGAAACCACACTTACGTTCACGTATGTGGGAATGAAGCAGCAGAAGATGCGCATGTCTACCGGCAAGAAGAATGTCATACGTCTTCAGGCCGATGCCAATGCTATCGGCGAGACAGTGATTACGGGTATCTATTCGCGCAAGAAGGAGAGCTTCACCGGTTCGGCAGCATCCTATCGCAAGGAAGAACTCAAGGCTATAGGCAACCAGAACGTGCTGCAGAGTCTTTCAGCACTCGATCCTTCGTTTGTCATCATGGAGAACAATCTCGCAGGTTCTGACCCTAATGCTAAGTTGAACATCAACATCAACGGTACTACAAGTATTAATGGTCTTTCAGATAAGTACGGCAACGATCCGGACCAGCCGCTCTTCATTCTTGATGGTTTCGAGACCACACTCCAGCGCATCTCCGATATGAGTATGGACCGTGTTGAGAGCATCACCATTCTTAAGGATGCTGCGTCTACAGCCATCTACGGTTCGAAGGCAGCCAACGGCGTTGTAGTAGTAGAGACAAAGAAGCCGGAGGCAGGCAAGCTGCGTTTCACTTACAACGGTAGCTACAATGTGAGCTGGGCCGACCTGAGCGATTACAATCTTATGAATGCCAGCGAGAAGTTGCAGTTTGAGAAACTCTCTGGCTATTATGGTAGTCTTGACGAGAACGGTGAGATACTTGATGACCTTAACCGTGCTACATATTATAATAGATACAAGAATGTAGTGGCAGGACTCGATTCCTACTGGATGAGTGAGCCGCTGCGCACAGGATTCTCTCACGACCATAGCTTCAATGCCGAGGGCGGTGATTCTGCCTTCCGTTATGGTCTGACTATGCGCTATCGTGACAATGGTGGTGTGATGAAGAATTCTGACCGCCAGAACATCGATGGCTCTGTAGACCTTTCTTATCGTATCGACAAATTCAACTTCAGCAACCAGACAAATATTTACTATACCAAGACCGACAACAATGTCGTGTCGTTCAGCCAGTTTGCACAGGCCAACCCTTATTATTCTAAGCGTGATGCCGACGGCGAAGTATATAAGGTGCTCGAAAGTTACGAGACCATCAACGGTACACAGTATGTATACAACCCGTTGTGGAACTATCAGCAGAAGAGTTTCAACCGTGGTGACGAACTCCAGTTCAACAACAACTTCAACGTAGAGTATCGTCCTATACCAGCCCTGCGCCTTAATGCACGTTTAGGATTTACCACATCGCGTGGCAAATCTGAAGTGTTCCGCTCGCCTTACGACACCTCGTTTGCAGCAACCGAGGAGGTGAACCGTGGCAACTACACACGCTCCGACAACAACAATACAAGTTGGGACGGCAGCTTGATAGCAAGCTATGGCGGTATGACCGGATGTCACACCTACAACCTCGTAGGCGGTGCACAGCTGTCAGAGCGCAATGCTACAAGTGCATCCAACACTACACGTGGCTATATCAGCGACAAGTTCTGGAATCCGAACTTCTCTAATGGCTATGCCGAGAACAGCCGTCCGTCGTCATCAATTACCAAGACACGCTCAGCCAGCTTCTATTTCAACGGCAATTATGCTTACGACATGCGCTATCTGCTCGACTTCAATGTACGTACAGACGGTGCTTCGGTATATGGTATCAACAATCCGTTCTCAACCACCTACTCGGTAGGTGTGGCATGGAATATCCATAACGAGCACTTCTTCAAGCGCAACAAGTATGTGAGCAACCTCAAGGTGCGTTATACATTCGGTAATCCAGGCAATCAGAACGTTGATGCCAAGCTTGCCAACAATGTTTACAATTACTACACCAGTTATCCCAACCCGTTTGGTCTTGCAGCTATGGTTTCGAAGTGGGGCAACAATGACCTGAAGTGGAAGCGCACGCAGACACACAACTTCGGTTTGAACGCACTTATGTTCAACAATCGCCTGTCGCTCACTCTCGACTACAATATCCGCAAATCCGACCCTGAACTCATCTTGGTAGATCTGCCTACATCTACAGGTGTATCGTCTATACCTATGAACATCGGTGCAACCGACAACCGTAGCTTCACCATAACCGTTGGTCTTGATGTCATCAAGCGCAAGGATTTCATATGGCGTTTGACAGCCAATATGCTGCACACCACAACCAAGTACTACAACATCGGCAACACACTTGAGAAGCTCAATGCTGACGGCCGTGCCTCGCAGTCGCTCATACGCTACTACGACGGAGCCAGCACCACAGCATTATGGGCAGTACGCTCACTTGGTATCGACCCGATGAGCGGTAATGAGATATTCCTCTACAAGGACGGTTCGTATTCGTACAAGTGGGATTCCAATCAGGAAGTGAAGGTTGGCGATACAACACCTGATGCACAGGGCAACTTCGGCACAACAGTACGTTGGAAGGGATTCTCATTGGGCATGAACTTCCAGTATCGCATAGGCGGACAGACAACGCTCAGCACACTGCTGTCAAAGGTAGAGAACATCAGCTACGAAGCTATAAAGTATAATCAGGACCGCCGTGCTTTGCATGACCGTTGGCAGAAGCCGGGCGACCGTGCTAAGTTCAAGCGCATCAACGACACCTCGACAACCAACATGTCAACCCGCTTCATCGCTACAGAGAACACGCTACAGTGTACCAGCATCTCGCTTGGCTATGAGGACACCACATCGCAGTGGCTCAAGATTGTAGGTCTGTCATCGTTCTACTGCCGCTTGTACACCAACAACATATTCCGTCTCTCTACCATCAAGGAAGAGCGCGGTCTTGACTATCCGTTCTCAAGAAGCGTTTCGGCTTCCATCGGACTTCGTTTCTAATCTCTAATTCAGACAACTATGAAAATTTTTAAGATAGTAAAATTCGGTCTTTTGTCGCTTGCCATATGCGCTACAACAACATCGTGCAACGACTGGTTGCAAGTAGACACCGAAGACTCAATCATGGAAGGATTGCTGTTTGAAAACGATGAGGGCTACATGTCGGCACTCAACGGCGTCTATTCGAAGATGAATGAGCTATACGGCTCTACACTCTCCATGGGTATGCTTGATGTCATGGCACAATATTATAATGTTGAGGCCAACACCAACCATTCATTCTACAATTCAGCCGCATTCAAGTACGACCAGGCAGGCTTCAAGAGTACGTCCAATTCGGTATGGACATCGCTCTATCTGTTCATTGCCAACATCAACACTTTGCTCAGCCACTGTGACGACTCCGATTCCAAGCTCTCCAAGCTCTATCGTCCGTATGTCAAGGGCGAGGCGTTGGCTTTGCGTGCTTTCTTCCATTTCGACCTGCTGCGTCTCTATGGTCCGATATATTCGGCAGAAACTGAGAATACCATTGTAATGCCTTACCAGGAGACAACGTCGAAAGAGATACAGCCGTTGCTTTCTGCCAAGGACGTGGCAGCGAAGATTATGCGCGACCTAAACGAAGCAGAGGAGTTGCTTAAGGACGACCGTATACGCAAGGATGGTGTGATGAACGGCGACTCTGACGATCCTAACGACAAGACAGCATTCCGCTATCGCAACTTCCGCTTCAACTACTATGCTGTTAAGGCACTTAAGGCTCGCCTCTATCTGTGGCTTGGCGACAAGGAGAATGCTTACAACGAGGCTACCTCTATCATAAAGCTCAATAAGGAGGAGGGCGTATTCCCATGGATAAAGAAGAACGCTGTGACCAGTACAAGCAATCCTGATCTTGTATTCTCGTCAGAAGTGATATTCTCGCTCTACAATCAGAGCCGCAAGACCCTATACGACGGAATGTTCAGTTCGAAGGGTGAGGTCAACAACATGCTTGTATTCAAGGGCTCGTCGATGGAAGACGGCAACCTCTTCTCTAAGCTTACTTACTTCTATGACGACTTCGGTGACCTTCGTCGCAACAACCAGTGGTCGGTAGAGACCATCAAGGTGAAGAGTGACAAGGAAGGCGAGGAAGACAAGAAGGAAGACATTCTGTGCTTCAATAAGTATAAGGATGTGCAGGCTTCGTCATTCCGCTATATGGTACCGCTCATACGTCTCAGCGAGGTATACCTCATTGCAGCCGAATGTGCCAAGACCAATGAGGAAGCATTGGGATACATCAATGATATCCGTACGGCACGCAACTGTGTCAAGCTCGAACTCAAGGACGGACAGGGCGATGACGCTGTCCAGGACTATATCTATCGCGAGTTTATGCGTGAGGAGATAGGTGAGGGCCAGATGTTCTTCTTCTACAAGCGCAAGGCTATGAAGCAGATGATGTCGGGCACAGAGTTCGGACAGGAAGGTTCTTACTGGAATCCTGAGGACAAGCCGCTTGAGGGTCAGTACAAGATGGATGTTAACAAATACGTATGGCCATTGCCTGAGGTTGAGGCCAACAAACGCTTAGTTTCTAAATAAGGAGGACAAACAATGAAGAAGAAGATATATTCAATACTTATGCTTGCCATGGCTCTCTTCTCTCTCACCGGTTGCGAAAAGGAGCTGATGGACTACGAGGGCAAGGACTGTCTGTATTTCGATGTGCGTCGTGGTGCATCGTGGATAGATCCCGACCTTTGGGCACACTGGAACTATTCGGAGGTGACATTCGGCAATATTCTTTCCAATGATACCACCATTGCCGTCAAGATTTCGGCAACAGGAACTGCAAAGGATTTCGACCGTGTCTTCCAGGTGATAGTAACCAAGGACAGTACCGACCTTCAGGAGGGTGTAGAGTATGAGCCGCTGAAGCCTGAGTATACCATCAAGGCTGGCGAGACAAGTACATTCGTTGATGTTACGTTCCATCGCACCGAGCGCTTGAGCAACGATACACTCAAGTTCCAGCTCCAGATTATCCCTAACGAATATTTCCACACTATGTTCGAGAATTATCTGGACTATCCCGGACCTTACGATGCTTCACAGCCTAAGGTAGAGTTCAACTACAATCCTAACGCACGCTTCCACAACATGTTTGTCGACGACGTTCTTATCCAGCCCGAAGGATGGATGGGTTCTGATGCCGGTTATGGACTGTTCGGTAAGTTCTCCGATGTCAAGTACAAGTATATGATGGAGATTTCGGGCACAACAATCTTCGACTATACACGCGAGAAGATGCCATCGGCACGTGCAACAGCCATCGGTCAGCAGGTAGCTGAAGAACTGGTGCGTCGCGCCCGTGCCAAGGACCCCGTCATCGACAAGGACGGCACTATGATGTGGGTGATGGCTGTGCAGAGTGGCAAGTATGGCAAGGATGCATGGACACCATTCACCAAACCAGAAGATTATCTAAAGACACATGAAAATGACAAATAATATGAAAAAGAAATATTGTTTACTATACATGCTTGGTTTGCTGGCTTTCACGTCGTGTGTCGACGATGAGGGCAACAACAACATGAGCGATGTTAACGAGGCCAAGATAGAAGGCATTGAAGACAGCTACTATAAGGTGGCTGACGTAGAGAACCTTGAGATACCTGTCAAGGTGACCGGTACACTCTCGGGCGACGACCAGAACAGCTTCGACTATATGTGGTATCTGTGTGCTAAGGACATTGGTGGTACGCAGCACTCTCACACGGTTATAAGCAACGAGAAAGACCTGTCTTATCCTCTCACGAATATCCGTCCTGGCACTTATAGCATCTACTTCCGTGCCACCGACAAGGCCACCAAGCTCATCTACGAGAAGAACTGCCTGCTTAAGGTAATCAGCCCTTACGTACGTGGATTCTATCTGTATGGCGATAAGGAGGATGGCACTGTAGGCATCGACTTTGTCAGCATGCTTGAGGAGCGCGACACCACCGTCATAGCCGACATGTTTGAAAACACCCGTGGCATCAAGCATGCCAAGAATCTATTCTTTACGGGATGTACAGGAATGGGAGCTGATAAGGCTGATTTAGAGTATCTGTATGCTGTAACAGACGATAACTCTTATCCGCTCACTCATTCTTCATCAGAGTCGAAGATTGGGTTTGCCGATGTCAACTTCAACAATATGGCATGGCCTACTATCAGCACCATTAAGAAGCCGTTGAAGGTGCTTGACATGTGGCCACACGCCTATGGCTCTGGCAATATGATGCGCTCGCGTACATCGCGCTATGTCATTACTGACCAAGCTATGTTCTTCGGTGCGAACACTATGGGCGAGAGCTATGGCAACCCTGCCAACTGCTATGTGCAGGGCGATGACAAACTTGTAGATATTGCGCCTTACGGATTCTATCCCAACAACTCGAGCTATACAAGTACGGTGTACTTATTCGACCGCACCAACCACAAGTTTGTAAAACTTGCCTCCACCTACAGCGCCAATACCAATTTGGCATCAATCACCGATACTAAGGAGGGTGCCTTCTGGCTTGACCAGACCGAGTATACCCCCGTGCGCGACCTCGTATACGGCGAGAACGGCAAGGGTAACAACGGAGCCTCGTATGCACTGATGAACGATGCCGACGGCAAGTACTATGTATACATATTCCGTGCCGCCAGTGCCTATCAATTCGTGAAGATGACATCCAAGAACATCGACCTCAGCGTAGCCACCGACTTCACCAAGGCAAGCCACTATGCCTTCTACTCTAATCAGTACGTGATACTCTACTCGGTAGGTAAAGACCTCTGGGCTTACAACTACAACTCGAATAAGGCACAGAAGCTCAAGACCTTCGATGGCGAGATTACCTACATGGCGTTCGATGTCCACTCCGACGACAATCCCGACGACATCATCGTAGCCACATGGTCGGACGCAGAGAAGGGCATCGTATACAAATACGAAATGGAGGACAGCCCCAACGAACTTAAGATTAACGAGAAGGAGTATGCCACAAAGAACTATCCTTGGAAGACCAACCTGAAGGTGGTGAAGGTGGAATATCGCAACTGCTCTGACTAAACCATACAAACAAGAATCTATAACAGAATATGAAAACAGCAAAACTAATGGCAAGCCTGCTCATCGGGCTTTGCACATTGCCTGCCGCAGCACAGACCGACTTCCGCCACATATCGTTCGACGAAGCGCTGCAGGCAGCCAAGAAAGAGAAGAAACACGTATTCATCGACTTCTATACCGACTGGTGCGGACCATGCAAGCGAATGTCGCGCGAGGTGTTCCCACAGAAGAGTGTGGGCGACTTTATGAATGCACGTTTCGTGTGCTTGAAACTCAACGCCGAGAAGGAAGGCGTTGAGTTGGCAAAGAAATATGGAGTAAAGGCTTATCCTACATATTATGTGATAGACGCCCAGGGCAAGCAGCTCATGACTGCAAGCGGCTCGATGCCTCCAGACGATTTCATAGCCAAGATAGAGTCGGGGCTCAATCCCGACCATTCGCCTGAGCGTATGAAGCAGTTGTATGCCGAGGGCAAGCGCACCCCCGACCTCATCAACAACTATGCGCTCTATCTTATGGAGCAGCGTAAGGAGGCAGAGGGCTTCAAGGTGATTGACGACTACTTCAACAGCCTCTCCGACAAGAAGCGACTCAGCGCCGACAACGCCTTCCTCTTCACACGCTACACTCTCAATCTAGACAACGACCGTGCCCGCTTCATGGTGGCAAATCACGACCGCTTCGACAAGAAGGTGCAGGAGGCTATATACACACGCATACAGAATCTGTATCACAACGCTCTCACTACCTACTTCTCGGGCTATCAGATGCGCGAGAAGAAGTACGTGGAGGCCGACTATCAGAAGCTTAAGAGCGAGATGCTTGCCATGCATCTCGACCAGAAGTATGAGTATGTGCCGATGTTCCGCCTCATAGAGAGTCGCGTAGCTGATGACGACAATACCTTCCTCAACAACTGCGACCGCGAGTATGACAATCTGAATCCTCGCGACCGCACGTTGCTCATACTTAATCTCACACGCCTCATTGAGCCTAAAGACCAGGCTATGAAGCAGAAGCTCTCTACCTTCATCCGCTCGCGTCTTGCCAAGATGGACGGCAATACCATCTCGCTTTCCGGACGACTGCTCGACAGTATTGAGAAAGAGTAAGGGATTTTCTTTAGTTGAGAGTTGAGAATTGAAAATTGAGAGTTATGATTACATTTAAAGCTTTTAGTTTTCTGTTAAAGCATAAACAACAAGCATATCATAACTCTCAACTCTCAATTCTCAACTCTTATTTTTCAACCTGCTTGACACAATATTTGCATTTTTAACCGCTCAAAACTGCTTGCTGAACGCACAACGAAATCTTTGGCTCGAAATTCGTGAGTTTTGAGTGCTTTCGGTTATTTTATTTATAATCAGTGAGTTATGTGCTTCTTTGTCGAAACCAAAGAAATTTCATCACGTAAAATACCTCCCTTTATTTTAAAATGTAGTCCTTTTGCACTCCAACTGTACTCCATTTGCATTGCAACTGTACTCCATTTGCATTGCAACTGTACTCCATTTGCATTGCAACTGTACTCCATTTGCAATACAAAGAAGCCTTAAATGGAGAATAGGGTGGTGTAGGATGCAGCAAAAAACATAAGAAACGACCTCTCAAATCTCTAGAATCGATTTTTCGTTTGTAACACTTTTTTACTGCTTATACTATATTTGTCACCAGTATCCTTTTGTTTAAAGTCACGAATTTTAATGAATTATCCATGAATGTTCGTTCCAAAGAAATTCGTGAATGATTCGTGGCATTCATGACTCCTCTTTCTTTTTGTAATACTCCATATGGAAATAATTATGTGTAATATTTGGAGATAATCAAAGAAATGTATACCTTTGACGGCTCCAAACCGTCCGATTCCTCCGCCTTTTAAGAGCATAATGGAATGTATGAAGAAAAGATAGATGAATAAAACTGGTTTTGAAGCTTTCTTTAAGGAGAAGTACTCCCAGGCATATTTTCTTGCTTTGCGCATCTTGCACGATGACGAAGCAAGCAAGGATGTCGTAGCCGATGCTTTCGAACTGGTTTGGCGAAGAACACAGCAGGAGAAGATTGAAAATATTTCGGCTTATTTGATGATGTCGGTCAGGAATGTCTGTCTGGACTACATACGCAAGCAGAATGTGAGGAGTCATTATGTGCAGGCAAGTGTTCAGGCTACCGAACAAACGATACATAATCCCGACTATTGGGACGTGCGCGAGGATAAGATACAGGCAATTATGGGAAGTCTCGACGAGCTGACTCCGCGAACACGGCAGATATTGAAGCTTTGTTATGTCGAACGCAAGAAATATCGTGAAGTGGCTGTGGAATTGCAAATCAGCGAGAGCGCTGTCAAGAAGCACATTATGCAAGCCCTTAGCTATATGAGGCAGAAGTTTCGAACGCACAAGTTTTACTAAACTTAACTTATTCTAACTTATTATTAACCCAATAGAGGTGTCGTATTTCGGATGTAGTACGTTTTATAAATACTAAATATGAACTAATGAAAGATAAACAAGACGATATACTGAAAATATTAGATGCTCTTGACGATACACAACGTGTGGATGAGCATCTGAAAACTCTTCTTGATAGCGAGGAGGGTAGGGAAGCCTTGCGCGATATTCTGGACCTCGATGAGGCTGTCAACCGAAAGATGGGCAAGGCTCCTGATGCAGATAAGGCATGGAAGCAATTCTGTCGGCAGCCTAAGAAGATAAGGCTTGTACCTTTCTTACGCTATGCAGCTGCTTGTGCAGCAATAGTAGTTGTAGCATTAGTGCTTATGTACGACAATCGTTCGTCATACAATCAGCCGGTAGCCCAAACCAATGAGTCGGTAGAGATACACAAAGTTGAGAGTCCGTCGCTGTTGGACAAGATAAAGAATATATCATTGCTCCCTGCGCGTACCATAACTGTTGTGGCTAAAGAGCAGAAAGATGTGACTCTGCCCGATGGAACTACAGTATGTATGAATGCCAATAGCATATTGAAGTATAAGGAAAACTTCGGCACAGCCAATCGCAATATTCAATTCTATGGCGAGGGATATTTTAAAGTACGCCGTAATGCCTCTCTACCTTTTATAATAAAGACCAAGACTGTTCAGACCAAAGTGTTGGGAACAGAGTTCAATCTGCGTTGTTATGATACGGAGGATGTACACGTCACTCTTGTGAAAGGTTCTGTCGAAGTGGCAATGGACAGCGAGAAGGTAAGGATTGCTCCCAATCAGGATGCTTACTTGGCTGAAGGCTCTGTAAAAGTGCAAGAAGTCAATCCAAAGGATTTCACCAGTTGGAGGGAAGGCATATTGTATTTTGACAATGCCTCATTGCGCACCATATTGCAGCAACTTGGCAAGGTGTATAATGTCAACGTTGTATGTCGTGACAAACAGCTTCTCGACAAGCACTATCATTTTATGTGTAGCATGAACGACAGCTTGGACGAAGCCTTGCATTTGCTCAATCTTACCTCTGATATTAACGTAAAACTGCATAACAATGCGATTGTGATAGAATAATTGAAAGATTTTTGCAAAAAAATCTTTCAATTAGGTACCCTATTTATTCTTTAGCACGTCATAGTGGCATATTGTGAAAACAATAAGTGAGTATTATCCATTTATTAATTATACAAAATCTGCTACTATGAGAGAAAAGAAGATTCTATTTTCGGCATGCTTAGCATTGATGTTGTCTGGCTACAACGGCAATAATGCTGTTGCACAGACTAATAGTGTGAAGTATGAGCAAGTGATTAAGTCAAAACCTCTGACCAAGGTTTTGAAAGAGTTGGAAGTGAGGTTTAATACAAAGATTGTTTTCTCATACGATGATCTTGCTTCTTACAAGGTGAACGCTAAGGTTAAGGCTAACACCGTTAACGAAGCCTTACATCAGGTTCTTGTCGGACTTCCTATCAGTTATACTATAAGCAATGGAATAATTTCCGTAAAGATTTCCACATCCCCCAATTCTGGAAAAGTAAGAATTTCAGGTAAGGTGTTTGATGCTCAAGGTGAGCCTGTTCCTGCTGCAACTGTAGCATTGCAGGGTAAGAAAGGTGTAGGAACCGTTACAGACAACAATGGTAACTTTTCTATAAATCTTGATAAGGGAAATGGCGAGACATTGTTGTTCTCTTATCTTGGAATGAACACTACTACTTATTATGTAAACTGTCGCAAGGATGTTAATAATGTTTCTATCATCTTGGATGATGACAAGAAGTTGATTGACGAAGTGGTTGTTATAGGTTATGGCACTGCCAAGGCTAAGGACTTGACTGGTTCGGTGGCACGTCTTTCGGAAAAGGACGTGGAGAATGCTCCAATGACATCCAATATTGCCAGTATGATTCAAGGTAAGGCAGCTGGCGTTAACGTTATGATTTCCAATGCTTCTCCTACTTCACCTATTTCTTTGGTTATTCGTGGACAGTCTTCTCTTTCTGGTGATGGACAACCTTTGTGGGTGATTGACGGTGTGCCTCAGTATTCTACCAGTATTTCTGGCGACGTAAGCAATACATTGTACAATCTTGACCTTAATGACGTACAGAGTATCGACATCTTGAAAGATGCTTCTGCTACAGCTATTTATGGTTCTCGTGCCGCTAACGGTGTTGTTATCGTAACCACTAAGACAGGTGCCGAAGGTATGAAGCCTACCATTGAGTTTAATGCTCGTTATGGTTGGCAGTCGCTGAATTCAAACAATCTGAAGACTCTCAATTCAGAAGAGTATAGGGCTTTCTCGCAGAAGGCCAACTTGTTGGAGGCTTATAGATATGGAGGTTTGACATATTTCAACAGGAAATATATGGACCTTGACAAGTTCAAGCAGATCAACACCAGCCAGTGGGACATAAGCGACATTGCAGACATATGGTTGCCCAATGCTTATTATGACGGACATGACAACTATTGGGACATGATGACTCAGAATGCTGCTGTTCAGAACTATAACGTCTCTATACGTGGTGGTTCGCCCAAGACTTCTTACTATGCTTCTATCAGCTATAAGGACCAAGATGGTATTGTCAAGGGTAGTAACTCACGCAACTTTGGTGGACGCTTCAACTTTGAGTCAATGGCTTCTGACAAGCTGAAGTTTGGTATGAACATGGATGCCTCTTCACGTACAGCCAACAACAAGGACAATATGATTTCTACATTGATAAATATGCGTCCTGACTATCCAGCATATAATGAAGACGGCAGCATCAATACAATTGACTATTATACAAAGAATCCGCTTATAGAATGGATGGACTTGAATCACAGCACTTCAAGAAACATCAATGCTTCGGCATTTCTTGAGTACAATATCTTCAAGTTCTTGAAGTTCCGTACAACATTGAATGCTCAGTATGGCAATGTCAAGTCGGAGTCGTTCTCACGTCGTTCGTACGATGGTGCCAACAACTCAGGCTCACAGCGTGATGCGCAAAACTATACTATGGTATGGGACAACTTGCTGACATTCTACAAGACTATGCGCAAGCACGACGTGCAGGCCATGTTGGGACATTCGGTAGAGCATGTCTCTAGCGACTATATGTCGGCAGGTGGCACCGACTATCCTGATGATGATATCCTGACCAACCTCGGCAGTGCTGCCAACCGAACCAGTATGAACAGCAACAAGACTGCCTGTTCGTTGGTGTCTGTATTTGCCCGTGCTCAGTACAAATATGACAACCGATACCTGCTTACCGGTACATTCCGCGCCGACGGATCTTCACGTTTTGGTAAAGACAACCGTTGGGGATACTTCCCGTCTGTAGCAGCTGGTTGGATTATGACAGAAGAAGAATTTATGAAGCCGTTGAAGAATGTAGTCAGCTATCTGAAGCTCAGAGCATCGTATGGCTTGACGGGTTCGCAGAACTTGGGCTATTATGACTTTGCCAGCTACATCGGCTCGAATATGTACAACAATCAGCCAGGCACTTACCCCTCTTCATTGGGCAACAACACCCTGCAGTGGGAGTCGCAGACACAGACCGATATAGGTATCGACTATGGATTCCTCGACGACCGTATCCGCGGATCGTTCGGATGGTATCGCAAGTATGTTGACAATTTGATTACCAACCGCCCCGTGCCATTGTCGTCAGGCTTCTCTTCAGCTGACCAGAATATCGGAGCCATAAGTAATACCGGTGTCGAGTTTGACATTACAGCCGACATCATCAAGGCACGCAATCTGACATGGCAGATCAACTTCAATGCTGCTCACAACCGAGGCATTCTGGAGAAGCTTAACGGTGTTGACAAATATCTTGGTGGTACAGCATATGCCAATTACAAGATAGAAGAAGGTGGCAAACTGGGTCGTTTCTACGGATATGTAGATGCTGGCCGTTTGTTTGAGAATGCTGAGGAGGTTTGGGCTGTCAAGCCTATCAACGTAGCCACCGGCAAGCCAGCCAACTATCGTGTCACTTCGTTCACCGAAGACGCAGGTGACGTTTATGTAGTTGACCTTGACGGCGATGGCAAGATTACAGCCGACGGTGACCGCACCTATATCGGCGATGCCATTCCCGATGTGTTTGGAGGCTTCGGTACAACATTGTATTGGAAAGGCTTGATGTGCAATCTCACCTTTACATATTCTATCGGTGGCAAGCGCTATTGGGCAAAGGAGGCTAATACCTTTGGTGGAACCAACGTATATAATGCCTTGAACATCGTGAGGGATAGCTATACAATGATAGGCGACAATACTGCCACCTACCCAGTGGTGACCCACTATGGTATGGGGCAGAACAGCGTATTCACCAATCGTTGGTTGCATGATGCCTCTTACATGCGTCTGAGTGCTCTGAACCTTTCGTACAAGTTCCCAACGGGATGGTTCCGCAGCTCAGTAATCAAGGGCATAGAACTCACCTTTCAGGCTACCAACCTCTTCACCATCACCAAGTATCCAGGTATGGACCCACAGGGCAACTTCAGCGCATCGGCAGGCTTGTATGGATTTGGTACAGACAACAGCACCTATCCTTCAGCCAAGACATATAACGTAGGTTTGAAAGTAACTATTAAATAATGAACACGACTATGAAGACAAAAATATTTGGTATGTTATTATTGGCTGGAGCACTAAGTCTCACAGCCTGTGATGAATTCCTTACCGAGACCCCGAAGCATTCGCTCACTACCGACAATTCGGTGCTGAATTATTCAGGAGCAAAGAATGCCGTAAACGGTATATACGGTGTTTATGAAAAATATGGTAGCAACTTAGGAGGTTCGCTTTATTCCAATCTGCACTGCATGGCTGGTTTTTGGACGTACAACAACGAGATGTTCAATATGGGATACAAGCAGAGTTCGTCGTCGGTAGAAGGATATTGGACTCAGTTGTACAAAATCATTAATGCATGTAATGCAGCCGTTAACGGTATCAACAAACTGAGCGACGGTGCATTCCCTTCCTTGGCTGAAAAGAATGCATTGTTGGGCGAGGCACGATGCTTCCGTGGATATTGCAACCTTGAGCTTCTGTGGCTCTTCGGCCGCTGGTTTGACAAGGCCGACTCACCCTACGGCATACTCTATCGCGACCAGACATCCGAATTGAGTAACCTGATGGTGGGACGTATCAGCGTAGGCGAAAGCTACCGTCTCATACTTGAAGATTTGGAGTTTGCCGAACAGAATGCTCCTGTCTATAAAAGCGCTCTGCGCATGAGTCGTCAGTTTGCAAAAGCTATGCATGCCAAGTTGCTCATGGTGCGCAATTGGGATGGCGATTACGCCAAGGCATTGACATTGGTAAACGATTTGCTCGCCGAAAACTCAGGATGGCAGATGGAAACCGATTTGACAAAGCTCTACGAGACAGGATGGAACTCTAAGGAGAACTGCTTCTCGCACTATCTGGGCGATAACAAGGATTCTTATTTTGGAATGGCAGGATCGGAGTTTACATATGCCTACGCACTGTTCTACAACAATGAGTTTACAGAAACCGTTCAGGAGTGGCTTGACAACGACGTGCGCCATGACGTGACATTCGGAACTGCACGATCCCCCGAGACATGGGACACAAGCACCAGAGAGAACGTGCTGACCAAGCTCTACCATCGCGGCCGTAACGATGGCAAGAACGATATGTATGCCACATACCCCATGCGCTATGCCGAACTTTATCTGATGAAGGCAGAGTTGCTGGCACGTACCAATCCGTCTGACATAGCGGGAGCTTTGGCACCGCTCAATGAGATGAGAGCCAAATACACCAATCCGGTTATGGAGCCTATCACAGGTATCACCAATCATCAGGAGTTGATGGACGCAATATTCAAGGAATACGTAGTGTCGCTGTTTATGGAGAACGAAACCCCATGGTTTGCCTCGCTGCGTTTTGAGCACGACGGAAAACCATGGATATATACACTTAAACCTGAGGTAAACTTCAGCACCGACCAGTATTGCTGGCCAATCCCCGACAGCGAGATTCATGCCCACTCGAATGTAATAGAGCAGAATCCTGGACTTAAATAAAAACAAACAATAAACAACGAAACGAAAATGAAAAAGACAATATTCAGTTTGCTTGTCCTCTTTGCAGGAATGATGGCATCATGCAGCGACGACATGGATCTCGTAATACCACATGCCACCAACATAACATTCTCTGAGCTGCAGATACCTGCACGATTCTCGCACGTCATACCCGACAACGGATTTGCTGTAGCCGGAATGAAGTTCAATACTGTGAAATCAGGCAATCAGCTCAAGGGCGGATTCTGCTATAGTAATCGCTCCATGCGCTCGTTCACATGGGCTGGCGACGAGACATCGCTCGACTCTGTGCGCTATAGCGTATGGACCACCCGCCCCAACAACACCGGAGTATACCTCGTGTGTCATGTCAACGACGACGATGCATTCTTCACACTCGACAAGCCCAAGAAGATAGACTATATCCTCGTGGCTAACACTACATGGAGCTATCTGGCCATGGCATGCGGCGACTCGTACGGTACTGAAGAAAAGCCAGCGCCCAACCCCAATGTTCCCAGCACCCCTAAAGGCATATGGTATACATACGTGGAGGGTGGAGTAAGAAAATTTACTGATGGCGATTACTGTACACTCACAGCCAAGGGTTATCTCGCAGGCAAGGAAACCGGCAGCGTAAGCATCGATCTTGCTTGCAAGAAGGGCCACAATGCCGAACATCCAGCATGGGACTACTATGTGACCGATTGGAACAAGATGCAGCTCTCGGCGCTGGGCACCGTAGACAAGGTTGCATTCTATCTTGACTCTTCCGACAAGGACGACAACGGCAGAATGCGTACTCCGTCTTGGTTCTGTCTTGACGGATTACAGTTTGCACAATAAATCAATTAACAAATAATTAACATGAAAAAAAAGAGAATTTTGGGCGCAGCATTGGCTTTGTTTACAGCAATGTCAATGAGTGCCGCAACTTACACTTTCAAGATTGCCAAGCCGGTAGAAGACATGAAGTTGCAAATCCATTGGTGCACTTCGGGCGAGAAATCTGAGCTTGAAGTACAGAATGGTGTTGCTACGTTAAGCAAGAACGACTTTGCAGCTCAGTACGTCAGAGTATATTACGGCCGTGCCTTTGCCATGAACCTGTATCTCGAACCCGATAAGGACTTGACAGTAGATTGCAATGCTGAGGCTCGTGAGTTTAATTGTACAGGAGCTGCGGCTACTATCAACAACTATCTTATAAAGTCGCCCTTTGCTGTCCTTGACTTTAATGCAGCAGCCAAGGAAGAGGCCGACTTCATCAAGAGTAGTGATAGCGTGTACAATGCCAACCTCGCATTGATGAAGAAAGCAAATCTGCCAGCCTACTTCGCAAAGAAGGAGGAGCAGCGACTGCTGTTCAAGTCGTATGCTATGTTCCCAATGTACATGTCGTACCACCCTTATCTGAAGAAGATGGACTCGTACACCCCGACTGCGCTATATACCAACAAGCTGAAGCAGCTGACAGTCATCGACGGCAACTGTCTTGAGTTTGCCGAGTATGGCGACTTCATTATGAATGCCATACTGTGTCAGGCTTTCCAGGGTGGCGACCGCAACAAGGAGTTTATGGCGTATATGGATGCCAACGTCAATGACGCCAAGGTTAAGTCGTACATTACCAATGCTTATGCCTATGATGTTGTGTCAAGCTCAGGGCTTGACGGCAAAGACGAACTTATAGCCTACTTTCATAAGAATGTCAGCGATCCGAAACTAGTAGACAAGTTTGATAAGGTTTGCAAGCAGTGGGAAGGCTTGAAGGCTGGTTGCATCTCACCTTCGTTCACAGCTACTGACATCAACGGCAAGCAGGTTTCGCTCTCGTCGCTCAAGGGCAAGTATGTATATATCGACGTTTGGGCAACATGGTGCGGTCCGTGCCGTGGCGAGCTGCCTTATATGACCAAGCTTGAGGAGCAGTATGCAGGCAAGGACATCCACTTTGTTGGTCTCTCATGCGACAGTAACAAGTCAGCTTGGGAGAAGCGCATACAGAAGGGTGATATGAAGGGCATTCAGTTGCATCTTGGTACAAAGAGCGACTTCATGCAGAAGTATCTCATCAATGGCATCCCCCGCTTCATCCTTCTCGACTGTGAGGGCAAGATCATCAAGGCAGATGCTCCACGTCCGTCAGAGCCTAACATTACAAAGCTCTTTGATGAACTGCTGAAGAAGTAAAAGAGTAAAAAGGTAAAAGAGTAAAAAGTAAAAAAGTCAATTATATGGTTTTCTGTCCATATAATTAACTTTTTCCTGACTTCGTCACTCAAAAAACACTTATTTTATAACTGATTGATAAACAATATTTTATATCTTTGCGTCACCTAATATTGGGTGACGCAAAAGGTTTTTTAACTATGTTTATCAGAAAGAAAAGACATCGTTCTGGCAATATCGGAGTTATTGTTGTTGAGAAAATCGGTGGCAAGATGAAAGAACTTGCCACAATTGGTGTTGCATATAATGAAGATGAGGTCGAATATCTTGTCAATGAAGTAAAAGAATGGATTTCAAAAGAAGAATCCCGGCGTCATCCCCAACTCGATTTGTATGGTGAGGAACGAGAGGCTTGTGACCGTGAACGAGAAGAAGTCCGCCGTGTTCTGTCCAACGTCAGCAATATCCTTCTCAACGGATGCGACTTGATATTGGACCGCACGTTTGACAGGATTGGTTTCAACCGTATTGACGATGAAGTGTTCCGCAAGCTAGTGAAAGCCCGTTTGGCATATCCAACGAGCAAGGCTGCTACGGTAGAATATCTGAAAAACCACTTTGACGAAGATGTGGATCTCTCAAAAATCTACCGCTATCTTGACAAGCTTAGCGACCATCAGCACGAAATCGTACAGGACATCAGCGTGCGCCATACTGCAAAACTGTTCGGTGGCAATATCGGTGTGTTATTCTATGATGTCACCACACTTTACTTTGAAGCGGATTATGAGGACGACTTGCGCAAGACAGGCTTCTCAAAGGAGGGACGTCACAGTAATCCTCAGATCATACTCGGCCTGCTTGTTAGCCTTGGCGGCTATCCGCTTGTCTATTGCATCCGACGATAAACGAGTTTGTAAGCAAATACGGATTGGAAAACTTCGTTGTGGTGGCCGACTCTGGTCTGATGAACAATGCAAATATAGCGGAACTTGAGGCTCATGGCTACAAGTATATAATAGGTGCGAAGATAAAGAATGAAAGTCAGGAAGTCAAGAACTGGATATTGGAACAGCCAAAGCGCGACTGCCAGATGGTTGAATATGACAAAGGAGGTGGACGTCGGCTCTTGGTCGGCTATACAGATGACCGTGCAAAGAAAGATGCCTATAACCGGGAGAAGGGAATAGGTTGGAAAAGGCTTACAAGCATGGCGCGCTTACGAAAGGCAACATCAACAAGAGAGGTTACAATAAGTTCTTATCCATGGATGGTGAGGTGAAAGTCGCCATCAATTATGACCGTATTGCCGATGACTCCAAATGGGATGGTCTAAAGGGATATCTCACCAATACGGATATACCAATACAGGATGTATACACAGCATATCACAACCTTTGGCACGTAGAACGGGCTTTCCGTATAGCCAAATCAAAGATAGAGATACGTCCTATGTTTCATTTTACACGCAAACGCATCGAGGCTCATATATGCATCTGCTTTGTGGCTTTGAAAGTATACAAGGAACTGGAGCGCATGCTGAAAGTCTCAGAGATTAAAATGAGCGTAGACAAGGTGCTTGCATTGGCTAAGACCATCACAACCATACAAATTAAGCTACCTCTGAACAAGGATGTATACACTCAGACAATGTTGATGGCAAGGCATCAGAAAATCGCCAAACTCTTTGATGAATATTTTTGGGTGACGCAATGACGAAGTCAGGAGATACGCAACAATTCGCTGATGAGCTACCGTCTGCACTTCATTGCATCGCGCAAGGCAAGCATCAAGGAGTTTGTCGACAATCTCAACGAGTTCAATTATCTGCACGTAGTACACAAGGACAACAAGCTGATAATTGACAGAAAGAAATAAAACTTTTTTAATCCTATATGAGAGGAGTTCTTTTGGAGATATTCAAAAGGACTCCTTTTTTGTTTGACTAGCATGTGTGATGTCTAATGGGTGCAAGTCCCTAACGAGCCCTAGTAGTGGGAATCGTCCAGCCAGAGAGACAAGGGTGTCCGT
>NZ_JADYUF010000044.1 GCF_021531655.1 Leyella stercorea | reverse complement strand
ACCCAAGGCGCTGCCTTGGGCTATGTGCTTTTGGGGCTTTCAGCCCGTTTTGTTTGACTTTTGACACGCCCTCATGTTTTTAGAAACTGAAATTGAAATCTGCTCCAAATGTTACGGGTGCTCCCTTTTGACCGAAATAGCGCTTGGTGCGCGATGCCGAACTGTCCATGGCAAACGTACAATAACGTGTGTTTGTAAGGTTCTTTGCCCACAGGTTTACTGTAAAATGCTTGAACCCGAACTTGGCGTGAGCGTTAAGGAGGGCATAGACCTTCTGTTTGTAGCTGTTAGCCTCGTCCCAATAGATTTCGCCCTGGGCTGTAGTACCTGCACCTATCACTACGCTCTTAAGAAATGACTGCTGTGGAAGTATTGTATAGTCGGCATTTGCCGAGAGAGTGTGTTCTGGAGCGAACGGCACTCTATTACCTCTATAGTCGTTCTCGCCATCGTTGTAGTTGCGGAATGTGGCATTAGTATAGCCGTATGCCACAGCCCATGCAAGAGCGTTGTTGAACGAACTTCCGCGTAGAGTCATTTCGCCACCAAAACTACGGCTACGACCTGCATTGACCATCATTCTTCCGAATCCGTATGTACCTGCCATAACCGACAGCTGCTGGTTCTTTATCTGCATGTAGTAGGCAGAGAGGTCAAGATGGACAGCCTGATTGAAGAGATTGAGGTGGGCACCCGCTTCATAGTTCCAGCTCTCCTCAGGCTTGTATGATATAGTATTGTTCACCTTTGAGTAGTCGTCGGCAGAGTGGGGGATGTCGTAGCTTTCCTTCATTGCCTTCATGCGGTTTGCCATGAGTTCGGTCTGCAGAATGTCGGAGAACATCTGTATGTTGTAACCACCTGCTCTGTAGCCCTTGCTGACTGAGGCGTAAAGATTGCCGATTTCTCCACCATTTGACTGCGAGACTTTGCCTAAATCATATGTTAATGCCAACTTAGGCAACAGCTGATTGAAGGTGTTGTGGGTACGGCTGTTAAAGTGAGAACTGAGCGTGTTCGAAGTCTTCTGTCCCATGATGTTTTTATCCATTGTCATTATGGCACGAGTGTCGTAATGGATTGATGTGCGCGAGAGGTCGTAGCGCAATCCGAGAGTAGCCCTCAAGCGATTGGACAGTTGCAGGCTCGACTCGTGAAACAGGGCTGCGTTGAGCTGAGGAGTACGGAACGTGCCTGGCACATCAATACCAATGCCCATGCTTACGCCACCAGCTTTTTCTATCATTGTTTTGGCGACACTCTCAAGCATTCCTTCGGCTATCATCCCATTAAGTATGCTATTATAAATAGTCCCGGCAATAGCTTTTCCCATCGGTCCGGTCATACTCTCGCCAAATCCTACAGGTCCGTCAGTATGGAGCCATTGGTAGCTGAAGAAGGCACCTGTGACACGACGCCAACGGTTATCGTCATGATTCTTGATGGCAAATTCCTGTGTCACGGCATTCATGAGCTGGCGTTGGTGCAGCTGCATAAAGTCGAGCGCCGTATAGTCCTGGTCCATCTGCATATTGTCGTTCAGATACTGATAGCTCGTGGTGGAATTGATGTCGGCATTACGACCCTTGTAGTTGACGTTAAGTCCTACCGAGAGCAGATGGCGACGATAGTTGTTGGGCAGATTGGTAGAAGGGTCTTGGGCGCGACCTGTGGCCACGTCGTATTCGCCGTATGCAAATCCGTTCTGTCGCACCCATTGATAGTCGGCTGTGAGCGAAATCATAGTGCGGGCTGTCTGCTGGCGGATCAGCTTCAGACGTGCTCCTGCCTCGTTTCCGTTGTCGGCACGCTTGCCCGTAGCTTGGTTGTGTTGAAATCCATTCTGTCCGTTATAGAAAGCAGATACAGAATATGCTCCCAATCCTTCAGCCTTGCCATAATGGCTAAGCTGTGCCATGCGCCAGAAATGGTTTCCAATACTCATCTGTACATCTGTACCTTGATAGTACAACGGACTCTTGGTGTAAATCCTTATTAATCCTCCCTCGGCATTCTGTCCGTAGAGCGTGCCTTGCGGACCGCGAAGCATATCAATACGACTGATGTCGTAGATATGGGTGTTGAAGGCACTCTTGCTTACCAGGGGTATATCGTCTACATACATGCCAACGGCAGGGCTGTTGACTCTGGCTCCGATACCACGCACATATACAGATGATGTGTAGCGCGAGCCATAAGCTGGCATTACAAACGAGGGGACTCTTGAAGAAACGTCCCTTAAGTCGCGTGCTGCAAATGAGCTGAGAGTGCTTGCCGAAAGCGATGTTGAGCTGACGGCTTGGCGGCGCAATCGTTGAATGTCTTTGGGGCGAGAGGCTACTATTACCTCGTCGATGTCGTAGACACGGGAAGTGTCAGATAGGTGTTTTTCGTTAAAGTTGAAGCTGTCGGCTACTGCCATTGATGGCAGAAAGCATAGAGCTGAAAATACACAGAGTTTTGAATCCATCTACAATTCTTTTACATGATTTAATTTGTTTAACGGTTGCAAAATTAGTCATTATCTTCAATCTGCACAATCATAACTTATGATGAAAAGAATGATAACAAACAAGAGCAAAGCTAATTTGCTACAAATAAAAAAATATTTTGATTGCATAAATCAAAAATGTGCTCAAAATTCCGTAACTTTGCACAAGAGAATATCAAAAACACATTTATACATACAGGTAATGAAACAGACAAAGATTGTTGCTTCTATTAGTGACCGCCGTTGTGACGTTGACTTCATCCGCAAACTTTTCTTTGCGGGCATGAATGTAGTGCGTATGAACACGGCACACGCCACTCCAGACGGGATACGTACTATAATACGGAATGTGCGAGCTGTATCGCCACACATCGCACTTATGATTGACACCAAGGGCCCTGAGGTGCGCACGACAGGTGTTGAGTCGCCTATAGAATACAAGACTGGTGACATGGTGAAGATTTTCGGACGCCCGGAGATGGACACTTCACACGACATCGTAAACGTGTCGTATCCAGACTTCGCTAAAGATGTTAAGGAAGGCGACCATGTACTTTTTGATGATGGCGAGCTTGATATGCTTGTTGTCGAAAATGTAGGTCCGATGCTTGTAGCACAGGTGCAGAACGACGGAGTGCTCGGTGCACACAAGAGCGTAAATGTTCCGGGCGAACACATCGCTCTGCCTGCAATTACCGAGAAAGACCGCCAGAATATTCTGCTTGCTATTGAAGAAGACATTGACTTCATTGCCCATTCGTTTGTGCGCTCAGCAGCCGACGTTCTGGCAATTCAGAAGATTCTTGACGAGCACAATAGCGACATCAAAATCATTTCGAAGATTGAGAACCAGGAAGGTGTTGACAATATTGAGGAGATTATTGACGCTTCGTACGGTATAATGATTGCCCGTGGCGACCTTGGCATTGAGGTGCCAATAGAGCGCATTCCAGGCATTCAGCGCCAGATTATTCGCAAGTGTGTGATGATGAAGAAGCCGGTAATAGTGGCTACACAGATGCTTCACACCATGATTAAGAATCCGCGCCCTACACGTGCTGAAGTTACAGATATCGCCAATGCTATCTACTCTTACACAGATGCCCTTATGCTTTCGGGCGAAACTGCCAGCGGTAAGTATCCTCTTGAAGCAGTTAAGACAATGGCTGCCATCGCCGAGCAGGCTGAGAAGGACCGCAACGCTATGGGAGAGTGGGAAGTGCCGATGAACGAAAATTGCTCGCAGCGCGAATTTCTTGCTCATGCTGCTATCGATGCCACTCGTCGTATTGGTGTGGCTGGTATCATAACTGATTCGCTTACAGGTGAGACTGTACGCCATCTGGCTGCTTTCCGCGGACCTAACCCCGTGCTCGCCATCTGCTATAAGGAGAAGACCCAGCGCTGGCTCAATCTTAGCTATGGCGTAATTCCTATCCATCAGAAGGAACAGGCCTCGGCTGAATATATGTTTATAGCAGCCTTGCGTATGCTTCGTCAGAAGGGATACATCACTCTCGACGACAAGATAGCTTACCTTAGCGGTAGCTTCGGATTGGGCAATCCTACTGGCACTACATTGCTGGAAATCAATCAGGTCAGCCAGGTATTCGACAAGTCGTATGAGTTCCACTTGCCACAGAAGGAACAGTAAGAACAATTTCATTATGAATCTATAAGAGGGTGTCAAAATGGGCTTTATAGGAATATAATAAGAAGTTAATCCATCTAACTCCCATTTTGACACTCACTCTATATAAATTTGTTATCAGATAAAGATAACAAGAATTATTATCACTCCAAATGTCTGTATGAACCTTAATCACGACAAGGTGTTTCAGTTGTTTCAGTTTCAGTTCGTTTTTAAAGGGTCAGTTATCTCTCAAACCCTCTATTATATACTTATAACTAATTAATAATCAATATATTATATAAGAATAAGGAAATGTCACACCCCTTCAAAATAAACTGAAACAACTGAAACTGAAACGCCCACCTCCATCAAATTCTCTCTAAAGAGCTGATAATCAATAAATTGTCACGTTGCACTAATGTAACAAATATAAAAACAACCTCAGTAGACCTATGCCACGACAAGGAAAAACATCGATTGCATAGCTCTTTTTGTCTCGCAAGCATCAAATTATATACAATAGCCCATCGTTCTTTTACTATTCCCAATCCTTGGTGCACACGTAAGTGAGGCCGATTTCACCCGAACGCATCCCGAAACCATCCCGAAGACCCACAAAACGGGCTGAAAGCCCCAAAAGCACATAGCCCAAGGCAGCGCCTTGGGTGTACGGATTGAAAATAGCAAAACGCCCTGCAAGGGCAAAAGCATTGATAATTAACGCTTTTGCCCTTACAGGGCGCATTATGATTTGCGATACTTTTACCCAGGGTGTTCTTGCTTAGGCAAGCGGCAGAGCCGAGCGGCCCTGGGCTATGAGCTTCTGCCCCTTCGGGGCGTACTGCTGTGACTTTTGACACACCCTCATAGCCTTCTCGCCGTTTGTATTTTCTGTAACGTGATTTTAATCATTGACAACAGTCAACTTGTCTTCGTCTGCTTTCTTGTCAACGATGATGGCATCACCAGTATTGATTTCACCAATCAGAATCTTTTCGCAGATTTCGTCCTCTACGTATGTCTGAATGGCTCGCTTAAGCGGACGTGCGCCAAACTGCGGATCATAGCCTTTTGAGGCAAGGAATGTTTTAGCTGCATCTGTTACTGTCAGAGCATAACCATTCTTTGAAATTCGCTTGACGAGTTTGTCAAGTTCTACATCAACAATTCTTCTTATGGCCTTAGCGTCAAGCTGGTCGAATGTGATTATCTCGTCAAGACGATTCAGAAACTCTGGGGCAAACTGACGCGAGAGAGCCTTCTGAATGATAGAGCGGGCATATTCCTTCGACTGCTCATTGGCTGCACCATTTATCGACATGGCATTAAAACCTATACCATGGCTGAAGTCCTTGAGCTGGCGTGTGCCGGCATTGGAAGTCATGATGATAATCGTGTTGCGGAAATCGACTATTCGTCCGTTGCCATCGGTCATACGTCCCTCGTCAAGAACTTGCAGTAGCAGGTTGAATACGTCGCCGTGGGCTTTCTCTATCTCGTCGAGCAGCACGATAGAGTAGGGGTGGCGACGTACACGCTCGGTAAGCTGTCCTCCTTCTCCATAGCCAACATATCCCGGAGGTGCGCCAACAAGGCGCGAGGTGTTGAACTTCTCTGAATACTCGCTCATGTCAATGCGTATCATGGCATCCTTAGTACCGAACATTTCCTCTGCAAGGCGTTGGGCCAGATAGGTCTTGCCTACACCAGTTGGACCGAGAAACATGAATACACCAATCGGACGGTTGGGACTGCCCAGACCAATACGGTTGCGCTGTATGCTTCTCACAACCTTGTTGATAGCCTTCTCCTGAGCTATGACCGAATTGTTGAGACATTCACCAAGACGGCGCAGACGGTCGCTCTCTTTCTCTGAGATGCGCTGCAAAGGTATTCCTGTCATTGTAGACACGACGTTGGCTACATCAGCAGAATCGATAGTTTCGCGATTTCCGTCATCGTGTGTAGCCCACTCTTCGTTGAGTCTCTTCAATTCGGCTTCAAGCTGGCATTGGCGGTCGCGATAGCTTGCTGCAAGTTCAAAGTCCTGATCGGCTGCTGCAGCATGTTTCAGTTGCTCAGCCTGGCGAATTTCCTTTTCCTTGTCGACTATGGCTGGCGGAATTACAGCATGTTGCAGATGAACACGCGAACCGACCTCATCGAGTGCGTCTATTGCTTTGTCGGGATACTGACGCCCGGTTATGTACCGACCGGTAAGTTCGACACAAGCCTTCAAGGCTTCGTCTGTATAGCGCACGTGATGATGGTCCTCATAGCGCTCCTTGATATTATGGAGGATTTCGAGAGTTTCTTCGGCTGTACTCGGTTCTACCATAATGCGCTGGAAGCGACGCTCCAAGGCCCCGTCCTTCTCAATCGAGTTGCGATATTCGTCGAGAGTAGTTGCTCCAATGCATTGTATGAGTCCGCGCGAAAGTGCAGGCTTCATTATGTTGGCTGCATCCATTGACCCTGGTGTGCTGCCAGCGCCTACAATAGTGTGAATTTCATCGATGAATACAATTATGTCGGGATTGTCCTCCAATTCACGTAGCAGGGCTTGAATGCGTTCCTCAAACTGTCCGCGGTATTTTGTACCGGCTACAATCGAGGTCATGTCGAGTCGAAGTATGCGCTTGTTGAACAGCAATGGTGACGTGTGTCGGCTTGCAATCTGCTGAGCCAACCCTTCGGCTATAGCACTCTTGCCGACTCCAGGTTCGCCTATAAGTATCGGATTGTTCTTCTTGCGGCGACATAGCACCTCTGTAACGCGTCGCATCTCATTAGTACGCCCTACAACGGGGTCCAGTTTTCCGTCCGATGCGGCCTTTGTCAAGTCTGTTGAAAACTTGTCAAGAACAGGAGTTCCGGTCTTACCACTTGTCTTGCTCATATCGGCTGTTCCAGCTGACGAAGTACTGTCGCCACGTCGGCTGTTTCGGCCTGTCATATTTTCGTCCTCTTCCTCTGACAGCCCTATGCCGTCTACAGTTGTCTTAGAGTTTGGTTTCAGCAGATATTTCATTGCCAATTCATAGTTTATTCCGTATTTTCCGAGTACAGCCTTTACGCCGTTTGAGGCGTTGTCGTGCAGAATGGCCAATACAATATGTTCGACATTAACGGTTTGTGAGTGAGCCAATCGGGCTTCAAGAACCGATAGCTTCAATATATTATTGGTCTTGTCGTCAAGCGAAGTAACATTGTTTGCCTGAATCTGAATGTCATCATGTGCCTTGGATTCTGATGATGACAACGACTCTATACTTTGCTTTAATTCATGTACATTAATATCCAAGTCTGTAAGAATCCCCGTCATCGGATTCTTACGCTCACGCAAAATAGCCAACATCAGATGTTCTGGTCTGACGCTGCTGCATGAGAGTCTTGCTGCCTCTTCGCGGCTATAAGCAATAACTTCGGACACTAATGGCGAAAATTGATTTGTCATTTCTATATTATCCTGTTTGTAAAAGAGGGAGTGTTAAAACCTTTTTGTCTTGACACTCCCTTATCATGTCCAATTATGTTGTATATGCTCCTATTCTGTGTAGAAGTTGATAAGCTCGCGTAGAGCCTTCTGGCAAGCCGGACAGAATTCCTTAACGTCGTTGCTGCGCATACGACAGTCAGGCGTAGCACGATACACTCCCTTAAGACTGTAGCCGGCACCTTCGTAGAGACCTATTTTATTATCAGGAGCCTTTGTCTTCTTGCCTTTCTCAATCATATTCTCCCATTTGCCATGGAAGTCAACGAGAGTTGTTATGTTCTTCTCCCATGGCTCCACATCGTGCGGATACATAGGTATTTGCTCTTGTTCGTAGGCGTACTCGTCGGCAAGTCCGGCAAAGCTGTGTCCGAACTCATGCACAACGACCTGCTTGTACATCGGATGGTGGGTCATAGACAGGTTGTACGAGTTCAAGATGCCGCCTCCGCCGTATTCCTTGGTATTCACAAGCACGATGATGTGCTCATAGGGAGTACCTGCCAGTACGTCGTGCAGACTCTTGAGATTGAGCGTTGTAAGATAACGGTCGGAATAGAATGTGTCAAAATGGCTTCCAAGCGCAGTATTGCGCCAAATGCCCTTTGAAGGCTCGCTCGTTCCGCTGTCTACTGAAGGCGACTCGACAGCAACGATATTGAAACGGTTGCGCATCGACTTGAAAGGCTCATGCTCAAACAACGCTTCGGTTGCAATCTTGGCATCCTCAATAAACACGTTCATCTCGTCCAGCTTGTATCCTTCGGCTACGTAAGCAATATGGATGCATTTTGTAGTGTCAGCAGCCTGCTGTATCGTAGTGAAAGGTGTTCGGTTCTTGAATCCTGTATGTCTGATAAGGATGTCAGCAGGATCTACTGTGTGCGTCATTGTTCCTGTTATCTCATGGCGATTGTTGCGCAGATCGACAGTTACGTCAACCTTCTCGTTCGGCATAGGGATAAGGAATACGTTCTCAAATGCCTTGTCGGATGTCTTGGCTTCGTCATACGACTGCCACTCCTGGAAGAGTGTAGAGAACGAGTTGCGGAAAATCACCTCTGAAGTGCCGTGCTTACGTACTGTTATCTGTCCGTTGCCTTCTACAGGTAGTTGTGCCAGATGCTTGCGCTTGCCATACCAACGTGGTGACATGTTCAACTTGTCGAGCGAGATGCGTTGTGTGGTAGCATTGCCCGAGAAAATGTAGTCGATGCGTAGGGTTGAGTCACGGAAGGTCTCAGCAAAGTTTATCTCCTGAGGCTTGTTCTGTCCCATCGATTCCGTTGCGCCCAGCGCGGCAAGTGCAAGGGCAAATAATATTTTTTTCATATGTTTCAATATTATAGTAGTTTATACATTCGTTAATTGTATTTGTAGCATTTCTTCCATTAGCGTCTTTATGTAATGGCGTTGCCAGTCAGACTGATGAAAAAGTTCATCGTCGTATCTCAGCAAGTCAATGTCCATAATCACTTCGCCTCGGCTTCTTGCCATACGTGTGTCGCCACATTGCCTTTCTATTTGCTTCAGCTTGCTGACGACCTCCTCTGTGTCCAATGTTGAATTGAAGACTACAAGCATATTGGCGAAGCGTACATTCGTATTTCCCATTCCGATTGGAAGCGTCAGCATGACGCGTGAGAACCGGCAGTCGGCGAACGTGCTGTCAAGAATCTCTCTGGCTTTTGCTATGTTCGACTGATGGTTGACGTTCGTGCCGACGCAAGCAATTATCAAATGCTCGTGTGTCTTCTCCATATTACTCTGTCTGTTTTTCTATAACATACCCTTTGTAGAGGGCAATTCAAAGTGGTGGATGTCGCGTCGTACAGCCATGTGCAGAGCGCGTGCAAAGGCCTTGAATATTCCTTCTATCTTATGATGCTCGTTTGTACCGCGTGCCTCAATGTCAAGATTCATGTGTGCAGCGTCGCTCAGACTCTTGAAGAAGTGAAGGAACATTTCGGTAGGCATGTCGCCTATGCGCTCGCGCTTGAATTCGGCATTCCAGTTAAGCCATTGACGTCCGCCGAAGTCGAGTGCTACCTGGCAAAGGCAATCGTCCATGGGCAGACAGAAACCGTAGCGCTCTATGCCTCGTTTAGAGCCAAGACACTTCTCTATACATTGTCCGAGTACTATAGCTGTATCCTCGATTGTGTGGTGTTCGTCCACATTCAGGTCGCCCTTGCACACAATGTCCAAATCTACATGTCCGTGTTTGGCTATCTGTTCGAGCATGTGGTCGAAGAATCCGAGTCCCGTGTTTATGTTGCATCTGCCGTGTCCGTCGATGTTCATAGCTATACGTATGGAAGTCTCCTTAGTGGCACGTTCTACAGAAGCCGTGCGTTCGCCAGCAAAAAGTATTTCGGCAATCTTAGGCCATGTCATTCCGTCACGACCGAGAACAAGCGACTTGCAGCCGAGGTTTTCGGCAAGCCTGGCATCCGATTCGCGGTCGCCAATCACATACGAATTCTCCAAATCATACTTGTCATTATTCATATATTCGCGCAGCATTCCCGTCCCAGGCTTACGCATGGGCGAGTTGTCCTTGGGGAAGTGGTCGTCGATGTGTTGGGCTTCAAACACGACGTTCTCGGCTGCCAATGTCTTTATTATGAAGTTGTGTACGGGCAGAAAGGTCTCGGTAGGAAAACTATCCGTACCCAGTCCGTCCTGATTGCTTACCATTACAAACATGAAATCCGTGTGCTCATGTATGAATCTAAGGCTGCTTATAGCATCTTCAACAAAATCCAGCTTCTCAAAGCTGTCAACCTGTTCGTCAGCAGGTTCCTTTACAATAGTTCCGTCTCTGTCAATAAAGAGAATCCGGGTCTTTTTCATTTCGTTTTCCATACTATCTTCTTCTAAATTCTGCGCATATTATAGCTGTGGCAACAGCTACGTTAAGACTGTCGGCTGTGTCACGACCTTCTGGATAGTTGGGGATACGCAATCCCTTGGTTATGAATTGCCTGATTTGGGGCGAGATGCCTTTGCCTTCGTTGCCCATTATTATTATGCCGTTATGCGACAGCTGTTCTGAATACATATTATTTCCTTCAAGAAGTGTACCATAAACTGGTAGAGTAGGGGGAATGGCTTCGAAAAGCTGCTTCAAGTCCATATACGACACTCTCACTCGCACAATGCTGCCCATCGTGGCCTGCACAGCCTTTGGATTGTACACGTCGACCGTGTCCTTACTGCAGATAATGTCCTCAATGCCAAACCAGTCGGCTATGCGGATGATAGTGCCCAGATTGCCTGGGTCTTGCACTCCATCAAGTACGAGTGTGAGTTTTTCGGCAAGTGAAGGCAACTCCTCAGCAGTCATTTCTGCAAACTTCCTGAATACCGCAATAACCTGTTGTGGATGACACAGGAAACTTACTTTTGTGAGTTCGTCGGACGAAACTACGATTCTCTCGCATTGCAAGCCGGCCATAAGTTCGTGTTCCTGTGCAAACCACTCCTCAGTCGCGGCAATTACCGACAGCTGGTCTTTGTGTCTTGACATTATGTCGTGCACTATTTTCGGACCTTCAGCTACAAAGGATTGATGCGCATCGCGGTTCTTTTTCATCTCCAGGGAGTGTAAAAACTTTATCTTGTTCTTGCTAAGCATTATGGCGTTTTCTATTTGTCAGTTACTATTTGTTCGACAAAGATAAGCATATTAATTAATAAATTAGTATCTTTGCATAAGTTTTTTCAATGTTTTATGTCACGACAATCATCTCTAAACAAAATACTTGCGCTGCCGTTTATTGCAGTCCTGTTCATGGCTTCGTGCTCAACAACCAAGTTTGTGCCTGCCGACGACTACCTTCTTAAAAACGTTAAGATAGAATGTCAGCAATCTGACATTAAGGCTTCATCACTTATGCCGTATGTCCAGCAACGCCCCAATTCCAAGTGGTTCTCGCTGTTCAAGGTGCCATTGTCGCTATATAGTATGTCTGGTCGAGACTCTACGCAATGGGGCAACAAATTCTTGCGCGGTTTGGGCGAATCTCCTGTTATATATGATTCTGTCAAGGCTGCTGCTTCATGCAATTATATGGCTATGTATATGCAGTCTGAAGGCTATCTTCATGCTAAGGCCAGCTACTCCGTAAAGCGCAAAGGACGAAAGATAGAAGTGAAATATAACGCCATTCCCGGTATCTATTATACCATAGATTCTGTTAACGTAGTCGTTGAGGACGATAGCGTACGCAATACGCTGCAGCAGCTTGGCGCGCTTAATGTCAATCTGAAGCGTGGCATGCGATTCTCTATACAGGCTCTCGACGACGAACGCAAACGTATCACTAATCTGCTTACCAAAGAAGGGTATTACAAGTTCAATAAAGACTTCATTAAGTTTGAAGTAGACTCTACATTAACTCCTGGTAGGGTAGATGTCACTATGCGTCTTCATAAGTATAAGGCTTCAAATAATAGTCCGGAAACAAATCATAAGAAATATTATATAAATAAAGTTGACTTTATCCCCGTCAATTCCGAACGTATCGCTCTGCGTACCAAGGTGTTACATAATAATACGACAATAAGACGGGGCAACAAATATTCGGCTGTCGATGTGCAGAATACATACAACAACTTCTCGCGTCTGAATGCTGTAAGATTTACAAATATTCATTTTGACGAGAATGAGAAAGACGGACAACTTGATTGTGGTATTAAGGTAAGCACACGCAACCCCAATACTATATCGTTCCAACCAGAAGGGACAAATACAGAGGGCGACTTTGGCGCAGCTGCAACTTTGACTTATTCCAACAACAATATATTCCGTGGAAGCGAACTTTTTTCTGTTCAACTTCGTGGTGCCTACGAGGCAATAAAAGGGCTTGACGGATACCAAAATCAGAATTATGTCGAATATAACGTTGAAACCCGACTGGCATTTCCGCGCATTATTGCACCTTTTTTATCGCAAAGTGTGCGTTACAATAATAGTGCCAAGTCGGAGCTTATGTTCAGCTACAACATGCAGAACCGACCTGAGTTCCATCGGCGCGTTCTTACATCGGCATGGCGATATTATTGGAAAAGTCTTCGTGGGCTGGCTTACCGTTTCGACTTAATCGACATCAACTTTGTACACATGCCGTGGATTTCATCCACATTCAAGAGCAATTATCTTGACGACACTACCTATCGTAATGCAATCCTTAAGTATAATTATGAGGATTTATTCATCGTAAAAACAGGTATTAACGTGTCGTATAACACTAACAACCAAGCATTTAGAACAAATATTGAGGTGGGAGGCAATGTGCTGAACGCTATTTCGCATATTACAAAAGCCAACAAAAATTCGGATGGCCAGTATACGCTATTCAAGATTGCATATGCACAATATGTTAAGGGCGATTTCGACTACACACATCTTCTGCAACTTGATGTGAAAAACCAACTTGCGCTTCATTTCGGACTTGGAATCGCTTACCCTTATGGCAACAGCAATATTCTGCCATTCGAGAAAAGATACTTCTCGGGGGGGGCCAATTCCGTAAGAGGTTGGAACGTAAGGGAACTAGGTCCTGGAAAGTTCCGTGGTTCAGACGGCAAGATTGACTTCATCAACCAGACTGGTGACATGAAACTGGACATGAACGTCGAATTGCGTACTGCCTTATTCTGGAAATTCAATGGCGCATTCTTTATTGATGCTGGAAATATTTGGACTCTTAAAAATTACAAGGACCAACCAGGAGGACAGTTCAAGTTTGATACATTCCTCAAGCAACTTGCTGTGGCTTACGGATTAGGGTTGCGTGTCAACTTCGATTACTTCATAGTCAGACTCGACTGTGGCATGAAGGCTATAAACCCGGCATACACCACATCAAACGAGCATTACCCAATAGCAAATCCTAATCTTGGAAGAGATCTTTCTGTGCATTTTGCTGTGGGATTGCCTTTCTAAAATATATATATTGCCTTTCTATATGATAGGATAGAAGATACAACAAGAACAATGTTATCTTACTTCATATAATAATGATAATGTCCTTCTTGTTGTATCTTCTGGTATCAAACATCTCTATTTATCATAATGGGCGTTACTTACAAATGGTATTCATAAATAAACAACTATAGAAAGTCGTAACTTTGTAATATAAACAAAAGAACTTCTCACCCGAACGCATCCCGAAGGCATCCCGAAGCCGACAAACAAAAACTCCCAACTGAAGAGGGTTGGTCACCAGTTGGGAGCTTTCAGTTTATAGGAAGCCTCCTACGTTATTTATCCAGTCGTTTTTACGCTTATTCCTCAGCGGCTTTGAGCTGCTCGGCAACCTCATCGTTGATACGCTTAGCGAACTCTTCTTTGGTCATAGTAGCCTGCTCGCCACCACCCTGCTTACGCATAGAAACAAGACCCTCGGCAGCTTCCTTCTCGCCAACTACAACCATATAAGGTACACGCTTGAGCTCGTTGTCGCGAATCTTACGACCGATCTTTTCATTACGATCGTCTACAACGGCACGGACGCCCTGCTTATCAAGGAACTTCTGCACCTCCTTGGCGTACTCGTTGTATTTCTCTGAGATAGGCAGCACAGCCACCTGATCAGGTGTAAGCCACAATGGGAAGTGACCAGCAGTATGCTCGATGAGCACAGCTGTGAAGCGCTCCATTGAACCGAATGGTGCACGGTGAATCATAACCGGAGTCTGCTTAGAGTTGTCCTCGGCTGTATACTCCAGCTTAAAGCGCTGCGGGAGGTTGTAGTCAACCTGGATTGTACCAAGCTGCCAACGACGGCCGATGGCATCCTTAACCATGAAGTCGAGTTTAGGACCATAGAAGGCTGCTTCGCCAACCTCCTCGTGTACCTCAAGACCCTTCTCACGGCATGCCTCACGGATAGCATTCTCCGACTCTGCCCAAATCTCCTTGCTGCCGATATACTTCTCTGTGTCTTTCGGGTCATGGAGAGAAATCTGAGCCTCGTAGTTCTCGAAACCAAAGATGCTGAACACCTTGAGGATGATGTCAATAATGTTCTCAAACTCCTGCTTCACCTGCTCTGGACGTACAAAGATGTGGGCGTCGTCCTGTGTGAATGTACGCACACGTGTAAGTCCGTGCAGCTCGCCACTCTTCTCATAGCGGAATACAGTACCGAACTCAGCAATACGCAAAGGCAGATCCTTATAAGAACGTGGCTTGCGTGCAAAGACCTCACAGTGGTGAGGACAGTTCATAGGCTTGAGCATATACTCCTCGTCCTCCTCTGGTGTGTGGATAGGCTGGAAGGCGTCCTTGCCATAGTGAGCGTAGTGGCCAGAAGTGACGTAGAGGCTCTTGCCTCCGATACCCGGAGTGATAACCTCCTGATAATTGTACGGTTTGAGGAGCTTGCGCAGCAAGTCCTGCAGACGCAGACGGAGGTCGGTACCCTTTGGCAACCAGATAGGCAGACCCTTGCCCACACGCTCAGAGAACATGAAAAGCTCCATCTCCTTGCCAATCTTGCGGTGGTCGCGCTTCTTGGCTTCCTCAAGCATCTGCAGATACTCGTCGAGCATAGACTTCTTGGGGAACGAGATGCCGTAGATACGGGTCATCTGATCGCGTTTGGCATCGCCACGCCAGAAAGCACCGGCAACACTTGTAATCTTGACAGCCTTGATAGCACCAGTATTCATAAGGTGCGGACCACGGCAGAGGTCGGTGAAGTTGCCCTGGGTGTATGTTGAGATAGTGCCGTCCTCAAGGTCCTGCTCAATGTGCTCACACTTGTAAGTCTGACCGTCGGCCTGGAATTCAGCCAATGCCTCAGCCTTAGGCACCTCGCGACGAACCACCGGCTCGTTCTTCTTGGCGAGTTCCTTCATCTTAGCCTCAATCTTCGGGAAGTCGGTCTCGGAGATGACGTCGCCTTCCTTAGGCATAACGTCGTAGAAGAAACCATTCTCAACAGCCGGACCGAAGCCGAACTGAATGCCAGGATAAAGCTCCTTGAGAGCCTCGGCAAGAAGGTGGGCAGATGTGTGCCAGAAAGTGTGCTTGCCCTCTTCGTCCTCAAATCTGTAGAGGGCGATGGTAGCGTCCTGGTTGATAGGACGGTTAAGCTCCACTGTTTCGCCATTAACACCGCAAGATACAACGTTGCGAGCGAGAGCCGGCGAAATGCTCTCGGCGATTTGTAACCCCGTTACGCCCTGTTCGTACTCACGAACCGAACCATCGGGAAATGTGATTTTAACCATAACAAATTAGTTTATTAATCAAAGTTGATGCAAAGGTAATGTAAAAATGCGAACACACACAATTTTATAGGCAATATAATCGTCAGAAATGGACTTTTTTAATAAGACAGCAGTCTGTCGACTCATCATTTTTAGGTATTTTTGAAAAAGTAGTGGACAAATCAAGTCACGTATCATTATTTATATGTAATTTTGCGTTTCGGGAAAAAATAACAAATATAGAAAAATGAAACTATCAGATTTAAAAACTGGCGAACGCGGTGTCATCGTAAAGGTCATGGGACACGGAGGTTTCCGTAAGCGCATAGTTGAAATGGGATTCATCAAGGGAAAAGTGGTGGACGTATTGCAGAATGCACCACTTCAGGACCCCGTTAAATACAAAATCATGGGATACGAGGTGTCGTTGCGACGTACCGAGGCCGAGATGATAGAGATTATATCAACCGAAGAGGCGGCTGCAATAGAGAAAAATGCCACCTCACAAGTATCAATCCCAGCTGAGACACCTGAGATTGATAACGACAATGAAGCGGAAAACACAGAAAAGCTCACCGACTTACAACTTCGTGATGCAGCAATGAAGAAACGACGTACCATAAATGTGGCACTCGTGGGCAACCCCAACTGTGGCAAGACATCGTTGTTCAATTTCGCAAGTGGAGCACACGAACGTGTTGGCAACTACTCGGGAGTTACTGTAGACGCAAAGGTAGGACACGCCACATTCGAAGGCTACGAATTCAATATCGTCGATTTGCCTGGCACCTACTCGCTTTCGGCCTATTCGCCAGAAGAGCTCTATGTGCGTAAGCAGATAATCGAGCAAACGCCAGATGTGATTATCAATGTCATCGACACAAGCAATCTTGAACGCAACCTATATCTCACCACCCAGCTCATAGACATGCACCTTCGTATGGTGTGCGCACTTAATATGTTTGACGAGACCGAGAAACGAGGCGACAATGTAGACTATGCTAAGTTGGGTGAATTGTTTGGCGTTCCGATGATTCCTACAACTTTCACTACAGGACGCGGCGTGGAACTGCTTTTCCATATTATTATTAATATGTATGAGGGTCTGGACTTTCTTGATGCCAATGGTAATCTCGATCCCGAGGTGGCTGAGGGTATCAGACAATGGCACGAACAATATAGCAAGACTGATACCGGACAACCAGACCACGACGAAGACTTCGCCTCGGGTGTCAAGCCTAAGCATAACGTTTTCCGACACATTCATATAAATCATGGTATATATATAGAAGAAGGAATTAAAGCCATTCAATGTGAGATAAAAAAAGAGAACGGGTTGCGTCACAAATACTCAACACGCTATCTTGCCATAAAGCTTCTGGAGAAGGACAACGATACCGAACAGCTCATCAAGAGTACTACCGCTCATCCTGAGACGATTCTTGCCGCTCGCGACAAGGCCATGGCAGATGTGATGAAATACACTCACGAGGACAGCGAGACAGCCATAATGGATGCCAAATACGGTTTTATTCACGGAGCATTGCAGGAAGCAGGCTATAAGACAGGAACCGAACGGGACACCTATCAGGTGACACATCTCATAGACAGCATCATTACAAATAAGTATGTGGGCTTCCCTATCTTCATACTGATGCTGTGGGTGATGTTTGAAGCAACCTTCTCGTTGGGACAGTATCCTATGGGATGGATTGAGTCGGGAGTGGACTGGATCGGCTCGGTCATCTCAGAGCGCATGATGGACGGTCCGATAAAAGATATGCTTGTAGACGGCGTGATAGGCGGTGTGGGTTCGGTAATCGTGTTCCTGCCACAGATACTCATACTCTACTTCTTCATATCGTTTATGGAAGACAGCGGCTACATGTCGCGCGCAGCCTTCATCATGGACAAACTGATGCACAAGATGGGACTGCACGGCAAGTCGTTCATACCGCTGATTATGGGATTCGGATGTAACGTACCAGCCGTAATGGCAACTCGCACAATAGAAAGCCGTCGCTCACGACTCATAACGATGCTCATATTGCCACTCATGAGTTGCTCGGCACGTTTCCCCATATATATAATGATAATAGGTACGATGTTTGCCCCGCAATATCGTTCGTCGATAATGATGTCGCTATATGTAATAGGCATTATCATGGCAGTGATAATGAGCCGCCTGTTCAGCAAGACCTTGTTCAAGGGCGAGGACACCCCGTTTGTAATGGAACTCCCACCCTACCGATTCCCCACAGCCAAGGCCATCGCACGCCATACATGGCAGAAGGGCAAGGAATACCTGAAGAAGATGGGCGGTATAATACTCGTGGCAAGTATCGTGGTGTGGGCATTGGGGTATTTCCCGCACAACGAGAACCTGACACGCGAACAGCAACAGGAGCAAAGCTACATCGGAATGATAGGACATGCCATCGAACCGGTATTCAAAGCTCAGGGATTTGACTGGAAATTGGACGTAGGACTGATTTCGGGAGTAGGAGCCAAGGAGATAGTAGCATCGACAATGGGAATACTCTACCACAGCGACGACGCAGCCGAGGAAGGTAGCGAGCAAGCCTACTCACATCTGTACAGCCAGATGACAGCCGACGGAATAACACCTCTTACAGCCTATTGCTTCCTGCTGTTCGTACTGCTCTACTTCCCCTGCATAGCAACAATAGCGGCAATAAAGGGCGAAACGGGTTCGTGGCGCTGGGCAACATTTGCAGCTGTGTACACCACATTTCTGGCTTGGATAGTTTCGGCTGTTGTCTATCAGATAGGAAGTGTTTTCATATAAGCATTGGTGTCGCACAAAATAAATCAAAATAAGTGACGTAAATCATTAAAAGATGTTATAATATCATTAATATAAGACATAAACACTTGCCAAGTATGGAAATAAAAGCTATCTTTGCAATGTGTTTTTCATGGTATTAGATTATTAAGGTTAAGAAAGCATAGGTTGTCGTGAGACAATCTATGTTTTTTGTTTTTATGAATACCGCTTCGGTACTTATGTTTTTTTGTATGATGCAGATAAGTAAAATCAAACTTTTTTCGGTTTTAATTTTGTAGTGCGCTTAAATTACACTATCTTTGCATTATTGAAAACTTCTTTGCACATTAACAAAAAGAATAAGTTAAACATCTAATAAATATGAACAACAAGGAATTGATGAATCTTGCAGCTGACAACATACGTCTGCTCGCCGTGTCAATGGTAGAAAAAGCGAAATCAGGACATCCCGGTGGAGCCATGGGTGGCGCCGACTTCATAAATGTCCTTTTCTCTGAGTTTTTGGTATTCGACCCCGAACGGCCAGAATGGGAAGGTCGTGACCGCTTCTATTTGGATCCGGGTCATATGTCGCCAATGCTCTATTCTGCACTTGCATTGCAAGGCAAGTTCACCATAGACGAGCTGAAGACATTCCGTCAGTGGGGCTCGGTATGCCCAGGACACCCTGAGCGCGACATCATGCACGGCATCGAGAACACATCAGGTCCGCTCGGACAGGGACACACATATGCTGTAGGTGCTGCTATTGCCGAAAAATTCCTTGAGGCTCGTCTGGGTAAGACCATGATGCAGCACAAGATTTATGCCTACATATCAGACGGTGGCGTACAGGAGGAAGTTTCGCAGGGCGCAGGCCGTATCGCAGGTTTGCTGAAGCTCAACAACCTCATCATGTTCTACGACGCAAACGAGATTCAGCTCTCTACCGAATGTAACGTCGTAATGAACGAAAATACACGTATGAAGTATGAGTCATGGGGATGGAACGTACTGGAAATCAACGGCAACGACCCTGACGAAATTCGTGCTGCTTTGATCCTTGCTAACAAGGAGACGGAGCGTCCAACACTCATTATTGGTCACACTATCATGGCAAAGGGCGCACGCAAGGACGACGGTTCAAGCTATGAGCACAGCGTTAAGACACACGGCGCTCCTCTCGGTGGCGATGCATACACAAATACTGTTAAGAACCTCGGTGGCGATGTAGAGAACCCGTTTGTGGTGTTTGATGACGTAAAAGAACTGTACGCTAACCGTAATGCCGAGTTGCGTGAGATAGTAAAGGCACGCCACGCTGAAGAAGCTGAATGGCGCAAGCATAACCCTGAACTGGCTGCCAAGATGGATGACTGGTTCTCGGGCAACGCTCCTAAGGTAGACTGGAGCCAGTTGGTACAGAAACGCGACGCTGCTACACGTGCCGCTTCGGCTGCTTGCCTCGGTGTTTTGTCAGAGCAGGTAGGTAATATGGTAGTTTCATCGGCCGACCTCTGCAATAGCGACAAGACCGACGGATTCCTCAAGCATACACACAATCTTCAGGCTAATGACTTCACCGGTGCTTTCTTCCAGGCTGGTGTATCAGAGCTCACAATGGCTTGCGTATGCATCGGTATGTATCTGCACGGTGGCGTAATTCCGGCTTGCGGAACATTCTTCGTATTCTCAGACTATATGAAGCCAGCTATCCGTATGGCGGCCCTTATGCGTGTACCAATCAAGTTTATCTGGACTCACGACGCATTCCGCGTAGGCGAGGACGGACCTACACACGAGCCGGTAGAGCAAGAAGCACAGATTCGCCTTATGGAGAAGCTCAAGAACCATAAGGGCGAGGACTCAGTACGCGTATTCCGTCCGGCAGACGTAGACGAGGCCACAGTATGCTGGAAGATGGCTATTGAGAACATGTCTACTCCTACAGCTCTCATCTTCTCACGTCAGAACATCACATCTCTGCCAGAGGGTAATGATTATGAGCAGGCTCGCAAGGGTGCTTATGTAGTTAAGGGTTCCGATGCCGACTTTGACGTCATATTGCTCGCTTCTGGCTCTGAGGTTTCAACACTCGTAGCTGGTGCTGAGTTGCTCCGTAAGGAAGGAATCAAGATTCGTATCGTGAGCGTACCTTCAGAGGGTCTGTTCCGCACGCAGAGCAAGGAGTATCAGGAGAGCATCTTGCCTACTGGAGCTAAGGTATTCGGTATGACAGCAGGTCTGCCCGTAACCCTGCAGAGCCTCGTAGGTGCAAACGGAATGGTTTACGGAATGGAGTCGTTCGGATTCTCAGCGCCATATAAGGTGCTCGACGAGAAACTTGGTTTCAACGCTGAGAACGTATATAAGGAAGTAAAGAACTTTTTGTCTAACAAATAAAACTAATAACTATGGAAATCAAGACAGTAGGTATTGCCTGCGACCACGCAGGTTACGCATTGAAGAAGTTTGTAGTAGAATATCTTGAAAGTCATAACATACCATTTAAGGACTATGGTACATACAGCGATATGAGCTGTGACTATCCTGATTTCGCACACGCTTTGGGTGAAGCAATCGCTAAGGGCGATGTTTATCCTGGTATCGGCATTTGTGGCAGCGGCGAAGGAATGGCAATGACACTCAACAAACACAAGGGAGTACGTGCTGCTTTAGTCTGGACGCCGGAAATTGCAGGATTGACTCGTCAGCATAACGATGCTAATATTCTCGTTATGCCAGGAAGATTTATTGACAACAAGACAGCCGAGAAGATTATGGACGAATTCTTCAAAACTCCATTTGAAGGTGGTCGTCACGAACGTAGAGCTAAGAAGATTGACTTGTAAGAAATCTGAACGATAGAATATTTAGGAGGGCCGGACAATTAATGCCGCACCCTCCTATTTTTACATATTATAATTAAACCAAATGAAAGGAATACTAATCTCTGCTTCATTATTAGCATTAACATTGACAGCTGGTGCACAGAGTGGTTTTATTTCAGACACTAAATACCGTGCCGGAATGGAAAATCTGTTTAACCAACGCATCAAGACTGTAGGAAAAAAATTCTACAACACTCAAAAGGAAAAACTGACAGCCGACGAAGAAGAGGCACTAAAATTTCTGTACGCCTATATGCCATTGGCAGACGTTACAGATTATCCAACATCGTTCTTTGCCGACAACGTGCGCCTTTCGTTCAAGGCTCGTAATGAAATGGCGTGGGGCAAGAATGTACCTGAACTATTGTTTCGTCACTTTGTGTTGCCAATAAGAGTGAACAATGAACCGCTTGATGCTTCACGAGCTTATTTCTACAATGAACTGAAGGAACGCATCAAAAATCTCTCTATGCATGATGCTATTCTTGAAATAAACCATTGGTGTCACGAGAAGGTTACTTATCAACCGGCAGATGCACGTACTTCATCGCCTTTGCAGACCCTACGTACGGCTACTGGACGCTGTGGAGAACAAAGTACATTTGCCGTGGCTGCCTTTAGAGCAATGGGAATACCTGCTCGCCAGGTTTACACTCCGCGTTGGGCACATACCGATGACAATCATGCATGGGTAGAAGCTTGGGCTGATGGAAAATGGTATTTCCTCGGAGCCTGTGAGCCTGAACCTGTGTTAAATCTCGGATGGTTTAACGCTCCTGCATCGAGAGCCATGCTTATGCACACACGCGTATTCGGCAACTACAACGGCCCGGAGGAAGTGCTGTTGCGTACAAATAACTTCACCGAAATAAATCTTACTTCCAACTATGCACCTACAGCAGAAGTGAAATTTGAAGTAAAAGACACCGACGGAAATCCTGTAAACGGAGCAAAGGTGGAGTTTAAGATTTACAACTACGCGGAATACTATACAGCCGTGACCAAGCGAACAGATGCTCAGGGACGTACATCACTATCGGCTGGTAAGGGTGACTTGCTGATTTGGGCTTCCAAAGACGGAAAATACGGTTACAGCAAGGCCTCGTTTGGCAAAGACAACATTGTGACAATAACCCTTAATCACAGCGTTCTGTCGGATAAGTCGAAGACTTCATTCGATGAGGAAACATTCAATATCGTACCACCGGTTGAGAACGTTAAGACTCCGTATGTAAGTGATGAAATGCGTAAGGAGAACAACCGACGCTTTGCTTACGAGGACTCAATACGTAAAGCTTACACAGCAACATTCCTTACAAAGGAACAAGCGGAAAAAATCAATCCTCGCGCTACAGAATATCTCGTTAAGTCACGTGGCAACAAGCAGACCATCATCGACTTCCTGGCTCGGCACAAGGATAATGAGAAGCGTGCACTCGGAGTTCTTTCAACACTAAGTGACAAGGACTTGCGTGACATTCCAATGGAAATTCTCGAAGACAATTTCACAGCCAAGACTAATCAGTTGTCGCCTCGTGTGGAAGATGAGATGATCTCAATACCATTCAAGAACTACTTTGAAAAGGCCTTTGCTGGCAAGACAGCCGACATGTTCCGCAAAGACCCAACAGCGCTTGTTTCTTGGATAAACAAAAACCTACGCATAGCTCCTGAGTATAACGCATTGCATATTGCACAGACACCAGTAGGCGTAATGGAATCCAAAACAACCGATGAGCGCTCACGCGACATATTCTTCGTAGACGTAGCCCGTAGTCTTGGTATTGAGGCCCGCAAAGATGCAATTACTGGCAAAGTGCAATATATGAAAGACGGAAAGTGGATGGACGTTAAGTTTGAGTCGAAAGAGCAGGCTGCAGCTCCTACTGGCAAACTCGTACTCACATACAAGCCGTCGGCATCTCTTGATGACCCTAGGTACTACAACCACTTCACAATCAGTCGAATTGTAAATGGTTCACCAAAATTGATGAACTTTGAAGAGGGTCAGGCAGACATGGGCAATGGTACCTGCTGGAGCAACACATTCAAGAATGGCTACTCGTTCGACACGGGTACATATATGCTCACTACTGGTACACGACTGGCTAGTGGTAGCGTACTTGCGGCCACACGTTTCTTCAACATCGAAGAAGGCAAGACCACTACCCTACCGCTTGACATACGTCACGATGCTAATGACGTGAGTGTAATCGGTCAGTTTAACTCGGAGTCGATTATAAACAAGGATGGTAAAGACGTGAGTATTCTTTCGCAGACAGGTCGTGGCTACTATATCCTTGCCGTTCTTGGTGTCGGCCAGGAGCCTACCAACCATGCATTGCACGACATAGAGAAGGAACGTGCGGCATTCGAATCATGGGGCCGTCCCGTTGTTCTGCTCTTTGAGAGTGAGGCCGATGCCAAGAAGTTCCAGAAAGATGAATTTGGGTCTTTGCCTTCTACAGTACAGTACGCCATTGATAAAAATGGTGCAATACGTGAACAGATTGCACGTGAAATGAAACTGCAGAATAAGACTCAGATGCCTATGTTTATCATTGCAGACACATTCAACCGTGTGGTGTTCTCATCGCAAGGCTATACTATAGGACTGGGCGAACAGATGAAGAATGTGTTCAAAAAGCTGTAATGAAATTATTGGCTTAATATATTAATGCAATAGAAAGGGTGTGCACATTATGCACACCTTTTCTATTATATTTTGTTAAACAATATGAAAAATAATCTGTTGCATTTTTCTTCTACATAAAATATTAGTACCTTTGCAGCCGATTTAATCCGCCGAGGCTCGAAAAAGTAACAGCACGACGTTGTTCGCCTCACGGAAAAACCCGTTTATATTATTTTTTAAATGTACGCAATCGTAGAGATTAACGGTCAGCAGTTTAAGGCAGAGCAGGGCAAGAAGCTCTTCGTTCACCACATCAAGGACGCTCAGGAAGGCCAGACTGTTGAATTCAACAAGGTACTGCTTGTTGACAATGAAGGTTCAGTACAGGTAGGTGCACCTGCCGTAGAAGGTGCAAAAGTTGTATGTGAAGTTGTAAATCCCCTCGTTAAGGGTGACAAGGTTATCGTCTTCAAGATGAAGCGCCGCAAGGACTATCGCAAGAAGAACGGTCACCGTGAGCAGTTCACAGAGATAGCAATCAAAGAGGTAATCGCTTAAATTTTAGGAGGAACAAGAAATGGCACATAAAAAAGGTGTAGGTAGTTCTAAGAACGGACGTGAATCAGCTTCTCAAAGATTAGGCGTTAAGATCTGGGGTGGCCAGAAGTGCATTGCAGGCAACATCATCGTTCGCCAGCGTGGTACAAAGCACAACCCGGGCTTGAATGTAGGTATTGGCAAGGATGACACTCTCTATGCATTGGTTGACGGTATCGTTAACTTCCGCAAGGGTCGTAACGACAAGAGCACTGTTTCCGTAATACCCGAAGCTGAGGCTTAATTAAAATAAAAAAAAAACTATTCCAAACAAACATATTAATCCCAATCTTCATACAACTTGAAGATTGGGATTAATGCTTTTATACAATTGGCAAAAAAGTTCTTGAATTATTAATTGCTCTTTACATTCCGTATTATATTAACCTTTATAATCCATCATCCCCAAAAAACAAGAGTTAAATATTGCCGTAAAAAGATTTTTTGTGTAATTTTGTATCTTGAATAGAATTATAACATACACAACGCATATTAATATTTAACTATTTAGCATATGCTTACACTTAAACTCATCAGTGAGGAAACTGAACGTGTTATCAAAGGCTTGAACAAGAAGCACTTTGCAGGTGCAGAGGAAGCCATAAATGAAGTTCTCGCTATCGACAAGTGTCGTCGTGAGACACAGCAGGAACTTGATAGAAATCTTTCAGAAGCCAAGAAGATGGCGGCTCAGATTGGTGCTCTTATGAAACAGGGCAACAAGCAGGAGTCCGACGAAATTAAGGCTAAGGTTGCAGCAATAAAGGAGAATAACAAGGCATTGGAAGAAACTAAAGCGCAAGCTGAGAAAGACCTTATAGCCAAGCTTTGCACCATTCCAAATATACCTAACGACGATGTTCCTGAAGGCAAGGACGCAAGCGACAATGTAGTGGTAAAGGAAGGTGGCGAAATACCAAACCTTCCCGAAGATGCGCTTTGCCACTGGGACCTCTGCAAGAAGTTCAATCTTATCGACTTCGATCTCGGCGTGAAGATTACAGGTGCCGGTTTCCCTGTTTATATTGGCAAAATGGCTCGTCTGCAGCGTGCTCTTGAAGCTTTCTTCCTTGATGAGGCTCGTAAGAGCGGCTATCTTGAAGTACAACCACCGTATGTTGTCAATGAAGCTTCAGGTTATGGCACAGGCCAGCTTCCCGATAAGGAAGCTCAGATGTATCAGTGTCAGCTCGACAACCTCTACCTCATCCCTACAGCCGAGGTTCCAGTTACCAACATTTTCCGTGACGAGATTATCGACGAGAAGGATCTGCCTATCAAGCGCTGTGCATACTCTGCTTGCTTCCGTCGTGAGGCAGGTTCGTACGGCAAGGACGTACGCGGCTTGAACCGTCTGCATCAGTTTGACAAGGTTGAAATCGTACGTATTGACAAGCCAGAGCATTCATACCAGTCGCTCGACGAAATGCTTGAACACGTAGAGGGATTGCTCAAGAAGCTTGAACTTCCATACCACATCCTCCGTCTGTGCGGTGGAGATATGAGTTTCACATCTGCCATCTGCTACGACTTCGAAGTATGGAGCGCAGCCCAGAAGCGTTGGCTCGAGGTATCATCAGTTTCTAACTTCGAGAGCTACCAGGCCAACCGTCTGCATTGTCGCTACCGCAATGCTGAGACAAGAAAGATAGAGTTGTGTCATACACTCAACGGTTCAGCACTTGCTCTTCCGCGTATCGTAGCAGCCATTATCGAAAACAATCAGACTCCGGAAGGCATCCGTGTACCGAAGGTACTCGTTCCTTACTGCGGATTCGATATGCTCGATGACAAGAATTTCTAATCAGCAGGCAAATTTTCAGACAAATTAATTAGTCTGCTGACAGAATTAAAGAATAAAAGGAGTCAGTAATTTCTGACTCCTTGACTTCTTTTTTTCTATATTTTAACACTAATACCCTTTTATCAAACCTAACTTAAAACAATAAGATTACTACACATGAACAAAATCGTACTGAAAAAACAATTCTCAGAGAAGGTTTATCTTTTTGAGATTGAAGCTCCATTGATTGCAAAAAGCCGTAAGGCTGGCAATTTTATCATTGTACGTGTTGGCGAAAATGGCGAGCGCGTGCCTCTGACTATTGCCGATGCCGACATTGAGCGCGGCACGATAACTATCGTTGTACAGAAAGTAGGTCTTTCGTCAACAAAGCTGTGCAGTCTTAATGAAGGCGATTATATCACAGACGTTGTAGGTCCGCTTGGCAATCCTACTCATATAGAAAACTTCGGTACTGTAGTATGTGCAGGTGGTGGTGTTGGCGTAGCTCCAATGCTTCCTATCATTCGTGCCTTGAAAGCTGCGGGCAACCGAGTATTGTCGGTTATTGCAGGACGTAGCAAAGACCTTGTCATTCTTGAGGATGAGGTACGTCAGAGCAGCGACGAACTTATCATAATGACCGATGACGGATCGTATGGCGAAAAGGGCGTTGTTACTGTTGGTATCGAGAAGTTCATAAATCAGGAAGAACATGTCGACAAGGTATTTGCCATAGGCCCTCCTATCATGATGAAGTTCAGCTGCCTCATGGCTCAGAAATACAATATCCCAGTTGAAGTTTCATTGAACACGATTATGGTTGATGGCACCGGTATGTGTGGTGCTTGCCGCCTTTCTATTGGAGGTAAGACCAAGTTTGTGTGCATCGACGGTCCGGAGTTTGACGGAGCACTTGTCGATTGGGATGAAATGTTCAAGCGTATGGGTACATTCCGTGATGCAGAGCGTGAGGAAATGGAACACTACGAGGAACATTTGCGTGGTGTAGAGAAGAAGGTTGAAGCAACAGGATGCGCCACTTGCATGGACGTAGAACCTACCAATGAGACAATAGAGCAACTCACCAATCGTAACGCTGAATGGCGAAAGGAGTTGCGCGCAGCCATGAAGCCTGCCGAACGCAAAGCCATAGAGCGTGTACAGATGCCCGAACTCGACCCGGTATATCGTGCAACTACACGTACTGAGGAAGTAAACAAGGGTCTGACAAAGGAAATGGCTGTACGCGAGGCTCACCGCTGTCTCGACTGTGGCAAGCCAGCCTGTGTTGAAGGTTGTCCGGTAAATATCAATATCCCCTCATTCATAAAGAACATAGAGCGCGGACAGTTCCTGGCTGCTGCCAAGGTGTTGAAGAGCACCTCTGCCCTACCGGCAGTATGCGGTCGCGTTTGTCCGCAGGAAAAACAATGCGAGAGCAAGTGTATCCATCTGAAGATGAACGAGCCTGCCGTAGCTATCGGTTATCTGGAGCGTTTCGCAGCCGACTTTGAGCGTGAGAGCGGAAACATCGCCATCCCTGATATGGCACCAAAGAACGGAATAAAAGTAGCTGTTGTAGGTAGCGGTCCTTCGGGATTGAGCTTTGCAGGCGACATGGTGAAAATGGGTTATGAAGTACACGTATTCGAGGCATTGCACGAGATTGGCGGTGTACTGAAATACGGCATTCCTGAGTTCCGACTGCCCAACCGCATCGTTGACGTAGAGATTGAGAACCTGAAGAAGATGGGCGTAGTATTCACTACCGACTGCATCATCGGCAAAACAATAACCACAGATCAGCTTGAGGCAGAAGGCTTCAAGGGAATATTCGTTGGTTCAGGTGCCGGTCTACCCAACTTTATGGGTATAAAGGGCGAGAATGCCTTGAACATCATGTCGTCGAACGAATACCTGACACGTGTGAACCTTATGGATGCAGCCAATCCTCTCACAGATACCCCTATCAATATAGGCAAACATGTGCTGGTTGTAGGCGGTGGCAATACCGCGATGGACTCTTGCCGTACAGCTAAGCGTCTTGGTGGTGACGTGACACTCGTATACCGTCGCTCGGAGGCAGAAATGCCAGCACGTCTTGAGGAGGTGAAGCACGCAAAAGAAGAAGGTATCAACTTCCTCACATTGCACAATCCAATAGAGTATATTACTGACGAAAAGAGAGCCGTAAAGGCTGCCGTGCTTCAGGTTATGGAACTGGGCGAACCAGACGCAAGCGGACGCTGCAAACCAGTACCAATAGAAGGCAAGACCGTAACTATCGAGGTAGATCAGGTAATCGTAGCAGTAGGCGTATCGCCCAATCCTCTCGTACCCAACTCTATAAAGGGACTCGAACTTGGACGTAAGAACACTATCGCTGTTAACGAACAGATGCAGAGCTCACGCCCTGAGATATTTGCCGGCGGTGATATCGTACGCGGTGGAGCAACTGTAATCCTCGCTATGGGCGACGGTCGTAGAGCGGCTGCAGCCATGGACGAGAGATTGAAAGGATAATTAACAAAAACGAAGCCCTACCCCCGACCCATCCCTGTAGAGAGAGTTCGGGGTGGGGCTTTTATAAAAAAAAAACTAATATGTCAGGATTCTACACCATTATTCTACTTATTCTCTCTAATATTTTCATGACATTGGCATGGTATGGCCATTTGAAGCTTCAGCAGACAGGCGTGTCAAGCCATTGGCCATTGATAGGTGTCATTATTTTCTCATGGGGAATAGCATTTTTTGAGTATTGCTGTCAGGTACCAGCCAATCGCATCGGTTTCCAAGGAAATGGAGGCCCGTTTTCGCTCGTTCAGTTGAAAGTGGTACAAGAGTGCATTAGTCTTATCGTGTTCGCACTTATTGCCAATATTATGTTTCAGGGTGAGACGTTGAAATGGAATCACCTGCTTGCATTTGTTTTTATTATTGCGGCCGTTTACCTTGTTTTCAAGTAAACGGCATTTGATAATCAGTCTTTTATTATATTTCACTATACATGCGAACACGCGAACAGATTCTTAATCATCTGATATACAGGCAATTTCAAAAGGCACTCACCGAATACTCTATGCTTGCGGATGGCGATCGTATTCTCATCGGATTGTCTGGTGGAAAAGACTCGTTGTGCCTGCTTGATATGTTATCACGTCGACAGCGTATTTTCAAGCCACAAATAGAGGTGGAAGCTGTACATGTACGCATGAAGAATATCCATTACGAGTCGGACACATCCTATTTGAAAAGCTTCGCGAATGAACATGGAGTGAAACTACACATCGTCACTACGGAATTCAGAGAAACAGAAAAGACGGACAAACCAGCCTGCTTCCTTTGCTCATGGCATCGTCGTAAATCACTTTTTCGCTTCGCTCAAGAAGCCAATTTCAATAAGATTGCTCTCGGCCATCATATGGACGACATCATTCATACCACCATGCTCAACCAATTCTATCAAGGCTCATTCTCTACGATGCCTGCTGTAATGCAGATGAAAAAGATGCCATTGACAATAATCCGTCCGTTGTGTCTTGCGAAGGAGAGTGACATCAAGGAATATGCAGAGCTGTGCGGTTACGAAAAGCAAATAAAGAATTGTCCGTACGAAACACTTTCCAATCGAACCGATATGCGACGTGTCTTTGAGGAGATTGAACGTATAAATCCCGAGGCGCGTTATTCAATATGGCACGCACTGGAGAAGGAAGGAAAACTCATCGCTAAAAGTAATTCAAGTTTTGGAGCCTGATTCTGAAAAAGAAGCCATAAATTATGCAATTTACCTTAAATACGAGGAACACACCAATTGGGATGCCTGATTTTATGCATATAAGTTCTTTGTCAGTACCACATAAGTAACACTCCAGTACCATATAAGTGAAACTCCAGTACCACCTATATGAAACTCCAGTATCAGTTAGGTGGTACTGAAAACGGTACTGGGAGTATGCATCAAGCTTATTGTGATACGGAACTGCCTGTTACACCCAAGCCAACGGTGGAAACCACCATAAACTTGGAAGGTGAAGCCGGCGAAGCACAACCAGCAGAAATCAGATAGATAAACATCTTATGCAGACTTCTGCGAAAAAATGAAAGCAAAAGAAGCATACTTTGTAGACACATTAAGACATTTATAAAAGTTCAAAACAGTTTATTAAAGGTTTTTCAGTTAAATGCATAGATAGAAAATAAAAATATATTTCTAAGTAAGTGATCTAAATTATTTCTAAGTAAGTGATCTAAATTATTTATAAGTAAGTGATCTAAATCATTTATATATATATATCAGTACTAATATGGTTATTTTTCCGTTTTATAGAAAAAGTAAATTATGAAACCAATAAAAG
>NZ_JADYUF010000043.1 GCF_021531655.1 Leyella stercorea | reverse complement strand
GGGGTGGGGCTTTGTGGGGTTTGAGTGGGGCTTTTTTGGCTTTGTGGGGTTTCATGCTTCTTCACCTTAACCTTTATCTGGTCGAATCCCTCGCCATATACGCCGATAACGCTACTCTGACTGACGAAGGCGCGCGGGTCGATCATCTTTATCAATCGGAAGATGAGCACCGATTCGCGCTTCTTGGCAAGCAGACATATCACCTTCATCTCCTTGCCTGTGTACCAGCCGTGGCCGTCGAGGATTGTGAGTGTATGGTCGGTCTTGCGTGTTATGGCTTCGGCTATCTTCTTGTATTCCTTCGAGAATATCATGAACTGCACCGACTGGCGCTGCACGTTCATCACATAGTCGAGCATAGTACATTCGATGACCATCGTACACAGACCGAATACCACCATCTGGCAACGCTGTGGAAACTCGCCGAAAGAGTCGATGACGAGACAGCTGCCTATGATTACAAGGTCTACCATGATGAGTACTTTGCCAAGCGAAACGTTGTAGTACTTGTTAACTACGGCTGCAATGATGTCGGTTCCGCCCGTACTGCCGTTGTTGAGGAACACTATTGCCAGCGCCGTTCCGGTGAGCATACATCCTATAATGAGCGACATGAAGTCGTTGCCCTCACCCATCAGCTTGTAGAAAGTGCCGTCGGGCTGTTCCACAATCTTCTGTGCGAGTTCGAGCAATACGGTAAGTGCAATGGTGGCATATATGGTCTTGGCAAGGAATTTCAGTCCAAGTTCCTTCAGCGCGGCTACGATAAGTATGGCATTGATGATGAAGAAAGTCCACTGAACGGGGAACTTTGTGGCATAGAAGATAATGGCTCCTATACCTGCAATACCTCCAGTTACAATTTCGTATGGCAAAAGAAAAACGGTAAATCCGAAGGTATAGAGCATCAGACCAAGTGTGATATTGAAATAATCCTTCGTTTCTTGCCAGATAATTTTACGGTCGATTGTCATTGGATTTTATAGTTAAAGCGTAATTTTCATTTGATTTTAAGCAAAAGAAGTCGTCAACTTAAGGGTGCGTCAAAACTCTAACAAAGTGGGCTGAAAGCCCAATGACCTCCATAGCCCAGGGCAACGCCCTGGGTGAAAAGGTTTATTGGATCTATCGCCCTGTAAGGGCAACTCTATTGCGCCACAGAAAGTTGCCCTTACAGGGCGCAATGTTTATTGATTGCTATTACCCAGGGCGTTGCCCTGGGCTATGGACTTCTGCCCCTTCGGGGCGCGCTGCTTAGAGTTTTGACGCACCCTTAAGTCGGCAACTTCCTTTGCTGTATATAAGTTATACGGAATGTCGCCGCGTATTACTTAATAACGACATTCACAATCTTCTTAGGCACAACAATCACCTTTACTACTGTCTTGCCGTCAAGATACTTCTGGCTCTGCTCGTCGGCAAGCACTGCCTGCTGTATTGCATCGTTTGTGGCATCGGCAGGAAACTTCTTCTGGAAGCGTGCCTTGCCGTTGAACGAGATGGTGAGCTGCACTTCGCTCTCTACAAGATACTTGGCTTCGAACTTAGGCCACTGTGCGTCGCATACGGTTGTCTCGTTGCCAAGCACGTGCCAGAGCTCTTCGGCAATGTGCGGAGCGAACGGTGCGATGAGCACAACGAGCTGTTCGAGCACCTGCTTGTTGCGGCACTTCTGCTGTGCAAACTCGCTTACGGCTATCATGAACGCCGATATTGAAGTGTTGTAAGAGAAGTTCTCGATGTCGTCGGTCACCTTCTTGATGAGCTTTTGCAGAGTCTTCATGCTGTCGGCTGATGCCTCGGCATCGGCTGAAGGAAGGAAGTTGTCGGTGCGGTTTTCGTAGTAGAGGTTCCAGAACTTCTTGAGGAAGCGGAAGCATCCGTCGATGCCGTTGGTGTCCCAAGGCTTGCTGGCTTCTACCGGACCCAAGAACATTTCGTACAGACGCAATGTGTCGGCACCGTATTTCTCTACTATCATGTCGGGATTGACAACGTTGAACATCGACTTCGACATCTTCTCTACTGCCCATCCGCAGATGTACTTGCCGTCTTCGAGTATGAACTCGGCATCGGCATACTCCGGACGCCATGTCTTGAAGGCTTCAATGTCGAGCACATCGGCTGAAACGATGTTCACGTCAACGTGTATCGGAGTCACGTCGTAATCCTTCTTCAGTCCGGCGCTCACGAAGACGGGAGCCTTAGAGTGGTCGTCGGAGTTGATGCGATATACGAAGTTGCTTCGTCCCTGAATCATTCCCTGGTTGACAAGCTTCTGGAACGGCTCTTCCTTGCAGCTCACGCCGAGGTCGAAGAGGAACTTGTTCCAGAAACGTGAGTAGATGAGGTGGCCCGTAGCATGCTCGCATCCGCCTACATAGAGGTCGACGTTCTGCCAGTAATTATCAGCCTCCTTGCTTACGAGGCAGTTGTCGTCGTGCGGATCCATATAACGCAGATAGTATGCAGACGATCCGGCGAAGCCCGGCATGGTGTTGAGTTCGAGCGGGAACACGGTCTTGTTGTCTACCAGAGCCTTTTCTACTACCTGCTTCTTCTCTACGTCCCATGCCCACATCTTGGCGCGTCCCAATGGCGGTTCGCCTGTCTCGGTAGGCTTGTATGTCTCTATTTCGGGCAGTTCGAGAGGCAGACACTCCTCGGGAACCATCTGCGGCATTCCGTCCTTATAGTATACGGGGAACGGTTCGCCCCAATAACGCTGGCGTGAGAAGATGGCGTCACGCAGACGATAGTTGACCTTTACGCGGCCCAATCCTTTCTCGGTGACAAACTTCTTGGTGGCAGCGATGGCCTCCTTGACGCTCAGTCCGTTGAGTGAGAAACCGTCGAGGGTCTGCTTGCCTGCAACGGGCGAGTTCTGAACGATGCCTTCCTTGGCGTCGAAACTCTCTTCGCTTACGTCGGCACCCTCAATGAGCGGGATGATAGGCAGGTTGAAGTGCTTGGCAAAGGCGTAGTCGCGTGAGTCGTGAGCCGGAACAGCCATGATGGCACCTGTGCCGTATCCTGCAAGAACGTACTCTGAAATCCAGATTGGAATGTTCTCGCCGGTGAACGGATTGACGGCGTACGAGCCAGAGAACACGCCCGTAACGGAGTGATTTGCCATACGGTCGAGCTCGGTACGCTTCTTCACGTAGGCGAGATATTCGTCCACCGCTGCCTTCTGCTCGGCTGTGGTGAGCTTCTCAACGAGTTCGCTCTCGGGAGCCAATACCATGAATGTAACGCCGAAGATGGTGTCGGCACGTGTGGTGAAGATGGTGAAGTCGAAGTCCTGACCTGCCACCTTAAACTGCATCTCGGTACCTTCCGAACGGCCTATCCAATTCTTCTGTGTCTCCTTGATTGAATCGCTCCACTGTATTGTTTCCAGTCCATCGAGCAGACGCTGTGAGTATGCGCTGGTACGCAGACACCACTGCTGCATCTTCTTCTGCACTACGGGATAGCCGCCACGCTCGCTCACACCGTTCACTACCTCGTCATTGGCAAGCACAGTGCCGAGTCCCGGACACCAGTTTACCATTGTCTCGCCCAGGTAAGCGATGCGGTAGTTCATCAATGTCTTCTGCCTCTCGACATCGTTCATAGCCTTCCACTCCTCGGCTGTAAACTCAAGGTGCTCGCTTTCGGCTACGTTCAGTCCCTCGGTGCCCTTCTCCTCGAAGCGTGCAATGAGCTTTTCGATAGGCTGGGCCTTCTGGCATGAGTTGCAGAAGAACGACTGGAACATCTTCTGGAATGCCCACTGGGTCCAGTGATAGTACTTAGGGTCGCATGTGCGGACCTCGCGGTCCCAGTCGAAAGAGAAACCGATGTTGTCCAACTGCTGACGATAGCGTGCTATGTTGGCAACGGTAGTCACCTCAGGGTGCTGTCCTGTCTGAATGGCATATTGCTCGGCAGGGAGTCCGTAGGCATCGTAGCCCATAGGGTTGAGCACGTTGTAGCCCTCAAGACGCTTGAAGCGTGCATAGATATCGGATGCTATATATCCGAGCGGGTGGCCTACGTGCAGACCGGCTCCCGACGGATAGGGGAACATGTTGAGTACATAGAACTTCTGCTTGTTAGGGTCCTCTGTGGTGTGATAGGTCTTGTCTGCCACCCACTGGGCTTGCCATTTCTTCTCGATTTCTCTGAAATTGTATTCCATTGTATCTTTTTTTAGCTATTTATTTTCAGTTTTATGCAAAGTTACGACTTTTAGCTTATAATAAATATAATTATGTGGAAAAAAGTGTAATCAAACAAAAAAGCCTTGCTCCGATTAAGAAGCAAGGCTTTTTCTGTTGTCCCAGGCGGATTCGAACCACCACAAACAGAACCAAAAACTGTTGTGCTACCATTACACCATAGGACAATGTGGCTGCAAAGGTAATAAAATTTCGCTTTGCAACCAAATTTTTCGGATTATTTCACTGTGATGAGATAATAATTCTTCTTGCCGCGCTGTACGAGTAGATACTTGCCATCGATGAGGTCTTCGGCTGTGACTACACGGTCGAAGGCTGCGAGCTTCTCCTTGTTGAGCGATACGCCACCACCCTGAACGAGCTTGCGCATCTCGCCCTTTGAGTTGAACACCTTAACGTCGTCGCGTGTGAAGAGGTCGACTGCGGGCTGTCCGAGCTGGTCGGCAGGCAATGTGAAGTGTGGCACTCCCTCGAAGATGGAGAGAAGTGTTGCCTCATCGAACTTCTGCAGTGTTTCCTTGGTTCCCTTACCGAAAAGGATGCTTGATGCTTCCTGTGCCATTTCGAGGTCTTCGCGTGAGTGTACCATTGTGGTAACTTCCTCAGCCAGGCGCTTCTGCAGAGTACGACGGCCCGGATCCTCGTTGTGTTCGGCTATGAGAGCGTCGATTGTCTCCTTGTCGAGGTCGGTGAATATCTTGATGTATTTCTCGGCTTCGACGTCGCTGACGTTGAGCCAGAACTGATAGAAGGCGTAAGGTGTGGTGCGATTGCGGTCGAGCCATACGTTGCCGCTTTCGGTCTTGCCGAACTTCTTGCCGTCGCTCTTGGTGATAAGCGGACATGTGAGGCAGTAGGCTTCGGCTTCGTTGCCGAGTGTACGGCGGATAAGCTCAGTTCCGGTGGTCATGTTGCCCCACTGGTCGTTGCCTCCGAGCTGCAGGCGTACGCCATACTTCTGATACTGATAGAGGAAGTCGTAACCCTGGAGCAGCTGATATGTGAATTCGGTGAATGAGAGTCCGTCGCGAGCCTCGCCGTTGAGACGCTTCTGTACGGAGTCTTTCGCCATCATATAGTTTACGGTGATGTGCTTGCCTACCTCGCGTGCGAAGTCGAGGAAGGTGAAGTCCTTCATCCAGTCGTAGTTGTTGACGAGCTCGGCCTTGTTAGGCTCGTTGCCGTCGAAGTCGAGGAACTTAGCCACCTGTTTCTTAATGGCCTCCTGATTGTGGTAGAGTGTCTTCGAGTCGAGCAGGTTACGCTCCTGGCTTTTGCCCGAAGGGTCGCCAATCATACCCGTTGCACCGCCTACAAGGAGGTATGGCTTGTGGCCACAACGCTGGAGGTGGCGCAGCATCATGATGCCGCAGAGGTGTCCGATGTGAAGTGAGTCGGCAGTAGGGTCGGTGCCAAGATACGCAGACACCATGTGGGTGTTGAGATATTCCTCAGTACCCGGCATAATCTGCGCGAGCATGCCGCGCCAGCGCAGTTCTTCAACGAAATTTTTTGCCATTTTATTGTTGTTATTATTGTTCTGAGCCTTACTGGGGCTTGTTGGGGCTTGTTGGGGTGCAGGGCCTTACTGAGCCTACTAAGCCTTACTGGGCCTTTGCTGAGCCTTTGATAGGGGCTTTTATTCAAAACTCAAAATTCAAAACTCAAGATTCCACTTACGGCACCGGGTCGTAGCCCGAGCCTCCGAACGGATTGCATCTTAGGATGCGCCATATGGAGAGTGCCATGCCCTTGAAGAATCCGTGCTTGAGCAATGCCTGGCGTGCGTATTCGGAGCATGTGGGCTGAAACCGGCATGAAGCCGGGGTGTAGGGAGTGATGAATTTCTGATAGAATCTGATGGGTTGTATCACAATCCAGGCGAGTATGCGTGAGATTCGGTTCATTGCGGGGTGTTTTTATTGTCATTTGCCGACAGCTTCTCAACGAGTCGGGTAAGCAGATTGGCCATGCGCTTCATCACTTCGGCTGTGGGCAGAAGCCGGTCGGATGTCCAGATGAAGCAGAGCGAAACTGTCTTGTCGGCTTTCTGTGTGAGATGGTTGACGAGTATGTGCTTGTTGAGCCGGTAGGCTTCGCGCACCTGACGCTTGACGTAGTTGCGCTTGACGGCGCGCTTGAAGTAGCGCTTGGGCACACTCACCATCATCTGCGCCATGGGCTGATGTCCGTCAGAAGGCTGTGAGTCTGTCTGTCGGCTGTCGGCCATGTACACCATACGCAGCGGTGAGGCTGTCATAGCCTTTGATCCGCCTCCGCGAAAGAGGCGGTCAATCTGCTTTTTGCTGTTAATGCGCTCCGACTGTGGGAGGCTGTATTTGGATGTTGTCATGTTAACATCTCAACTTACTTGTTGTTCTCCAGATAGTGCTGCAGCGCTCCTGTCATCGAAGGGAATTCCTTGGTGGGTGCTTCGAGGTCGAGTCGGTAGCCGGCATCGGTCACGGCCTTGGCTGTAGCGGGTCCGAATGTGGCGATGCGAACGTCGCCCTGAGTGAATTCAGGGAAGTTCTTGGTGAACGCCTTGATGCCTGAAGGGCTGAAGAATACGAGCATGTCGCAGTCGAACGACTTGGCTTCTTCTTCGGTGAAGTCGTTGCTTACGGTGCGGTACATCACGCATTCCTTATGGTGCAGTTTCTTGGCGTCGAGCAGGCGTTCGATGTCGTCGTTGTGTACAGAGCTGAGCGGCACGAGATACTTTTCGGTCTTGTGCTTCACCATGGTTGGTATGAGCGAGTCGATCTTGCCGGTTGTGCCGAAGAACACTTTGCGCTTGCGGTACTGCACGTACTTCTGTATGTAGAGTGCGATGGTTTCGGTGACGCAGAAGTATTTCATGTCCTCGGGGATTGTGATGCGCATCTCCTTGGCGAGGTTGAAATAGTTGTCGATGGCGTGGCGCGATGTGAAGACTACGGCTGTGAAGTCCAGCAGGCTGATCTTCTGCTGGCGGAATTCTTTGGGACTCAATCCCTCGACCTTGATGAACGGGCGGAACACGAGTTCTACGCCAAAGTCCTTGGCGATATCGAAGTAGGGTGATTTCTCGCTTGACGGTTCGGGCTGGGATATCAGAATCTTCTTAATCATTTCTCTTTGTATATGTAAGTATGTCGTGATTATTCGTAATTGTCATTGTGCCTTTGGGGCGAGGGGTGCGGGGCTTGTTGAGCAGGCGTTTTGTCAGTAATCCACCTTCAGGTTTGCCGTTGTTATCATGAGTGCTCCGATGAGCATCGCAAGGGGTATTATTTCAAGTGTGCAAAAGTACAAAAAAATTTGCAGAGAATGGCCTCCGTTTCTGAAAAAGATGAGATATGACTTGTAAAGCGACAGCAATTTGAATATGCCGAGCACTATGGCGGTGCTGAGGAGTGTCGTGTGTACGGGCATATCGAAGTAGGCCCGCAGCATCACTATAGGGAATATGCATACTCCCTCCATTGCGAGCAGGAAGAGGAACGACTTCATCCACAGGTCGTTGCGGCGCCGGTCGAAGAACACCCATCCTGTGACGCTGTATGCCACGGCTTTGAGCATGGCGTATGCGGTGATGATGGCTGCGAACACTCCGATGGCCTGGTATTGGTCGATGATGAATGTGTCAGTGATGTTGCGCTGTACGTAGAAGAAGAATATGAGTGCCATCAACAGGCTGCTCTGGAGCACGAGGAAGAGCTGGAAACGCAGTTCGCCTGATGTCTCGCTGATGGATGTCAGCTTCTCGTTGTGGGGCGGACGGAAGAAGTCTTTGGCCTGGCGCAGTATGAATCCTTTGGACTTGGCGTAGGCTATGAGGGCGAGCACGAAGCATCCGAGCAGCAGTAGTGTTATGACGTTGTCGCGCGCTATGCTGTAGGGTACGGGGTCGCCTGCCACTCCGAGTCGTCCGCCGAAGAGTTCGGGATGGAAGAAGGGCTTGCCGGTGAAGTACGACTCGCGGTAGTACTTGGGCATGTTCACGTCGCGCCACGACTTGCCCTTGCTGTGTCCGGGCAGATGCAGCGTGTCGGGCTGCTGGCTCCATGTTATCTCCGAGGGTTTGATATTGGCCTGAATGGCGGAGTCTTGCTGCTCGGGTGTGGCGTTCCGCGGCAGCCACGACAGCACTTGTGCGGGCGTGGGCTGAAAGTGCTGGCGCTGCTGGGGTGCGGCTACGGGCTGTCCGTCTTCGCCGAGCACTATTTCCTCTACGTGTATGGAGTCAGAAGCTGTGTGAATCATTTAATTGTGGGTTGGTTGGTATATGTTTGCCGGGCATGCCTTGTGGCACGCCCGGCTTGAAGTATTACAGTCCGAATTCCTTCTTGATGTCGTCGACGCGGTCGAGCTTCTCCCATGTGAAGAGTTCGAGCTTCATGACCTTGGTGTCGTGGTAGCGCGATGTGAATGTCTTCTCGACAATCTCGTTCTTGCGTCCCATGTGTCCGTAGGCTGCTGTCTCGCGATAGATGGGCTGGCGCAGCTTGAGTGTGCGCTCGATTGCTTTCGGACGGAGGTCGAAGAGCTTGCTTATCTTCTGCGCTATCTCGGCGTCGCTCATCTGTACGCGTGAGCGTCCGTAGGTGTTGACATAGATGTTGACGGGCTCTGCCACGCCGATGGCGTAGCTCACCTGCACGAGCATTTCGTCGGCTACGCCTGCCGCTACCATGTTCTTGGCTATGTGGCGTGCGGCGTATGCTGCCGAGCGGTCTACCTTAGAGGGGTCCTTGCCCGAGAACGCTCCGCCGCCGTGTGCGCCCTTGCCGCCGTATGTGTCGACGATGATCTTGCGTCCGGTGAGTCCGGTGTCGCCGTGAGGTCCGCCGATGACGAACTTGCCGGTGGGGTTGACGAAGTACTTGATGTCGTCGCCGAAGAGTGCGAGCACCTTCTCGCTGTGTATCTCGGCCTTGACGCGTGGCATGAGGATGTTGAGCACGTCGTCCTTGATTTTGGCGAGCATGCGTTCGTCGTCGTCGTCAAACTCGTCGTGCTGGGTGCTCACTACGATGGTGTCGATGCGCTGCGGTATGCCTTCTTCTGAGTATTCTACAGTGACCTGGCTCTTTGAGTCGGGGCGCAGATAGGTCATCTGCTTGCCCTCCTTGCGTATGTCGGCAAGTACGCGCATGATGAGCTGTGCCAGGTCGAGCGTCACGGGCATATAGTTCTCGGTCTCGTTGGTGGCATAGCCGAACATCATTCCCTGGTCGCCGGCTCCCTGCTCTTCCTCCTCGGCACGGCTTACACCGCGGTTGATGTCGTCGCTCTGCTCGTGTATGGCAGTGAGCACGCCGCAGGAGTTGCCGTCGAACTGGTATTCTGACTTGTTGTAGCCAATCTGGTTGATGGTCTTGCGTGCGATGGTCTGCAGATCGATGTAGGCTTCTGAGCGCACCTCGCCCATGATTACCACCTGGCCTGTTGTGACGAACGACTCGATGGCGCAGTGTGCGTTCGCGTCGTAGGCGAGGAACTGGTCAACAAGAGCGTCTGAAATCTGGTCGGCCACTTTGTCGGGATGGCCCTCTGAAACTGATTCTGATGAAAAAAGATAATTCATTTTTTCCAAATTTTAAAATTAAAAAATTAGTGGAAAAACACCAATTACCGCTATCCAACCTGTTCTGTCTGTGCGCACCGGCGCATAGTTGGAGTGTGCAGTTTTAGCATTTTTTAGTGTGGTTGCAAGCAGCCAAATTCTTCCACAGAGTTATACATTTATCAAATCGGGTGCAAAGGTACTGCTTTATTTTGAGATAAAGCAATATTTCCTGTTAAATAACTGAACTTCTTGACTACTTTCGATTGCGAAACTTCAGTCAAACAATAATCGGCATGCTTTCCAAAAGGACTCCTTTTGCCTCCCAAAAGGACTACATTTGCCTGCTAAAAGGACTCCTTTTGGAGTGCAAAAGGACTACATTTGGAATGCAAAAGGACTACATTTTCCGGATGAGCCCCAAAAAATGCCCTGCAAAGGCTAAAGCATAGATTGACAAATGCTTTTGCCTTTGCAGGGCAATGGACTATTCTGTCAGGTCGACATGATTCACCGTTACGTCCTCGTGCAGGAATATGCGGGCTGTCTCGCTGAAGCGTTCCTCACTCTCGGTGGTGAGATAGCGGCACGTTCCGCCTTGCGTGATGTTGCGCTCCATTTCGGGATGACGCTTCAGATAGTCGGCAAGCGAATTTGCCACGTATGTGCCTTGCGACATGATGCGTACGCCTTTGGGCACATTCTTCACTACCGAACTCATCAGCAACGGATAGTGTGTGCAGCCGAGTATGATGGTATCGATGAGCGGATCCTTGCGCATGAGCTGGTCGATGCGCTTCTTCACGAAGTAGTCGGCACCGGGCGAGTCGGCCTCGCCTGCCTCAACTATGGCTGCCCAAAGCGGACATGCCACGCCCGAGACGTGTATGTCGGGAAACAGCTTGCGTATCTCCATCGAGTACGACTGGCTCTTTATGGTGCCCTCGGTGGCGAGCACGCCGATGTGGCGCGACTCGGTCAGATTGCCTATCGTCTCTGCCGTTGGGCGGATTATGCCCAGTACGCGGCGCGAAGGGTCGAGCATGGGCAGGTCGCGCTGCTGTATGGTGCGCAGAGCCTTTGCCGATGCGGTGTTGCATCCGAGTATCACGAGATGGCAACCCATGGAGAACAGCTTGAGCACGGCCTGCCTTGTGAACTGGTAGACCACTTCAAACGAGCGCGAGCCATAGGGTGCGCGGGCGTTGTCGCCGAGATACATGTAGTCGTATTGCGGCAGTAGCTGGCGTATGCCGTGCAGCACGGTCAGTCCGCCGTAGCCCGAATCGAACACGCCGATGGGGCCTGGTTGTTGCGGAAAGGTCATCATACGGCTACGGGTTTAGTTGGGCCTTGATTGCCTCGGTGGCGTCCTCGCCCATCTCGGGGTTGATGTACGGGCAGGCGTCGCCGTCGGTGTTGAGTATGAAGGCATAACCCTGCTGCGCCCCTACCTTTGCAACAGCCTCGTTGAGCTTGAGCTTGACGGGAGCAAGGGCGTCGGTCTCAGCCTGCTTGAGCAGTCGCTGTGCCTCCTGCTTGAAGGCTACGTTCTTCTCCATCATTTCCTGTATCTCGGTCTGACGCTTGCGAAGGATTGCCGGAACGAGGTCGCGTTGCTCGTCGAGAAACTCCTCATACTTGGCATTGAACTCCTGTTCAGAGCGTTTCATCTCGCTCTCGTACTTCTGGCGCAGGTCGTCTATACTGCGTTGCGCCATGAGATATTCGGGCATCGACTTCAGTAAGGTGCTGTAACTGCAAACACCGAACCGTATCTGCGCACTCGCCAGCAACGGAAGGGCAAGCACGAAGAGTAGTAAGAATAATTTCTTCATAAATGTTGTCGCTTTTGGGATTCTTGGAATAAATGGAGTAGCCGTCTCCTTACGCTGTATTTGGCTTGAAAGCAAAAAAGGAGGCTGCGGCTTATACGCCATAGCCTCCTTGTTGTTGTATCTGTTGAAACAATCAATTACTTCTTGGCAGCAGCCGGCTTGTTGAGCTGGGCCTTAACCTCGGCAGTAACATCCTTGCTGAGAGTGTCGCTGATGTAAGGTATGCCTGATGTGATGTCCATGATGTAAACATAACCGCCAGCCTTGCCTACAGCCTTGATAGCCTCAACGAGCTTGTTGGTGATAGGGCTGATCTTCTCCTGCTGGAGCTTGGCGAGAGCCTGCTGGTTGTCCTGGGCGGTCTGCTGTATCTTCTGATACATCTGCTGGAGACTTTCCTCTGTCTCCTTCTTCTTGGTCTCGTTCATTGTCGAGGCGTTCTTGTCGTAGTCCTGGGCCTTGCGCTGGAGCTCGTCCTGCATAGCCTTGAGGTCGTTGTCATACTGCTTGGCAGCGGCTTCCACCTCGCCACGAGCCTTGATGAACTCAGGCATTGACTGCATGATGTCCTGTGCGTTAACGTGTCCGAATTTCTGTGCGAATGTTGCCAATGGCATGCACAACATAAGCATTAAGATAAGCTTTTTCATTTTCTATTTTTTTTGTTATTAATTATTTTCCAAACTCTATAAATGAATTTTCAAAATTACAAATTCCTAATTCCGAATCAGCAAAGCCTAACAATTCAAATTGAATAATTCAAAATCGCAGGCAAAGCCGAGAACAACTCAAAATTCCTAATTCCTAATTCTAAATTCCATAGCCGAGCTTCTGCAGCACTTCGTTGCTGATGTCAATCTTGGGCGAACCGAATATTATGCCTGAGTCGGAAGCACGGTCGAGCACGAGCGAGTAGCCACGCAGTTCGGATATCTCCTTCACCGCTGTGTATATCTCCTCCTGAATGGGCGACATGAGGCTCTCGCGCTTCTTGAACAGCTCGCCTTCGGGTCCGAAGTACTTGCGCTTAAGGTCGCTTGCCTCCTTCTCCTTCTTCATTATTGCCTCCTGGCGGTCTTTCTTCTGTTCTGCCGAAAGGAACACCTTCTCATTCTGGTAGTTCTTGTAGAGCGTTGAAGCCTCGGTGTTGAGCGCCTCAACTTCGGCCTGCCATTTCTTCGACACCTGGTTGAGTTGTTCGTTGGCACGCTCGTATGCCGGAATGTTCTTCAGAATGTATTCCATGTCGAGCAGCGCAAACTTCTGCGCACTTGCCGTCAATGCCGTTATGGCAAAGAGGCAGATAAGCATTAATTTCCTCATATCTTTAACAATTATATTATCATTCAATTCCTTATTTCTAACTCCTGGCTCTTAATTCCTCGCTCCTTCTGCCGTTCAGGCAAAAGGATTAGAACTCCTGACCGAGGATGAAGTGGAACTGCGAACCGCCCTTGGTGCCGAACACCTTGTCGAAGCCGTAAGCCCAGTCGATACCCATCAATCCTACCATCGGGAGGAAGATGCGCACACCAATACCTGCCGAGCGCTTCATATCGAACGGGTTGAACTTCTTGGTTTCGGTCCATGAGTTACCACCTTCGATAAATCCGAGGCCGTAGATGGTGGTGTTGCCAAGGAGGAACGGATAGCGCAATTCGAGTGTCATGCGGTCGTAGGCATAGCCCTCGTAGCCGTATGGAGTGAGCGAACCGTTCTCATATCCACGCAGACCGATGGTCTCTTCGGCGTATGATGTAGAGTATCCAGTCATACCGTCACCACCCATGTAGTAGGTTTCGAACGGCGACTTCTTCCACTTGTTGAACGAGCCGAGCAATCCGAATTCGAGTCGGGTCATAAGCACAAGACACTTCTGTCCGCTTGTGAGTGCGGTGAACATGCGACCCTTGAATTTCCACTTGTGGTATTCTACCCAGCGGTACTTCTCCTGCTGCTCCTTATTATAGGTAGCCGACTTAGCGTTGGTGGCGAGGTGTTCGTAGTCCTTGCCGTCCCATGCCGACCATGGCGGAGTAACGGTAACCGATGCTACGAACTCTGAACCGCGGCGTGGGAACAACTGGTTGTCGGTAGATGTACGCGACAGCTGTATGCTGAGGTTGAGGTTGTTTGAATTACCGTTGGTCATGAGGAAGTAGCTCCAGTTCTTAAGCATATAGCGTGTGTACGAGAGCGAGAGCGACAACTGGAAGTAGTCGTCTGGCCAGCGCAACTGCTTGCCCCATCCCAGTGAGAAACCGAACAACTTGATGTATTTGTCGGGATCGTAGTACGACTCGTAGTTGTTGTAGTTGCCGTAGCTGCCATAACCGTACATATAATTGTAGTAGTTGTTGAAGTAACCACTGTTGTAGTAGTTGCTCGAAACGTCGGTCTGCTTAGAGAAGTAGGCTCCTACCGAGAACTGTATCGGTCGCTTGCCTCCAAACCAGTTGGTTGAATAAGAGGTGTTGTACGACTGATAGTATGTACCGTTGGTCTGTGCTCCGATAGAGAGAACCTCACCGTCGCCGATCGGCATGATACCACGATGCTCCTTGTTCTTGTTGAAGAGGTTGCGCATCGAGAAATTGTTGAGCTTGAGTCCGATTCGTCCGATTACACCAGTCTGTCCCCATCCGAGCGAGAACTCAATCTGGTCGTTCGACTTCTGCTCAAGATCGTAGTTGATATCTACTGTTCCGTTCTCTGGGTCGGGCACAGGCTGCGGATTGACCTTCTCCGGATCGAAGTGTCCCATTGATGCAATCTCACGTGCCGAACGCTGCAGAGCCTCCTTCGAGAAGAGGTCGCCCGGCTTTGTACGAAGCTCGCGACGCACTACATTCTCATACAGACGGTCGTTACCGTTGATGCGTACGTGGTTGATGTGGGCCTGCGGTCCCTCGAAGATACGCATCTCAAGGTCGATAGAGTCGCCTACGATGTTTATCTCTGTAGGATGAAGCGAGTAGAAGAGGTATCCGTTGTTCCAGTAGTTGTTGCCCACGGCGTCCTCGTCTTCGGTGAGTCGCTTGTTCATAAGCTTCTGGTTGTAAACGTCGCCCTTCTTCATGCCGAGAACGGAAGCAAGATAATCAGAGCTGTAAACAGTGTTGCCCACCCATGTTATGTTTCGTACAAAGTACTTCTTGCCTTCGTCTACCTTTATATTTATGCTTACGTGCTTGTCGTCAACGTTCCATACGCTGTCGCTCAAGATTACAGCGTCGCGGTAGCCATGCTCGTTATACTTGTCGATAAGTTTCTGCTTGTCGGCCTTCCAACGCTCGGGAGTGAACTTCTTCGACTTGAGGAATGATGACAATTTGCCCGCCTCGTGAGTCTTGGAGAACGCACCCTTCTTGAACAGACCGCCCTTTATCTGGCTTGCCCGCAAAGCATCGTTGCCCTCGATGGTGATGGTGCGCACCTTCATCTTCTCCTTCTTGTCGATGATGACATCGAGGATGACGTGGTTTTTCTGCGCAACGTCATCGCGCTGCACCACCTGAATGTCCGCGTTCTTGAATCCCTTGTCGTCGAAATACTTCTTGGCAAGAATCTTGGCGCGGTCAATCATGTTAGGCGTAATCTGTGCTCCTTTAAGGAGTCCGAGCTTCTCCTCCATATCGGTGCGCTCCGACTTCTTCAGACCAATGTAATTGATAGTTGACACACGCGGACGCATCTGCAGGTGGATGTGCAGATAAGCCTTGTCGTGTACGAGCGAGTCTACGGATATAGACACCTCCGAGAACAGGCCATACTTCCAGTAATGCTTCACAGCGTCGGTAATCTCGTCGCCTGGCAGCTGTATCTCCTGTCCGATAGACAGTCCGGATATGCCCGTGAGCATATAATCCTCGTAGCCTTCAGCTCCAGTAACTGCGATGCCCGCAATCTCTACTGTGCGCGGTGTTCCGGCATAGGATATGTCCGGGTATACGATTTTGTCCTGCGCCTTTGCGATGATGCTGCATGCAATGATGCAGAGTGTGGTCAACACCTTTCTTATATTCATTGTCTTCTTATTGTTTTTATCTTGTTTATCCTGGGCGTATACTCATTACTTGCTTTCTTCTGCTTCCACCTGTTTGCCGGTCTTTCCGAAGCGGCGTTGGCGATGCTGATAGTCGGCAATGGCCTTGTGCAGATCGGCTTCGTTGAAGTCGGGCCAGAAAGTATCGCAGAAATACAGTTCGGAGTAAGCTATCTGCCACAACAGATAGTTGCTGATTCGCAGTTCACCACCGGTGCGTATCAGCAGGTCGGGGTCGGGAATTGATGCCGTAGTGAGGCTTTGCGACACGGTGTCTTCGGTGATGTCGCCGACAGAGAGTTGTCCGTCGAGAGCCTTTTGTGCTATATCCTTCATAGCCTTTGTTATCTCCCATCTTGCCGAATAGCTCAAAGCTACCACCATTGTCATTGCTGTATTATTGGCAGTATGGTCGATTGTTTCCTGAAGTTTGCGCTGCACTTCAGCTGGAAGACGTTCAATGTCGCCAATAACCTTGAAGCGAACGTTGTTCTTCATGAATATCTCGTCCTCGAGCGATGACAGCACAAGCCCCATAAGTGCGGCTATTTCTGTCTCCGGACGGTTCCAGTTCTCGGTAGAGAAGGTGTATAGAGTGAGATATTTCACGCCGAGTCGTGTACATTCAGATGTGATTCGCCTTACGGTTTCCACACCTGCCTGATGTCCATAGCTTCTCGGTTTACCGCGTTCGGTAGCCCATCGTCCATTGCCGTCCATTATTATGGCAATGTGTTGTGGTATATTGTTTTTATCGAGTTGGTTGGTCATTGTTGCTTATTGTTTAATCGTCTTCGTTGTGGCATGTTCGGCATTTAGGCATAAAGCTGTATGTCAGCGTGAGCTGAATTGCCGAATAGCAGTCGGTATTCTTGAACAGTCCGCTGCTTTTTATTCCGTACGGGTCTTTCACTCCGTCGAGTTTGTCGCTCATCGAGAAGTGTTCGGCCCATTCAAGTGCTACATTCAGCCTCTTGCCAGCCTTGTATTTCACGCCGAGTCCTATCGGAACATTGGCTGTGAAGGCATTGTCGCCATCGCCTCCGGCATATGTGGCACCCAATCCGGCAAAGATGAACGGCGTAAGGCGTTTGGCTCCGCGATAGTCCTGCCCTGTTCCGTATGGCCAGAAGTTGTATTCGTAGGTCACGCCAGCGTCAACAAGCGTCTTATTGAACTTGTATGGCGTTGTGGCATAGTCGGGATAGTATGTATTGGAGTCGGCCGACGAGCCTTTCAGCTTGCCATAAGCTGCCGAAAATTTCAACGCCATATATGGATTGAACACTCGTCGCAACACCACCGAGGCCATTGGCTGCATGTTTTTGGTAAGGCTTCCGCCGAAGTCACCTTGGTATGTCACTACACCAACGCCCGCTCCTATCTCCATACGGTATTGATAGTCGGATTGTGCCAGGCACGTTGCCGATATGACACAAGCGAGTGAGACGACAAGGTTTCTAATCATGCTTATATATATAATGTGTATTAGTTCTCGAAAGAGGTCTGCTCCTTAATCCATCCCAGTCGGTTGATGCGTCCACGCCAAGTCATACCGTTACGTGCATTGACAAGCCAGAGACTCTTGTTTTTGTCGACAGTCAGAGCATAGACACCCTTTGTGGTGACTGCACCGGCTACGTTCTCGTTGAAGTTGGCGGGCAGAACCACAATAGCTGTATCCTCACGCCATGTTATGCCGTTGTCCAATGACTTGTAGAACTTAGGAGCCTTGCCTTCTTCCTGACCCATCATATACACGCCATTATCATATGCTACGGCGCTGATGCCGCTGAGTAATGGTGCTGCATGGGTATTGTCTTCAGACACACCGTAGTATGCCCAAGGCTGGTTTTCGCTATTGTCGGCAGCCTCATCAATCTTACCCCAGATGGTAAGATACTTGTCGTTGGGGTATGTATCAGCGTTGCGTGTTCCGAAGAGCATAACTCGGTCGGTCTTGGCATAGCCGTTTATTTCAACACTTGCGTATGTAGTTTCAGCATAAGGCATAAGCGAGAGGTTGTCGTCAACCTCGGCTACTGCCCATGTTGCGCCGTTGTCGTTAGAAGCCATGAGTCGTCCGTCAGAAGCATAACCGTACAGGCTGTATCGGCTCGCAGCCACGAGACGTGTCACGCCAGTAGCTTCGGCTACGGTGTTCCATGTCTTTCCATCGTTGGTGCGTACTATATTGCCACCATCGCTTATGTATACGTAGTCGTCCTTTGCCACAACACTCTTGTAAGCATCGGCTGCGAGATTGTGTCCGAGGTTAGTCTGGCACTTTGTCCATTGTGTTCCGTCATTGGCATATACAAGAGTTGCATTGCCATCAGTACCGAGGAGCAGCAGTTTTCCGTTGACAGCAGCTGTCTTTACGGCCTGCAGGTTCTTCAGTTCGGCGCATATAGACGTGGCATGCCATGCGAACGAGTCGGCTTGTTCCTTATGTACGTTCACATGTACGGTGTATTTCTTCACCGAAAGTCCTGAATTGCTTACTGCCTGGATTTCGCGATCTACAGAGAAGTCGGTAGAATCGGTTGAGTTGAAATAGTTCAGCGAGTCGCTTGTCGTGCTCTTAATGACCACCAGTCCTGACGAACTGCTGGACACCGAGCACAGAAGTTTCTTGGCATCAACACCGCATGGCAATGAGTCGGGATTGTATACCTTACCGTTTATTTGGTCAATATAGAACTTATAGTTGCTCAATGACAGTTCTTTCACGACGAGACTGTCGCGCAGTCCGTCTGAAGTTTTCACAAATGTTTTCTGTTTAGCCGTCGTTACAGAGAAGCTTGAGATTGCACAATCGTCTGTGTATGTGTAATCGTTGTCGCTATCAAGGCAAGATGCCATCAAAAATACTGTCGCGAGCAGCAGTGTAAAAGCTGCGAACTTACTTTTCATTATACTCTAACTTATTGTTTTTAGCTGCAAAATTAATCAGAATTCTCCAAATAGAACTTCTTTTGTCTTTATAATTATGCAATTTATTGATTAATAGTCTTATTTTTAAGGTTGTTTAGTGTTTTTGTTGTGTTCGCATTAGTCAAAAAAAGGACTGCAAGCTGGTAAAATGCTTGCAGTCCACTTATATCGCGTTATTTTGCGCGTAAAATCCGTTTGAGCTTACTCCTCGGGCAGCATTGCCACTGTGATGTGGTTGCCCGACTTGTTGAATTCCTTCATATAGTTGCAGATGTCCTGCGGAGTGAGAGCCTCAAGGGTCTTCAGGTAGTCGCTATACTGGTCGATTCCGAGGTTCTGATACTGATTGATTATGCTGAGCCAGTAGCCGTTGCTCTTCTGCGAGTCGTGATATGACTTGATCATATACTCCTTGCACTTATCCAGCTTGGCAGGGTCGCAAGTGTTGGCGAGGTTCTTCACTTCGTCGTTCATGATGCGCATAGCCACGTCTTTCTTCTCGGGCTTCATCGGACAGTAAGCGAATATCTGGAACATACGATAGTTGTCCTTGCCTACTGAGCATCCGCCGTTGGCTCCAACCGAGTATGCTGCACTCTCCTTCTCGCGAATCTTGTCGAGATATTCCATTGAAAGAATCTGTCCGGCGATGCTTGCGCAGAGAGCGTTCTTGGTATTGTACGGCATATTCTCATTGTGCCACATCATGTAAGCTGTCGACTTGGGAGTCTCCTGCTTGCGCTTGAAGATGTTCTCCACAACGCCTGTCACGGGCTTAACCTCACGCTTGCTTGCCACGATCTTGCCTTCTGAAGGCAGCGAGCCGATGTACTGGCAGATGAGCGGACGTATTGTAGCCTCGTCGAAGTTGCCGATAATGGTGAATGTCCAAGCCTTTGCATTGGCTGTACGTTCCTTTGCTATCTGGAGGATACGGTCGTAATTGATGTCCTTAATACGCTCAATGGTGAGCGGTTCCAGACGTGGGTTGTGGTTGTAGATAGTTGCATTGAGCGAGTCGCTGAGCGCTGTCTCCGGGTCGAGCGAGCGGTTCTTCAGCGTCACTTCCATCTGTGTAAGGAGCTTGTCGAATGTCTTCTGGTCCTTGCTGATGTTGGTGAAGTAGAGATACAGAAGCTGCATCATTGTCTCAACGTCCTTAGGTGTAGAAGCGCCCGATGCTGTAGTGTACAGTTCCGAACCAAGACTGATGTCGAAGTTGGCTATCTTTCCAGCCAAAGCCTTTGAGAGGTCGGTTGACGAGAATGCTCCGAGTCCGCTACCACCGATTACTGCGTCAAACACCTGCAGGTTGGTATAGTCCTTCGGACCGTAGAGAGTTGTACCGCCGATGCCGCGTGCGCTCATGATGACCTGATCCTTCTTGTAGTCGGTCTTCTTAAGCAATACGGTAGCACCGTTAGAGAGTGTGAGTGTAGTATAGCCGAACTTGTCGCTCTTCTTCTCGCTCTTTATCTTGCCTGGCTTAGGCATCTTGGCGATGAGCGGTTCGTTCTTCACGTTGTCAACGTAAGCTGTGATTTCAGCCGAACGTGCATCCTTTATAGCACCGAGGAGCTGAGCCTCTGTAGGATAGACATTGCCCTCAGCCTCGTTGCAGAATGATATGATTACGGTGTTGCTGTCATTCTCGGGCAGCATTTCCTTCATCATCTTGTTGATTTCCTCCACTGGGATGGCATTCACAACCTGCTTCATTACTGGATAAGTGAACTCGATTGACGGCATAGGCTCGTTAGAGAGGAAGTTGCCGAGCAGCGGAGCATACAAAGCAGCATTGGTGCGCTTGTCCTTGGCGCTGTATGCGCGGTCGAGCTGGCTGAGATAGTTCTCCTTGAAGCGTGCCAACTCAGTAGCGGTGAATCCGAACTTGGCTGCACGCAGAGCCTCGGTGTAGGCAGCCTTGAGGCTCACAGCCATATCCTTCAATTCCTTCGGTGCTACAGATATGCTGAAAGCGTCCTTTGTTTTGGCAAAGATATACTGTCCGTCGCTTGCCCTTGCCGACACGTACGGACAGTTGGCGTCGAGTCCCTTCTCATACATACGGTTGTTGAGCAGGCTCACTGCAGCGCTCTTGGCGTAGTCGTAGACGATGTAGTTCATGTCGTGCTTCAGCGAGTCGGGATAGACATCGTGCTTCACCATGTACTGCACCATATTGGTGGTCTGCTCCTTGTCCTTGTCGATGATTACGATAGGCTGTGCGTTGTCGGGCACCTGCTCGTCAATGACGGGTGCGATGTTGGCAGGATTCTTGAACGCGCCGAAGAGTTCCTTGATTTTCTTCTCGGTGTAGTCAACGTCTACGTTACCTACAACGATGATAGCCTGGTTGTTGGGATGATACCACTTCTCGTAGTAGTCGCGCAATTCCTTCGGCTTGAAGTTGTCGATTACCGACATGAGTCCGATAGGGAAGCGTTCGCCATACTTCGATCCTGGGTAGAGTTTTGGCAAGTTGCGCTCGAACATACGGTTAGAAGCACTGGTGCGCAGACGCCACTCCTCGTGGATAACTCCGCGCTCCTCGTCAATCTCCTTGGGGTCGAGCAGCAGAGCGTTCGACCAGTCGCTGAGGATAAGCAGACATGAGTCGAGAGCCGACTGGCGTGCTGTAGGAACGTTAGATATATTGTAAACGGTCTGGTCGATAGAAGTATAAGCGTTGAGGTCGGCTCCGAACTTCACACCGATGCTCTCGCAATAGCGAATCACTTCATTGCCCGGGAAGTGCTTTGTACCATTAAAGCACATGTGCTCAAGGAAGTGTGCCAATCCGCGCTGGCTCTCTTCTTCCTGTATTGAGCCCACCTTCTGTGCGATGTAGAAGTCGGCTCGGTTCTCAGGCCAGTTGTTGTGACGGATGTAGTAGGTCAGTCCGTTATCCAGTTTTCCTACACGTACGTCAGGATCATTGGGTATCGGCGGCATCTGTTGTGCCTGGGCTAGTCCTGCAAACACGGCGAGGACGGCTACCAAAAGTTTTCTGAGTTTCATGAAATATTTATTTAGTTTTATTTTAGTTCGATTTAGTACACATACCATTAAGCGTACGTGCAAAATTAACACATTAGTTTGATATACTAGCATTAAGCCATGGAAAAGCTACGTTTCTTAGTTTTAATTAATTATTCACGGGTGTTTTTTCTTTTGTTACGCGGGTGATGTGTCAGAATTTCCTCGCGCAGTGTGGTTATGTCGATGTGAGTATAGATTTGCGTTGTCTTAATGTTCTCGTGGCCCAGCATTTCCTGTATGGCTCTCAGGTCGGCTCCTCCCTTGAGCAGTTCGGTAGCAAACGAGTGGCGCAGCGTATGTGGCGACACTGTCTTGGTGATGCCTGCATCGTCGGCAGTGCGCTTTATCATTATCAGTATCATGGTGCGCGTGAGGTGGGCACCGCGCCTGTTGAGGAACACATAGTCCTGTTCGCCGGGCTTGACGTTCATCAGATTGCGGTCGTAGAGCCACAGCCGTATCTCATGCAGGGCAGTGTCGGATATGGGCACGAGCCGTTCCTTGTCGCCCTTGCCTACGATGCGCAGGAACTTCTCGCGTTCGAACACGTCGTTGAATTTGAGGTTGACGAGTTCGGACACGCGCAGTCCACACGAGAAGAGCACTTCGATGATGGCCCTGTTGCGCTGGCCTTCCCATTTGGAGAGGTCGATGGCTGCCTCCATGCGGTCGACTTCTTCGGTCGAAAGCACCTCGGGCAGGTGTTCGCCTACGCTTGGTGCCTCAAGCAGTTCGGACGGGTCGTCCCTTAATATGCGGTCGATGACGAGATACTTGAAGAACGACCTCACTCCACACAGTATTCTTGCCTGCGACGACGAAGCGATGCCAAACTCGTATATCACGGCAGCGAAGTTCTGAAGATGTTCGAGTTTCACGTCCTCCACCTTCAGGTTTTCGTTGCGCAGATAGTTGAGCAGATAGTCGATGTCGTGAGTATATGCCTCTATCGTATTGTCGGAGTATCCGCGTTCGAGTCGGAGATAGCGCACGTATCGGCGTCTGAGCACGCCAAGTTCGTCGTTTTGCATTGCTATTATTATTTCTTGAGTTCGAATCCCAGGCGCATTCCGTCGTAATTCTTTATAATCGAATTGATTACGGCAGCGCTTGTGCTGAGTCCGGCAGTAGAGTTGCTGATGGTCTTCAGCACCGTCATGAGCTTGTTGGAATTGAATGTAAGCGTCATTGTCGAGCCTTGTGTAGACACGTAGGCGGTGTATGCCTTGCCATAGGTGGGAGTGAATGTGATGGTTTTGTTCTCCTTGTTGAAGACATATTTGCCCTTGGTTTCGCGCTTCTTTATCTTTGATGTGTAGTTGCCTTCGCCGTCGAATGTGTAGACGATGCCGTTGACGCCCATCTTCTTGAGTATCGGCGCCACCTTGTTCTCCATCTTTGTGGCAATGGCGCTGCCTCCTGCCTGAGCCAGCACGCTGCTGCTCTCAAACTCACAAGCCGGTGCGGAATACTTCCATGTGCCCTTGATTGACGACTCGCTTGTCATCTTGTCGCCCACTACACTACCTACTACACCCTTAAGGATGTCGCCAATGCTCTGAGCCTTTACGCTTGATGCGAACAGGCACATAAGTGCCATCACGAATACAATCTTAAAATTCTTCATTACCATAAAACTATATTTTTTAAAATTCTTAATTCAAAAATGCAAACGCTGCCGAGAATAATTCAAAATTCAAAACTCAAAATTCAAAATTGCCGCAGGCAACCAATTCCTAACTCCTAATTCCTAATTCCTAATTAATAATATGTATGTCGCGCTGTGGGAAAGGTATCTCGATATGGTGTTCGTTGAGCGTGTTGTATATAGCCTCCTTCACCTGTCCGGTCATTCCGAACTTCTCCTCCACGAGCACCCAGTAGGTCACGAACAGATTGACCGAGTTGTCGCCGAACTCGTCGAACACCACACTTACGGGCTTCTTCAGGTCTATCACGTCGCGTCCGTCGGCACTCTTTCGGGCCTGCGCCTTGACGGCAGCGACGAGCATCTGCCTTACTTCTTCAACGTTTGAGCCGTAGGCAACACCCACGGGCACCTTCACCATCTCGTACGAATGGTTCTTGGTGATGTTCTTGAAGTTCTTGCTGAAGAGCGAACTGTTGAGGAAGGCAATGACGCATCCGTCTGCCGTAAGCACCTGTGTGCTCTGATAGGTGATGCTGTCCACCTTGCCACGTATGCCGTCGCACTCTATGAAGTCGCCCACACGCACACGTCCTGTCATAAGCGATATGCCGTAGAAGAAGTTCTCGAGCAGGTCTTTCATTGCAAAACCCACACCTGTAGCCAATCCTGCCGATATCACGGAGATGGCTGTCGAGGGTATCTTGAGCATCTTGATGGCAATGATGGCATAGAGTCCCCAGCAGCAGATGGCTATGATGTTGTTGGCGAGCGTGAAGTTGGGCTTGCCGTTGACTACTATCTTAGAGCGGTGATACTTATGATAGAGCGACTTGATGAGATAGTTGAGATAGCGGAAGACGAAGAACTGCGAGCCCACCATCACCAGCTTCAGTATCGACAGCTGCACCACGCCGGTGACATTGAGGAAGTCGAACTGGAATATCTTCCACACCGTGTCGGTCAGGTCGAACACGTTGGCAGCCCACCATATCGACAGCAGCACCGAGAACACGCTCAGCACAGGCACCAGTGCCATGTATATGAAGTCGTAGAACCACGTCACGTTGATGTGTGCGCCGTGACTTACGGTGATGACACTGAGCAGCGAGCCCTTGCGCGCCTTCTCGGCTTCCTTCTCGGAGTGGATGCGGTGGCTGAGCCATCGGCGCTCGTACACGCCGAGCATGTCGTATACGCAAGTGATGGTCTGTATGCAACTGAGCTGGAACATCCACCATATCAGCACCTGCACCGACAGCAGCACGTAGCCATACCAGGCCGATGCCGTAGAGAAAGTCATGATGAGCAGCGATATCCATGTATAGAATATGTCAGAGCGCGGTATGTTGTCGTTGTGGCGCGTTATGACGTTCCACTGCCACAGTGTGAACACGAGCAGTATAGGGGGGAAGATGAGCGCCACAAGATTGTTCGGAATGAACACTATACGGAACGTTATGACGATGAACGACATGAGCATAATGGGCGTATAGATGCGGAAACCGCTCTTTATCTGAGTGCCCGTGAGGCGCACAAGCAGCGAGAAGAAGATGGCACACAGCAGCCAGGCGTACTCTATGAGCAGCTTGGACGCCATGAGGAAGAAGTTGTGATACATAAACGAGCGCGCCACCATCACCGACACGGCGAAGATGAACATGGCGACGAACAGTATGAGGCACACCTTCTTCTTCATGAAGTTGTCGGTGCGGAAGCGGCGCGGCACGAGCCAGCGCACGAGCACGTTGCTCAGCAGGGCTGCCACAATGATGTAGAACAGAACGAACAGGCTCAGACCCATCACTATCGGTCCGCGCCACTGCGAATACACCTGTCGTTCGGTGCCGTTGACGGTTTTCACCTTCTCGGTGTTGTATTTCTCGCTCACATCCGCCTTAGCGTTATGGTAGGACATAGGCATCGAGGAGATAATCTCGAGATAGTTCTGGTCGCCGTTGACAAATATGTTGTGCTGTATCTCGTTGTAGCGCTGCATGGCATAGTCGTTCACCTTCTTGAGGCGTAGCGATATGCGCTGGTAGTGCTCGTTGTCCTTCTGCACCGAGGCGCGCATGTTGGTCAGGTTGCGGCACAGGGCTGTAGCGTAGGCAAGGCACGCCTTGCGGTCGGCCTGACCCGCCTCGTCGAGCATGAAGGGCAGCTGTCTCTGCTTGCCGTTCTTGTCGAGTATGTACTTCGGGCCCTTAATCTTGCCGTTCTTTATGTCCTGCTGCATCTTGAGCGACGGCGGTATGTTGCCGAGCGTCTCCATAAGATACTGATAGCGTGCTATCTCGGCATCCATACGCTTCATTATGCGGTCGTAGGGCATGCGTCGCTTGCTGAACTCGCGATACAGCTCGGTGGCTTCATGGCATGCGTATGTCATGTCGAACGTGAAGTCCTGCTTCTGCGAGTAGAGCATCAGGGCTATCTGGTCGCTGCGCTGCATGAGCGAGATCATCTGCTTGTGCTGCTGCTGGTTGTATGCGGCATAGCGCGCCATGTTCTGTCGCTGCTCGCCAAACGATGTCTCCAGTTCGGCACGCAGCACCGAGAGTGTCGACTTGAGGTTCTTCTCCTTGAGCACGGCACCGGCACTCATCGCCACGCATAGCATGACGACAAGACACAATGCGCGCCTTAAAGCTTTTGTTGTCATATACTGATTGCTTGTTGTTATTTCTTGTCTTTTACGTCGGGAGAGTATTGTCCTGACGTGCAAAATTATAGTATTTTTCTCACAAAAAAGGCCTGCCGGCCATATTTTTCACCGTATAGTCAGTCAATGACGGCTCAAAATATGCCAGCAGGCGGTTTCGTTCAGCCAAAAGCTGTGGTGTATATATGGGTGTATAGGGTGCTACACGCCCGGGTTCTGGGTTTCAGGCTCCTTCGACTTGAGGCTCTCGTAGCTTGCAGCCTCCTTCACCTTGAGTCCGGCAAGTAGCGCCTTGACGCGGTTGCCGTTGGCGTCGATGGTGGTTTCGGGCATGAAGAGTATGCGCGAGCCTACGATATTGTCGGTTGCATTAAACTCCTTGGCGGTCTTGGCGCCCTTCGAGCGTATGCCTACCTTGAACGTTCCGATGCCGTCAATATGCACCTTGTTGCTGCGCTGCAGCTCCTGGCGCAACACTTCCGAGAGTTCGGTGAGCACGGCAACGATGTCCGAGCGCTTCACTGTACTGTTGTTCTGCATCACCTCGGCAAGGTCCTTGGTGTTGATTGTTTCACGATGGGCTGCACGTGCATAAAACTTTCCGTTGGTGTTGCCCTTACGATTGCTCTGATAGATCTTGAAATTTACTGCCATAATTCTGATTTTTTAATGTTAAGTGTTAAGTGTTAAATGTTAAGTTGTTTGTGTTTGAATGTTAAGTGTTAAATGTTAAGTGTTAAGTTGTTTGTGTTTTTCATGGTAGAGCATAGTTGGCGGACTTGGTCGACATGGGTCCGGCGGATGCATCCATTTGTTCTGCTCTGCGTTTCATCAGCAAACTGTGTTTCTGATTACGTTTGCAAAGGTACAATCTGGCGCAAGCGATGTCAAGTGTTTGGCAGAAAAAATTTCATTTAAGTTGATTTTTTCTTGGTATAAGGGTTATTAAGGAGTCGGTTTATGACTGAACATCTCTATTGTTTCGCCAAATTCGGCCAGAACCTTGCCTAATCTTGGGTTATCGTTTCTAATTATCAGTGCAGCAATATTATCTATCCCGTACTCGTCAACCAAAGTTGATGTTACCATAGTAAAGCGGTTGCTGTATTTGTACGATTCAAACCAGTTCTGAAACAACCGACCTCTTGTCAGTTGCTTACCGTCGCTTGTAGAGCACAGATATAATATTGTTGCAGAGTTGCTGTTGAAGAACTCTTCAACAATAGCAACGATAGTGTCTTTCACCTTCTTGTCACGAGGCGATTTCTTGCCATTCAAGTTGGCTATTACAAACTCGTATGATTCATCAGACTGCAACAAATCATCAGGCATGAAACCTATTGAGTATTCCACGCCTGACTCTGTTACGAATATATACGACTCATCTGTCTCGTGAAATGTCACGAGATACGGAGCCATTGCATTAATCCTTTGTATGTCAAGCCTGTTCATTACAGCACGTTGAAGGATTCTGCTTCTTTGCCTGTGCGAATGCGATAGTCCTCACGCATACGCATTTCTATTTTTGAAAGGTACTCTTCCTTACGTTCTCTTGAGGCTCTGAATCGACGTAAGAAGTCGGCTTTCTTCTCTTCTTTTGTCATGTGTATTCCTCCTTTTATTAAAAGTTCAATTTGTCAAGATGCTAACTGTCGTATGCAAAAATACACAATTATTTTAGCAACCGCAACTTTTTCCTTTAATCTTTATTCCAATCAGCCAGCCCTTCAACTATCCGCTTCACCCCCTCTACGAGCCTTTCGCGCGGGCACGCCATATTGATGCGGATGAAGTGTTCGCCCTCGCTGCCGTACATGCTGCCTGCATTCACCCACACCTTATGCTCGCGCAGCAGTCGTTCTTCTATCGCTTCGGATGTCACGCCCAATGCCGAGCAGTCCACCCAAGCCAAGTATGTGCCCTCCATACGCATCACGGGCAGGTGGGGCAAGGCTTCTGCCATGTATTGGCGGAGCCACTCGTAGTTGGCTGTGAGATAGCGGCGGAGCGCAACGAGCCACTCCGCTCCCCCATCGGTGTAGGCTGCCATAAGCGCCTCAACGCCAAAGGGATTGACGTCGCACACCTCGTTGATGTTGATGGCACGGTCGATGCGCTCGCGCACTTGGGCGTCGCGGCACACTATGTTGGCTATCTGCAGACCGGCTATGTTGAACGCCTTCGAGGGCGAACAGCAGGTTATGGAGCCGTAGCTCAGCTCGTCGGGCAGCGACCCGAACGGAGTGTACTTGTTGTCGTGTAGCGTCAGCTCGCAGTGTATCTCGTCCGACACCACGCGCACGCCGTGCTTGCGGCACAGCTCAGCCACACGCGTCAGCTCGGAGCGTGTCCACACACGTCCGCCGGGGTTGTGCGGATTGCAGAGCAGGAGCAGCCGGGCACGCTCGTGCGAGAGTTTGCGGTCCAGATCGTCGAAGTCTATCTCGTAGCGCATCGCAACCTTATTATATATAAGGGCATTGGACACCGTCTCGCAGCCGTTGTTGCGTATGCTCGAATAGAAGCAGTTGTACACCGGACCCTGCACTATCACCTGGTCGCCGGGCAGGGTGAGCGCCTTGATGACGGCTGATATGGCGGGTACTACGCCCGACGTGTATATGATGTCAGACGGCGCGAATTGCCATTGGTGCCGGGTTGCAAACCATCGGCACACCGACTCGTAGTAGGCATCGGGCACACGTGTATATCCGAATATGCCGTGAGCCACGCGACGCTGCAACGTCTCGGTTATGGCGGGATAGGTCTCGAAGTCCATGTCTGCCACCCAGAGGGGTATGACATCGGCAGTCGGAGCCGAGTCCCACTTGTAGGAGTTGGTGCCGCGGCGCTGTGTGGGCTTCGTGAAAAGCTGGTCGGTGCAGGGCACGCAGCCGGTAGTATTGTGTAATAAATCAGTCATAAATCATTGTTTTTACGGTTCGTTTATACCACTCAATTCGATGTGTTCTGAAAATGTAGTCCTTTTGCCCTGTAAAAGGACTCGTTTTGGAGTGCAAAAGGACTCCTTTTACAGGGCAAAAGGACTACATTTGAAAGGCAAAAGGACTACATTTCAATCTGCCACGCTGACGAAACGGCTCATCTTGTCAACAAGATACAGCGGCAGATTGAGCAAATCGTCATCCTTACGCATATTGAGCGTGGAAAGTCGCACAGACAATTGAGGGGTGTATTGCTTACGATAATACGCCAGACTCTTAGCCGTTACATTCTTATCTGCCTTCACTTCTATCGGAATGATTTTACCATCAGCCTGTAATACAAACTCCACTTCGGCCATGTTGCCCGATGTCCAATAGTATTGTGAGTTGCCAAACTGACGAACAAGCGACTGCAGCACGTAGTTTTCTGCCATAACGCCCTTGAATTCGGTAAACAGATTGTCTCCAGCCAATACAGTCTGCACATCCAAGTCGAACTTACGCCCTAACAATCCCACATCATTAAGATACAGCTTGAATGCATTGCTCTTCTTGTAGGCAGACAAAGGGAGCCGTGGAGTTTCCAATGCCGACACACGATGTACCAATCCTGCAAGACACAGCCATTCTATAGCTCCTTCATACTCACGCGCTCTGGCTCCTTTTTGAACGTCAGCATATCTGAACTTCTTGTCTTCACGTGCCAATTGGTCCTGCAAATTGCCCCACACCTGAAACACTCGCGGAATGTCCTTATTGTTGATGTGCTTGGCAAAGTCTAATGAATAAGACTGGAGTATGCCGTCCTGTATGGCCTTAGCCTCATCCCAATCCTTGGTGTCAATATACGCACTCACAGCTTCGGGCATACCTCCCAATACAAGATACGCCTTATAGGCATCTGTCAGTTGTTGGTGTATCACCTCCGGCACAGCCATAATGGTGTCTATCATCTCATAGGCACGATACAGCTGGGCATCAATTGCTCTGAGATATTCGGCAAACGACACTGGGTATAGAGTCATGAAATTCACCTTTCCTACCGGAAAGGAAGCCCCCGAACGATTTAAAGCCACCCCTAAGAGCGAACCGGCACATACTACAGCATACTCCGGAGCATCCTCGCAGAAATACTTCAGACTGTTCAATGCATCGTTACACTCCTGTATCTCGTCAAGAATTATAAGCGTAGACGAAGGAGTTATCGGCTTGCCCGTCATTATCTCCATCTGCCTTATGAGCTGTGCCGGCACCTTGGTTCGTCTGAAGTCTTCTTTTAGGGCAGGCATTGTGTCGAAGTTTATATAAACAATGTCTTCAAAACATTCCTTGCCAAACTTCTTCAATGCCCACGACTTGCCTACCTGGCGAGCACCCTGCAACACCAAGGGCTTACGGCGTGGATTCTCTTTCCACGCTTTCAGTTTCTCTATTATATCTCTCTTTATTTCCATTGGTTAATATCCTTTTTCGGCAAAGTTACACATTTTTGATATGAAAAAGTGGCAAAATTGCACATTTTTGATATTAACGTTCTATAAAGGGGCTTTTTCAGCGTGTCAGAATCTGACAGTCGGCAGGCTGCTTGATGTTCTCGTCGATTATCACTTCGCCTATGCTGTCTGCCACTATTTTGCCCGATGTGGGGTTCTTTATGCTCTTGATGTGTCCGCGTATGTCCGCCTGGAGGGTGGAATATTCGAAGGCGCGGTCGCATTCGGGGTCGAAGGTGCAGTTCTCAAGCACCAGGTCCTTGGCGTAGCACAGCGGCTGCTCGCCCGAGATGTGGCAGTTGACCAGTCGCAATCCGCGCGAATGCCATCCTAAGAATTCGCCGTTGAGCTCCGAGTCGTACACGGTCACGTTGTCAACCTCCCAGAACGAGTCCTTGGTGTCAATCTTGGCGTTGCGTATCTCGATGTCGCGCGAGTACTGGAACACGTATTTGGCGTCCGATTGCAGTCCGTCAACCTTGATGTTGCGGCAGTGCATGAAGGGATATGTGCCCTCGTGCAGCACCACGTTC
>NZ_JADYUF010000042.1 GCF_021531655.1 Leyella stercorea | reverse complement strand
TACTGAAAGCTGCTACTAACGACTCATAAATCTACCCTTAATCGTGTATTGGATGATAGTTGCGGATTTTAGGTTTATCTTGGACCTAAAAATTTATCGCCATTTAAGTGAATCATATGTTCTGGCATATCTGCAATCCAAACTTCTTTTTTTTGTTGGAACAATCAATTCTCTGGCATCAACATCCAGGCATTCTGCAATCTTTACCAATGTTTCCAATCCGGGCTGTGCCGTATTGGTACACCATTTTGAAACTGTAGTGCAGTCTTTTCCAAGAGTGTCTGCCAGCCATTTGTTTGTCCTTCTCTGTTCCACCAGGACCACTTTGATGCGGTTGATAATGGGTTTCTCGTTTGATTCCATATTCATTCAGACTAGATTTATTGTGCAAATATACATATTATTATTGGAAGAGCCACTATGTTATGGGCGAAATTTTTAATAGAATTAGCGAATTAGGCAAAATTAGTGGACTGTGGCAACATTCTTGGGTAAAATAGTATCGTCAGGCGAACAAATCTAACTGTGTTTGCACTTTGTCCTAACAAGGAGCGGTCTATACAATGCGAGCTTAAACATGTGATGACTTGCCGCCGAATTATTAACCTGCATTGTCTATCAGCAATATATGCCGACTGAGATACAACTGAGGTACAAGACATCCATTTTCGCCCAATGTTGAAGCCACCAAGAAGGCTCTCTCATCCCTCTTTTTCTTTTTCGATTGTCACACTCTTTATGGCTGATGGAGGTGGGACTTATTATCAAAAATGCGCTCTTTGGATAGCAATCAGCCAAAATTACCCAAAATATTTTCATAAATAATCTTAAAACCACTTTTTACCCCTGTCATAGTTTTTTCTCTTTGCCGAGTGCTTTGAACTATAGATTTTCGCCTGTTCAAAATTTGTACCGTTTTGAATTTGTTGTTTTCAAGAGAGTGCTGTAGCTCAGCGTGTTAGGAGATATAAAAAGGCTTCCACATGAACAGCGTGGTGCGTCAGTTGTGGGAGCAGAACACCGACATCGTCATGGTCGATACGGGTAACTCGTATGAGGGACTCTGCGAGTATGTGGGCGGCAAGTACATCGCCTATACGGAGGACAAGCCCATCACCATGAACCCCTTCAACATCAGCAAGCGGGAGCTGAACATTGAGAAGATAGACTTCCTGAAGAACCTGATACTGCTGATATGGAAAGGCTCGGAGACGCAGATACCCGAACTGGAGTTCCGTGTCGTGGAGCAGTTGGTGACGGAGTATTACGATTTCTATTTCAACGGTGTGCAGCCCTATCCTTCCTCACAGAAGGAGACACTGAGAAAAAACCTCTCCACCATGGAGAAGCGGCGCGGCACGGAGCTGACGCAGATACACGACAAGGTGGAGAAACTCATCAAGGGACTGGAGGAACGGCGCATGGCATTGAGCGTGAAGACCCTCTCCTTCGACTCATTCTATGAGTTCGCCTGTGAGCGTCTCGACCAGATCTGCATCGAGAACAACATCACCACCATCGACTGCGACAACTTCGCCTATATGCTCCAAAACTTCTACCGTGGCGGCAAGTACGACAAGATTCTCAACGAGAACGTGGATAGCACCTTGTTCGACGAGACCTTCATCGTCTTCGAGGTGGATGCCATCAAGGAGAACAAGCAGCTCTTCCCCATCGTGACGCTCATCATCATGGACGTGTTCCTGCAGAAGATGCGCCTGAAGAAGAACCGCAAGTGCCTTGTCATCGAGGAGGCATGGAAAGCCATCGCCTCGCCGCTGATGGCCGAGTACATCAAGTACCTATACAAGACAGCCCGAAAGTTCTGGGCGAGCGTGGGCGTAGTGACACAGGAGATACAGGACATCATCGGCAGTCCCATCGTGAAGGAAGCCATCATCAACAACTCCGACGTGGTGATGCTGCTCGACCAAAGCAAATTTCGTGAGCGATTCGACGAGATCAAGGCGATATTAGGATTGACGGATGTGGATTGCAAGAAGATATTCACTGTCAACCGCTTGGATAACAAGGAGGGAAGAAGTTTCTTCCGTGAGGTGTTTATCCGACGTGGATCGACGAGCGGAGTGTATGGTGTGGAGGAGCCGCACGAGTGCTATATGACCTACACCACCGAGCGAGCTGAGAAGGAGGCATTGAAACTCTATAAGCATGAACTGAAGTGCAGACATCAGGAGGCTATCGAGCGGTATTGCAGAGATTGGGATGCCAGTGGCATCGGGAAGTCGTTGGCATTTGCGCAGAAGGTCAATGAGGCGGGGCATGTGCTCAATTTGACGGACGATGGAGCCACTCGCCGCTGACACGGCGAGCACGGGGGCTGATTGATGGAAACGGAAATCCCGGAATAGACGTAAAGCCCAGATGCCCGAAAGCAAAACTTTCGGGAACGGTGGCTGGGTAGTATTTACGATTAGTAGTAAATACGATTAGTAGTGAATACTACCAATAGTAAATACTACAAGTAGTAAAGTAGTGGAATAGTAGAAACTGAAAGTAGTAAAAACGTAAAGTAGTGAAGCAATGAGACGTTTATACCTTATTATAATATATATGTGTCTTACACTTGTCGTGGGAAGGGTTCATGCGCAGTATTACAGCGTGAACTACGACAAGCAGATCGTTGCCGCCATGGCTGCCGCATTCGGTGCTGGAGCTATGGCAGAGAGCTATTATAACGAGCAGGTGGGCGAAATCTTGAAGCACTACAATGCCGCAGAGGTTGCCACTGCCGGCATCTTCGCTGCCAAGTTCTTGGAGCGCAAGGCATTCACCGACCTCGGCATTTGGAGCAGTAGCACGGAGAACTACTATTACCGCCGCATCCACAATATGGTGGCGAACAAGATTATGCCCAAGATATGGACGGTGGCAGGAATGATGCTGAAAAGTCCGCAGACCGCCCTCTACTGGGGCAGTTACCTGATGAAGATATGCGCCGACACAAAGTCGCTGTGTATGCAGTTTGAGAGTGTCGTGACCAACAGTAGCTTGACCTTTGCCGACATTCAGTTCTTGGAAATCAACCAAGAGATAGCCGCCATCCTCAAACTCTCGGAGATAGGCAATGTAGATTGGCAGCAGCTGTTGGATGACATCGCCAGTGTGCCCGGCAACTTCACCGTGGAGAACCTCACCGCCGACATCGAGACGCTTTACAATATGGGAGCATCGTTGGCGACGGCAGGTATCAACGGGGCATCAGGCGCACTCTTGCAGCAGAGTGCCTTCAACGACCTTTTCAATGGCAAGGTGAGTAAAATCATCGACATCTATGACAACTACCATGACCTCTATGAACAGGCAGAGAACGGCATCGGCAGCACACTCCTTAGTCTGGTGGGTGGCGAGGACAACGTGGCAGCCCTCTTCGACCTCTCCAACTACAACATCACCTCGTGGATGACAGACTATCTGAGCGAGACGCAGGGCAACTACTATACACAGCGTTGGTACATTGCCCGACGAGACCAAGGCAGCGTAAGCCTCTGTGACTACTATCCGCCGACCGATGACAACAGTATTCTGAACGGTGACCATTGGTATCGTATCAACACCTCCGACCCCAACTTCTACCCTAACAGCACGCAGCGAGAGCAGATACTGGCCAACTCGGAGAACCATGCCGGATGGAGCCGCAGCCGTGTGCAGCAGCTCAACGCCCAGAGCGACGGCTTCACCTATACGATGAACTATTGGATGTCGTCGTACATCATCAGCCGTGGCGGCAAGCAGACCAAGAAGGCCTACGCCTACGAGATACACGTTACCAAGAGCTGGAACAACGTGGAAGAGGTGTATGAGGATGTCTTCGACTCCTACAGCATGGACTTGAATACCTTCAAGCGTCAGTTGCAGGCACGTCTCTCGGAGTATAACGACAACGAGGAGGGCTATGTCTATTACATCGGCAGTGACGCACGCCGTTACTATCAAGCCACCGATGCCGCCAAACTGAAGGGCGTGGAGAGCGTGACCATCAGCGTCACCTGTTCGGACGGTGTCACCCTCGGACAGGGCAGCACGCAGTACAAGTGCCGTGAGTGCGGCGGTTCGCTCAATGCCCACAGCAAGGAATGCGCCATGAGGACAAGCGTATCAGAAAATAATCTCGACCTATCGGAACTGGACGAGAAGGAACGTGAGGCGAATAGCAAGATAGCCCTGTTGGAGGCGCAGATAAGCCAGTTGGAGACAGAGAACAGGAACCTGCTCACGCAGATAGCCAATGCCTCTGTGGAGGAAGCCCCTGCCTTGCGGCAGCAACATAATGTCAACAAGACGAAGATAGACAACCTGAAGAAGGAATTGGCGACATGGCAGCAGCAGTTGGCAGACATACAGAATGCCAAGAGCGAGGCGGCTAACGACAATGCCACCTCCACCGATGACTACTACCGCATCCCTGCCATCATGCAGGATGTGAAGTCAGCCTACAATCTCACGTGGCAAGGTGCCGGTTCGTGGAACGGCTACACCTACGTCCGAACTGCCACCATGCCCAACATCAACGGCATTATCACCTTCAAGGCGACACTGTCCATTGCAAGGAAGCCCAAGTACTTCCTTGGCATCAAGATACACCGTGCGATACTGCAAATATCGTGGGAGCTGACCTCGGAATACACCGACACACAGGTGGTGGATGTGCTGACCCTTGACCCGAATGCCTCTGACGAGGAGAAGACGAGGCAGGTGAACAGCCGTATCTCGGAGATAGCCCAGGAGTTCCCGTCGTGCAGCATCACCACAGAATATGCCAAGAGCGAGGCAACCCAGACCGCCGACAATGACGATGTAATACACCTGCTCTGGTCGAGCGACCGTCTGGAGATAGCCCGTGAAGTAGATAGCCGTATCACCAAGATTTACGCCGACTTGGTATCATTAGAAAAAATGATGCACTACAAGCGCAGCATCATTGACGTGCTGAAGGACATTCTTCCTTCAATCGACGCAGACCAAGGTCGCAGAAGGACACTCATTGAAGAGTGCTACGAGCGATGGAGAGAGAATGCAGACCCTAACAGAGGGAATGGTGAAGATAACGAGAACGAAAACTGAGGGAGGAACGGAGAATGAGACATACCATCATCATAGCTCTCCTGCTGATTACCCTCTTCCCCAATACAGCCTTGGCGCAATGGGGATTCGATGCGGTATCGGTGGAAGCATACATCAACGACCACAAGAAGCAGCGCAGCCTCTTGCTGGCACGCAGCACTTTGGAGTACAGCAATCAACTGCTGCATGAATACAGCAGTGAAGAGGTGGGCAAATACAAGGAACTGAATGTGGATTTGGACAAATACACCCGGGCCTTCGACATCATCGATGTGATGTACCAGTCGTTGCGCACGGTGCTGAACGTGAAGAGCACCTACCAGACGGTGAGCGACCGCATCAGTGACTACAAGAACCTGTTGGAGGACTTCAATGATAAGGTCATCAAGCGGAAACACATCGAACTGGCTGACACGATGCTCATCAGCATCAACAAGAAAGCCATCGACAACATATACAACGAAGGAAGCCAACTCTACCATAGCGTCAACGACCTCGTGTTGTATGCCACAGGAGCGGCAGCCTGTTCAACTTCCGACCTGCTGATGGTGTTGGACAATATCAACAATTCGTTGGACCTGATAGAAAAACATCTGAACCAAGCCTACTTCCAGACATGGCGGTATGTGCAGCTGCGCATGGGCTATTGGAAGGAGAAGGTGTATCGGACGAGGACGAAGGAAGAGATACTGGAAGATGCCTTCAGCCGATGGAAAGTGGCAGGAAAACTTGACTATTGACGGATTGTAAACAAAAGAAGAACGGACATGAAGAAGACAATGATACTCATCATGGCGGTAGCAACCACCATCAAAGCCACAGCCCAGAGCGTGACCTACAACCACGACTCCTCCAAGCAGAACCAGATAACGGTGATGGAGACAGGTGGCGGTTCTCTCACCCCTGAGTTCTATTATTGGCTGTTACATAACAACTATAAGAAGACAGCGGCAGAGAAGAACAAGTTAGGTTTCCGCACTCTTGCCGGCATCAACCTCTACAACCAAGTAGATGATGCGGAGAAGATAGACTCTGCCCTCACCAAGCGTGCTGAGGTGGAAGCCTTGAACGTAGCCGACCGACAGATAGACCTCGCCTGGCTTGCCGAAAGCAGCAAGATCAACGGTCAGTTGGACAAGATGAAGGCGAACATAGACCATATCATCCCTACAGGAGGCACCATCAACGACAAGCGTCGGTGGGAGGAACTGTACAATATGTACCAGTGTGCCGTGAAAGCCACCAAGGATGCCTATATGCCCAATGCACAGAGAAAGCGGCAGTATCTTAGCATCTATGCCGACCTGACGACACAGAACGAGACACTACTGAAATACCTTGTGCAGCTCAACACCCAAAGCCAGACTACCGCCCTCTTGGCAGCCACCAACGACCGTGTAGTACATAAAGGCAGCATCATCAGCGATGCCAAGAGCCGTTGGCAGGAAAACATGAAGGGCGTGAGGAGCTCGACAGGCACTGACGGCGATGATGCCAACAGCGGTGAGGGTGAAGAAAGTGTGAACAGATAGAAATAAGGGAAGAGAAGAAATAATCACAAAACAGCATAGAGATATGAACGATATTCAGATTTTCAACAACGAGGAATTTGGAGCAGTCCGAACCACAGGAACACCAGAGCAACCCTTGTTCTGTTTGGCTGATGTGGCAAGAGTTCTTGGACTAAAAACCAGCAAGTTGGTACAACGACTTTCGGATGATGTACTTTCAAAGTACCCCATCTCGGATAGTCTTGGAAGAGAACAGGTTACAAACTTTATCAATGAAGACGGACTGTATGATGTCATCCTTGACAGTCGCAAACCCGAAGCCAAACGTTTCCGCAAGTGGGTGACATCGGAGGTGCTCCCCTCTATCCGCAAGCATGGTGCCTATATGACACAGCAGACCATCGAGAAGGCATTGGCAGAGCCAGACTTCCTGATACGGTTAGCAGTCAATCTGAAGGAAGAACGACAAAAGCGTCTGCTTGTCGAACAGGAGTGTGAACACCAAAGGACACGCATCGTTGAGTTGGGATCCAAGGTGGATGACCTGCAACAGGAGGTGACGGAGATGAAGGACAAGGTGAGTTACCTTGACATCATCCTTGCCACGAAGAGCAGTGTCCTGGTCACACAGATAGCACAGGACTATGGCGAGTCGTCCATCCGCTTCAACCGACGTCTGAAGGAGATGAACATCCAGTATCAGCGTGGCAAGCAGTGGATTCTGTATGCCGACTACAAGGACTGCGGTTATGTGACCAGCGAGACCTACCTCATTAAACACAAGGACGGTACGGAGGATGTGCGCATGAACACCAAATGGACACAGAAAGGTCGCCGCTTCCTCTATGAGAAACTGAAGAGCGTGGGAGTCATTCCTGTTATCGAAAGAACATAAAATAAAGAAATAGCTATGGAATCAATATCAAAAATACAGTTACGTCTCTATGCCGCCAAGAGGAAAAACGGCAAGTGGCAGTTGGAGATGTCAAGGATGCCGAAGCGAATCAGCGTTATCGGCAGGACACCCATCGTTGATGAGCATTATATGCCATCTGATTTAGAGGTAGTTTCAATGTCAAAGCTTCACAAATATGTCGGAAGTTACTACGGCAAGATTGTGAAGACCCTCAAAGAGGAAGGCATCATCACCAAGGAATATGGAATGTGGAAACTGCGTGAAGACCTTCAGGACAAGGGCATTGCGGTATATGTCACAGGCAGGATGCGCTGCTTCTACCACTTCTATCTGTCATGGACACCGAAAGGCATAGAGTTTATCAAAGAGATTATCAACAATAGAACCAGGCACTGATGGCAGACAACATACTCAGCGATTTCGGCATCAACATCCTCGAAGAGGAGATTGACGATGTGATATTCCAGACCAACGAGTTCCTGACCGATGCCACCTTCACAGGCTCACAAGGGCCGTTCTGGTGGATCCTCCAAATGTGTATGGCATTGGCGGCACTGTTCTCTATCATCGTGGCGGCAAGCATGGCCTACAAGATGATGGTGAAGAACGAACCGTTGGACGTGATGAAACTGTTCAAGCCCTTGGTGGTGAGCATCATCCTCTGTTGGTGGTACCCACCTGCTGACACAGGCATGACCAACAGCGGCAGCAGCTGGTGCGTATTGGATTTTCTATCCTATATTCCCAATTGCATCGGCAGTTACACCCACGACCTCTATGAGGCAGAGGCGACCCAAATTTCCGACAAGTTTGAGGAGGTGCAGCAGTTGGTATATGTCAGGGACTCGATGTACACTGACCTCCAGGCACAGGCAGACGTGGCGCATAAGGGCACATCAGACCCCAACCTGATAGAGGCGACGATGGAGCAGACGGGCGTGGACGAAGTGACCAACATGGAGAAGGATGCCAGCAAACTGTGGTTCACCTCACTGACGGCAGGGGCCGTGGTGGGCATCGACAAGATAGTGATGCTGATAGCCCTGATCGTGTTCCGCATCGGTTGGTGGGCGACGATATACTGTCAGCAGATATTGCTCGGAATGCTCACTATATTCGGTCCAATACAATGGGCATTTTCGTTGCTGCCCAAGTGGGAAGGAGCGTGGGCGAAGTGGCTAACCCGTTATTTGACAGTTCATTTCTACGGAGCCATGCTCTACTTCGTCGGTTTCTACGTCCTGTTGCTGTTTGATATTGTGCTCTGCATACAGGTAGAGAACCTGACGGCCATCACCGCCAGTGAGCAGACGATGGCAGCCTATCTGCAAAACTCGTTCTTCTCGGCAGGCTATCTGATGGCAGCGAGCATCGTGGCGTTGAAATGCCTGAACCTCGTGCCCGACCTTGCGGCATGGATGATACCAGAGGGCGACACCGCCTTCTCAACCCGAAACTTCGGCGAGGGCGTGGCACAACAAGCCAAGATGACGGCTACGGGAACCATGGCGACCGTGATGAGATAACATGTGAGTGTGCGGTGAGTCACCGCACCTCCTATTGAAACAAATAAAAGTAACCATCAAGAAAAATGAAAGCAAAAAATGAAATTGAGCGTTGGCTCAAAGATGAGAAATTCATGGCGTTTGCCAACAAGCGTGCAAAGGAAGAGTTTTTCAATTCCGAAAACAACTACATCGACCCACAGTATGAGGAGATGGCAGAAGGCTTTGAGGATAACGACGAGTATGTAGTGCCTATGGTAGATTACCTGAGTTATCGCTTGCATCGTGCCAAAATCTACAGAAATCGACGGAGACGTGAACGTGACATCTGGTGGGTGTGGATCCAACTGAAATACGAAGGCATCTACGTAGAGGCTTGCATCAAGTATTACGCCAAACTGGTGGAAGAAGTTGAGAAGGACATATACACCATCCTGCACCGTGAATATGTGAGAATGAAGAGAAATCAGACCTCAAACAAGCAGTAACGTATGGTAATCAAGAACTTAGAAAACAAAATCAAGCTGGTGGGCATCATCTGCTCTGCGTTCCTCATGGGCTGCATCATCATCTCGGTGTCGAGCATCTGGACGGCGCGCTGCATGGTGACGGACGCGCAGCAAAAGGTGTATGTATTGGACGGCAACGTGCCCATACTGGTGAACCGCACCACGATGGAGGAAACGCTGGATGTGGAGGCAAAGAGCCATATCGAGATGTTCCACCATTACTTCTTTACGCTTGCTCCCGATGACAAGTACATCCGCTATTCGATGGAGAAGGCGATGTATTTGGTCGATGAAACTGGTTTGGCGCAGTACAATACGCTGAAGGAAAAGGGCTTTTACAACAATATCATGGGTACGAGTGCCGTGTTCAGCATCTTTTGCGACAGCATCAAGTTCAACAAGGAGAAGATGGAGTTCACCTACTACGGTAGGCAAAGGATAGAGCGAAGGAGCAATATTCTGATGCGTGAATTGGTGACGGCGGGACAGGTGAAGCGCGTGCCGAGGACGGAGAACAATCCTCATGGACTGCTCATCACGAACTGGAGAACCTTGCTCAACAAGGATATTGAGCAGAAGTCGAAGTCAAACTTCTAATATCCTAGCGGTATGAGTGTAAAAGGAATCAGACGGATGCTTGTGGGCGAGGATATGCCCGACAAGAACGACCCCAAGTACAAGAAGCGGTATGAGAAGGAGGTGGCGGCAGGGCGCAAGTTTGCCAAGACCGCGAGGATAGACCGTGCGGCGGCTAAGGTGCAAGGCTTTGCCAATGCCCACAAGACGCTGTTTCTCGTCATCGTCTTCGGCTTTGTCGCCACGTGCTTCGGCATCAACATCTACAGGATGGTGCGGTATTACGGTCATCGGACGGAGGCTGCAAGTGCCATCGAGCGGCAGGAAGGGCGCATGAAGCAGATGATGAATGCAGCCCATTGCATCACTCCTCCCGTGACGCATCGAACCAACGAGGAGAATCGAGACAAGTCAGTAACATCAAAATCAGACAGCGATGAGAATAACAGATAAGATAAACTTCCGTCAGCCGAAGTACATGCTGCCAGCCATCGTGTACATCCCGTTGATTGCCACAGGCTATTTTGTCTTTGACATGTTCAATACGGAGGTGGCGGAAACGCAGGACAAGAACCTGCAGACCACCGAGTTTCTGAACCCCAACCTGCCCGGAGCGCAGATTAAGAATGGTGACGGCATCGGTGGCAAGTATGAGAACATGGCGAAGTCGTATGGTCGCATAGCAGACTATTCGGCTGTTGATAACATTGAGCGTGACAACGAAGAAGAGAAAGAAGCGTATGAATCCAAGTACACAGAAGAAGACCTTGCGGAACTCGTCCGTCAGGCAGAAGAGAAGGACGATTCAGCCGAAGTGGCCGATGCCAAGGCGCGAGAAGCGGAAGCACTCGAAGCACTCAACAAGGCACTCGCCGAAGCGAGGCTGAGAGGACAGGCGGCAGTTGCCCCCGTGGCCCAGGATACCACACAGGCTGGGCCTCCCAAGGAGCAGATTGAGGTGAAAGGTCAGATTGCCGAGGACAGCAAGGCGGTGAAGGCACTGGACGAGGAGGACAAGGCACAGGAGGTGGTGAAGAAGGTGAAGGTGACTTCGGACTATTTCAACACCCTGACGCAGAACGAGCATGAGCCAAAGCTCATCAAGGCCATCATTGACGAGGACGTGAAGGCTACGGACGGGTCGAGGGTGCGGCTGAGACTGTTGGACGATATTGAGATTGGTGAGACCGTGGTGAAGAAAGGGTCGTACCTCTATGCCACCATGAGCGGTTTCGGTTCGCAGCGAGTGAAGGGTAGCATCAACTCCATCCTTGTGGATGACGAGCTGATAAAGGTTTCGCTTTCGCTTTATGACACGGACGGACTGGAGGGACTGTATGTCCCCGGCAGCCAGTTCCGTGAGACCACGAAAGATGTGGCGAGCGGTGCTATGCAGAGCAACATGAACATCGACCAGAGTGGAGCGAACAACAGTTTCTCGCAATGGGGAATGCAAGCCGTGACCAATGCCTACCAGAAGACAAGCAATGCCATCAGCAAGGCTATCAAGAAGAACAAAGTGAAGCTGAAGTATGGGACGTTTGTTTACCTTGTAAATGGGAAAGAGAAAAGGAAATAGACACTGCCCGACAACGGAATTGTCGGGAACGGTGGCTCATAGAGTATAAACATCAAAAAATCAACTAATATGAATTGTTTTCAGAAAATGAATGTCTGTGCATTGCTTTCGCTGAGCGTGCTTTCAGCCAAGGCGCAGACCACCTACATGGAGATGGAGCAGCTGACGGTCAACGACCAAGTGACCACCGTCATCACCGCCTCCGAACCCATCCGCTTTGTCGATATATCCACAGACAAGGTGGTGGGCGACCAACCCATCAACAACACCATCCGCCTGAAGCCGAAGGACAACGTGTATGCCGACGGTGAGGTGTTGGCGATAGTGACAATCGTGACGGAACGCTACCGCACGCAGTATGCACTGCTCTATACCACGAGGATGCAGGAGGCAGTAACCGATAAGGAAATAGAATGCTCGGAGCGCAATGCCTACAACAATCCCGCTGTAAGCCTGTCCACTGCCGACATGACCAAGTATGCACGTCAGATATGGTCATCGTCTGCCAAATACCGCAACGTGGCGACGAAGATGCACCGCATGGTAATGCGCCTGAACAACATCTACAGCGTGGGCGAATATTTCTTCATCGACTTCTCCGTGGAGAACAAGACCAACATCCGCTTCGACATCGACGAGATGCGCATCAAACTATCGGACAAGAAGCAGAGCAAGGCTACCAATGCGCAGATAGTGGAACTGACCCCATCTCTTGTGTTGGACGATGCGAAGACCTTCAAGTATGGCTATCGCAACGTGATTGTGGTGAAGAAGATGACCTTCCCCAACGACAAGGTGCTGACCATCGAGCTGTCGGAAAAACAGATAAGTGGACGCACCATCTCGCTCAGCATCGACTATGAGGATGTGCTGTCTGCCGATTCGTTTAACCATATACTGTTGGAGGAGGAATAATGAGAATTAGGAATGAGGAATTAGGAGTGAGGAATTGGCTTGTGCATACCTTACTCGTTGTCATCTGTTTTATGGCAAGCATGACTCCGGCAATGGCGCAGCAGAATAGCGACCGCATATCCTTGGGGTTCGGATGCCTGTATGAGCGAGGACTGGACGTGACGCTGTCCTACGAGTATGAGACGAAGTACCACAATGCGTGGGAGTATTTTGCAAACGGATATATCAAGTGGAACGAGTGCGCATCGTGCGGTCATGTCTGTCCTGAGAGTTTTTGGAACAACTACCGCAGTTATGGTTTCGGCTTTGCCTATAAGCCCTGTGTGGCAAGAGGACGCAACCACCATGGCAACATGCGCATAGGAGCATCGGCAGGTAGCGATACTGACAGGTTCTTGGGTGGCATCCACCTCGGCTATGAGCAAAACTATACACTCAGACACGGCTGGAAGCTCTTCTGGCAGGTGAAGACCGATGTGATGATCAAGGGTGAAGACCTGTTCAGAACGGGTATTGTCCTGGGTGTGAAACTTCCTGTAAAATGACTATGCGTATGAAGAAACTGTTTTCAATCTTGGCAGTTGCGGCAACGGTGTTGCTGACTGCCTGTGACGAGCATCAGGACTTTCCCGACACAGCCATGAAGGTCACCCATATCTTGACCACTGACGGCAAGGTGATGCCCTACGAAACCTACGAGCAATCGTGCAAGCAAGCCATTGCAGTGGTGTTCAACGTCAATCAGAGGGAAGAAATGGAGGGAAACGGATATGCCGTCTATCTGTGGGACATCGCTCCCGAAGCCTTTGCTGACAGTATCGGTGTGGAACAGGACACATCCTGTGACCTCACCGCCTACGACGGCAACAAGAACACTTTTGCCCTTTATGGCACGACCGATGTGAAGTCGCCTTTGGCTGAGCGTGTCTTCGACATGTGGCGTTACGGGCAAAGTGCCTATATCCCCAGTGTGGCACAGATGCGTCTGCTCTATCATGCCAAGGACATCATCAACCCATACATCCTGAAATGCGGCGGCACACCTATCCCCGATGAGGATGATGACTGTTGGTATTGGACTTCAACGGAGGTAGAAGGACAAGCGACCGCCAAGGCATGGCTTTACTCACTGGGAAGCGGTGCCATACAGGAGACTCCCAAGTGGCAGCCGCATAAGGCGAGACCCATCATCACGATTATGGATTAGCCCATATACAGACATCGAGTATCACCCGTATCATCATCAAAGTACAACAATTAAAAAAGAAAAAGCATGAAAAAGAATTTGTTTCTAATGTTGGGACTTGGAGCCATGCTCCTCACGTCCTGTGACCAAGACATCGTCAATGAGATTTACCTGCCCGGTGGCGGAGGTTCTGTGGTCGTGACCGACAGCACATCAACCAAGCAGCTTCAGGTATTCACCAATCTGGAGATGCTGCAACCTGCCGTTTCCACACGAGCCGTTGACAACCAGTGGGAACTCAATGATATGATTGGCATCTCTTCCACAGGGATGATCAACAATATGAAGTTCACCCGAAGCGGCGGCACGAATCAGTTTGTGTCAGCCAACAAGGTGTTTTTCACGGACACAGACACTCACACCTTCAATGCCTACTATCCCTATACGGCAAATCCTACCAACGACCTCATAGAGTTCCAAGTGCCGGAGGCAGCTGTACAGAGTGAGCAGAAGGTCAATGATTTTCTGTTTGCCAGTGGAGCGGCATCATACGCCAATCCGAGCCTTACATTGAACTTCACCCATCAGATGGTGCGTGTCATCATCAAGGTCTATACCTCACCAGAATACGGTTTCACCACCAATGATTTTGCAGGAAGCCTACTCACGTTCGTCGGTTATTTTGACAGCGGTACTTTCAACATCAAGACCGGAAAGGTAGAATGCAGTGACGAGTCGGTGACGACCTATTATTTCGGCGACCCACAAAGTGACCACATGGAATATACGCTTTATGTTCCTGCACAGGTTATGCCAGACATGACATTGCAACTCAGCAATGGGGAGAACTTCGTATTCCTCACAAACGACACGTGGAAAGCGGGTCATTCCTACAGCTATTCATTGAAGCCTGTACGCAACACCTTGGAGGTCATATCTGCAACTATTTCTCCGTGGACAGTAGAGTCTGAGAAGACCATCAACGGCTACGAATAAAACTCATAAGAGGATTGGAGGGTGTCCACCGTGGCATCCTTCATCTTTTCTCATTATCACCCAACATCATCGTAAAGTAAATGGAAGAAAGCAAAGAGTTACAGGGTTTTTACAAGATATTCAGGGCGGTGATTTATGTCTCCATCCTGATGGAGTTCTTCGCCTACGCACTGGAGCCGGAGCAGTTGGACTTCTTGGGCGGCGTAGTGACGGATATCCACACTCGCATCAAGCGGTGGATGATTTACCATGACGGCAACCTCGTGTATAGCAAGGTGGCTACGTTCCTGCTGATATGTATCACCTGTGTGGGAACGCGCAACAAGAAGCATCTGGAGTTTGACGCTCGCAGGCAGGTGCTCTATCCGCTGCTGTCGGGAGTGCTGCTGATTGTGCAGTCCGTATGGCTGTTCGGTCATTCGATAATGCCCTGTTTCTATACCCTCCGTTTGAACACTTGGCTCTATATGCTCACTTCCATCGTCGGTGTCGTATTGGTGCATATCGCCCTCGACAATATCTCTAAGTTCCTGAAGGAAGGGCTGCTGAAAGACCGCTTCAACTTCGAGAATGAGAGCTTTGAGCAATGCAGGGAGTTGCAGGAGAACAAGTACAGCGTGAACATCCCTATGCGCTATTATTACAAGGGCAAGTTCCGCAAGGGATGGGTGAACATCGTCAATCCGTTCCGTGGCACATGGGTTGTGGGTACTCCTGGTTCTGGTAAGACCTTCTCCATCATCGAGCCGTTTATCAGGCAGCACAGCGAGAAGGGCTTTGCCATGGTGGTGTACGACTATAAGTTTCCCACTCTCGCCACCAAACTCTACTATCATTACTTGAAGAACAAGAATGCCAAGGACAGCAAGATGCCCCATGGCATGAAGTTCAACATCATCAACTTTGTGGATGTGGAGTATTCGCGCCGTGTGAACCCCATCCAGTTGAAGTACATCAACAACCTTGCCGCAGCGAGCGAGACCGCCGAGACCCTGCTTGAATCCCTGCAAAAAGGCAAGAAGGAAGGCGGCGGTGGCAGCGACCAGTTCTTCCAGACCTCTGCCGTCAACTTCCTTGCCGCCTGCATCTATTTCTTCTGCAACTACGGCAAGGAGCCCTACGACAAGGACGGAAAGATGCTGATTGCCGAGCGGCGTGAAGACCCAAAGACGAAAAGGCTGATACCCACAGGACGGGTGTTCGACCATTCGGGCGCGGAGGTGCAGCCCGCTTATTGGTTGGGCAAGTACAGCGACATGCCACATATCCTATCGTTCCTCAATGAGAGTTATCAGACCATCTTCGAGGTACTTCAGACCGACAACGAGGTAGCCCCCTTGCTTGGCCCGTTCCAGACTGCCTTTGCCAACAAAGCCATGGAGCAGTTGGAAGGTATGATTGGCACGCTACGTGTCTATACCTCCCGTCTCGCCACCAAGGAATCTTACTGGATATTCCACAAGGACGGCGATGACTTCGACCTGAAGGTCAGTGACCCGAAGAATCCAAGTTATCTGCTCATTGCCAACGACCCCGAGATGGAGAGCATCATCGGTGCACTGAATGCCTTGATTCTCAACCGCCTTGTAACGAGGGTGAATACAGGACAGGGCAAGAACGTTCCTGTCAGCATCATCGTCGATGAGTTGCCGACCTTGTATTTCCACAAGATAGACCGACTGATAGGCACAGCCCGAAGCAACAAGGTGAGCGTGGCACTTGGCTTTCAGGAACTTCCGCAGTTGGAAGCCGATTATGGCAAGGTGGGTATGCAGAAAATCATCACCACCGTGGGCAATGTGGTGAGCGGTTCGGCAAGAGCCAAGGAAACCCTCGAATGGCTGTCGAGTGACATCTTCGGTAAAGTAGTGCAACTCAAAAAGGGCGTGACCATCGACCGTGACAAGACCTCCATCAACCTCAATGAGAATATGGACAGCCTGGTGCCTGCAAGCAAAATCTCCGATATGCCCACAGGTTGGATATGTGGACAGACCGCCCGTGACTTCGTAGTCACCAAGACCGGGATGAACGGAAGCATGAACATCCAGGAGAGCGAGGAGTTCAAGACATCCAAGTTCTACTGCAAGACCGACTTCGATATGACGGAAATAAAGAAGGAGGAATCGGAGTATGTCCCTCTCCCTAAGTTCTATAAGTTCAAGTCGAAAGAAGAGCGAGAGCGCATCCTCTACAAGAACTTCGTTCAGGTTGGGGAGGACGTGAAAGCCATGATTAAAGAGATTCAGCAGTTCCGCACTATGATGTAGTGATATTGATTAGAGTGCGGTGAGACATCGCACCTCCTATATAAAATAATGTAATGAGAAGATACATCATCGTACTATTGAGCATGTTGGCCATCTGTAGCGTGCCCTGTCAAAGCCAAACCATTGACAGGGCACTGTTTGAACGGATGGTAGCCATTACCAAACACTTCGAGGGTTGGCACGACCCAAAGACCACACCGGGCTATGTGGGCTATGGTCACCAGCTACAGAAGGGAGAGCGTTTCCCGAAAACACTGACACGTCAGCGTGCAGATTTGCTGTTACGGACAGACCTCCTCCGGCACCTGCGCCTATATGCCCGTTATGGCAGGGATGCTTATCTGCTTGCCACCCTCTCGTACCAGATTGGACCAGCCAAGTTGTTAGGCAATGGACGATACCCGAAAGCGTCCCTGCTCACCCGATTGGAACGTGGCGACAGGGACATCCTGCCACTCTATCTGAGCTATTGCAAATGGAGGGGAAAAGCAGTGGCATCCATTAGGAAACGGAGGTGGGTGGAATATCAGCTGTTGTATGCCGAGCGGTGAGGCACCATCCCTCCTATACCTGTTTGTCTGTCACTTATATTATATATAAAGGTAATAATTGCAATTTCAATGTTAAAGTCAGAGCATTATGGCATCCATCAAATTAAAGTTCAGAACATCATCTGTTCAAGAGAAAGAGGGTCGCCTGTATTATCAGGTGATACACAATCGTGTGGCACGTCAGATCCATACAGAGTACAGAATCTATTCCTCAGAGTGGGATGCGGACCATTCAAACATCATTTTGCCAACTTCCGTCACTCCACAACGTCAAGCCTATCTTCTTTCCTTGAAAGATACATTGGATGCTGACAGGAAGAAACTGCTGTTGGTCATTGCACGGTTGGACAAGGAAGGGCAGTCATATACAGCAGACACCGTCGTTGACAACTTCCATGAGGGAAAAGAATTACATGGCATTATCGGCTATACGCTGGAGTTGAACGAAAAACTGAGACGCATCGGCAAGAAGCGGATGGTAGCAAGGTACAAAACCACCCTCAACAGCCTCCAGCGTTACCTGAAAGGAGGCGATGTGCCATTGGAGGAAGTCGATGGGACAACGATACAAGGCTATGAACAGTGGCTGAAAGACAGCGGACTGTGCCGCAACACCACCTCTTTCTACATCCGCAACCTGCGCACCATCTACAATCATGCCGTAGATGACGGACTGGTCATCTCTTCCTCACCGTTCAAGCATGTATATACCGGCATCGACAAGACCGTCAAGCGGGCACTCCCCTTGGAAATCATCAAGCAACTGAAAGAGCTGGACTTGAGTCTGAACCCCCGTTTGGAGCTTGCAAGGGATATGTTCCTGTTCAGTTTCTATACCCGTGGGATGTCGTTCATCGATATGGCACAACTTACACCAAGCAATCTGCATGGCAGTACGCTCATTTACCGCCGTCAGAAGACCTCACAACAGTTGCACATCAAATGGGAACCTGCCATGCAGGAGATAGTGGCGAAGTACAAAACAGATGATTCTCCCTACCTGCTCCCTATAGCAAAAGGAGAGGGAGCCATATTCTGGAGACAGTACAAGAATGCCTATAGCCGTATCACCAAGCAGTTGAAGAAAATCGGAGAAATGATAGGCCTGTCCGTACCCCTGACCACCTACGTAGCCCGCCACTCCTGGGCAAGCATAGCCAAGAGCAAGAACGTGCCCGTATCTACTATCAGCGAGGCATTGGGGCATGACTCCGAGAAAACCACACAGATATACCTCTCCTCATTGGACACCTCTGTCGTTGACAACGCCAACAATCTCATCATCAATTCTCTTTAGGAGGTGCAGCGTCTCACTGCACCTTTATTTCAATATTTATAACTATTGTATTGCGGTGTGATACCGCAACTATAATAAAAAAGTCGGGGATTGTTGAGCAAAAAGGTGTTTCTCTCTTTAAGAGAAATATCGTTTTGCTAAACAGTTGATATTGAGGTATCATTTTATCGTAAAAGACATATTTGCTCAACAATTGCTTGACGGAAATCAACAAATTTTAGCATTTTTGTAAAAAAGTCGCTATATAATTTGGTGAATTGGAGTTATTTTCATATTTTTGCATCCCGAAGAGTTTCTCTTAAAGAGAGAAACATCTTTTGCATACCTTTTCCGACCGAATTTTTATGTCGTAAAGAGGGGCTTTGCAGGGGGTGGACTCAGAAAGATGAGAATAGATGACTATTGTAGTTGAAACACATAGAAAGTTGCTGATATACAGACCGATACGCATATCGGGATGAACCATGAGTACGTTCTTTTCTCAAAAAACACATGTCAAAACAGTATGGTGAATGTATTGGACAAGGATAAGATACTGTGGTATGTCATGCGGGCCTACAAGAACGAGAATACTGCCGAAGATCGGCTCTCTAATGAAACGTATGGCTTAGAGTATTTCATACCCAAGCAGAAAGTCCTTCGCACTGTCAAGGGCAAGAAAGTCTTTTTCATGGTACCCGTCATCCATAGTCTGGTGTTTGTGCATGCAAGTCATCAGAAGATTGTTGATTTCAAACACAATTATTATTACGACCTACAGTTTGTCACATGGAAAAGTGGCGGAGAACTTGTCTATCTGACTGTACCTGATGAAGACATGACCAACTTCATCAAGGTGTGCAAGCAGGCAGATGAAGAGGTACACTTCTACAAAATCAGCGAAATCAACAAGGAAAAAGATAAAATCAACATTGAAAAAGGTAAAAGAGTAAGGGTACATGGCGGACCGTTCGACCAGGTGGAGGGCTACTTCATAAAAGTGGCAAAAAAGAGAGGTCGGCAGCTTGTCGTCATTATTCCCGACCTACTGGCGGTTTCAGCTGAGGTGAAGCCGGAATATATTCAAATCATAGACTGAGATTATGGAAACACGAATTACCCCCCCGAATTGATTGATACAGAGGGATTAGTACAGGACAGACCGACACAAACGGCCTATTAAAGTTAGATAGAGAATGAGTTTAATTTGGATTGTCAACATCCTGTCGGTATTCTTCCTGTGCGTGTTTTTCGCAGGAATCGTGATACCGCAGATTCTGCTCATCGCCTTCCGCAGGCGACTGTTCGACGAGCCGGACGAGCGGAAGATACATCAGTGTGTAGTGCCTCGCCTTGGCGGTATGGCCTTCAAGCCCGTAGTGTTCTTCTCCTTTGTCCTGCTTTTGGCGGTCAATGTCTCAACCGGACATGATGAGCTGCTTAAGGAAATAGGCGCAGAAGCGTTGCCATTGGCATACGCCTTCTGCGCCATCATCATGTTGTACCTTGTCGGCATTGCCGATGACCTTATCGGTGTGCGCTACCGTGCCAAGTTCTTTATCCAGATAGTCTGCGGCATCATGCTGGTGGCTGGCGGAGTGGAACTGTCCGACCTTCACGGAATGCTGTTCATCCATTCCATGCCGTCGTGGATTAGCATCCCTCTCACCGTTTTCGTTACGGTTTTCATCATCAATGCCATCAACCTCATCGACGGCATCGACGGACTGGCCTCTGGGCTGTGCAGCATTGCCTTCCTGTTCTACGGGATGACCTTCATCTGGTTCCACCAGTATCTCTATGCCATGCTTGCCTTCGCTACTTTGGGCGTACTCATACCATTTTATTATTACAAGGAAATATATATCGAAACCGAACGAATTATCATTTGAAATTTCAAGCAGAAGGATGCCGAAGGATTGTTGGAGTATCTTTCTAATCCTCGTGTGAATTGCTTTGCCGGAGACCGCCTTTGTTCCGAAGAGGCGGCATGGGCATATATGCAGTATTCCCCGAAAGACATGCTGCGCTATGCGGTGAGTCTGAAAAAAGATGACTTTATTATCGGTGACGTGTTCGCTTTGCGTGAGAATGAAGACACTTATAATGTGGGGTGGCATTTCAACAAACGTTTTGAAGGCAAAGGATTCGCTTGTGAAGCGGCAGCCGGATTGTTGGATTATCTTTTCCGAGAGGCGGGCGCACGGCGTATCTATGGATTTGTGGAAGATGACAATATCCGCTCCAAACGCTTATGCGAACGTCTTGGTATGCGCCGCGAAGGATGTTTCAAAGAGTTTGTGACATTCGTAAACAATCCTGACGGCTCCCCAAAATATGAAGATACCTGTGTTTTATGCCATTCTCCGCCAATTAGGGGCTAGCACCCTTTGGCGGTTAATATTGGATTTTTTTAATTTTAAAGTTGCTTAAAACGACTTGTTGTGTTAAAATATACGCTGATACAAATAAGAATTTAGGAGATAATATAAATGGAAAAATACAACAATTGGAAACTTAAGTTTTATACAATATGGGCAGGGCAGGCAGTATCATTAATCACTAGTGCCATCCTGCAAATGGCGATTATTTTTTACCTTACAGAAAAAACAGGATCTGCGATGGTCTTGTCTATGGCTTCACTTGTAGGTTTTTTACCCTATGCGGTCTTTGGACCAGCCATTGGTGTATTAGTGGATCGTCATGATAGGAAGAAGATAATGATTGGTGCTGATTTAATTATCGCAGCAGCTGGGGCCGTGCTAGCTATTGTTGCATTGTATATGGAGTTACCTATCTGGATGGTTATGGTAGTATTGTTCATCCGTAGCATTGGAACAGCTTTTCATACCCCGGCTCTCAATGCGGTTACTCCACTTTTAGTACCAGAAGAACAGCTTACGAAATGTGCAGGCTATAGTCAGTCTTTGCAGTCTATAAGCTATATTGTTAGTCCGGCGGTTGCAGCACTCTTATACTCCGTTTGGGAACTAAATGCTATTATTGCCATCGATGTATTGGGTGCTGTGATTGCATCTATTACGGTAGCAATTGTACGTATTCCTAAGCTAGGTGATCAAGTGCAAAGTTTGAAACCAAATTTCATAAGAGAAATGAAAGAAGGAATGGCTGTACTACGGCAAAATAAAGGATTATTTGCTTTATTACTCGTTGGAACATTATATATGTTTGTTTATATGCCCATAAATGCATTATATCCTTTAATCACTATGGAATATTTTAATGGTACACCGATGCATATTTCTATTACGGAGATTGCTTATGCCTCTGGTATGTTGATAGGGGGTCTATTATTAGGGTTATTTGGGAATTACCAAAAGCGAATCTTATTAATAACGGCATCAATTTTTATGATGGGGATAAGCTTAACCATTTCAGGATTACTTCCTCAAAGTGGATTTTTCATATTTGTAGTCTGCTGTGCAATAATGGGGCTTTCGGTTCCGTTTTACAGCGGTTTGCAAACAGCTCTTTTTCAGGAGAAAATTAAGCCTGAATATTTAGGACGTGTATTTTCTTTAACTGGAAGTATCATGTCTCTTGCTATGCCAATTGGGTTAATTCTTTCTGGATTCTTTGCTGATAGAATCGATGTAAATCATTGGTTTTTACTATCAGGTATTTTAATTATTTGCATTGCAATAGTTTGCCCAATGATAACTGAGATTAGAAAATTAGATGCAAAATAAAATAAAGGAGTGTGTTCGTATGATATATCTGACAAATATTTTACATAAAAATTCGATACATATATTTTTAGAGTATTTTTAGTATTTTAAGTAAAATAGATATGTAGATTATTGATTTTTTGTTTTAGAAATGTTATTATAATAATGGTAGTTTATCGTATTTTGTAATTATATTTCTCGAAAGGTATTGATGATATGAAAAATAAAAACACAATAATTATCACTGAAGAAATGATAAATTCGGACCCATACGGTTATACATATAAAGAAATTTGTGATTGCGTTGGAGAAAAAAAGCTCGATCGCTTATGCATGCCCTTTATAAGGAAAAGCCCCAAAAGAAATATCAAACAATGAGCATTAATGATATTTATAATGGCGGTGACACAAGAAAATACTCTTTCAAATTAAAGGATGGTTACTGCGTTGAAACTGTTTGCATAAAGAGAAAAACAGGTGTAACTGTATGTGTTAGTACAATGGTAGGATGTCCTGTCGGTTGTATTTTTTGTGCATCTGGAAGTAATGGATTTATAAGAAATTTAACTCCTTCCGAAATTGTGCAACAAGTAACATTACTGAAGGAAAAAGTCAACAGAATTGTATATATGGGAATGGGTGAACCATTTTTTAATTATGATAATGTAATTAAGTCAATTCATATACTAAGAGATAGAAATGGGCTTAATTTCCCCACAGATGGAATTAATATTTCGACAGTAGGTCCTTTAGAACAATTAAAAAAAATAAGAGAAGAACATCTGAAGATACAACTCACCCTCTCTCTTCATGCAACAAATCAAAGAACAAGAGATATAATTATACCTCACATGAAAGGTTATGACATAAATAAGATTGTTGAATCTGTTTTATCATATTCGGAAAGACATAACAGAAAAGTAACAATTGCTTATTTATTGATTCCTGGTCTAAATGATAAAGCAACTGATGTACGTCAATTAGGAAGATGGTTTCGTGAGAAAAATGTTTTGATAAATCTTTTGCAATATAATGATACCGCAAATTGCAATATTAACAGGCCAAACAAACAACAATTAGTTGCATTTAAATTGCGACTTGAAGCGGCTGGTTTAGAAGTAAAAATGAGAGAATCACGAGGTAATAACATCAAAGCTGCCTGCGGTCAGTTGGTTAGTAACACAAACGAGAAGAATAAGCAACACAATTCAATGGGGAAGGATTTAGGTTTTCACAATCGTTCAAAAAGCAAGAAAGAGAATCCTAAAAGCAAGCACAAAAATACATTTTCTAAAATTAAATCTCTGTCCGAGATAAGTATTGGTGAATAAAAATATTCCTATAGGTAGGATAATTATCGACAAAGAAATTTTCTCTGGAGTGGGAAAAGCAGACCAAAGTATGCTATAATGCAATAAAATAGTTATACAAACTTGAATTTGAGGAGGTGATAAGATGACAGCATATATGAGATTAAGATAATACCGCGAGTTGTGTTGCGGTACATCCGTATTACATAACTCGCTTTCGGACAAGAATGTAATAATGGAGGATGTCATGAATAAAATTATTAGATTTAATGACAGCGAAAAGCTTTTTCGTTGTCCAATATGTAAACGAAAGTTAAAGATGGTAGGCAATAGTTTGCTGTGTAGTAATAAGCATTGTTTCGATATTTCTAAATTAGGATATGTGAATTTTGCATTAAATCAAAAGCAATCTAAGCATTATAGCAGAACTTCTTTTGAAAGCAGAATGGATATTTTAGAAAAGGGATACTATTCACATATTCTTACGGAGATAACACATATATTGAGCAAGCTTGAAAACATAACAACTATTCTTGATGTCGGATGTGGTGAAGGATATTATTCTAGAAAAATCAAAGAACTATTTCAAGCAGATATAGTTGCTTTTGATATTTCAAAAGATGCCATTTCCCTTGCTTCAAAAAGAGACGGTAGTAAGTCTATAAAGTGGTTTGTGGGTGATTTGGAAAATATGCCAATTAGAGACCACTCAGTAGACTGTATACTGGACATATTTACACCAGCTAATTATTTGGAGTTCAATAGAGTTCTGACGGATAGCGGCTATATTGTAAAGGTTATTCCTGGGAATAAACATCTGATGGAGTTCAGAAACATTGCAAAAGAACATTTGAAAAATCAAGAGTATTCCAATGAGAATGTGATTAACTTATTCAAGAAGCAGTATTCTGTTATTTACCAAAAAAGAGTTTCAGAATCATATGAAATGCCGTTAGAGGATATTAAAATTTTTGCAGACATGACCCCACTGCTCTTCCATGTAGATAAAACTGAGATTGATTTCAAAAAGCTAAAAACTTTGACGATTGATGCAGAGATATTTGTGGGAAGTCTATAACGCTTGAAACTTTCAGTTTGACGGAGCAACAAATCTAGCTAATGTTTGTCAAGTCTAAATTTCGTGCTACTGTTCCTGAAAAAGGGCGCAGAAAGTTAACCCACCAGATTGCGGGCTTAAAAAATTCGTGTATAATGAAAGAGATCTACCGGTAGAGTTCCATCGCTCTTGCGTAGTAGATTCGGAGGAACTTGTTTACACCAGCCATCTTGGCGACGTTGTAGGGCTTTCCTTCCTGTTCTTTTTTGAGAATGAATTGGTATACGGGATCGTCCTGAGGTTTTGTCAGTTTAAGGGCCTGCATGACCTCAAAACAAGCTTTCCGGAGAGAAGAACTGCCACGTTTGGAGATATGGCGGTTTCTGCTCTCAAACTGTCCAGACTGGTATGGCGGTGCATCGTTGCCTGCAAAAGAGTTCAGAGCCTTGCCACTATGAAAGCGTCGTATATCTCCAATCTCAGCCAGGATAACAGGCCCTAGTCGGTCGCCGACACCGTTCATTGCGCGAAGCACCGTGTATTCAGGGATGGTTTCCGCAATGTTCTGCATCTGCGTAATGATTTCATCCGCTGCATTCTGAGCGGTTGCCAACAGACCGACGCACTGATCCTGGGCCGACCAAATGTAAGGATCTTCTCCGCGGGTAGTAATACTGTCCCGGGCCAGCTCGTAGATTTCCAATCCCTTCTTTGGGGCGTATCTGTCCGGTGTTTTCTTCATAAGTGTTGCGTAAGTAGAGAGAAATCGAGTTTTGCCAATGCGCTGAATCTCGTCAAAAGACTTATACCGCTTAATAAAGAGCAGTAAGGCACATTTTTCCGGATCTCGGCTTTTTAGTGCCAGAATTTTCGTAATACCGGGCATGGTCTGGTCCAGCATGTTAATAAGCTGCACCTTGAGAGTGGAAACAAAAGAAATCCGCTGCTGGTACTGCCTGGACAGGAATTTAAGATCCTCGTATTTCTGTTCCATAGAACTGTAGGGAACAAGCTTGTAAGACTTCTCCAGAGCAAAAGTGGCTATACGAAGAGCGTCCTTCTTATCTGTTTTTGCTTTACGAATCTCAACATCGCCGTACTTCTTCATCTGGTACGGATTGACAACGCACACCGGAAAGCCTTCTTCCTGAAGCTTTTTCAGAACAGGATAATGGTAGTGTCCGGTATACTCCAACAAAATGGTTACAGGCTCGTCAAATGCCTTTAACCGGGAAACGAGGGCATTCATTTCAGGTTGAGTATGTGCCATGTTGAATGGAGTTGCCAGGACGGTTCCACAGGAATCCAGAATGGCAACGGTGCTCTTGGATTTAGAAACATCGATTCCAACAGCAATCATGGTGATCCTCCTTTTTGAATGATATTGATCGGTTCCAGCGCTTCAAAATTCATTCAGATTGGTGCGTAAAACGGGAGCAGGATTCTGTCCCAACTAGCTAAATCGAACGCAGAATGATGAAGGGTGGCTGACACATTTAACTGCGGGCGTGGTGTCCCAATTCCAAATTCCGTCAGACCGGTCCCTTTCATCATATAAGAAAAGCGAAGGCTGTTAAACCCTCGCTTATATATTACCAATTCCAATTTGTTGAACTGAATAGCACATACTGACCGATAGGAACAAGGATGAAATATACCTTGTTCCTTTTCGTTTACCCAGGGCATTCATAGAAAATGAATAAACAGGTCAGTTATGCATACCAACACTTATCTCGGACAGAGACAAAATTAATTACAAAACAAAACACTAAATTAACCGTATTTTGTTTGTGATGCATAGGCGATCTGTTTTTTTGTCTATCAACAATTAGAGTTACAAGGAATCTATTATGGAATATAAATGTTTATCCGATTTTTTGTTTAAAGGAGAAAATAAAAATATTAATATAAGTGTGAGCAAAAATAGTCCAGTTAATGCCTCCTTAAGTTTGGATGGATACAAACATTCAATGGTTCAAATAATAGCATTAACTATTGCACTCAAAATGAAGACTGTTATTGTTAATCCACCTATAGTAAGTGATACATATGTTTTTATCGCAATAATAAATGAACTAGGTGGTACTGCAAAAATATATAACAAACGTTTGTTTATTGACGCAAGTACCATATGTAATGCCAACATTCCTTTCTTTTTAGGAAAGTGTATTCATGGTTCTATGTATTTGTGCCCGGCGCTATTAATTGCATTAGGAAAATTTGAATATTATGGTTCTGGAGGTTGTCAAATTGGTGATTCGATAGATTCACATAATAGACCATTTTCTCATATTGCTTCAGTGATTGAATGTTTTAATCACAAAATAAGTATAGAATCTAATAGAATAATAGGTAATTTTGGTGACAATAGCGATATAACCGAGTTAGATATAAAAAATTTTTCATACTCTAGCGAAGATTTGAGTGGACCGCTTGTAGGAGGGGCCACTAAAACGGCATTACTTTTATCTGTTAACAAACAAAAATTTATCATAAAAAATCCATATTTAAAAACGGATGTCTATGATATGATTGATTTTTTGCGCTTAATAGGTAAAAAAATTGACATCTCTGATAATTCTATTGTCTGCAGTGGAAATGTTATGGCTTCTTCCAATCAGTATATTGAATTTAATCTAACTCAATGCATAAGTGAAATTATAACATATTCCACGTTAGCTTTAATAAATAATACAAATTTGACATTTTTAGATTTAAACCTCAAATCCGCAAGTAATCTCAATGGCAATCTCAATTGCAGTAAAGAGCTTGAACACTATGCATCATGATAGTATGAGCGTGAATTTTGTCCGATTTGTGAACACCTTCCCCTTACCCCACAATGCGACTTGAGGCAATACGCAGATTAAAACCATAAGGAACGGACTTTATCCGAATCCAGTTTTGAAAGGTCTTGCATAAGCCTGGTTTTCTGTATAGATATTCAGCACGTATTGCCTTGCTGTCATGATCCACTTGGCAGGTACGGAGATGAAACTGAAGACAAAAGCCTTTATGCGACTCGTTTTCTTGAGCCCAAAAGCCTTGGTGTCAAGCCTGCTCATGATGGTCTTGTAGAAATTGTGTATCAATGCAGTAAGCAGAAGAAAGACAGTATTCTCCGCCATGAATGACTTGGGGAGCCTGCTCCAACCGAATCCGTTGTTCATATCATCGAATATACGCTCTTTGCCCCCACGCTTGTTGTAAAATTCGACGATGTCTCTTGTTGATGAGTCATAATCGTTGGTAAGAATGCATCTGTAGGTGTATTCACCTTCCCACAAGTCAAGCTCTCCATCCATGCGCTTTTGTCTCTGAATGACAAGACGATAGCACTTGCCTTCCCATTTCTCAACAAGAATGGAATTGAGTTCAAACTGGATGCCGTTGATTTCCTCCGTCTTCCATCCCCTCAGTGAAAACAAGTCATCGTAGAGCGAACTGCATCTGTTGGCGCGGATGTAGAAGTGCGTGCAATGCTTCTCTATCTCACTGACAATTTCCTTCGAGCACGAACCACAGTCGGCTCTGAAGCGATTCACACGGATGCTGTTGGCTTCCAGTAGGGCAAAGAATCTCTTGTGGGTCTCAGCCTGATAAAAGCGCACATTTGTGTTGCCATCGCTGTTCTCGACATAGACAATCATGTCACCGATGACATATACGCCAGGTCTGTAGCCGAGGAACTTCTTGTATGTCGGTTTTGCATCATACTTCTCTGTTTCAAGGAACTGATGGTCGAAATCAACATCGTAGGTTTCCACCTCATTCAGTTCACCAGTGGAAACCAAGGCTTTTATAAGCAAGGCGTTGAGCTTGTCTGCCGTATTGAAATCATAGGTCTTGCCCTTATCGGAAGTATATGAGATGTTTTCCTGTGTCAGTTCCTTGATGGCTCTGAGGATGGTATCAGAGCTGCATGTGCGCAAGGTCGGATGATACGAGAGATGACGCATCAGATGCGATGTTACATCCTCCACGCATGAACCGCCACAGAAGTATACGCTCATCAGAGAACGAATAATTTCGCTGTACTGGTATCCGATGATACTGCGGCATCTCTGACCAAGTGTCTGGTCGATAATAGGTGAAAGCATGGAGTCAAATTGCTCCATGATTGAAAAAATTCCTCCAAAAGGTGTGAGTTTTTCAGATTTTATTTGTACCTTTGCCATGTCTTGTTACGATTTACGCTTGTTTTGAATTGCAACACTAAGATAAGTGAAAAATCTGACATGGCAAAATCCTGGGCAACTTTTTGTTGCTCAGGAACTTATAAATAAAGTTAAATTATAGTGTTGCGGAATTAAGGAAAGTTAAAAAATCCTCCCACTTTTGTTAGATATATTTTTTTTGTGTAATTTTGTAATCGTTATGCGGCAGTAATAATATACATATTAATACGAGTTAGTAATCCTGTAGTTCTCATATGCTACGAGGAGGTATTAAAAGGTGCGTTTCGACAATGCATCTACTGTAGTATATTATTGCTTAATCCAAATGAATATTATAAATTTAGGAATTCTTGCTCACATTGATGCAGGAAAAACTTCCGTAACCGAGAATCTGCTGTTTGCCAGTGGAGCAACGGAAAAGTGCGGCCGTGTGGATAATGGTGACACCATAACGGACTCTATGGATATAGAGAAACGTAGAGGAATTACTGTCCGGGCTTCTACGACATCTATTATCTGGAATGGAGTGAAATGCAATATCATTGACACTCCGGGACACATGGATTTTATTGCGGAAGTGGAGCGGACATTCAAAATGCTTGATGGAGCAGTCCTCATCTTATCCGCAAAGGAAGGCATACAAGCGCAGACAAAGTTGCTGTTCAGTACTTTACAAAAGCTGCAAATCCCGACAATTATATTTATCAATAAGATTGACCGTGCCGGTGTGAATTTGGAGCGTTTGTATATGGATATAAAAACAAATCTGTCGCAAGATGTCCTGTTTATGCAAACTGTTGTCGATGGATCGGTTTATCCGGTTTGCTCCCAAACATATATAAAGGAAGAATACAAAGAATTTGTATGCAACCATGACGACGATATATTAGAACGATATTTGGCGGATAGCGAAATTTCACCGGCTGATTATTGGAATACGATAATCGCTCTTGTGGCAAAAGCCAAAGTCTATCCGGTGCTACATGGATCAGCAATGTTCAATATCGGTATCAATGAGTTGTTGGACGCCATTTCTTCTTTTATACTTCCTCCGGCATCAGTCTCAAACAGACTTTCAGCTTATCTCTATAAGATAGAGCATGACCCCAAAGGGCATAAAAGAAGTTTTCTTAAAATAATTGACGGAAGTCTGAGACATCGAGACGTTGTAAGAATCAACGATTCGGAAAAATTCATCAAGATTAAAAATCTAAAGACTATTTATCAGGGCAGAGAGATAAATGTTGATGAAGTGGGTGCCAATGATATCGCGATTGTAGAAGATATAGAAGATTTTCGAATCGGAGATTATTTAGGTGCTAAACCTTGTTTGATTCAAGGATTATCTCATCAGCATCCCGCTCTCAAATCCTCCGTCCGGCCAAATAAGCCCGAAGAGAGAAGCAAGGTGATATCCGCTCTGAATACATTGTGGATTGAAGACCCGTCTTTGTCCTTTTCCATAAACTCATATAGTGATGAATTGGAAATCTCGTTATATGGTTTGACCCAAAAGGAAATCATACAGACATTGCTGGAAGAACGATTTTCCGTAAAGGTCCATTTTGATGAGATCAAGACTATCTACAAAGAACGACCTATAAAAAAGGTCAATAAGATTATTCAGATCGAAGTACCACCCAACCCTTACTGGGCCACAATAGGGCTGACTCTTGAACCCTTACCGTTAGGGGCAGGGTTGCAAATCGAAAGTGACATCTCCTATGGTTATCTGAACCATTCTTTTCAAAATGCCGTTTTTGAAGGGATTCGTATGTCTTGCCAATCTGGTTTACATGGATGGGAAGTGACAGATCTGAAAGTAACTTTTACTCAAGCCGAGTATTATAGCCCGGTAAGTACACCTGCTGATTTCAGACAGCTGACCCCTTATGTCTTCAGGCTGGCTTTGCAACAGTCAGGTGTGGACATTCTCGAACCGATGCTCTGTTTTGAGTTGCAGATACCCCAAGTAGCGAGTTCCAAAGCTATTACAGATTTGCAAAAACTGATGTCTGAGATTGAAGACATCAGTTGTAATAATGAGTGGTGTCATATTAAAGGGAAAGTTCCATTAAATACAAGTAAAGACTATGCCTCAGAAGTAAGTTCGTACACTAAGGGCTTAGGCATTTTTATGGTTAAGCCATGTGGGTATCAAATAACAAAAGGCGATTATTCTGATAATATCCGCATGAACGAAAAAGATAAACTTTTATTCATGTTCCAAAAATCAATGTCATCAAAATAATGGAGCGGTCAGGAAATTTCTATAAGGCAATACAGTTGGGATATATACTTATCTCCATTCTTATCGGATGTATGGCATATAATAGCCTCTATGAATGGCAGGAGATAGAAGCATTAGAACTTGGCAATAAAAAAATAGACGAGCTCCGAAAAGAAATAAACAATATCAATATTCAAATGATAAAATTTTCTCTATTGGGTGAAACAATACTGGAATGGAACGATAAAGATATCGAGCATTACCATGCACGGCGTATGGCAATGGACAGTATGCTCTGCCGTTTCAAGGATTACAAGGAAATATATATCGAAACCGAACGAATTATCATTCGAAATTTCAAACAGAAGGATGCCGAAGGGTTGTTGGAGTATCTTTCCCATCCGCGTGTGAATTGCTTTGCCGGAGACCGCCTTTGTTCCAGAGAGGCGGCATGGGCATATATGCAGTATTCCCCGAAAGACATGCTGCGCTATGCGGTGAGTCTGAAAAAAGAT
>NZ_JADYUF010000041.1 GCF_021531655.1 Leyella stercorea | reverse complement strand
ACAGGACTTGACAATTTCTTCTGCAAATGTGAGATGTTGAGAATTGTCAAAGATGTGTATAAAGGGTAGGGCGGTGCCCTGGGCTATGAGCTTATTGGGCTTTCAGTCCGTATAATTGGCTTTTGATACACCCTCATCCTACATTTGTTGTGTTAAACTCATATAACTGACTATTGTTAACCACACAACGTTTGAACAGCTGAATTTCAAAACGAGTCCTTTTGCATTCCAAAAGGACTCGTTTTGCATTGTAAAAGGACTCCTTTTAGCACCCAAAAGGACTCGTTTTGCAACCCAAAAGGACTCCTTTTTGATTTTTGTATTTTGAGTTTTGAATTTTGAATTGTTCTCGGCTACGCCTGCAATTGTGAATTATTCAATTTTGAATTTTAGTTTATCCGGAATATGGAGTGATAATAATAATTTATGGGTCATTCTGAATTTGGAGTAATTTAACTATGCAACCATGTTGCACCCGCTATTCCATACCTTTGCATTCAGAAAACAATTAAATAACATACAGATATGAATGTAAAGCTTATCAGAATCATTGTTGGAGCCGTTTTGCTCGCTGTTGCTGCTCTGGTGGAGCATACGGTGCAGCTGCCCGTGTGGCAAATGCTCATTATTTATCTTGTGCCCTATATGGTGGTGGGCTACGATGTTGTGGGCGAGGCGTTTGAAGGAATATGCCATGGTGAGGTGTTCGATGAGGACTTCCTTATGTTCGTCGCTACCGTAGGAGCCATGTGTATAGGCTTTTTGCCCGTAGCCGAACCCCAGTTTGCCGAAGCCGTATTTGTTATGCTGTTCTTCCAGATGGGCGAACTGTTTGAGCATTATGCCGAACACCGCTCGCGCCGCAGCATACGTGCTCTAATGGACATACGCCCCGATACTGCCAATGTGCTGCGCGACGGCAAGATTCAGACCGTGAGTCCGGACACAATAGCCGTCGGCGAGACCATCATCGTGAAGCCGGGCGAACGTGTTGCGCTCGACGGCGAGATTGTTGACGGCACGTCGGCACTCAATACTGTGGCACTTACGGGCGAGAGTATGCCGCGCGATGTACATAAGGGCGACCAGGTTGTGTCGGGATGCGTCAACATATCGGGCGTGCTGACCGTCAATGTGCAGAAGAGTTTCGGCGAGTCGACAGCCTCTAAGATAATAAGTATGGTGGAGAATGCTTCGGAGAAGAAGTCGAAGAGCGAAGCCTTCATCACCCGTTTTGCACGTGTCTATACGCCCATCGTCGTCATAGTGGCACTGGTTCTGGCGTTTGTTCCGCCATTGTTCTGCGGCGGTTATGTCGAATCGCTCACCACATGGCTCTACCGTGCGTTGACATTCCTTGTGGTTTCATGTCCCTGCGCTTTAGTCATCTCCATTCCGCTGTCGTTCTTCGGAGGCATAGGTGGAGCGTCGCGCCACGGCATACTGATAAAGGGTGCAAGCTATATCGACGCCCTGTCAGAACTCGACACCGTAGTGTTCGACAAGACAGGAACCCTCACTCACGGCGAATTCTGCGTTGAGGCCATCCATCCCGACAAGATTTCGCCCGATCATCTGCTTCATCTTGCAGCCCATGTGGAGCGATACAGCACCCACCCCATAGCCGTTTCGCTGAAACAGGCGTTCGGAAATGAGGCAGACGGATGCATGGTTGAAGACGTTGAGGAGATAGCCGGACACGGCGTGCGCGCCGTGGTGAATGGCCATACGGTGTGCGTTGGCAATGAGCGCATGATGGATTCGGTAGGCGCAGAGTGGCATAAGTGTCATGTAGTAGGTACTACTGTGCATGTATCCATCGACGGTGAGTATGCCGGACATATAGTTGTGGCAGACCGGATAAAGGAAGATGCAGCCGATGCCATAGCCGGATTGCACGCCATGGGCATCAGCAATACCGTCATGTTGACGGGCGACCGTAAGGAAGTAGGAGAGGATGTGGCACGCCGTGTGGGCATTGACGATTGCCATACACAGCTGTTGCCTGCCGACAAACTCGGCATTCTCGAGCAATTGCTCGATAAGAAAAAGAAGAACAGAACGCTCGCTTTCGTGGGCGACGGCATAAACGATGCGCCCGCATTGGCACGTGCCGACGTTGGTGTAGCGATGGGAGCGCTCGGTTCGGATGCTGCCATTGAGGCTGCCGACGTTGTTTTGATGGACGACAAACCCTCGAAAATGGTGACAGCCATCCGCATAGCGCGTCGTACACTGGGCATTGCACGGCAGAACGTATGGTTTGCCATAGGCGTTAAGGTGCTCGTGCTGTTGCTCGCCGCAGTGGGTTTGGCTACTATGTGGATGGCTGTGTTTGCCGATGTGGGCGTTATGGTGTTGGCGGTATTGAACGCCATGCGCACGCTTAGGCTTTCGTCAGACTGAGGGTATGCCCTTTCCTTAGATTAAGGGCATACCAAGCTTGGCGCATTCGCGACGCATTTCTTCAGGCCAGATGCTTGCCTGGATTTCGCCGATGTGCGCCTTGTGAAGCAGAACCATACAGAGACGGCTCTGACCTATACCACCGCCGATTGACAGCGGCAGCTCGTCGGCAAGCAGTCGGCGGTGGAAATACAGTTGCTCACGGTCTTCCTTGCCCTCAATTTTGAGCTGGCGGAGCAACGATTCCTTGTCGACACGTATACCCATTGACGAAAGTTCGAACGAGCGTTCGAGCACAGGATACCATATAAGTATGTCGCCGTTGAGACCCTCCTTGCCGTTCTCGGCTACTGTAGACCAATCGTCGTAGTCGGGAGCACGTCCGTCGTGCTTCTCGCCGTTCGACAGTTTGCCGCCTATACCTATTATAAATACGGCTCCGTATTTCTTGCAGATAGCGTCCTCGCGCTCCTTCGGCGAGAGGTCGGGGTACATCTGCAGCAAGTCTTCGCTATGAATGAAGTGTATTTGTTCGGGAAGGAAGGGCTTGATGTTCTCGTATGTCTCGCAAACTAAATACTCCGTGCGGCGAATGGCGGCATAAATGCGCTCCACAATCGACTTGAGGAATGCCACGTTGCGATCTTCTTTGGTGACAACGGCTTCCCAGTCCCACTGGTCAACGTACAATGAGTGAAGGTTGTCGAGTTCCTCGTCGGCTCTGATGGCGTTCATGTCGGTGTACACACCGTATCCAGGCTTGACGTTATATTCAGCCAATGTGAGTCGCTTCCACTTGGCAAGCGAGTGTACAACTTCCGCTTTCTGGTCGCCAAGGTCCTTGATTGGGAATGTAACGGGGCGCTCCACTCCGTTGAGATCGTCGTTGATGCCGAGTCCTTGAAGCACGAACAGCGGTGCTGTGACGCGGCGCAGGCGCAGCTCAGTTGAAAGATTCTCCTGAAAAAAATCCTTTATGAGTTTGATGCCCTGCTCGGTCTTGTGCGTATCGAGAAGGGCATGATAATGCTCTGGTTTTATTATTGTGCTCATTTTGTTGTGTTTTTAATTTCGTTTTGCAAAGGTAATAAATTGTAGCAAACTGACAAATGAAAACGGTATAAAATATTAAAAAGATATATTATATTATTAATACTGTATCAAATTGACAAGTGTTATGTGGCAAACTATATTTGTCTTTACACCGAAAAGATTGTCAGTTTAGCGAAATATTGTTAACTTTGCACTCGGAATGCAAAGTGCATGCCAAGGGGTGGCGGAACATTTCCGTCTGAGATTATACCCTCAGAGCTGATCCGGACAATACCGGCGTAGCGAAAAGGTTAAGCATTAAGGGCAGCCCCTTTTATGTATTATTAGTCATTGCGGATGATTTCAGGAAAACTTTTATGCCGTATGACGTTAAAAAATCAGGTAAAAAGATGAAAAAGACAATCGGTGTAGCTATGGCTGCAGCATGTGTTGCATCTGCTCAGATGGCACAGGCGCAGACCACACTTGACACCTTGAAGGTGCAGAACCTTCACGAGGTTGTGGTAAAGGGTGTACGTGCACCCAAGAACGCCCCCTTTGCGGTGGCCAACATCAAGAGCAGCGAACTGCAGAAGTTTGCCACTTCAGGCAAGGAAATGCCATTCCTCTTCAGCCGAACACCCGGTGTGCTGGCATGGAGCGAGAACGGTATGGGCACGGGAACTACGTATATGCGTATGCGTGGTGCCGGTGGCAGCCGCATAAACGTCACTATTGACGGTGTGCCTCTTAACTCCCCCGAGGACCAGACGGTGTTCTGGGCAAACATGAACAGCTATGCTTCGCTGTTGGGCAGCGCCCAGATACAGCGCGGTATTGGCACTTCTACCAATGGCGACGGCGCTTTCGGCGGTAGTATTTCGCTTGCCACAAAGGCTCCATCAACTGTTCCGTACGTTGAACTGACCGGTTCGTTCGGCTCGTACAACACTTGGAACACTGGCATCAACTTCTCTGCCAACCTCATCGGCAACAGCCTTATCTTCGACGGTGCCTATCATGAGACCAACACCGACGGCTATATACATGGCACAAGCGGACGTTCGGGCTCTTACTACGGCGGATTGACATGGATAGGCAGCAACTTCAAGTTGAGCTACAAGAACATCGGCAACTTCGAGAAAACCGGTCAGGCATGGAACGGTGTTGCTGCGTGCGACTACGACGGCTACTCGCTCTCGTCGTATGGCATCAATAGCTATAAGGATATGTACAATTATGGTCTGGGACGATACAACCAGCTTATGGAAGACCTTGTTTACCCGTCGACCGACGGCGGTCGTCTCTCTACCAAGTCGTTCTACTTCCGCGACGGACGCAAGTGGAATCAGACTACCGACAACTTCTATCAGAACCATAACATCCTCAACTTTGTATGGCAGCCGTCGGAGCATTGGACTCACAACGCTACCGTACACTACACCTACGGTTATGGCTACTACAACGAGTTCCGCCGTGCTTCGGCTCTCGGCAAGAAGTTCGGACTGAACGTTTATGATGCCGACGGTGAGCTGATTGAGTCGGAGGCTGTGCGCCGCAAGGGACTTACACAGAACAACTACGGTGCCCTCTACAACGTGTCGTATCATGACGACGCATGGGACGTAATCGGCGGACTCAGCGCCCAGATGTTCCGCTGCAACCACTGGGGCTACCTTACATATATAGCCAATGAGGAAGTGGAGCGCCAGTATCTGACAGATGGCGGCAAGTACAAGTACTACGACTCGGATGCCGACAAGAACGACTACAGCTGGTTTGTAAAGGCTGCATACAATTTCGGTTCGGGTTGGAATGCGTTTGCCGATATGCAGATGCGCATCGTTGACTATACCACCGACGGAGTGAACGACAAGTTCATCAAGGGAAAGAAGGACGGCCGCAAGTTCTATACACAGCAGCAGCTCAATATCGACGAGACTTACGTGTTCTACAATCCAAAAGCCGGTATCAGCTATACACGTGGAGGCCACAAGGCTTACGCTTCAGTAGCCTACGCCAACCGCGAACCGGAGCGCAACAACTTCACCGACAACAGCAGCGCAGCGCTTCCGAAGGCAGAACATCTCTTTGATACAGAGCTGGGCTATCAGTATCGCACCGCCAACTGGTACGCAAGCGCCAACCTTTATTATATGCGATACATCAACCAGTTTGTAATGACTGGTGCAAAGAGCGACATCGGCGAGGCTATTACAAGCAATATCAAGAACAGCTATCGTCTTGGTGCCGAGCTGTCGGCAGGTTGGAGCCCGCTGCAGTGGCTCTCGTTGGAGGGCAATGCTGCGCTGAGCCAGAACAAGCTGAAGAACTTCACCGAGGAGGTGGAGGCTTGGGACACCGAGGCTGTACACAATACATACGCCAAGTCGACCCTCTCTTACTCGCCGTCAGCCATCCTCAACGGATTCGTTGACGTACACTTCGGAGGATTCAGCGCTACATGGCACACCAATTTCGTGAGCCGTCAGTATCTCGACAACACCGAAAGCTCGGAGCGTTCAATCCCGAGCTACTCGCAGACCGACCTCGCCTTCAACTATACAAGCAAGGTTTCGAAGGCGCTTGGAATGAAGCAGGTGAAACTGGGTATCGACTTCAACAACATCTTCAACCGCCATTACGCTGCATCGGGCTACGTTTACTACGACTGGTATAACGAGGGCAAGCGCACATCGACACTCGCCTACATCCCGATGGCAGGTTTCACATGCATGGGTCACGTCACTCTGAAATTCTAAGCAATAGATGATGGATTACATTATAGAGCACGGACTCGACATCTTCACTACCGTTCTCGGCATAGTATATCTCATTCTTGAGTATCGTGCGAGCATAGCATTGTGGGTGGTGGGCATCATAATGCCGGCTCTCGATGTTTATCTCTACTGGAGTCACGGACTGTATGGCGACGCCGGTATGGCTGTGTACTACACTCTTGCCGCAATATACGGCTATGCTGTGTGGCGTTTCGGCAAGAAGCGCGGACAGCAGCAGGGCGACGCAATGCCAATCACCCACATGCCGGGTCGTCTGTATCTGCCAGCCGGAGTGTTCCTCGTAGTGGCATGGGCGGCTACATATTACGTGCTCACCGAGTTCACCAACTCTACCGTTCCGGCTCTCGACGCCTTCACCAATGCCCTAAGCTTCGTCGGCTTGTGGGCATTGGCACGCAAATACGTAGAGCAATGGGCGTTCTGGATAGTCGTTGATGCAGTCTGTTGCTATCTGTATTTGGTCAAGGGCATACCCTTCAAGGCAGGACTGTACGGTCTGTATGTGGTGATAGCGGTAATGGGCTATCGCAAGTGGAAAGCAATGGCTCTGAAAAAGGACTCCTTTTAGAGTGCAAAAGGACTCCTTCTGGAATGCAAAAGGACTCGTTTTGGAATGCAAAAGGACTCGTTTTGGCATGCAAAAGGACTCGTTTTGGAGTGCAAAAGGACTCCTTTTGAAAATGCGAAGGATTTTCTTGGAAAAACCAAGTGAATACTTGAATAAAAAAGGAGGGTAAAGTCAAAACTCAAAGCAGCACGCCCCGATGGGGCAGAAGCACATAGCCCAGGGCAACGCCCTGAGGTAAAAAACCACCAAAAACAATGCGCCCTGTAAGGGCAAAAGCGTTAATTATCAATGCTTTTGCCCTTACAGGGCGTTTTGCTATTTTCAATCCGTACACCCAAAGTGCTGCCTTGGGCTATGTGCTTATTGGGCTTTCAGCCCGTATAATTGAGTTTTGACACATCCTTATTGTAGCCTTTACTCTTTCTGCCGACGTGTACATCAGCGTACCTTCGTCGGCATCTTTCGTTCCCATATATACATCGGGGTTGATATATTGCATACGGCTCTTAACAGCTGTGCGTGCCGAGAAGTGAAACTCGTGTACGCCGGTCAGCTCATGTATCTTGCGTATGTTGCTCTCGTTTACTCCGCATCCTGCAAGTATCGTTATACGGTCGTCGGCAAGGGCGTTAAGCTCCTTGAGCAGCGGTATGCCTTGTTCGGCAGTGGGCTGCTGTCCGGATGTAAGCACGCGGTCGATGCCAAGCTTTATGAGCTGACAGAGCGCCTCGTGAGGATTGTTGCAGCGGTCGAAAGCGCGGTGGAATGTCACCGACATGCCCTCGGCAGCCTCCACCAGACGTCGGTTGGCATCCATATCGAGCGTTCCGTCGGCATTAAGGCAGCCTATCACTACGCCGTCAACACCCAGTTGCTTACATATTCTTATGTCCTCCTCCATGCGCTCCACTTCGAGCGGAGTGTATAGAAAGTCGCCTCCGCGCGGTCGGATTATCACGTGCAGACGTGTAGAGGCAAGCAATCGGCGCGCCACCTTAATCTCGCCATACGACGGAGTGGTTCCGCCTTCAGGTATTCCGGCGCACAGTTCCACACGGTCGGCACCGCCTTCCTGTGCAGCCAGACAACTCTCCACGCCATTGGCGCATACTTCAAACAGGCATTTCCTTTCCATAATACACCTTATTTATATTATATGCAGCGCTTGTTAGAGTATCTGCAGCACTTCCTTTATGTCTTCAATCTTGCGTAGTTCGCCCATAATCTTCTTCACTTCATCACGGTCGTGTACGCGTATTTCAATCTGTCCGTCGAATATTCCTTCGTTGCTTTCGATGGTCATCTTGTGGATGTTGACATCGAGCTTGTCGGAAATCACCTCCGAAACGTCGTGCAGCATGCGCTTGCGGTCGATGCCTCGTATCTCGATTGTAGCGTCGAAGAACATCACCTGATGCATGTCCCACTTGGCATCGAGAATGCGTTTGCCATAGGCTGCTTTCAGTTTGTTTGCCACGGTGCAGTCGCGACGGTGTATTTCGATGCGGTTCTTGTTGTCGATATATCCCAGTATGTCATCGCCCGGAATAGCGTGGCAACAGGCGGGGAATATGAATTGCGAGATATTCTCCTCGTTGATGATGACGGGTTTCTTCTTGTTGAAGCCTTCGCCGACAATGAAGAAGTTGTCCTTCTTGCCTTCCTTCTTCTCGCTATGGCCGAAGAAGGGCACATACTTGAGCCAGCTGCTGGTCGTCTCGTTCTTCTTCTTCTTTTCAAGCAGTTCCTCAACGTCCTTGTCACCGAGCAGTATTGTGCGTCGTCCGATGGCAAGAAAGAGGTCTTCGTGCTTCTGCATGTCGTGGACTTCGCACAGCTTGTTGAGCACTGGAGTGGTCATCTCGAGCTCGTTCTTCTTCAACCAGTCGTCGAGAATCTGCTCGCCCTTCTTCTGGGTTTCGCGGTTGTCGCGTCGCAGTATAGCCATAACCTTTTGCTTGGCTTTAGCCGTTGACACGAAGTTGATCCACGATGGCTGCACATGTTGCGACTTTGAGGATAGGATTTCAACCTGGTCGCCGCTCTGCAGATGATGGCTCAGCGGCACGAGCTTGTGGTTCACCTTGGCACCGATACAATGCGAGCCGAGGAAGGTGTGTATCTGGAAAGCGAAGTCGAGCGCCGTACATCCGGCAGGCATAGTCTTGATTTCGCCCTTCGGTGTGAATACGAATATCTCGCTTGCGAAGAGATTGAGCTTGATAGTGTCGAGAAAGTCCATCGCATCGGGCTGCGGGTCGTCAAGAATCTCCTTGATTGTCGACAGCCAGTTGTTGAGTTCGGAATCGTCGTCAACGTTTTCGTTGTCGCCTTCCTTGTACTTCCAGTGTGCTGCAAATCCCTGTTCTGCCACCTCGTCCATATGGTCGGAGCGTATCTGCACCTCAATCCACTTGCCTTGCTTCGACATCAGCGTCACGTGCAGAGCCTGATAGCCGTTGGCTTTGGGATGGTTCACCCAGTCGCGCAGTCGGTCGGGGTGCGACTTGTATATCTGGCTTATTGCCACGTATATCTTGAAGCATTCGTTGATTTCCTCCGAACGCACCTTAGGCGTATATATAATGCGCACAGCCAGGATGTCGTATATCTCCTCGAATGTGACGTGCTTGTTCTGCATCTTGTTCCAGATGGAGTAGGGGCTTTTGACGCGTGCCTTGAGTTCGTACTGTATTCCCATACGGTCGAGAGCCTCGCGTATAGGTCCGGTGAACTTTGCGAAGAGCGTATCGCGTTGCGCCTGTGTGTCGGCGAGCTTGTTCTTGATGTAGTTGTACTCGTCTGGATGCTCATACTTGAACGAAAGGTCCTCCAGTTCGGTCTTTATCTTGTTCAGTCCGAGTCGGTTTGCCAGTGGCGCATAGATGTACATGGTCTCGCCGGCTATCTTGTACTGCTTGTTGGCTGGCTGCGAAGCGAGTGTGCGCATGTTGTGCAGACGGTCGCATATCTTAATAAGTATGACGCGTATGTCGTCGCTCATGGTGAGCAGAAGCTTCTTGAAGTTTTCGGCTTGGGCTGATGCACGGTCGCCGAAGATGCCGCCTGAAATCTTGGTCAGACCGTCGACGATGTGCGCAATGCGTTCGCCGAAGATGTTGGAGATGTCCTCGACGGTATAGTCGGTGTCCTCCACAACGTCGTGGAGCAGCGCTGCGCAGATGCTGGTAGAACCGAGTCCCATCTCCTCAACGGCAATTCGTGCCACAGCAATAGGATGCATGATGTACGGTTCGCCCGAAAGTCGGCGCACGCCTTTGTGAGCCTGTCGTGCAAAGTTGAAAGCTTTATTTATGATGTCAACCTTTCTGCGGTGTCGTGATGCAAGGTATATCTTGAGAACTTCGTTGAATGCGTCCTCAATCATTTTGTTGTCAGCGGCTTCTCGCTGTTGGTCTTTCAAGTTCTGGTCGTCCATAGTTAGGGTCCTCCCTTTAAGTTAATACGTAATTCAGGTTACAGATTCAGGCTTGTGCCTTGTTGTCAAGAGACATATTTGTATGTAAATACAGAGCGGCGGACATGAACCCGCCGTTCCGGTAGACAGAATTGGTCTGCCTACTTATATTATTTGATTCTGATTTTCTTGCCGGCACGAATGCTGCTTCCGCTGATTTTGTTCAGTCGCTTGAGCTTTTTCACAGTCGTGCCGTTGCGTGCTGCAATCTCCGACAGAGTATCGCCCTGGCGGATTGTAACGCTGCGACCGCCACGTGAACGCTTCTTCTTGTTGCGACCGCGTCTTGCTGAGGCAGAACTGTGGCTTCGTGAGCTTGAAGTGTTGCTGCGTGAGTATGTAGGAGTGGTGTTGTTCACCTCCACCTCAGTACGTTTTGCCAGCAATTCTTCGGGTCGGTAGGCGTATATAGAGTCTTCGTTGTCGATGAAGCTGCTCACCAATGTAGCCGGCAGGCGTACAGCTGAGGGCTTGGTGTTGCCGTTGATGATGTTGCGTCGATACTGCGGGTTGAGTTGTTTGATTTGATTGACATCCATGTTCAGCACCTTTGCTATCTGCTCGAAGTGTATGTCGCGGTTTACCACTACCGTGTCGGTCTTGGCAGGCAGTTCGGCACGCATCGGACAGATGTTGTGGTCGCAGTAATAATTCATTATATAGTTGGCGGCAATGAATGCCGGCACATATCCGCGTGTCTCCTTCGGCAGATAGGGATATATCTGCCAGTAGTCTTTCTCGCCCTTTGAGCGGTGTATTGCCTTGTTGATATTGTCCGGACCGCAGTTGTATGCAGCGATAACGAGGTTCCAGTCGCCGAATATCTTGTACAGATCGCGCAGGTATTGTGCTGCTGCATAGGACGAGAGAACGGGGTCGCGGCGCTCGTCAACGAGTGAGTTCACCTCAAGGCCATAGCGCTTTCCGGTAGCAAGCATAAACTGCCACAATCCTGTAGCACCCACACGCGACACGGCGTTGGGGTTGAGTGCCGACTCGATTACGGGCAGATACTTCAGTTCGAGAGGCAGTCCGTATGTTTCGAGAGCCTCTTCAAATAGCGGCATGTAGAAGTTTTGTGCGCCAAGCATTAAGCTTACAGAACGGCGCAGGCGTCCGCTGTATCGGTCGATGAACTGCTGTACCACTTCGTTGTATGGCATTTCGATGACCGAAGGAATGCGTGCCAGTCGCTCCTTGTACACTTCGGGTGAGTAGACGGGGTTGATGTCCGACATATTGCAGTCGTTGTTGACCTGCAGATATGTCTTGTTGTTGTATGCCGAAAGCAAGCTGTCGAATTCGGCTGTCATCGCTTCGGGCAGGTAGATAACCTCTTTCTTGCCTTGAGCGTTAGTTACGGTGATTTCCTTCTCATTGTCGTCGCTCTGCGCGAGGATTGGGGTTGAGAAGCCCATAATTGCTGCTGCTATGAGTATTAATGTCTTTTTCATCAATAATATATATATTCGATTTTATCAGTTATGTTGTTTCTTGTATGTCGGTTGGCTCGTTGTGTAGCTAAAAGTTCAGACTACAGTTGATGCCAAGGCTGTTTGATTTGAGCGGATTTCGCTCGCGGTTGTTGTTAATTATTGTCGGTTCCACTCTCAGAGAGAGGTCTTTTGAAATGTCAAACTCCGACAATGACGCGTCAACATAAGCGTCGATGACGCTGAGGGCGTACACTCCGATGAGGCAGAAGACGCTAAGGTCGCGCCAACGGCGGTAGGTATCCTTCCTGCTTTTGAAGAGTTTCTGGTATCTTGCCTTGTTTGAGTCGTCTATTTTGGCTCCTAAGTGCAGAAACTGGTTGTAGCTTTGCGTGTTAGGGTCGTTGTCCATGAGGTCGAGATAGGCTTGTGAATAGTCGCGATACATCTGGTTGTTCCATCTGAGTGCGTATGCACAGCCCACGAATCCACCATATACTATAGGTAGTTTCCAGTACTTGCGGTTGTAAATCTGACCAGCTCCGGGCAGCACGAGTGCGAGCCACATGGCGCGTTTGGGGTTGGGTCGCCACGTAGCCCAGTCTCGTTTCTTTGCTATCTTGATAGAGTCCTTGCGCAATTGTAGCGAGTCGTTGCGTGAGAGCAGCGGCTTGTTGGCGCTATCCAGCAGCCGCAGTGTGTCTTGCTGGGTGAGTATGGGGTTCAGCGAGTCGGCGGCTGCAGCCTTGGCATTATTTGTTCTTGCCGGAGGGTCAGCCACTTTGCGTTGTGCTGCGGCGTTGTCGGCGATGAAAGTCATTCCCACAGCCACAACCAATGTTTGCAGAATATTTAGCAAAAAAGTCTTCACTGTTGTCCTATTCTTATTTAATGTAGTAGGCTTGCCGTCGCCTTGACTGTTCATTATTCTTGTTTCATTTTGTCGAAAGCGCACATGATGCGTTCCAGTTCTTCCTCGTTGGCGAATGGGATGGTAATCTTTCCCTTGCCTTTAGGCGAACATGTCATCTGCACCTTGGTCTGCAGGAAGTCGGAGAGGTGGTTTTTGAGTGCTGTGAATTCTTCGGGAAGCTTGGTTTTGGCAATGATTTTCTTCTTGCCGCTTTCCACGTCTTCGCCGTTCTTGAGCATCTGTGCCATTTCCTCAACCTTTCGTACTGAGTAGCCGTTCTTCACCACTTCGTTGAAGAGTTTAATCTGCATGGATGGTGAGTCGATAGCCAGCAACGCGCGTGCATGTCCCATATCTATCTGTTTCTTCTGCAATGCTATCTGCACCTGAGCCGGCAGACGCAGCAGTCGTAGATAGTTGGTTATGGCAGTGCGGCTCTTTCCGACGCGTTCGGACACCTTTTCCTGTGTCATGCCGTCGGCGTCGAGCAGATGTTCGTACGCCAGCGCAATCTCAATGGCGTTGAGATCTTCGCGTTGTATATTCTCGACGAGAGCCATTTCCATGACGTTTTCGTCGTTGATAGTGCGTATATAAGCCGGAATGGCAGTTAGTCCGGCCATCTGTGAGGCTCGCCAGCGTCGTTCGCCGGCTATTATCTGGAATCGGTTTTCGTCGATCTGTCGTAGGGTTATGGGTTGAATGATGCCAATTTCGCGTATGCTGCACGCCAGTTCTTCGAGTGCTTGCTCGTCAAACTCGCGTCGTGGCTGGTTGGGGTTGGCTTCTATTTGGTCGAGAGGAATCTCGTTGATAGTCGATGTTCCCTGCGTTCGTGCTGGAGTAGTATCGATGAGAGCGTCGAGTCCCATGCCTCCTTCTATGTCTTCGAGTCCGCGTCCCAGTGCGTTTCTGTTGTATTTCTTATGTACTGCCATCCTTTTTTTAATGTTTAATGATTAGTGTTTAGTGACTAATGTTTCACTTACAATCTCACTTTTCACTTTCCTCGGGTGTGTTCTTGTTGATGATTTCCTTGGCCAGAGCCAGATGGTTTTTCGATCCTGCCGAGTCGGCATCGTAGAGTATGACGGGCAGTCCGTGGCTTGGACTCTCGCTGAGCTTCACGTTGCGCTGTATTACGGTCTTGAACACAAGTTCCTGGAAGTGGCGTTTCACTTCGTCGTATATCTGATTGGCCAGTCTGAGACGGCTGTCGTACATTGTCAGCAGGAAGCCTTCAATCTCGAGTGACGGATTGAGTTTGCTCTTTATTATCTTGATAGTATTGAGCAGTTTGGTTATTCCTTCAAGAGCGAAGTACTCGCACTGCACGGGTATGATGACGGAGTCGGCTGCAGTGAGTGCGTTGACGGTAATGAGTCCGAGCGAGGGGCTGCAGTCGATGAGTATATAGTCGTACTCGTCGCGTATCTGGTCGAGCAAATTCTTGATGACGCGCTCGCGGTTTTTGAGGTTGAGCATTTCAATCTCGGCTCCCACAAGGTCAATGTGGCTTGGTATGATGTCAAGTCCGTTGATGTCGGTGGTGTAGATAGCGTCGCGCACGTCGGTATGATCGATTATGCACTCGTACAATGAACAGTCTATCTCCTTTATGTCTACGCCGAGTCCGCTTGATGCGTTGGCCTGCGGGTCTGCATCGACCACGAGCACGTTTTTCTCGAATGTGGCCAGAGAAGCCGCGAGATTAATTGTCGTTGTTGTTTTGCCAACCCCACCTTTTTGGTTGGCGAGTGCTATTATCTTTCCCATTTCGTGTCAAAAATTATTTGGCAAAGTTACATATTTTATGCGAGATAAGGGAGGTTTAAACCTTTTTTCGTACATTTGCAAGCGAAATAAAGCCAATTTTATGAATATTAAAAGACCATTAATACTTGTTTCAAACGACGACGGCTATCATGCCAAAGGCATAAACTGCCTCGTCGATATGCTGCGCGATATGGCCGACATTGTAGTATGTGCTCCTGAGTCGGCCCGTTCGGGTTTTGCCACAGCTTTTTCAGCCACAGTGCCTTTGCGCCTGAAGCTGCGCCGTAAGGAGGAGGGCTTCGAGATGTGGTCGTGCAACGGCACGCCGGTAGACTGTGTGAAGATAGCCTTGGAGGAATTCTTTGCCGACCGTCGTCCCGACATGGTGATAGGCGGAATCAATCACGGCGACAACGGGTCGGTCAACGTACACTATAGCGGCACGATGGGCGTGACGCTTGAGGGCTGCATGAAGTACATCCCGTCGGTAGGATTTTCGCTGTGCGACCATCGCGACGATGCCGACTTCACGCCGCTGCGCCCCTATGTGCGCCAGATAGTGCGCAAGGTGCTCGACGAGGGACTGCCCAAGGGTGTGTGCCTGAACGTCAACTTCCCTAAAGCCAGCGAGTTCAAGGGCATCAAGATGTGCCGTATGGCTATGGGAACATGGTATAACGAGTGCGTGAAAATGCGCCATCCGCATGGTTACGACTACTACTGGATGACGGGAAACTACCGCAACGACGAGCCGGAAGCCACCGATACCGACAACTGGGCGTTGACGCATGGCTATGTGGCTGTTACGCCTACGCGTATCGACGTGACCGACTACGAGACGTTGAAGAGTTTTGAATTTTGAGTTTTGAGTTTTGAATTGTCGGCTGCGCCGATTTTGAATTGCGAATTTTGAATTGATATATGAGATACTACCTGATTGTTGGCGAAGCCTCGGGCGACCTGCACGCTTCGCACCTTATGGCTGCCTTGCGCCGTGTAGACGATGCCGCCGAGTTCCGTTTCTTCGGTGGCGACAAGATGTCGGATGTCGGAGGAATACGTGTGCGTCACTATCGTGAGCTGGCATATATGGGCTTTGTGCCCGTACTTATGCATCTGCCCACCATCTTCCGCAATATGGCAAAGTGCAAGCGCGACATTGTGGAGTGGCAGCCCGACGCACTTATACTCGTCGACTATCCGGGATTCAATCTCGACATAGCCCATTATATCCATTCGCATACGCAGATACCCGTCTACTATTACATCTCGCCCAAGATATGGGCGTGGAAGGAGTGGCGCATCAAGAACATCAAGCGCGATGTCGACCAGTTGTTCTCGATACTGCCGTTTGAGGTGCCCTTCTTCGAGCAGAAGCATCATTATCCTATACATTACGTAGGAAATCCAACGGCAGAGGAGGTGCGCCAGTTCCGCGAGTCGTACTCGGAGAGTGGCGATGAGTTCCGTCGTCGTCACAATTTGTCGTCGCGCCCCATCATAGCATTGCTTGCCGGCAGCCGCCGTCAGGAGATAAAGGACAATCTTCCGGCAATGATAGATGCCGCGTCGCGCTTTGTCGACCATCAGATGGTGCTGGCATGCGCCCCCGGTATACCCATGGACTACTACCGTAAGTTTGTAGACGGACGAGACGTAGAGCTTGTCACGGACGACACGTACGCCCTTCTCTCGCACGCACGTGCCGCCGTGGTGACCAGCGGAACGGCTACGCTTGAGACAGCCTTGTTCAATGTGCCGCAAGTGGTGTGCTACGAGACTCCGCTGCCACGCCTCATAGCTTTCCTGCGCCGCCACATACTGAAGGTGAAGTATATCTCGCTGGTCAATCTGATAGCCGACCGTGAGGTGGTGAGCGAACTTGTTGCCGACACATTCTCAGCCGAAAACATTGCCAGCGAGCTCTCCCGACTGCTTCCCGAAGGCGAATACCGCAGCCGGATGCTTGCCGGATATGGCGAGGTGATGGGCAAGATAGGCGAGGACAGTCCGTCGGAATGCACCGCACATATTATATATAAACTGGTGAAGAAGATCTGAGCGGTAAAAAAAGTAGGTGGTTATGGCAACCGTTGTTGAATCGAATGTTGCAAGTAACACGCCCCGAAGGGGCAGAAGCACATAGCCCAGGGCAGCGCCATGGGGAAAGTTAGCTAAATAACAATGCGCCCTGCAAGGGCAAAAGCATTGACAATTAATGCTTTTGCCCTTGTAGGGCGTTGTGTTATTATTAATCCGTCTAGAGGATATGTCAAAAGTCAAATCAGTACGCCCCGAAGGGGCAGAAGCACATAGCCCGGGGCACCGCCCTGGGTAAAAAGTATCGTAAATACCAATGCGCCCTGCAAGGGCAAAAGCTTAATTATCAATGCTTTTGCCCCTACAGGGCGTTTTGCTTTTATCAATCCGTACACCCAGGGCGGTGCCCTGGGCTATGAGCTTATTGGGCTTTCAGCCCGTATAATTGGCTTTTGATACACCCTCCTATGTGCTTGTTGGGCTTTCAGCCCGCTTTGTTTATGTCTTGAATCAACCTCCTTATGCTTCTTTTCCACCACAACCGAAGCTCCGCTTCATGTACGATATTTGCATTTCTGACTGCTCAAAACTGCCAGTTGAACGAGCAACGAAGTCTTTGGCTCGAAATTCTTGAGTTTTGCGCGTGCAGCACAGATGTTGCTGATATACAGATGAATACAATGATTTGTGCCGCGAATGTGCAATCGGCGGAATGCCAAAAGGACTACATTTTACGGCAAAACGACCCCTTTTGCAGCACAAAAGGGGTCGTTTTGTAATGCAAAAGGGGTACAGTCATAATGCAAAAGAGGCTTAATTGCAATGCAAAAGGGCTTCTTTGCCCTCCTGAACGATAACTTCAGGAGTGCAAAGAAGCCCCTTTTTATGTTTTGAGGTGACGTGACGGCTGTAGCGAGCGACAAAAACCGCACGTGAAATCTCTAGAATCAGATTTTCGTTTGTAACAATTTCTTACCGTCAGTACGATATTTGCATGTGCCGAACATTGCTGTCAGGAGTGTATTACACGGCACAGCTGCTCGACGTCGCACTCGAAAGTTTCGCGGTTAATGGCACGGCTTTTTATCGCAGAGCGATAGTTGTAGATGGTGCGAGGAGTATAGAAGAGCAATGCCGCAATCTCCGAACTCTCCTTGACGCCCAACCTTATCAAAGCGTAAATGCGCAGTTCGGTGGTGAGCCGTCCCTTGTGTGGAGGCACAATCTGCTCGTCGGTCCGCAGCAGAGCGTTGAATTCGTCGACAAACGAGGGGTATAGGTCGAGGAAAGCCGTGTCGAAACTGTTCATGAACGTAGCCGCATCCTCTTCCGAAAGGCGCGACGACGATGCCGTATTGAGCAAGTCGTTGACCTGGCCTACCTTAATTTTGCGCTTCACAAGAGTCTCAAACTTGCTCAGACGGTCGATGTATTTGGCGCAAAGGTCGATGTAGAGTTTAGCCAGACGTTCGCGTCGGCTGTTAGTGTCGAGCAATCGTGAGTTGAGAGTATTAAGTTTGTCGTTGAGCGACGACAGCAGGTTGTTGCTCTCGGACAGCTCGTGTCGGTGGCGTGCCAGCAGTCGGTTTTGCCGGCTGTAGAAGTATAGCAGCACTACAACAAACGCGAATAGGATAGACACTCCGAACAATGCGAAGCGCATGATGTTGTTTTGCGATGACAGCTTTTCGCGATAGGTCGACACGATGACGGGCAGTTTCTGCGATATTTCAATGATACGCAGTCGGTTGTTGTAGTTCTTTGCGTCGTCCATAGCAAAATTGATGTATCGCTCGGCGAGCAGAATGTTGTCGTCGCCCTTCTTGAACAGATACATTGCAAGGTCTTGCATGGCGAGGTTTTCGCGCGTACAGTTGAGCAGGTCGCTAATGCATGCACGCAGCATGTACTCCTCATACTTGTTGTTATTGTTGTTGGCGCTGTAGTTGTTGGCAATGGCATACGACGCCATGGCATACCATCGCGACTCTACGGGGGCTGTGCTCAGAGTCTTGAAGTAGTGCTCCAGGGCGCGCTTGTCGTTGCGTTCCACATATATAAAATACTCACCCCAGAAGAAATTGTAGTAAGAGTCGGTAGGGCGGAGCATCGTTACAGCCTGCTTAAGGTAATTGTTGGCACGCTCGTGATAGCGTGGCGAATAGTAATAGTCGTGACAGTAGTCAGCCCAATAGGTGTAGATGAAGTAGTAGGCTATGGTATAGTCGAACCGTAGTTCATTGTCGAGGTGTGTCGAATCAATCTCGTCGAGCAGCGCAACGGCTTCGCCATAGAGTCCGCCTACGCCCAGCAGCGACGCTTTCTCAATGCGGCATTTGTCGTGATGGAATTTGTCACCGATGCGGTCGGCAAGCGTTATAGCCTTGTCGGCATACACCATGGCAGAGTCAAATTGAAAAACGAAGTACTCATCGTACAGCTTGTCGTAAGCCGAAAGCAGCGTTTCGGGCTTTTGGCTTTTGTGTGCCATCGACTTGTAGAAGTCGATGCGTGCCTGCTTCTTGCCGTATATCTGCGTTATGTTGTCTATAATGCTGTCAATACGCTGTATAAGCTTGCCGTTGGTGTCTGCCATTGAGGAGGTGGCGGTGGCAATAAAGAGTATGATAATGGCTAAGTAACGTTGCATAGAGTGAATTGTTTGTGGTTTCTATAGGTTTCTGCAAATTTACAAATTTTGCAGAAATAACATATTGGATGATTGCCTTTTTTGCGTATTCCTATCCATATTTTTCATTGATTCCCTTGCTTTGACAATATCATTGCTTTTCGGACGATGTACTTGACAGTGTGAATGTTCTTTTGTAAATATCTGATTATCATATTGTTAATACTTTATTGAGTCATATACGTGTACTTATTGGGTACTTTAACGAACAACTTATGAAAATAAATTCTAAATTTGCAACCGTCATAACGACTTAATAACTAAAAACTCAATAGTATGAACCAAACCAATCGAAAATGGATCAGCCAGATTGTTGCTTGTTCGTTTCTTGCAATGTTGCCTATAGGCGCATACGCACAGACAAATAAGACAATACATGGTGTAGTGAAGGATGCCAATGGTGAGACTATCATTGGAGCCTCCGTTGGACAAAAAGGCACTAAAAACGCCACTGTAACCAACCTTGACGGAGAATTCTCGATTTCAGTTCCCGACAATGCAGTACTCGAAATTTCGTACATCGGCTACAACAACCAGCGTGTTGCCGTAGGTGGCAAGTCGTCGCTTGAAATCGTATTGACCGAAGATGTCCACAAACTCAACGAACTTGTCGTTGTAGGTTATGGCGTTATGAAGAAGAAAGACCTCACTGGAGCTGTCGGTTCGCTTGCTGCCAAGGACATGGAGAACTCGCCGGTAGCCAACATCGGACAGGCCATTCAGGGTAAGATAGCAGGATTGCAGGTTGTAGATGCCGGCAAGCCGGGCGACAACGTTACTATTAAGGTGCGCGGTATGGGTTCTATCAACAACTGCGACCCTCTTGTAGTAATAGACGGAGTGCCAACCGACCTCGGCATCAATGCCATCAACATGGCAGACGTAGAGCGTCTGGACGTGCTGAAGGACGCTTCGGCAACGGCAATATACGGTAGCCGCGGTGCCAACGGTGTCATAATGATAACCACCAAGAAGGGAAAGGAAGGCAAGGGACACCTCTCGCTCTCTGCCAATCTTGCCGTGCAGAATGCCACACGTACTCCCGACCTGCTCAATGCAAGCCAGTATGCAGCACTGAGCAACGAAATGATGAACAATTCGGGCAACACCGCCAATCCCGAATGGGCAGATCCGTCGGCTCTCGGCAAAGGAACCGATTGGGTAGACGAGTTGTTCCGTACCGGATATATGCAGAACTACACGTTGAGTTATTCGGGTGGCAGCGACAAGGCACACTATTATGTGTCGGGAGGTATGCTCGATCAGACGGGTATTGTAAGAAGCGTCAAGTACCGCCGGTTCACCTTCCAGCAGAACTCTGATGCCCAGGTGCAGCCTTGGTTGAAGATGACATCCAACATAACCGTGTCGGCCGACCGCAAGCAGCAGGGCAGTTATGACATGGGCAATACATACAGAGCACTGCCCGTCTTTGCCGTTAAGGACGCCAACGGTGAGTGGACCGGACCTGAGGGCAATTCGCTTTGGTATGGCAGCGCACGCAACCCGATCGGTCCAACCACAACCGACCGCAGCAGCACTAAGGGCTATAACCTCCTTGGCAATATCTCGGCAGAGGTGACTTTGGCTAAGTGGCTCAAGCTGAAGAGCACGTTCGGCATTGACGCCAAGTTCTGGTATAACGACAGCTATACCCCCAAGCACAACTGGAAACCCTCGCCCGTTGAGGAGAGCAGCCGCTACAAGAGCGACAACAAGTCGTTCACATATCTTTGGGACAACTATTTCATCTTCGACCATACGTTCGCCAAGAAGCATCACGTAGGACTGATGGCTGGTACATCGGCACAGTGGAACAACTTCGACTATCTCAACGCACAGAAGAACGTGTTCGCTTATGAGGGCGTACACGAGATGGACAACGGCGAGAAGATGCATGCCATCGGCGGCAACGAGACCGAATGGGCGCTTATGTCGTATATGGCACGACTCAATTATGAGTTTGCCGACCGCTATCTTCTTACCGCTACAGTACGCCGTGACGGCTCGTCGCGCTTCGGCCGCAACAACCGTTGGGGAACATTCCCGTCAGTATCGCTGGCATGGCGCGCTTCTGAAGAAGAGTGGTTCCCGAAGAACAATATTCTCAACGACCTCAAGATACGTGCCGGATACGGCGTTACGGGCAGTCAGGCCAGTGTGGGCAACTACAGCTATCTGGCTTCATACAACACCAGCGTATATCCGTTCGGCAAGACTGGAACAGAACAGTCGGCACTCGTTTCGGCAACGCTTGCCAATCCTAACATTCATTGGGAGCAGGTGGCACAGACCAACATTGGCTTCGATGCAGCACTCTTCAATCAGCGTGCCCACCTCACATTCGACTATTATATAAAGAATACGACCGACATGCTCGTAAAGGCTTCCATCCCAATCACTTCGGGTTTTGAGGACACAAGCACCACTTACACCAATGCAGGAAAGGTTCGCAACACGGGTTTTGAGGTTTCGCTCAATACCGTCAACATTCAGGGTCCGCTGCAGTGGGAGACAGGTATCGTCTATACATACAACCGCAACAAGATAAAGAGTCTCAACAGCAACGTGCCTTACTATATCAATCAGGTGAACAACTCGTACGTAACGATGCTCGCCAACAATCTGCCCATCAACGTGTTCTACGGTTATGTCACCGACGGAATATTCCAGAACGAGCTGGAAGTAAAAGAACACGCCATTCAGACAGGTGCCGAGCCTGGCGACATACGCTTCAAGGACCTCAACAACGACGGTGTTATCAACGACAACGACCGCACCGTGATAGGCAATCCTAACCCCACACACATCTTCTCGATGAGCAATACGCTCGCATGGAAGGGTCTGGAACTGTCAGTATACTTGCAGGGCGTGGCTGGCAACAAGATATTCAATGCCAACAAGATAGACCTTACGGGCATGTCGGCAGCCTACAACCAGCTCACCGACGTGCTGTCACGCTGGCATGGCGAGGGCACAAGCACCACGATGCCACGTGCCGTTTATGGCGATCCCAACCAAAACAACCGCATCAGCGACCGCTTCGTTGAGAACGGTGCATACTTGCGTCTGAAGAGCATTTCGCTCTCTTACAATGTGCCGCAGCAGTGGCTTCGTGCCCTGACACTCAATTCTGCACGCATCACATTCTCTTGCGAGAACGTGGCAACGATAACCGGATACTCAGGTTTCGACCCCGAAGTGGGTGTCAACGGAATCGATCTCTCAAGCTATCCCATCTCGCGCACGTTCAACATCGGATTAAACCTAAACTTCTAACAACTGAATCATTATGAAAAAGATATTTATCCTGGCTCTCAACATAGCGCTTGCAGGCTCGATGTGTTCATGCAGCGACTTCCTCGACCGTGAGCCTAAGAACACAGTCGACCCCGAAACGACGGTCGACGAGGACGTGGCGGTGTCGATGGCAAATGCCTGCTACCGTACACTCCAGTCGTCGAATATGTACAATCAACGTCTGTGGACACTCGACATCGTTGCTGGTAACAGCATAGTAGGCGCTGGTGGAGGTACCGACGGCATCGAGACCGTTCAGGCTTCCAACTTCACCACGCAGAGCGATAATGGTATGGCGCTGTACATGTGGCGCTCGCCTTGGGTCGGTATCGGACAGTGCAACATCCTCATCAGTGCTCTCGAAGACAAGAATCCGGAAAAGGGCACCATTCTGGGACGTTCGCTCGGTGAGGCTTACTTCCTCCGTGCACATTATTATTATATACTTGTACGCTTGTATGGTGGGGTACCTTTGCGTCTGAAGCCGTTCAATCCAGGCGAGAGCACGGACATAGCACGTGCTTCAGTTGACGAGGTTTACAAGCAGATAATTGACGATACCAACCGCGCAGCCGATCTGCTTCCTGCCAAAAGCCAGCTTGACGACGACAATCTTGGACGTGCTACGAAGGACGCAGCCTATACAATGCTCGCCGATATATACCTCACACTCGCTCCCGACAACAAGGAATACTATCAGAAGGTTGTGAGTCTGTGCGACGATGTGACAGCTCTTGGCTACGATCTAAGCCAATGCACGTACGAATCAAACTTTGACGCTACCATCAACAATGGTCCTGAGTCAATCTTCGAAGTGCAGTTCTCTGGCAATACCGAATACGATTTTTGGGGAAACAATCCGCAGTCGAGCTGGCTGTCGACATTCATGGGACCACGAAACTCCAACTTTGTGGCAGGATCTTACGGATGGAACCAGCCTACAGAAGAGTTCATGTCGCAGTATGAGGAAGGCGACAAGCGCAAGGACCTTACCGTATTGTATGATGGATGTCCCGATTTTGACGGCATGACATACAAGAGCAGCTACTCAACTACCGGATATAACGTGCGCAAGTTTCTCGTTTCGAAGAGCGTATCACCGGAATATAACACCAATCCAGCCAACTTCGTGGTGTATCGCTATGCCGATGTGCTGCTTATGAAGGCTGAGGCTCTCAACGAGCAGGGCAAGACTGCTGAGGCAGCCGAGCCTCTTAACATCGTCCGTCATCGTGCCGGACTGCCTGGAGTGAGTGGATTGTCGCAGGAGGCTATGCGCGAAAAGATCATACACGAACGTCGTATTGAACTGGCGTTTGAGGGCCATCGCTGGTTTGACATGATACGCTTGCAGCATGGCGACTATGCCGTGAAGTTCCTGAAGTCTATCGGCAAGTCGCGTGTCACTAAGGAACGTCTGCTCTTCCCGATACCGCAGACAGAGCGAGATGCCAACCAGCTGATGACACAGAACCCCGGATATTAAAACGTCAGGAAACATTATAAACAATAAAACGAATCAATATGAAACGATATATAAATTGTATTTATAGTCTGTTGGCTCTTGTCTGCGTCGGATTTGTCCTCTCGGCTTGCTCCGACCAAGACTATACCGAACTTGACAAGGGACGCGACCAGCTGACGCTTACAGCCAATCAAGCCCTATCAACGCTTGAAGAGACCAGTCATTCAAGCGATGCTGTCACGCTGAATTGGTCTACTGGCAACAATTATGGTTCGGGCAACCGTATCAGCTACCGTTTGGAGCTTGCCAAGGCAGGCACAAATTTTGCTCAACCTTATGTAGCTGTCGACGAACAGACGCAGACATACACATGGAGTGCAAACGTTGAGAATCTCAACAACATCATTCTCGACAAGATGGAAGGTACGGTTGGAACACCCGTAGACATCGAGGCACGCGTAACGGCAATTGTCAGTGGTTCTGACGAGACACAAACTGCCACCACACAGTTTACTGCCACTCCATACGAACCGGTCACTTCTACATTATATATAATAGGTAGTGCAGCACCAAACGGATGGAGCGCCGACAATGCTTCGGAAATGACACGCACCACAAACGGACTCTTTACATGGGAAGGCAAGCTCAGTAGCGGCGATATTAAGTTCATCACAACTCTCGGACAATTCCTTCCTTCATACGGACGGGGTGACAATGGTGCTCCAGTACTGCGTACAAGTGATGATCAACCCGACGAGAAATGGACTATAGACGAGGCTCACGACTATAAAGTCACGGTCGATTTGCTTGCCGGAACAGTAAGCATAGAGAAGACAGAAGGCATAAGACCTGCCTTCGACCAGCTCTTCTTTGTCGGCAATCCAACCGGATGGGGCTTTGAACCGATGACACAGGACGCTCTTGATCAGTTCCTTTTCCGCATGGGGCGCTACTTTGAGCAGGGCGCAGGAGGCGAATTCAAGTTCGGAACATCAATGAACTCATGGGAGAACATGTATAAAGCCACACAGGCAAATGCTCCTTATACTGACAAGAGCATGGAATTCGTATCAGGTTTCGACCCCGACAACAAGTGGAATCTGCAGAACAGCGAGACCGGCAAGGCTTATAAGATATGCGTTGACATCCGTTCGGGCAAGGAACGTATGATGATGAGCGAGTTCACTCCATACGAAATGATTTACCTTGTGGGTGATGCTACACCCAACGGATGGGATCTTGGCAATGCCACACCGATGACTTCTACAGAGAGTCCTTATGTATTCACATGGACAGGTCAGCTCAACGCAGGCGAACTCAAGTTCTCTTGCGACAAGCAGAGCGACTGGAACGGTGCGTGGTTTATGCCTTCTGCTCCTGATGCCGAACCAAAGGGCACTGCCGAGCAGGCTCTCTTCATCAACAAGAGCGACGAAACACTTAAGTCGCAGTATCTGACTGTGAACGTTAGCGACCTCGACTACAAGTGGAAGATAACATCGTCTGGCACATACACCATAACGCTCGACCAACTCAACGAGACCGTAACGATCTCAAAAAATTAACAATCTAACAAAAGCATAAAATGAAAATGAATGCATTGCTAATAGCGCTGCCGTTATTGATAGGCTCATGCAGTGATGACAACAATAGCTACAACGACCCCGCTACCGTTCCTACGGACATTATACAGACCGTGGTGAAGACCACAGCCGACCTCTCGCTCACTGTCACTACAGACAAGGCGGCATACAAACCGGGCGAGACAGTACGCTTCAACGTGACTGACGGTACTCTGCCTGCATCGGCTCGCATACGCTACCGTCATGGTTCTGAGGTGATAGCCGACGAAAACTTAGGTTCAACTTCGTGGACATGGACAGCTCCGCAAGCTGATTATACAGGCTATATGGCCGACATATACACAGTTGACGGCAACAACCAGCAGACCATCTACGCCACTATCGGCGTGGATGTGTCGAGCGATTGGGCGCGATTCCCACGCTATGGCTTCATAGCTTCATACGGTAGCGACCGCACTTCGGATGTTATTGCTTCTGAATTGTCTTTTCTCAACCGCTGTCACATTAATGGATTGCAGTTCTACGATTGGCAATACAAGCAGCATTGGCCGCTCGGCGGCACACCAGGCAATCTGCTCGAGAGCTACAAGGACATTGCCAACCGCGACAACTACACTTCGGTGGTGAAGGACTACATCGCTCAGGCTCACTCGTTGGGCATGAAGGCAATGTTCTACAATCTCTGTTTCGGCGCATTTGACGATGCAAAGGCTGATGGAGTGGACGACCGTTGGTATATATATACCGACCAGAATCACTCTAAATGCGACCGCCATCAGTTGCCGTCCGACTGGAAGAGCGATATATATCTTGTCGATCCGTCGAACAAAGACTGGCAGAATTACCTTGCCGACCGCAACGACGATGTGTATGAAGCACTCGATTTTGACGGATTCCATATCGACCAGCTTGGCTCACGTGGCACCGATTACGACTATTATGGATCGCAGGTGAATCTGCCTAACGGCTATGCATCGTTCATACGAACCATGAAAGAGCGTCAGCCCGACAAACGTCTGGTGATGAATGCCGTCAGTAATTATGGCTCAGACAAGATTGTGTCAACAGGATGCGTTGACTTTATGTACTCCGAATTGTGGAATGGTGAAGACAAGTTCAGTGACCTCCATGACATATTGAAGGCCAATCGCCTGTATTCCGGCAATACGTTAGGTCAGGTGTATGCCGCATATATGGACTACGGACACAATAAGCCGGAGTTCAATACACCAGGAGTGCTGCTCACCGATGCCGTAATGTTCGCCCTCGGAGCATCTCATCTCGAACTCGGAGCAGGACATATGCTGAGTTCAGAATACTTCCCTTATGCCGATGTGAAGATGAGCGCCGGACTGAAGAAGCAGATAGTGGCGTACTACGATTTCCTTACAGCCTATCAGAACCTGCTTCGCAACGGTGGAACAGAGACACAATGCGATATTGCAGCAGCCAAGTCTGTGGTAACGATCAATGCATGGCCGCCCGTACTTGGCAACGTAACGGCATACAGCAAGAGCGTAGACGGCAAGCAAGTGGTGAGTCTGCTCAACTTCCGTCAGGCTAACAGCTTGAGCTGGCGCGACAAGAACGGAACGATGCCCGAGCCCGAAGCCATCGACAACCTAACATTGCGTATGCGTGCAAAGAACGTAAAGAAGCTGTGGGTGGCATCGCCAGACCAACTCGGAGGCGCTCCGCAGGAACTGCAATATCGTCAGGATGGCGACTTCGTTGTATTCACCGTTCCGCAGCTTAAGTATTGGACAATGATTGTTGTAGAATAAATAAACAATTACATATGAAGAAACTATTGTTTTCAGCACTTGCACTTGCCCTCACATTGGGGGCAGATGCGCAGACTGTGACATCGCCTGACGGCAACGTTTCGGTGAAGTTCTATCTGCAGGACGGACGTCCCACGTATGAGATGACATACAAGAAGAAGGAAGTGATACGTCCGTCGCATCTCGGACTGGAACTTGCCAAGGACAAGCATGCATCCAACGGGATGAACGAACAGGACCTCATGGACGGGTTCACTGTGAAGAACACGCAGACTGCCACGTTCGATGAGACATGGCGACCGGTATGGGGCGAGACCGCAACAATACGCAACCATTACAACGAACTTGCCGTAACGCTCAATCAGGCTTCAATGCAACGTGACATCTGCATTCGTTTCCGTGTCTACGACGACGGTATGGGACTGCGCTATGAGTTTCCGCAACAGCCCAAGCTCAACTATATCGTAGTGAAGGAAGAGCACACCCAGTTTGCAATGGCGGGCGACCATACAGCCTATTGGATTCCGGGCGACTACGACACGCAGGAGTATGAGACCGTAATATCGAAGATGAGCGAGATACGTTCGAAAATGAAGGCAGCCATAACGTCCAATGCTTCGCAGACATCGTTCTCGCCTACTGGTGTACAGACATCACTGCAGCTCAAGACCGACGACGGACTCTACATCAATCTGCATGAAGCCGCCTGCGTCAACTTCCCCACAATGCACCTCAATCTCGACGACAAGAACATGGTGTTCGAGTCGTGGCTCACGCCAGACGCTACGGGTATGAAGGGATATGTACAGACTCCGTTCAACACACCGTGGCGTACGGTGATAGTAAGCGACGATGCCCGCGACATGCTTGCGTCCAACCTCATACTCAATCTCAACGAGCCGTGCAAGATAGAGGATACGTCGTGGATTCATCCTACTAAGTATTGCGGAGTGTGGTGGGAGATGATAGCCGGAGGCAAGCAGTGGAGCTACACCTTCGATCTGCCTTCGGTGCATCTTGAAAGCATTGACTATTCAAAGTGCCGGCCGCACGGACAGCATCCTGCCAATACCGAGAATGTGAAGCGTTATATTGATTTCGCTGCCAAGAACGGACTTCAGGAGGTGCTGGTAGAGGGTTGGAACATCGGATGGGAAGACTGGTTCGGTCATTACAAGGACTATGTGTTCGACTTCCAGACACCTTATCCCGACTTCGACATAAAGTATCTCAACGACTATGCCCACTCCAAGGGCGTGAAGCTGATGATGCACCACGAGACGAGCGGTTCCACACAGAACTATGAGCGTCATCTGGAGGCAGCCTATACGCTTATGAACAAGTATGGATATGATGCCGTGAAGAGCGGCTATGTGGGCGACATCATTCCGCGAGGCGACTACCATTATTCGCAGTCGACCAACAACCACTATCTCTACTGCATCAAGGAGGCGGCCAAGCATCACATAATGGTCAATGCGCATGAGGCTACACGTCCTACTGGATTGTGCCGTACATGGCCTAATCTCGTAGGCAACGAGTCGGCACGAGGCACAGAGTATGAGGCATTCGGAGGCAGTGAGCCTTACCATACGGTCATTCTGCCGTTCACCAGATTGCAGGGTGGTCCGATGGACTATACTCCCGGCATATTCGTAACGAAGCTGAGCGAGTGGTGCAACAATAAATCCAATGTCAACACAACGCTCTGCGGACAGTTGGCACTCTATCTAACTATGTACTCGCCGTTGCAGATGGCAGCCGATCTGCCTGAGAATTACGAGAAGTATTACGATGCTTTCCAGTTCATTCGCGACGTAGCTTGCGACTGGGACGACTCTCGCTATCTGGAAGCCGAGCCTGCCAAGTATATCACAGTAGCCCGCAAGGCTAAAGGAACAGACAATTGGTTTGTGGGCGGAAAGTGCGATGCCGAAGGCCATCAGTCAGTAGTGCGCCTTGATTTCCTTGACAAAGGACGCAAGTACGACTGCGCCATCTATCAGGATGCACCCGATGCCGATTACGAGAAGAATCCTTCAGCCTACGTCATCACTCACCGTACAGTCAAGAAAGGTGATGTGCTGAAGCTGAAGCAGGCACGTGGCGGCGGATTCGCTGTCAGCCTTATGGCTAAATAAAAAACGGTTTGATTTTTGTAGTAGTATTTTTCAGGAGGGTGTGGCATTATTGTCATATCCTCCTGTTACTGATTTATAAAGACAATCACTCAATAATTATTCAAACAACAAATCTATACTGATAATGAACCGAAACAATTCTTCCTGCAAGCAGCTTGTTCTTGCCTCTGCACTCTCAGCCCTTACGCTCACCGCAGCGGCTCAGAACGACAACATAGTATATAAAGACAGCAACGTGCGCTTTACGCTTGTCACCGACGGAACCGTGCGCATGGAGTATGCACCCGACGGAAAATTTCTTGACAACAAGTCGTTCATTGCCGTCAACCGCTCTTATCCTGAAGTGAAATACAAGAAGAGCGAGACAGCCAAGAAGGTTGTCATATCCACCGACTATCTCACACTCACTTACACAAAAGGCTCAGGTCCGCTCACCGAACGCAATCTTTCAATAGTCTCGGCAAAGATAAAGAAGAAGCCGACCGACGGCAAACGTATCATTCCCTTTGCCTGGCATCCCGGACAGAAGGATGCACCTGGCGCCAATCTGAAGGGAACCTACCGCACACTCGACGGTTATGACGGCGACTCGCGTGGCGATACTGGCAAGATGCCGATAGAAGACGGACTGCTGTCGAGAAGCGGATGGACACTCATAGACGACTCTGAGGGCTACGTATTCGACAACAGCGACTGGCAATGGGTGGCCCATCGCCCTAACGAAGGCAAGACACAGGACATGTATTTCCTCGCTTATGGCAACGACTACAAGAAGGCTTTGCACGACTTTACGGTCTTTGCAGGCAAAGAACCGTTGCCACCCCGCTATGCGTTTGGCTACTGGTGGTCGCGCTATTGGGGATATAGCGACAACGAACTGCGCCAACTCGTCAGCAAGATGCACTCTTACAGCATCCCGATGGACGTACTTGTGGTGGACATGGACTGGCACTACACTGAGGAAGGACGTGGCGGATGGACCGGATATACATGGAACAAGCGACTCTTTCCCTCGCCTGCTGGCTTCATGAAGTGGGCAAAGCAGCAGCAACTGCAAACAACAGTCAACCTTCATCCTGCAGATGGAATAAAGTATTATGAGGATTGCTATGCCGACATGGCACGATGGATGGGCATGGATCCTGCCGAGAAAAAGAATATAGCATGGAACGCTTCGTCCAAACGATTCATGCAGGGATGGTATGACAAAGTGCTGCGACCTATGGAACGCGACGGCATCGACTTCTGGTGGCTCGACTGGCAGCAGTGGGACAACGACAAGGAGTTTCCACGACTGAGCAACGTGTGGTGGATCAACTATACCACATTCACAGATATGGAGCGTCATCACGACACCCGGCCTATGCTGTATCACCGTTGGGGCGGACTGGGCAACCACCGCTATCAGATAGGATTCTCGGGCGATGCCATCATCAGCTGGAAATCGCTCGACTTCCAGCCTTACTACAACTCTACCGCCTCCAACGTGCTCTACGGTTATTGGAGCCACGACATCGGCGGACACATGGGAGCCGACTCTATCAATCCCGAGATGTACATACGCTGGATGCAGTTCGGAGCCTTCAGCCCCATTCTGCGCACCCATTCTACAAAGAATGCAGGGCTTAACAAGGAGCCGTGGGTATTTGCCGACAAGGAGCGCGACATCATTCGCGACATCATCAAGCAGCGCTACTCGCTTGCACCTTACATATATACTATGGCGCGCCATGCCTACGACACCGGTGTGTCTTTGTGCCGACCGATGTATTACGACTATCCTGATGCGCAAGAGGCTTACACCAACCGCAATGAGTATATGTTCGGCGACAACTATCTGGTCTATCCTATCACGCAGCCTATGAACAACGGCGTGTCGCTACAGAAGGTGTGGCTGCCAGCTGGCAACGACTGGTATGAACTCTCATCGGGCACAATGCTGAAGGGCGGACAGACGGTTGAGCGTTGCTTCCTGCTCGACGAGTATCCTATATACGTCAAGGCTGGCAGCATAATTCCGCAATATGGCGACGTGAAGAACCTGCGCCGTAATGACGAGGCTGTCACCGTGACGGTATATCCGGGCAATGTTGATGCAGAGTTCGTAATGTATGAAGACAACGGCAACGACAAGCAGTATGCCACGGCTTATGCTTCCACCTTGCTGTCTGCCACACATTCTGCCGACGGCACATTGCGTGTAAGTATAGGAGCACGTAAAGGGGAGTACAGCGGAATGCCTGCACACCGCCAATACCGCTTGAAGCTCGTGGCGTCGGCAGTGCCTGAGAAGGTCGTAGTGGACGGAAAGCAGACCGATTTTGAATACGACGGCAACAACCTCAGTCTGACGGTTGACATCCCGGAGACCGACTGCTCGAAGGCAAAGACTATAGAGGTGGTCTATGCGAAGGATGCCCCCGTTCTGACGGACGGACTCATCGGCAAGTTCCGCCATATTCAGCAGAACTGCATTGCCGTGAAATATCACAACCCGGGCATTGTGTTTGCCGAGCCACTCGGAACAATGGAGTCTGCCGGTATAGCCATGACCTACAATCCCGAGAAGCAGAAGCAGATTGTGGAGACATTCCGCAAGAACTACGCTTCGCTTGCCGACATACTTAAGCAGAACGGCATTGAGGGTGAAGATGCGCGGAAGTTTATGCTTGCCGAGTAATAGTCTTTGGTACAAAAAGTCGAAAAGATAAGAATAAAGCTATCTGTAGGAGTGTATAGCATCCCTGTTATACCCACTCAATCAACTGAAAATGAAGGCTGAGTGAGTAGGAATCAAAAGTCTAAGCAGCACGAGGGCGTGTCAAAACTCTCTTATTCTTAAAAAATCACAAAGCCCTGACTTTCACAAGCCAGGGCTTTGCTATGTCTAAAAGTTGTTGTAACTTT
>NZ_JADYUF010000040.1 GCF_021531655.1 Leyella stercorea | reverse complement strand
GGAGAGTGTATCAAAAGTCTAACAAAGCGGGCTGAAAGCCAATGAGCTCATAGCCCAAGGCAGCGCCTTGGGTAAAAGTATCCCAAATAACAATGCGCCCTGTAAGGGCAAAAGCGTTAATTATCAATGCTTTTGCCCTTGCAGGGCGTTTTGCTTTTTTTCAATCCGCACACCCAAGGCGCTGCCTTGGGCTATGAGCTTATTGGGCTTTCAGCCCGTATAACTGACATTTGACTGCACCCTTCTCCTACTATTTGAAATCAGAGGAAATTCACCCCTAAATATAAAGGACTCCTTTTGCCTTCCAATAGTTGTCCTTTTGCCCTTCAAAAGGACCCCTTTTGCTCACCAAAAGGATTCGTTTTGCAACCCAAAAGGACTCCTTTTCAAAACGACAGCGAAACACAGTTATCTGTAGGAGGAGTGAGTGTCAAAACTCAAAGAATGCGGGCTGAAAGCCCAATGACCTCCACAGCCAAGGGCAACGCCCTGGGTGAAAAGGGTATATTAAATCTAACGCCCTAAGGGCAACTCTCAGTGGCTCAATAGAGTTGCCCTTACAGGGCGCAATGTTTATTGAATGCTATGTACCCAGAGTACCGCCCTGGGTAAAAGTATCGCAAAAACCAATGCGCCATGTAAGGGCAAAAGCGTTAATTATCAATGCTTTTGCCCTTACAGGGCGTTTGGACTATATCTATCCGTACACCCAGGGCGGTGCCCAGGGCTATGTGCTTCTGCCCCTTCGGGGCGTGCTGCTTAGACTTTTAGCACGCCATCCTCCTACATTTGTTGCATTCAACCCATATAACTGACATCTGTTGAAGCATGCTTTCGGAAGCAATACGTATTCATCGGCAAAGTAAAACGTATTCAAAGGCAAAGTAATACGTATTCATTTTGCAAGTATCATTAATATACTTTTATCCTTATATATTCTGCCTTCAATCCTTATTGATTACGACCGTCCCGTTATTATCTTCTTCACCTCATTCAGTTTGTTCAAAGCTTCAACCGGAGTGAGATTGTTTATGTCAAGACCTAGAATCTCGTCGCGTATCTGACAGAGCACGGGGTCGTCGAGTTGGAAGAACGAGAGTTGCATACCTGCTGCCGACGACGAACCGAGATTCTGTCGCGACTCCACTCCAACGCTTGCGTTGTCAGTCTCCAACTGCTTCAGAATGGTGTTGGCACGGTTGACGATAGACTTCGGCATACCTGCAATCTCAGCCACATGAATACCGAACGAGTGTTCCGAACCGCCTCGCATCAGCTTGCGCAGGAAAATGACCTTGCCGTTCAGCTCCTTCACGCTGACGTTATAGTTCTTGATACGACCGAAGTTCTTCTCCATTTCGTTCAGTTCGTGATAGTGAGTGGCGAAGAGTGTGCGTGCCTGAGCGCCCTGATGATCGTGCAGATATTCCACAATAGCCCACGCTATGGAGATGCCGTCATAGGTAGAAGTGCCTCGTCCAAGCTCGTCGAAGAGCACGAGCGAGCGTGGAGTGACGTTGTTGAGAATGTCAGAAGCCTCCGTCATCTCCACCATAAAGGTCGATTCACCTAATGATATGTTGTCCGATGCACCCACACGGGTGAATATCTTGTCAACAAGACCAATGCGTGCAGCCTCGGCAGGGACAAAACATCCCATCTGAGCCATGAGCGTTATGAGCGCGGTCTGGCGCAACAGAGCCGACTTACCCGCCATGTTAGGGCCCGTAATGATCATTATCTGCTGCTGTTCGGCATCCAGTTCGATGTCGTTGGGCACATATTCCTCACCCATAGGCAGCTGCGTCTCTATCACTGGATGACGCCCTGCCGTAATCTGAAGCACACAGTCGTCAGCCACAACGGGGCGCACATAGCGGTGCTCTTCGGCTGCCTTTGCAAACGAGAGGAGGCAGTCGAGGCGTGCAATGATGTTGGCGTTGATCTGTATCTGGGGTATGAACTCAGCCATATCGGTGACCAGTTCGGTGAAAAGACGGGTTTCCAAGGCGAGTATTTTCTCGTCGGCTCCCATTATCTTCTCCTCATATTCTTTGAGTTCCTGGGTTATGTAGCGTTCGGCATTGGCAAGAGTCTGCTTGCGAATCCACTCCTGCGGCACCTGGTCCTTGTACGTATTGCGCACCTCAAGATAATATCCGAACACGTTATTATATCCCACTTTGAGCGACTGAATGCCCGTTTTCTGCGCTTCTTCTTCCTGAATGCGCAGCAGATAGTCTCTGCCACCGCGCGAAATCGACCGCAGTTCGTCGAGTTCGGGCGAGAATCCGGCTGCAATAACGTCGCCCTTGTTGATGAGCTGAGGCGGATCGGGCTGTATTTCACGCTCAATGCGTTCGCGAAGCGACTCGCATAGGTTCAGACGTTCGCCTATTGAGCGTATCTCTTCATTGTCGCTGTATAGGCAGGCGGTCTTTATCGGGATGATGGCTTGCAATGCCAGCTTCAGTTGTACTACCTCGCGTGGCGACACTCGTCCTACAGCCACCTTCGAAATGATGCGCTCCATGTCGCCGATACGATGCAGATTGTCGTCAATGGTCTGTCGGAAGTCGGGCTTACGGAAGAATGTCTCCACCACATCCAGACGCTTGTTGATAGAAGCAACGTCCATAAGCGGGAACACAGTCCAGCGTTTCAGCATACGCGCACCCATTGCTGTCGTGGTGCGGTCGATAACGTCGAGCAGCGAAACGCCGTCGTCCTGCATCGACTGCAGCAGTTCCAGGGAGCGTATGGTGAACTTGTCTAGTCTGACATATCGGTCTTCCTCGATGCGTCGCAATGATGTGATGTGTCCCAGATGGGTGTGCTGCGTCATTTCAAGATACTGCAATATGGCTCCGGCTGCAATCACTCCGAGCTTCAGATGTTCTACGCCGAAACCCTTGAGCGACTTCGTTCCGAAATGTTTCAGCAACTTCTGTCGCGAACTTTGCTCCGTAAGCATCCAGTCGTCGAGCTGGAATGTACACCAGCGGTTGCCGAAATGCTCCTCAAACTGCGCCTTCATCTGCCGGTCGTGCAGCACCTCCTTAGGCTGGAACGAGGCCAGCAGCTTCTCCACATAGTCGAAAGTGCCCTCGCCGGTTAGAAATTCTCCGGTAGAAATGTCGAGAAAAGCCACGCCACACTGGGCCTTTGTCATGAACACGGCAGCAAGGAAGTTGTTCTCCTTATAGTTGAGCACGTTGTCGCTCATAGCCACTCCGGGCGTGACAAGTTCGGTTATGCCACGCTTCACGAGCGTCTTTGTGAGCTTAGGGTCTTCCAGTTGGTCGCATATAGCCACACGTTTGCCAGCCCTGATGAGCTTAGGCAGATAGGTGTCGAGAGCGTGGTGAGGAAATCCAGCCATCTCCATTGCTGCGCTTGAAGGGTTCTTTCCGTTAGAGCGTCGAGTCAGAGTGATGCCGAGAATCTTAGCCGCTTCAACGGCATCGCTCGAATAAGTCTCGTAGAAGTCGCCGCAGCGGAACAGCAGGAGTGCGTCGGGATGCTCGTTCTTGAACGTGTAGAACTGTCGCATCATAGGTGTCAGTCCGTCGTCATTCTTTTTCTGAGCCATATAATATAGTAGTGGTTCTTTTGTAAGCCTTTAATGTCTTTAATCCTTTTTTCTGATAAGCGTCAGTCCGTCGCGCAACGGCACTATCACCTGCTCAACACGGTTGTCGGCAGCAACGTGGTCGTTGAATTGTCTGATGCCTTGTGTCTGATGGTCGTGGTCGTAAGCCGGGTCGGTGACATGACCGTCCCACAGCGTGTTGTCGGCAATGATATATCCTCCGGGTCGCAACAGTCGTAGCACCATCTCGTAAGTCTCGACATACGTACGTTTGTCGCCGTCGACAAAAGCGAGGTCGAACGTCACGCCAAGCTTAGGCGCTTCAATGTTGGCGTCGCCTATGCGGAAGTCTATCTTGTCAGCCACGGGCGAGTTTTCAATCCACGGACGGGTGAAGTCTTCCATCTCGTCGTTTATCTCAAACGTCCACACCTTTCCTCCTTCGTCCAATCCTTCAGCCATGCAGATGGCGCTATAGCCCGAGAAGGTGCCCACCTCAAGAATGTTCTTGGGGCGTATCATGCTTACGAGCATCTTCAGCAAGCGTCCTTGCAGATGTCCCGATGCCATGCGTCCGTGTATTGTATGGATGTTGGTGGCGCGGTAGAGGCGGTACAGATAGTCGCCTTCGGGTTCGGAGTGGGCGAGAACATACTTCTCTATATCTTCTGTCATAACGCTTTGATTGCTTCAAGTGCCAGACGGTAAGAGTCCATTCCGAATCCGCATATTACGCCCAGGCAGGCGCAGGAAATCATTGACTTGTGTCGGAACTCCTCGCGTTTGTGCACATTGCTTATGTGTACTTCTATAACGGGACTCTTAAGCGAGCGTATGCAGTCCTGCAATGCTATGCTGGTGTGGGTGTATGCGCCGGCATTGAGGATTATTCCGTCAGCTGAGAACCCCACTTCCTGCATCTTGTCGATGAGGCATCCCTCTATATTGCTTTGATAATAGTCTATCTGAACGTCAGGATACTGCTTGCGCAATGAGTCGAGATAAGCCTCGAAAGTGCTGCTGCCGTATATTCCGGGTTCGCGTGTTCCCAACAGATTGAGGTTGGGTCCGTTTATGATTTGTATTTTCATAATTCGAATTTTGAGTTTTGAATTTTGTGTTTTGAGTTGTTGCCGATGGCAATTTTGAGTTTTGAATTTTGAGCTTTGAATTCCTAATTTATCAATTTCTAATCGGCGCAGCCGACAATTCAAAATTCAAAACTCAAAATTCCTAACTCTCTTACCATCCCGACGTAGCTCCGCCGCCGCCCGTTGAGCCGCCTCCGAAGCTTCCACCGAAGCTTCCGCCACCGAATCCGCTGCCTCTATTGCCACCGCCCAGCATCGAACCGAGCATGGCACCAGTAGCCATAGCGCTGCCGTGATCGTTCTCGTCGGTGTCCTTGGTTACGGTGTTGCCGCAGTATTTGCATACGTATGTGGTGCGCAGAATGCGTCGTATGATGCGTCCGTTCTTGTTCTTCACCACCAGGTGCTGCTCCTTCACCTTGCGCAGGGCACTGCGTTTCTTGCATTTTGGACAGCGTTGCAGCGAGCCCATAGCATAAATGAATATCAGCATTGTTACTACTATGGCCAAGAGAGTAATCATGATCGTCGAAATGTCGTCCTCGCCGCTGCCCTCTTCTGCCTGCATCGAGCCGTCGAGAGTCTTCGCCACGGCACGGACGCCGCTTACCATACCGCCATCCCAGTTGCCATTCCTGAAGCGTGGTATCATTAAGGTGGTCTGGATGCGCTTCGACATGGCGTCGGTCATAGTGCCTTCTATGCCATAACCGGTAGTAAACCTCACCTTCTTCTGGTCCATAACGAAGAGGATGAGCAGTCCGTTGTCGCTCTTCTTCTTGCCTATTCCCCACTTGCGGAACAGTTCGTGGCCAAAGTCAAAGATGTCTTCGTCGCCTATGCTTGGCAGCATTACCACGGCAGTCTCAATGCCCGTGCTCTTCTCCAAGCGTCCGAGTATGGCGTTGATAGAGTCGCGTGCTGTAGCAGAGAGAATGGCTGAAGGGTCGGTCACATACTGGCGCACGTCGCTGAGGCGCACGTTGGGCACGTCGTCGATGGTGTATTGCTTGGTCTCTGCGGCAGCAGTTGCCGTAAAGACAAAGAGCAGGGCTGCGATAAGAAGCCCCGCTCCCTTGCCCCATCCTTTAATGGACGGGGATAGAAAGTTAACGATGTTCATTGTTTAGAACTCCACTTTAGGAGCCTTGTCGGCTCCAGCCTCTGCCTCGAAGTAGTTCTTCTTGTCAAAACCGCACATGCCTGCAATCAGGCTTTTGGGGAATCGGCGTATAGCCACGTTGTATTCCTTGGCAGCATCGTTGAAGTCTTTGCGTGCCACGTTGATGCGGTTTTCGGTGCCTTCCAGCTGCGATTGCAGTTCGAGGAAGTTCTGGTTTGCCTTGAGGTCGGGATAGTTCTCGGTGATGGCGAGCAACTTGCCCAGTGCATTGGTAACGTCGCCCTGCGCCTTCTGATACTGTGCCAGCTGCTGCGGAGTGCAGTTAGAGGGGTCAATCTTCACCTGAGTGGCCTGCGAGCGTGCAGCCATTACAGCCTCAAGTGTCTGGCTCTCGTGCTTGGCATAGCCCTTGACGGTGCTCACGAGGTTAGGTATGAGGTCGGAGCGACGCTGATACTGTGTCTCAACGTTAGCCCACTTGCCGTTCACGTTCTCGTCCATCGACACCAGACCGTTATATCCGCTAATGCCCCAGAGAGCTATCACCAGAATCACCACACCTGCGATGATCCATCCTTTTTTGTTCGATTTCTTTTCCATTTTCGTTTAATTTGGTTGTTGCACAAATTTACTCATATATGAGTATTGTGCAAGTTGTTAATTTATAGTAACTTTGCCAGCGTGATGATGACAGTGGCTGATGCCGATGGCATTGCCGCCACACGTTTCAAAATAGCCAAAATTATAAATTCATAATGTTATTGTATAATAGACAAAGGGGGTCGGCTGTGAAGTCGGTCCCCTTTTATTGTCTGCACCACCACACCATATCAACCGAGATTAAAGCAGCGCTTTAATCTCAGCATCGATGTCCTTGATCTGTGCATCGCGCTTCACAACGTTGCAGTTGCGGTCGAGCAGGAAGAAGGTGGGCACCTGCTGTACGTTGTACAGTTGCAGTACGCGTGTGTCGTCGCCTGCACGTGTGCTTATCCAAGGCAGGGCAGCAGTCTGAGTCTTCCAGAAATGCTCGTCAGAGTCGACGCTTACCTGATATATCTCGAGTCCGGCAGCGTGATACTTGTTGTAAAGTTCGCGCAGCATCATGATGCGCTGCAATGACTTTTCGCCCGCAAAGAGGTGGAAGTCGAGCATCACAACCTTGCCCTGAAGCGATGACAGGCGGCGCTCCTGACCCTTATTGTCGGTCAGTGTGAAGTCGATTATGCCCGTAGTGTTCACCTTATCGGCAGCCACGAGGCCCTGCGCCTGCTTGTTCTTGATGATGCGTATGTCCTTCATGCCCTCGATGGCTATGTTATGGAGGTTCTCGCCACGCTCCTCGTTAGGATAGAAAGTGTCCCAACTTGTAGCCACGGCAGCAAAAACCTTCACGTCCTGCTCTGACGAACGTGGATTGAATATCAGCACCGACTGTCCGCCAGCGTTCAAAGTCTGGAACAATGCGAAGTAAGACGAGGCCTTCATAGGCTCCTTGAAGATGTAGTCGGTCTTCACGCGGGTCTTGTATGCTTCAACAACACGTGCCACGCTGTCGTTGACTGCATCGGCTCCGAGCTGCGGATTGTTTGCAATGGCGTTGAGCTGTGTCTGCAGTCCCATCTGCATGAGCGTAAGCTCCTTGATGCGCGAGCACTCTTCCGATCCGCTTACCTCATACTGCGACGCCATACCTGGATATTCTGCCTTTATGCTGACCGTCTCTGTAGAGTCAATGGCAATGTTTATGATTTGTCCGGCAATGCGCAGGCGGTAGAACTCGGGTGCTGTAGGGGCCTTGTCGTCAAAGTCGAAGGTGCCGTCGGCCGATAGTTTCACCGAATCGATTACCACCGGACCGTTCAGACTCATATTCTCAAAGTAGAGCGTTGAGTCGGCAGCGTTGCCGATAGTACCGTTGACGTGGAACTTCTTTTCGTTGCATGAGGCCATGCCCAGCACTGCCACTACCGCCAAAGCGATGGCGAAGAGGCTGTTTAATGGTTTTATCTTCATTGTTTTTTGTTATTATGCTATATATAAAAATGTGTGTCTATTGACTAATAGACTGCAAACTTACACATTTTTATCCACATTTTCGCGATTTTCGGGCGAAAAACGCTCCTCACGTCCGAGGAATTTGATGAGTCCCCAGCGCACGCTGCGCAGTCCGAACTGTTCCGTATGTATGTCGCCGGGTGCTATCCACATGCATTCAGCAGCGTCGTCGTTGGCTGTGAGCACGCTCTCGTCTTCCACCTTACACTCAAAGAACATGTCGAGTGTGTGTATGTCGATGCGGCTATAGCGGTAGATGTTGGGCAGCGAGAAGAGGTATTTCGACTCCGTAACCTTCAGTCCTGTCTCTTCCATAACCTCACGTGCAACGCCCTGTTCGGCAGTTTCGCCCAGTTCGGCAAATCCTCCTGGCAGGTCGAGCGTGCCCTTGGCGGGTTCGTTGCGACGGCGTTCTACGAGTATTTCGCCCTTGCTGTTGGTGATGATTGCTACGTTGGCAGAGCTGGGATTCATAAAAAACTCAAATCCGCAGTTCTCGCATTTCTTACTTGCTTTGCTGTTCTCTACAAAGTGATGACTGCCGCACATGGGGCAATACTCAAATTTCTCTAATGGATGCATGTGAAGTAAATTTTAAAAACGTCTGCAATATTACTAAAAAATGGTTACCTTTGCAAGACAAAAGGCAATTATTAGTAAGATAAATCTAAAAACTTATATCAGAAATGAGAAATTTGAAATCTTTCGCTTTACTCGTTGTGCTTCTTGCCGTGTCCGTGTCGGCTATGGCGCAACGCTCATTCGATGTTAACCTATGGACTGCCAAGGCCCCTAACAAAAACGGACTGCAGGACACCGCCTACATAAAGGTGTATCTGCCTGACGCCAAGCGTGCCACCGGACGTGCCGTGGTGATTTGCCCGGGTGGCGGCTATGCTATTCTGGCTATGGATCATGAGGGAACCCAGTGGGCACCCTTCTTCAACAATATGGGTATTGCAGCCATTGTTCTGCACTACCGCATGCCCAACGGCAACGTAAAGGTGCCAATCAGCGATGCCGAGGAGGCGATGCGCATTGTGCGCCGCAACGCCAAGAACTGGCACATCAATGCCTCTGACGTGGGCATCATGGGATTCTCGGCTGGCGGACATCTCGCCTCAACCATAGCCACACAGTCGAAAGCCGACGCCAAACCCAACTTCCAGATTCTCTTCTATCCCGTCATAACCATGATGCAGGGCTACACCCATCAGGGCTCGCACGACAATCTGCTGGGCAAGGACGCCCATAAGAAGGACGAGCAGAAGTACTGTTCCGACCTTCAGGTGACGCGCGTTACGCCCCGTGCCTGCCTGCTGCTTTCGGACGACGACCATGCAGTTATGCCCATCAACAGCGTCAACTATTATGCCGAGCTGTACCGCCACGACGTTCCGGCATCTATCTACGTATATCCTACAGGCGGACACGGATGGGGAATGAACACCTCATTTGCCTTTCATGCCGAGATGCTCACCAACCTTAAGGGATGGCTTGAGAGTTTTTAAGACCTAAAACCAAATCAATCTATGAAGACAGAACACCTCTTGATAATGCGTTTCACGGCCTTGGGCGAAGTGGCAATGCTCGTTCCCGTGGTCAGCTCGCTTGCCCAGCAGTATCCCGAACTGCGCATCACAGTGCTCAGCAATCCCTTCGCACGGTCGCTGTTCGACGGCATTGCGCACAACGTAGGCTTTATGGCTGCAGACCTTAATGGTGAGTATCATGGCGTGAAGGGACTCAACGCCCTATACCGCCGACTTGTAGCCAAGAACTTCACAGCCATTGCCGACATGCAGAGCATACTGCGCTCGTCCTATCTGCGCATGCGCTTCAACATATCGAGCTATCGTGTGGAGCATCTCGACAACCATCGTCAGGACCGCCGCAAGCTTGTGGCTACCAAGGACAAGTGCCTCAGGCAGCTGCCGTCGCTGTTCGACGACTATATAGACGTGCTCGCCCGTCTGGGCTACAACGTACGGCTCGACTTCCAGTCGCTATTCCCGCCTACAGGAGGCAATCTGCGACTGGTGAGCGACCGTATCGGAGAGAAGAAGATGTTTCAGCAATGGATAGGCATAGCTCCGTTCGCTGCGTTCCGCGGCAAGGTGTATCCTGCCCAGCTTACCGAACGCGTCATAGCCGAACTCATACGCCGCCATCCCTCATGCCGTATCTTCCTGTTTGGCGGAGGCGATGCCGAGATGGCGCAAATCGACCGCTGGTGCGCCCAATACAAGAACTGCACCAACGCCTCGCAGCTGCTTGGCAGCGTGCAGCAGGAACTTATAGTCATGTCGCATCTCGATGTGATGCTCTCGATGGACAGCGTCAACATGCATCTTGCCTCCATAGCTGGCACCCGGGTGGTAAGCCTTTGGGGGGCTACGCACCCTTATGCCGGCTACTTGGGCTATGGTCAGAGCCACGACGATGTCATACAGGCCGACCTCGATTGTCGTCCGTGCAGCCTGCATGGCAACCGTCTGTGCAAGCGGGGCGACTATGCCTGCCTCACACAAATCGATCCTATTACCGTTGCCGATCACGTCGAGAAGCATTTGAAGCATTAATCCATGCCTCATGGCGGTTGTTGCCGTCGGCACGGTAGCTCACGTGCATCCATCGCGCGCCCGTCTTCGACCGATACTCGTAAATAAGCTGGTCGAAGTCAAGACTACACCTTATATAATTATACATCTTCATGCCCACCTCATCGTTGGGCACGTAGATGTCGGCAGCCTCGCCCATAGTGTGTTGCGATGTAGCCACGCCTCCCACCTTCTCGTTTACGATTGGCGAGCGGTAGCCGCTCGTAATGCGCAACACTCCAAAGCGCAGGCGCAGCGGTTCAAGCACTTTCTCGCACAGCACCCTCAGCCGCGCCACCGCCTCGTCGGGCGGCGTGTTGTCAATGCCAAAGCGTATTGCAGTGGCTGATATGACAAACTCGCGCAAGCTGAAGTGCCGGCTCAACTGAATGGTTGGCAACTGGTCGAATACTGTGTCTGCGACCATAATCTGTTGTACGTTTGTACAAGTGGCTGCCGCCAGGGCGACAGCCATTTCCGTGTTTTTCATTGTGGTTTGAATTATTAATGTTAAGATGTCAAGTAAACGGGTCCTTTGCAGACCCTGATTGTAATATATCTTGAAGTTTTTGTGTCGGTGGTATTTTAGGTTTGATTCTTTTGATGGTGCAAAGATATTATGCAATCGGGAACTAACACTACCATTTCCGAAAATCTTCGTTTACGAAAGTTAAATATATTCCATCCGAAACCTGAACATCTAATGTTGTCACTCGAAAATATTGCTGTCCGGTAAAACTAATAATGTGGTCAAAGACGGGCTGAAAGCCCAATAAGCACATAGGAGGGCGTGTCAAAAGTCAAACAAAACGGGCTGAAAGCCCCAAAAGCACATAGCCCAAGGCAGCGCCTTGGGTGTACGGATTGAAAATAGCAAAACGCCCTGCAAGGGCAAAAGCATTGATAATTAACGCTTTTGCCCTTACAGGGCGCATTATGATTTGCGATACTTTTACCCAGGGTGTTGCCCTGGGCTATGAGCTTCTGCCCCTTCGGGGCGTACTGCTGTGAGTTTTGACACGCCCTCTGTACGGTCGTTTTGGAAAGGAGTCCTTTTGGGTTGCAAAACGAGTCCTTTTGGTGAGCAAAAGGGGTCCTTTTGAAGGGCAAAAGGACAACTATTGGAAGGCAAAAGGAGTCTTTTTTGAATTTTGAATTTTGAGTTTTGAATTTTGAATTGTTCTCGGCTACGCCTGCGATTTTGAATTATTCAATTTTGAATTGGTGTAGATGGCAATTTTGAATTTTGAGAATTGTTTGCCAGACAGCAATAATTTGAAAAGGGTATTTGTGTCACCCCACACGAAAAAAGCCCGCTGAAGGAACTTGTCCTTCAACGGGCTTCGCATTGTTAAACGTATCTGAGAGGTTACTAAATATATCTGATGTCGTTCACTACTTTACAACAATCTTGAATGTTTCGGTCTTGTCGTCCATGGTTGTAGCCTTGACGATGTACACACCGGGCTGCTGTACGCTGAGCTGGCAACGCTCGCCGGCTGTACTGCGGCTGCTTGTGACGAGAGCTCCTGCCGTATCGTAAACCTTAGCCTGCTTCACCTCACCGTTAAGTACTGCCACGATGATGGTGCCTTGCGCTGGTGAGAAGCAGCGGATGGCGTTGATGCCGGTCGGAACTACCCAGTTGTTGGTGGTGATGTAGTAGCGTCCGTGGTCGTTTGCCATCATCTCTATCTGCATACCGTCGGCTATCTCGCTGAACTTCTTGCTCGTTGCGTCGTAGATGAAGAGCTTGCAGCCCTCGTCGTTCATCTTGCGCTGCATCTTGCTGTTGAGGTTTACGGTAACGTTGGTACTGCGGCTCTTGCCAGCCACAATGCCAATAGGCATCCAGTTGATGTCGTCGGTGGTGTTAAGGGCTACTGCCTGCGAGCCTGCTACAGAGTAAGCCTGGGCTATTTCGGCAATGTTGCCCTCGCCGAGCATGTCTACATCCTCGCCTTCTACGTAGTCGCGGCTTGCCTCAGCGCTTACTATCAGCTCCGACTGGCTGCTGCGTGTGCCGTCCGATGTGGTCAGGATGATTGTAGGTTGAGGCGTGAGTGCCTTCTCGCCGCCAGTCACCCATCTGTTGATGAGCATCGAAGCGTTGAACAATACGTTGTCGGGTACGGTCTCGGCTGACTTCACCTTGACAAAGAACGCTTGTGTAGGAGGTATGATTACGTCCTTCTTCTTGTCGTAGTCGAGGCTGGTGTCTATGGCGTGAGCCGTAAACTTGCCGTCGGCAAATGTCCATACGCTTCTCTCGAAGGCTGTGTTGGCCTTGAGGAAGCGATACATACTCAACGAAGAGGGGTAGGGGTTGCCTACAAGATGATAGCTGTTGCCCTTGTGTACGTTCTGGTTGAGCGGCTGCAAGAGCTGCATTGTGTGGTCGTTGGCATCGTCGCCCAGCTGCATACGATAGTTGTCGGCGGTCTTCTGTACAGTAGCCGATACGTTGGTCTTGCTCTGGCTGTCGTAGTAGTTGTACTGTGTGTCCGCCTTAGGCAGACGAATCAGGGCGTAGGCATTGTTCTGTGCGCCTGCGGTGTACTTGTCGCCCGCTTTTACCGCGAACGCCTTACCCTTGGCATACGCCTCGTCGGCCTTGTTGTAAACGTGTGTCCAGTATGCCGACTTCAGTGTAAGCTCATTCTCCTGGCTCTCTACAATAGTGCCGTCGTGGTTGGCCTTGTAGGTGGTAGTCGTGCTCACTTCCTCCACGTCGCCGTCCCAGCTGCGCTGGAAGATAGGATAGGCGTTGCGGTCGTTCACAGCCTCATTGAATGTCATCGGCTTGAATGCCTCCGACAGTTCCTGTCCGTTGTCCTTCGGAACATAGAGGTCGCCAGCGTAGGTCTGCTTCAGTGGCGACGACATTACGCTCCATGTGTCTGGCGTGAGCAGCTTGTCCACGTAAGCCTTGTTGTACGTCAGATAGTTGGCGTAGAGCAGCTCAGCCTCCGGCTTGAAGTAGATTTGGTCGCAGAGGTTGCCGGTCCATTTCTCGCAGTTGAATGTGCCGTTGCCAGTGTCCGAACCGTCAGCAGTAGCGTCGTTCCATTTTGTCACTATGTCGTAAGCCATGTCGCCTACGCTGTTGGCTATACCGTTGGTCTGATAGCTCAGCTCCTTGAGGTTGGGATAGGTGCTGTTGGTGAGTGTAGGCACCGTCACCTTCGTAAACTTCATCGGCATGAATGCAGCCTCGCGAGTTTCGTTATATTCGGAATAATCAGCCTTATATATCTCAGCCTTGTTAGAGCGCAGCCAGTTGGCATCGTTGTTCCATGCCGAGTTGGTAGCAGTCGAAGGTTGCCATGTGGCATATTCAGGCACTACAAGCATCTTTACGAACACTTCGCCCGGACAAGAAGCAGTGCTGCTGCTCTCGTTGTTGCTGAAGCTGAAGTTAAGCTCATACCAGTAGCCCTCACGCAGACGTGTGGCTGCGTCGCTGTTGAAACGGATGCCTATCGTCTCGTCGCTCTTGCTGATGGTAGCCGAGGTAACAGTACCAACGAATTGGTCGTTGCCATTTGCGAGTACCATCTGCGGGTCGTTGGTGCTGGCAATCCATACCTTTCCTCCGTTCTCTAAGGTCACCTTGTCGGCATCCTCCATACTTGTCATAGGCAATTGCAGTGTGCCGTTGGCTATAGCCTTTATCTGTGGCAAGCCGATGCGCAGTGTGCGGTCGTCCGACGGATAGGTCACATCCTTGAAACCAGTGTATACACGCGGACCATCCTTTACGATGCGCAATGGGAAGAGCATCGGGTCGGGACATACGTCATACTGCTGTCCACCCACGGTGATTGAAGTGGCAATAGGTACGGCAGCTACTTCAAAGTTGCCGAATGTGGTGAACTTGCTGATGGTGCTGCTTGCCGAGATAAGCAGTCGTCCGTTGTCGATATACTGCTTCAGCAATGCGCGGTCGGCAGTGGTGAAGCTGTTTTTAGCGCTTTGCAGCGTTGTGGCGTTAGGATATACGTCGCGGAAGTGGTTCAGTGCCTCACGCACACCATTGGTGTTAATGTCGTTGCTCTTGTTGTTCTCGCTGAAGAACCAGTCGAACTTGACATCGGGAAGTTCCACCTTTCCACCGTTCACCTTGTCGACAGTCTCAAGCTTTATGTTGACGCTGACGTTGCTGGTATTCGATCCGTCACACTTTACGCGTACCGAAGTTATGGCAGTGCCGTTGGCGTCGGTCACCTTGATGCTTTGCTTTACAATCTGGAACGGGTCGCTGTATGTAGAGCATACGTCGGTAGGTGTGCCCCATGCTTCTGGCATTTCAGCGTTGTCGTCGCTCGGATAAGCTATAGATACGTAGAAGTTCTTGCCCGGCACGATGTTGAAGTTGCGGTTGGCGATGACCAGGCATCGGTTGCCGCTGTTGTCGTTCTCAAACATAGGCACGTTAGTCAGCCCGTCGGCAGCTTCTGCCGGAAGCACAGCCGCTGCGTTGTAAGTGGCAGGAATACGTGCCACTCCGTAGTTCTTTCCGTTGTTGTGGTAGTCGATACCTTCAACAGGCTTGCCGTTCTCGTCGCAGATGCGATAGAACAGTTTTGACTCTTTCATGTTCACCATAGCCTGGAAGGTCTCGTAGATACCGCGGAGTTTCAGCGTTATCTCCTTAGGAGCCGTCTCATATCCATTCTCGCTTGGACAGAGCGGACGGTTCTGCAATACGTCAAGCTTTGATGTCTGGGTGTAGAGGCATAGGTCGTCAATACAGTAGTCGGCGCCTCCGGTACTCTGACACATATTGTCGAGCACAATGCGGAAGGTGCTGTAGTTGCTCACGCCGGTTGACTTCTGAAGCACCTGCTTGCTGAATATCTGATACCACTTGCCGTATTGGTGGTCCTTTGTATTGGTGGCAAAGTCGCCTGATGTGAACGACTGGATAAGCTTCTGGTCGATAACGTTTCCGTTCTTGTCCTTATTGATGCCATAAAGGCGGAACATCACCTGAGGTGCAGCTGCGTTTGCAGCTGTGTACTCGGCAACGGCACCACTGAATACCAGCTGCGAACCGGTACACAAGTTGGCTTGGAAGTCGGCAGACGCTATCTGTCGGCTCTCGTCCGATGCGTCTACATAGAGGAAGTGTCCGTATTGCTTTCCGCCGGTCTTTTCGTAAGTGCGGTCGTAGATGGTTGGCGAGCCGTATGCCCACCAAAGATATCCGTTTTCTCCATTGGCTGATATACCAGAGAGGTTGCCCGACTTATATAGTCCGTAGTCGCCATGAATCGGTGATTTGCCGTAGTGAGTACCACCGTTGTAGTAGTCCTTGCTGGCAAGTTCGGCATAAGTGAATCCGTAGGCACGTGATTTGAAATCCGACGGCTTCAAGCTCATGTTGTTCAATGCGGTTGTAGGTCTGGCGAATGTGAGGTCAGGATTGTCCTTGTCGAACGAGATAGGATCCATCGCCCTATTGTATTTGCTTTCGAGATATGAGATAGTACGGTCTACGTCACCGTCGCTGTTTATCTCGCTCTTCATCTTTGGGTAGCCTTGATGTATAAACACCTCGAAGTTGGCAATCGGACACATATTCGTTCCGTCGTAAGCATAAGCTACGATGTAGGCAGTGTGTCCATAGCCTATGTCGGAAGGTGTGCTTGCCGACGCGTTGCCTTCTACATTCATCCATCCCGAACTGTTCATGAGATCGCTGATTTTGAAGTCGTAGAACTGATTGCCTTTAGCTGCAAGTACGTAATACTTGGTGCGGTCTTCGTTGTATGCAATCCAGCGGATGTATTGGGCTTGCTTGATTGTCGTTTCAAAGTCAGAAGCCTCTATCTTCTGACTCTCAGTGGTGGCATATACCGACTTGCCGTTGGTGGCTTTGCTGAGAGGATAGAACCAGTAGGTCTGTCCGCCAGAGTTCTTCAGATTGGTGCGCAGTGTCATTTTTGCTGCATCATTCTTGGCACCGAACACAATGCGCTTGTTGTCCTCAAGAGTCAGGTCAGCAGCCCTGCTGTGATCACATAAAGCATCCTTGATTTGCTTTGCCAGATATGCTGCAGACTTGATGTGGAAGATGTATCGGATGGAGAGGGTTGGTTCATGTTCAACATAATTTGTATATGTAGGATTATACCAAGGGCCACTACTTACTTGTTTAAAACTATAATCATTGTATCGGCTTACATCACAAGCGATAGTTTCTCCAGCCCAATCTTCTGCATCTGCTCCCGAAGGCTTGTTGTAATTGACACCTACATAGTTTCTGCCTGAAGCTGAAAGAGTGCCGGCAATAAGACCTATGTCCTTCTTGCTGGTATAGTCTTTCCTGCTGCTCAGCACAGAATATCTTGAACTGTATACACTCAGTCTGTCCGACTTCAGGTCGGTAGTATAGTCGTACCAGCGAATCCATCCGTAAGGCTCAAGGTCGTTGGTCGTACTGTTCCATCCTACAAAAGGCAGTTCAAGTTCCATTGTGCTGCTACTGGTGGGCAGATAGTAGTTGTAGTGCCACTCGGCAGTCTGCTGCATTCCGCGGCTGTCTAATGGCATACCGCTGTGACCCTTATAGTGGAAGCCTAAGCTCTGCGCATAAACACAGTTGGGCGCTGCCGCAAGGGCTATCATCGCAAAGAGCTGCAGCAACAGCCTTTTGGACTTTGCGGGTCGGTTTATATTGTTATTGCGAATCTTCATAGTCGTAAGGTGTTATGTTCGTGATAGTTTAAATGAAAAATGGGTATGGCAGGAATGCCATACCCACCTATATATTCTAATCCTTGATTATCTGCAAGCGATACGGAATGACGTAGCCTACGCCGTCTATCTGGACGTTGATTTCGTGGATAGCGTATCCCTTGCGGGGGCTTATGTATCCCTCAATCGTCTTGGTGCGGGTGTCGTAGGTTGGTTCGTCGTCGTATATCCAGACGTCTTCGGCTTCGGCAGGATTGGCTTCGAGCGTCGTAACGCCCGTCACTCTCCATGCTGTAAGTTCCTCATTATTGCTGCGCTTGTACACATGCAGCTTCAGATGGAACTCTCCGTACGACTTGAATGTGGCTGTGATGCGGTCGTTGCTGTAATTCAATTCGGGTTTGACACCGATGCCCGTGAACACCTGCGGTTCAATCTCGATGCGGTAGTCTACCAGTTTTACGGGTATAATCAAGTAGTCGTTGCGTGCAATTCGGTTCCATTTGGTCATTGCTATACGCTTCGTCACGGTGCCTTTGTCTGTGTCGATGCTCAGAACGAAGTAGTTCGGAGTATGGGCGACGCTCTCGTTGACGTAGAATGTGGTGTTCAGATGTGCTCCATTCTTCACCTCCTTGCCGTTGGTTCCGTCCATTGTCAGGGTGAAATCGGCGTAAGTTGCGGCGGCATTGATGTTGGGCACGACAGCGTTTGCTTCGATCTTGGGCAGCAGACTGACGTTGTTGGCAGCGTTTTCGGTTATGTCGGTCAGCGTGATGCTCTTCACGTTGAGGTCGTAACCGGTGTCGTTGGTGAACTGTAGTTGCACCTTTGCCATCATACGTATCACCTCCAGGCTTACGGTTCGGGTGTTGTCGTCGATGGTAGCGGTCTGCTTGTTGCTCATCGGGATGCCGTTTCCGCTAATGGATGAAGTGTTGCCCTCTACCTTATAATACATGTTGTCGAATCCGGCAGGCAATTCGGCGGGGAACGAGTTGATGCCGTCGAGCCCTATATCGGCACGGCTGATGTTGGCAAACGAGTAGAAGGTAGCGGCACCCTTAGCCACTACCGTCTTTATTGTGGTAGCTTCCTGCTCGCCATTGGCAGAGAAGTCGCGCTCGATAATGTTCTGTATCTTGCCGTTCTGGACGATGACAACGAAACAATTGTGCATCATCTCTCCTTCAGGGGCAGCGTTAGTGTCTACCCATGTCGCTCTTGTAACGCCGTTGATGTTGCCACTGGCGCGAGTTGGCGAACTGGCAGAAGCGGCGAGCCTTAGCTCCACCTGCGTCTTGCTGCTCTCCGCCTGGCCTTGGCACTCGTCGTTACTATCCTCGAAACAGCCAGTAAGGGCAAGCGTCGAGAACAGCGCGAGCATGTATGTGAATATGTTCTTGGCGTGAGTCATCGCTTTGTGGTTTTTGTATTTGTTAAGTCTGTCGTTTTACATAATAATCTCGTCGTGTTGACGTAGATTCCATTCCTTCACGTTCAGCACTATCTTCACCTGGTCGTCAGTAAGTCCTACGGTGTATTCGTAGTAGTGATTGCGCTGTATGTTGTAGGTTGAGGCTGCGTCGGGAGCTCCTTCGGGAGTGTAGTTGCAGAAGTGCAGCGTATAGTTGCCTTCCTCTTCGCCGTCGCGCATGAGCTGTAAGCTTATGGTAGCCTTACGGTCGGCAGCGGCATTGATGTTGTCGTATTCGGGTATGTAGAGCATTATGCTCTCGTCGCCATCGCCTGTCATTACTATTGACTGAGCCCATGAGCTGTTGGCATGAAGCGAGTTGCCGAACTGAATGGCTGCTGTGCTGGCAACGGTGTTGTATGTCAGCGGCAGCGTATAGCCCGAAGTGTTGTAGTTGTTGAGCTGCATTGCGCCCAGCGAGTACTTGCGTGACTTCATGCCGTCGGCAAGTTTCACCTTCACTTTGGCAAGCGAGCGCAGCAGATAAATAGTTCCGAGGTTGTTGCTCTTGCCCACCACCAGCTCGTTGGTTAGCGTTGTGACGCCCCACATTGGTATGTATTGCGTTGTGGATGCCCTTGTGAAGGCGAGATTCTGGATGTTGCCAGGCGTAACAATGCTCGTTCCGCAGTTGGCAAACACCATAATCTTCTTGGCTTTGGATAGCTTGTCGGCGGCGTTTTCCCACGTTCCAGTGATGGAATAGTCAGGATTGGTGTCGGTACCGTTGTTTATTGCAATGACGTTGTCAACGTCGCCGATGATTGTTCCGTTCTCGTCGCACACCTTAATCTGCAACTGTTCGGTATTGATGGCATTCTCGTATGCAGTTCCGTCGTCCTTCGGGTCGTAGTCGTCCCATCCCTCGTTGGCTGCTCTTGTATTGCCGTTGGCGTACGACATACGGAAAGCCACCCTCACCGCGTCGTCGTTTTGGTCCTCATTGTCGTAGCCGTCGTCGAAGCCGCACGACATAGTGGACAGCAGACAGAACATGAGCGAAACTGTCAGCGTTGATTTATAGCGGTTTATTCTAAGCATAGTCAGTTTCTTTAAGGGTTATTTGAAGTCTGTGTTGTTGAGCACCACTCTCCACGAATTGATGTAGATTTGAGCGGAGAGCCAGCTGTGGTTGTCGTCAATGAAGAATACAAAGTTGTACTCGTCTTGTCGATCCAGATACTCCTGATTGGACATTGCCTTGTTGTAGTTGCCCTTCACGAGTAGAACATAGTCGATGAGCGGAATCTGAAGAATCTTCTCCTGGGTCTCCTTGCTGTAGATGCTGAGTTGCGGATTCATGTTTTCGAAGAGTCGGTTGACTGTCAACTCAGCCACGACAGCCGATGTCGGCGTCATGCTTCCGTCGATGTCGGGTATCAGTTCCGATCGTGTGCCGTTGATGATGCCGTCGTACTTCGACCATGCCACATACGTAACGTCGTTCTCCGGCAGTGCCGTTGAGCGTGTGATCGGCTCGTTGTTGTAGGCAAGGAATGCATTGCCGTCGTCGATGAAGAAGTCGAAGTCGGCAGCGTTGAGAGTTTCACCCGACGTGTTCTGCAGCACTACGCGCACCACGTTGGTGTTCTTCATCAGGTCGACAGTGGCCGTCTTCACTCCGAAACCTTCAAGATTGAGGTCGGCATCCTTCAAGAGTCCGTGATAGAGCGAGGTGAGGTCGTGGTCGACAATGCATTCAGAGCGGTTGATACGACATGTGAGCGAACTGATGTCCTGGCTGTTGGGCTCGCCGTAGATGTAAGAATCGGCATATCGTTCTTCACCTTCCGCCCACACCTTGAGTGTGTAGTGTCCGGGCTTAAGCTCGTTGACCGACATATATCCGCCACGATTTTCAATGTCCTTCACGCTCTCCTTCTTCTGCAGGGCGAGTTTTCCGTCCTTGTCGAAGGCATAGAGCGTGACAGTCTTCACCTCGTTGGGGAAGGCGTCGGCAAACTTCATGTTCATGTCGTACTTGAAGTTGACGCGCAACTCCTTCGGGCAGTTCGACTGATCGTCCTCCATCATTCCACACGAGGTCACGGTGAACATCATAGCCATCACAGCTGCGAGGGCCTTGAGGCCACTAATTATTTGGCGCTTGTTGTGTTTCATATCGTTTAGTTTTTGTTTCGTGAAGTATGTGAGAGTAATATATTAATAATGTGAGAGTATATATTAATAATGAGTATAGTCTGCGTCGGTTGATGAGAGCCGCTTGTGTGGCCTCATATTGCCGTCATCCTCTTGGTATCTGGCGGCGCGATACCTCCATCCTTGTTGTTCCGGTGGCGGAGTCGCCGGGCGTTTGTGTGGGGTAGGGTAGGTGGGTATGGCGGTAGAGTCATACCCACCTACGATTGGTTTACGTCTTTAGTACGTAGTATTTCTCTTCTCTATTAATAGAGTTTTGTATCGTTCGGCTTAGCTGATTATTTGCCAAGCTCGACAGTCTGCTTAACGATTCTCCAAGAGAGAACGTTGATACGAGCTGCGAGATAAGTCTGTGTATCTTCTGGAACTACAGGAACGAACTTGCTATCGGGATCGTATACCGGAGTACCGAAGCCCTTGATAGAGTTGACGTCAATCTGATAGTAGTGGTTACGTACAATACCCTTAGCTGTGCCGAGGTGTGCTACGTCGGTGTAGTAGTAAGCTCTACCCTCTTTACGGATTTCGGCAAGCGACTTGCCCATATTCGTGTTGCACTCAGCTGTAGCATTTACTTCACCCTTATATACTGTAACGCCCTCCTTGAGCTGTGCCTTAACCTGATAACCTGTCACTACGAAGTGGATGTCATCGACTGTAAGACCTGTGATTTCGGTACCATTCGCACTTGTGGTACGCTTCTTATAGTCCTTGTTCTCAGCCAAGATGGCCTTCTTCACAGCCTCTTCCGAGAGATACTCAACGCCCTTGTACTTGCAGATTTCGGCTTTTGTACCGTCTTCATACTGCAACTCTACGGTAGCAACGTATTGCGGCTTGTTATTGTCAGAGGTGTTAGGATTGGTGTAGTAAACATCGCCAATCTGAGAAGTGTAGGCGTTGTACGACTTGCCCTGACTCATTTCGCTTCTTGATGTCTCCCAGTAGCACCGGAAATATGCAGGATGATTCCACATCGTGATGCCCAGATCATTGTCAGTCCATGTAGCGTCAATCTTCTTGATGAGGTTGGCGTCGGTTGTCTCCTTAGCGAGTCCCCAACCCTTGATGACTGCATATACGTTCTTGCCGTTGGTAGTTTCGCCTACAAGGAACTTGTCGCTTTGGCCAGCACCAGTTGCTGTAGAAGTGAGCTTGGCAGCAACGCGCTCTACGTAGATGTCTACCGGATTCTGCATTGCAGTATTCTGGTCTGTAGCAACGTGTCCTGTGATGTCGGCAACCCATACCTTGTTTGTTCCGTCAGAATACACCGAGCTTGACATTACGAAATCCTTAGCGTCAGCACCTTGTGCATTGAAGTTCTGTTCGGCTACGGCTGCCTCGACTTGTGCCTTTGTCATCTTGGCTCTAAGAACGCCTTCTTCAATCGTTGCGGGGTTTACAACAGCTATCATAGAGTGAGGAGCTGTCTTGGTTTCGCCCTCAATCACGAGCATAGCGTCTGTAATCTTCTCTACGTTAGGTGTAAGTTTGCCTTCGCCAGTAGGATTTTCCTTCTCCACATAGTTGGTTGTGCCCATATTGTAGGCCTCGCCATTCTCTGTAAAGAAGTAGAAGCGTACGGCATTGATCTTGTTCTCGTTGGCCGAACCGTTAGCATAGTCGCCGTCAGCACGCGAACCGCTGGTTCCAACGCTATTGATGTTGACAGCTACATATCTTGTTGTTCCTTCACCAGTGGAAGGGTTGTTCTCGGCAACCTCTTCGGATGTACAAGCACTAAATGCTATTGCAGCCAGTGCGAGAGGGAATAGATTAAACTTTCTCATAACTATAAAGTTTAAGTGGTTATTAATTTTTGTGTTTGAATAAAAGTCTTTTTTTAAGTCTGATTGCGTTCAGTCTGAGTTTAGTCTGTCTGTTCTGGTTTGCCAGTCAAGTCCAGTTTAGCATTGTGTCGGTGTATGTGTATTGTGTCTATTGGATGTCTTCGAGATTCCTTCGGGCTGTGTCGCAACCCTTGTCGGCAGCCTTCTTGAAGCTTTCTATAGCCTTAGTCTCGTTGCCTATCTGCCAGTAGCATACGCCTCTTGCATTGTCTGCCTCTGCAGAATCGCCTGCCTTGTCGAGCTTGCGCAACGCATCAGCCCATTTGTCGGCATTGATGTCGGCGCAGGCGGCATTGAGATTGGCTGTAGGATCGTCGGGATACATGAGGGCAGCGATGGCGAACACCTCGTTAAACTCCTTAGATCCCGGCTCGTAAGTCTGTGCCACCATGTACATCTCGTTCTGCGACAGCAGCTGAGGCTTGGTCTTGATGAACTGCTTAGCCTCTTCAACAGAGAACGGGCGCACGTTGCACGTGATGACATAATCGGAATGGCGCAGAGCCGGATACCATGTAGCGAGCATTGTACGGTACTCCTCTGGGTATTGCGACTTGATGAGCCACTCGCGTCGGTCGGGTTCCGTTGCGTTGTCCTCGGCAATTTTCAGAATGGCGTTGCGGTTGTTGAGATTGCTCTCGCGGATGTATTTGCATAGTCCTTGCCAATCCTCGGCAGTCGACTTTACTGTGAACAGACGGTCGTCGAGTTTGACGAGCTGTCTGACGTAGTTCTTCAGCGTAGCCGCACGGTTGGCAGCGAGATACTCGTTGTGCTTGTATGGAGCTTCGGGCGAGGCGTAGCCGTGGATCTCGATGCTTGTGATTGTCATGTTGGCATCCTTCTTTATGATGTTGATAGTGTCGACAATCTTGGCAAGTTCGCGTGGGTTGTTGCGGTAATTGGGATGAAGTTCGGTGCGATCGACGGGGAAATCGACGTAAGCACGGCCCGACATAGAGTACGTTTTCTGCTCTACAGCCACCGGAGCGATGTAAGCCACCTTCGGCTGGCGCATCTTCTTGATCTGTTCGCTCTCCTGCTCGTCCACCTTTCCGCATCCGCAGAGGTCCTCTTTCATTACAATGTCGGCATTGCGCATCCAGTCGGCGTATTCGGTCTGTGCCTGATATGAGAAGCTTTGAGCCTTGCCGTTCTTGCGAGTCACCGCCATTGCGTCGGGATATTTACGGTTGTCGCGGCGTTCGTACATCACCTTCTGCCTGGTTCCGTTGATGACGATGGGCTGCAGAGCCACGCTGTTGTCGCCCGACTCGATAGTCGGCGTCAGAACCACGCGTCGGTTGGCAGGCATATTCAGCTCGTCGAGGCAGAAGTCCATACCTACGAAGAACTGGTTGTCAGCCCTTGTAGCCTTGATATTCTCCACCGCCACCTGTCGGTTGAGGATTCTTGCCGACCGCTTCGTCTGTGCCGTCGCATTGGCGGCACTTAAGACGAGAGCTGCTAATAATATAATGTAGTGTTTCATATATTGAAGTCTTTGTGTTAGTTAATAGAGTCTGTATCCGGTTTAGAATATGTAGATTAGTTCGATGGCAGCCTTAGTTGGGCCCACATAGTTCTTGTGTGCCTCGCCTTTCTTGTTGCCACACGTCTTGCATTCAAACTTCTTGTAGTGGATGTAGTCGTAGCCTACACCGAGCGAAGTCTCCAGGTTCCAGTGTTTGGACAGTGGCCACTGATAGCCGGCTGTGAGTCCGCCACCTGCAAACCATCCTTCGTATCTGTGATTCTTAAACTCTTTGAGCAATCCGAACGGCATCTTGATGCCTCCGGCATTGAATTGTCCGCCCATAGCATGCACGCCGAGAAACCAGCCGTTGAACGTCTGGCAGAACCAGTAGCGGTATTCCGGCTGGATGACCCAATGGCGTATGCTCTTATTGTCTTTAAACTTCCAGGGGTTGATGCCGTAGAAGGCCTGGATGGTATGCTTACGACCGGTCTGAAGTTCAAGTCCGATGTTTGGGGTAGTAGTGGCCCAATAGAGCAAATTGGTCTTTAGTCCCAGTTGCTGGGCGTTAGCTGATACAGCCACGAGCAGAGCTACTATGAGCAGTCTCAATCTGTATGTTACGTGTTTAGCCATATTACATTCTTTTTTTAAGTGTTCTAGTTTTGTGATGTTATGTGTTTGAACTTATCGTTAAGGGTGGGGTGTCTTTTAGTCAAAGTCTGTTAGCTTTTTTAAGAGGTTTGTTTAAGACTTAATTAAGTCTGTTTAGTTTGTGCTGTTGTTTTATCCTTGTACTGTTATACGATTGCAAATTTAGATTAGAGATAAATGGGATTTGTCGCTTGTTAATTTAACGTCCAAAATGCGCAAATCTGTATTTTTTTTGTACATTTTATTAATCCTACATAGGAATAAGACGGCTATTTTCGTATTTCGCCACCTGATTTAATTATCGTAAAAAAAGGATTTTTATCGTATGAAGGGGTGCATATAAATTATGTAGGGGGTGTATATATATAATAATGTCAATTTCTCTGCCGGTAGACCGAAGGAGGCATTCCCTCTATCTGCTTGAATATTCTCGACATCGAAGCGAGGTCGGCAAAGCCCATACGATAGGCTATGTCGCTGAGCGGGAGCGTACGGTCGGCGAGTAGCACAACCTTGGTCTCCTGCACTTTCAGGAAGTTTATCCATGCGTTGAAGTTGCGTCCCTTCACGTAGTTGATATAGTTGGAGAGCAGTCGGGTGTTCAGTCCCATCTGTTCAGCCACCTGCGTTATGGTGATGCTCTCCTTGAGATATGGTTTGTCGTCGCGTCTGATCCACTCGTTCACTATGTCATCGATAGAGTTGGAGTCGAATGTGGCCCGCTGCGTCATGGCATCGGTCTCTCGCTTCTGCTTTGATTCGTCGCTGCTGTGCTGAGCTTTGTCTGCATCAGTGGCGTTGTCGGTTGTGGCAGCTGTTGTCGGTGTGTTGTCGTTTTCGGCAAAAGCCAGTTGAATTTTCCAATAAATGTTGCGGCACATAATGAAAGCCATACTGTTGGCGATAACAATCAGCGATAGAACCCAGAGCACGTAAGAATCCAACATGGGGTTGGATGCGCAGAGGTCAATTATACCTATTATATAATATAGCACTATTGATATGACCACGGCTATGAGCCAGTGGCTCTGGCTGCGGCTCTTGCCCGAGCAATAGTTGTCGATATGCTGTCTGAAGCGTATTATCTGGTTGCCCACCGACTTGAGTATGTATGCGAATTCGACTACAAACACCGTATACAGCGCATAGCAGGTGTATATGGCGGGCTTTGTTGTGAGGAATTCGTTGTAGGCTTTGGCTGAGAAGGTCAGTCCGTAGTCGGGTATGAACAATAATATATGTATAAGCCACACGAGCAGTACGGGTGTGACAAACAGTATTGAGGTGCGCAGTTGGGGTTGCTTGCCGTGCATCAGATAGATTATGGCTGTCATGTCGATGCATATAGCGAAGTACAAGAACAGCGGGCTGGTGAATTGGTTGAGGGGCAGATACGGCACGTCGTTGACAATGCGCACGGTGTACAGCAGACTTGTCAGTCCCTCGATAAAGGCCGACGCAGCAAGGCACAATCGTGTCTTACTGTATGAGTCTATCTTCCCCTCCTTGTCCTTTCTTAAAGGTGTGAGCAGGAAGAGTATTCCAATTGTGGCGCATACGGCGCAGTTGAAAACGTATGCGATTAGTGAATATAGGTCTATTGTCATTGCGGTTAATTTAGCTTTTAAGTATATGCAAAGGTACTAAAAAGCCTACGCTTTGTCAATAATGTTTGTCGTTTTTTAACCTAAAATTGACAAATTGTGTTTTATGTGCATAGTTTTGCAAAGTCTTCTATAGACTCTCCACATACTCGTAGAGCTGCTTGTAGAACGGATGGCGCGTCATTGTGGCGGCAGAGCCGAGGATGATGAGCTTCATGCGGGCGCGTGTTATGGCTACGTTCATGCGACGCAGGTCGCGCAGGAAGCCGATGTCGCCGCCGTCGTTGTCGCGCACCAGCGATATGAGCACGATGTCGCGCTCCTGACCCTGAAATCCGTCGACAGTGTTGACGGCGATGAGCCGGCGGTAGGGACGAAGACGCTCGCTCTGGCGTATCATCTTGCGCAGCAGCTGCACCTGGGCACGATAGGGCGAGATGATGCCCACGTCGATCGACTCGTCGAGCACGCGCTGACGGCCAATCTTGTCGAAATAGTCGGCAAGGGTGGCGAGCGTGAGTTCTGCCTCGGCACGGTTGATGCGACCGAAGTTTTCGCCTACGAACTCCTCGCGGCCGTCGACATCGGTGGTGTCAACCCACATCATGGGGCGGTCGTAGTCGAGAATGCCACGTCCGCGCACCTCGGGAGCCGACTGCACGCGCGAGTTGTAGAAGTAGTCGCTTGAGAATCGCATTATCTGCTCGTTCATGCGATACTGCACTTCGAGCAGCGTCACCACATCGGGCTTCTGCTCGGCTATGCGCTCCATAAGCGTTTTGCCCAGTCCGCCCTTAAGAGCCATGATGCTCTTTACGGTAGGCGGCAGCTGACAATGGTCGCCTGCCAGTATTACTCGTCCCGCCTTGCGTATGCCAATCCAGCATGCCGCTTCGAGAGCCTGAGCCGCCTCGTCTATAAATAAGGTGGAGTAGTGTTCGCCTTCGAGCACCCGGTTGGCGCATCCGGTGAGGGTGCAGGCTATGACACGTGCCTCGCCGAAGAGCGACGAGCGTATGCGCAGCTCCAGTTCGGTGGCGCGGCTCTTCAGACGGTCCATCTTCTGGTGCCACGACTCGGTGCGTCCGCGTCGCTGCTGGCGCAGTTCGCGTATGGCCTTGCGTATGCTCCACAGCTGCGGATAGTCGGGATGGGCCTCGAAGCGCCGTTCGTAGGTGAACGACAGCATCTTGTCGTTGACGCGTGTGGGGTTGCCTATGCGCAGCACGGCAACGCCACGGTCGACGAGTTTCTCCGAAATCCAGTCGACCGCCATGTTGCTCTGTGCGCACACCAGCACCTGGCTCTCGCGTCGCAGCGTCTCGTATATAGCCTCGACAAGCGTCGTCGTCTTGCCCGTTCCGGGAGGACCGTGTACTATAGCCACGTCCTTTGCACGCATCACTTCGCCCACGGCGTGCTGCTGTGAGGCGTTGAGCCACGGCAGAACGGGCACGTCGAATGTGAATCGTGACGCGGGAGCCTTGGTGTAGAATATGTCGCGCAGCGCTGCCAGGCGTCCCGTCTTGGCACGTATCACGCGGTCGAGGGCGTCAAACATCAGTCGGTAGGACGTCTCGTCGAAGAACAGCTGTATGCCCAGAGCCTCCTGGCGCTGCAGGTCGACAATGCGGCCCGAGTCGGGCAGCGCCACCACCATGCGGTCTTGCTCGGCATAGCTCACCGTAGCGGTGAACGACATGTAGTGTATGGCATCGTGTCCGGCAGCGTCGCGCTTCATTGTGAAGAAGCATACGGGCCTTCCGGGCTCGAAGTTGTGTTCGATGTCCGATCCCGGCTGTCGTGTCACCTCCACGACCATCTGGTTGAGTGAGTTGTAATAGTTGCGCCCTATGCTCACGGGAAACCAGGCATCGCCCCGCCGTGTCTTGCGTTCGATGCCCATTGACTGTGTCTGTTTACGAAATTCCTCCTTCTCGTGATTGTATTCAATCTCAAGAAGGAGGCGCTGCTGTTGTAGTTGGAGTATAGGGTTGTTCATTTCTTATTTTCTGTATATCCTGATAGTGTTTCCGTCGAACGTCTGCTGGCTGTGCAGGCGTGCGCAGTCGGGCAGTTGCGGGGCGCGTGTGCCGGAGGCTACGGTCATGGGTGCCGTCTCGATGCGTATCTCGTCCCACGCTCCGGCTGCTATGAACGAGTTGAGAGTGGCTGCTCCGCCTTCAACGATGAGCCACTGGCAGCGCTCGTCGTAGAGCCACGAGAGTATCTGCGGCACTACGGGCTGTGCGAAGTCGAGCCCCTCGAATGCGGGCCTGCGGCTGTCGATGACTATGCGTCGGGGCGAGGGTCCTGCCCATAGGCGTGTGTTGAGCTGCGGATGTTCGCGTTCGTCGGTGGTGCGGCCCACGAGTATGGCGTCCGCCTGGGCGCGCAGTCGGTGCGAAAGCATCTTGGTGAAGGGGGTGGATATGGCAAGCGCAAGGCCGTCGTTGTCGATGAAGTGGTTGGCGGTCTGCGCCCACTTGAGTGTGATATAAGGTCGGTGTTGCTCGTTGAAGGTGATGAATCGGCGGTTGAGTTCGCGGCATTCGTCGTCGAGGACGCCCACGGTGACCTCTATGCCGGCGTCGCGCAGCTTCTGTATTCCGCGTCCGTGCACCTTGGCAAAGGGGTCGACACATCCCACCACGCATCGCTTTACACCTTTCTTTATTATAAGGTCGGCGCACGGCGGAGTCTTGCCGTAGTGCGAGCACGGCTCAAGGCTGACGTATATTGTGGCGTCGCTGAGCAGCGGTTCGTCCTCGGGGCGTACCGATGCGAATGCGTTCACCTCGGCATGTGGCCCGCCATAGCGGCGGTGGTAGCCCTCGCCTATGATGCGTCCGTCGGCAGATACGATGACAGCTCCTACCATCGGATTGGGCTTTGCGCCCATTATGCCGCAGCCGGCAAGTTGCAGACAGCGGCGCATGTATTGTTCGTCGGTCATTGTTTTTTTTCTTCGAGAAAAGAGGTTGTGGTGTTGTGATGTTGTTGTGGTGTGATTTGTTGATATGGGGTGTATGGGGTTGAGGTGATAAGGGGTTGTTGTGGTGTTGTGATTTGTTGATATGGTGTTGAGGTGTTGAGATGGTGAGATTTCCAACAATATATCATCACAACAAATCACACCATCTCAACACCTCAACATCACACCTTTATTGAGGCTTATGCCTCAATAAAGGTTGCTTCATCTCCCTTCCACGCTTCGAAATAGGGCGGTTCGTCGCGCAGCGAAATGTCGTCGTAGATGAAGTCAGCCACTACTGTCTCCTTGCCATCGGGCAGGATGAGTCCCATCTTGCCGTCGCGCTGGGCTATGACGGGCAGCGTGCGCAGGTCGTCGACGTAGACGTATGGCGTGCGCAGGAAGTCGTAGTGTGCAGGGATGAGTATGTTGCCCTGGTGGTCCTTGATGCCGAAGCGTCCGTCTTCTTCGAACACTTCGTGATACTGTTCGTACTTCTCGCGTATGCGGTTGAGATAGAACACCATCTTGCGCTTGTTGTTGACAAGCTCGATAAGGTAGGCGAACGTGTCGCAGTAGTTGGCCATGGCACGTGCGAGCACCACCTTGAAGTCAAGTCCTGATAGCACTTTGCGGTTTAGGTCGATGTAGCGTGCTATGGCCTTCTCCTTCTCCTCCACGGTGAGAGTGGCGAGCTGCTCCTCAAATTTGAGCATGATGGTCTTCGAACCCTTCATCGCCTTGATGTAACGATGAATCTGTCGTGCCATTTCGTCGCACACAAACTTGTCGATACGTTCCAGTTCGATACTGTCGACGTAGGTCTCTTCGAAGTTCTCTTGTGTTATTTTCTTTTCCATAGCGTTTTCTAGGTTTACTGTTAGGATTTTATCCAAAAGTACGACATTTTTGCGAAACCTCAAAGAAAATGCCGTGATTTTTGCGTTTTATGTGTTTCGAGGCGGAATATTATTGCTAACTTTGCCAGTGGGGAATTTACAGGGGCTGCACAAAAGGGCTCCTTTTACCCCGCAAAAGGACTCGTTTTGGAGCGCAAAAGGAGTCCTTTTACTCTGCAAAAGGACTCGTTTTGGAAGGCAAAAGGACCCCTTTTGCAGGAGGTGGGTGGCTTATCTTCCCCCTATATATATAATAAGGTGTAGGCGGAGACAGAAAAAGAGAATTCAGAACTAAATAAAATAACTAAAACAAAAATTATGAAGAAACTTATCTTTTCGGTACTTTTGTGCTGCGTAGCCATCGTGGCAAGCGCACAGGTACAGCGTCCGAAGCTGGTGGTAGGCATCGTTATCGACCAGATGCGTTGGGACTATCTTTACTACTATTACGACAAGTTCGGCGAGGGCGGAATGAAGCGTCTCATCAACGAGGGATTCTCGTGCGACAACCAGATGGTCAACTACGTGCCTACCGTTACGGGTGTGGGACATGCCAGCCTATATACAGGAGCCGTACCAGCCACTAACGGCATCGCCTCGAACGACTTCCGCATGGGCGACAAGATGGTTTACTGCTGCGACGACCCCTCGGTGCAGGGCGTAGGCACCACATCGAAGTCGGCACAGATGTCGCCCCACTACATGCTCGGCACCACTATAGGCGACATGCTGCGCCAGGCTACCGACTTCAAGGCCAAGGTTTTCGGCGTGGCTATAAAGGACCGTGCCGCCATACTGCCTGCGGGCCACTCTGCCAACGGCGCTTTCTGGTATGACAAGAGCGTGGCAGGATTTGTCACCAGCTCGTACTATATGGACAAGTTGCCCGACTATGTAGTGAAGTTCAACAAGCAGAACACTCTGAAGAAGGGTTACGACCCGAAGAGTCATGCCGACGGTGTGACCGTGACATTCGACATGGCAGAGGCAATAATGAAGGCCGAGAAGCTCGGACAGAACGGAACCACCGATATGCTCTGCGTCAGCATATCGTCGACCGACGCCATCTCGCACCAGACCGGTACATGGTGCTCGCCGGGCAAGGAGAACGAGGAGGTGTTCCTCACGCTCGACCGCGACATCAAGAAGTTCTTCGACGCTCTCGACGCGCAGGTGGGCAAGGACGGCTATCTGCTCTTCCTCACAGCCGACCACGCCGGAACCCACAACCCCAACACACAGCGCGAGCACAAGCTCGTGGGCGGCTCGTGGGACAAGACGGCTACGCTGCGCCAGGTGAACGAGGCTCTGTCGAAGAAGTTCGGCGTTGAGGGCAAGTACTTCAACACATCAGTAGGCTTCAGCCTCTATCTCGACCATGCCTTCCTCGCACAGAACAATCTCGACATCGAGGCTGTCAAGGCCGCTGCCATAGCCGAACTCAAGAAGGTGCCCGAACTCATCACAGCCGTAGACTACGAGAAGGCAGCCGTGGCAGCACTGCCGCAGTGGATACGCGAGCGCATCATCAACGGATACTATAAAGGCCGTTCGGGCGATATCTACGCCGTAGTGAAGGCCAACTACTTCGACTGGAACGTGAAGCCTGGATTCTATGGCTCTACACACGGCTCATGGAACCCCGCCGACACACACATCCCGCTCATCTTCATGGGATGGAACGTAAAGCCCGGCAAGACCACCCGACTGACCAATATGGTAGACACCGCACCCACAGTATGCGCCATGCTGCACGTGCAGGCACCCGATGCTTCAACCGGCAATCCGATTGTGGAAGTGGTGGACCAGAAGTAAACAAAGAATCCAATAAAACAATGATATGAAAACCAAAGAGGAATATTTAGACATATTACGCAAATACTTAGACTTAAAGTCAAAAGTATATGGCATAGTGAAAATCGGTATCTTCGGGTCGGTAGCCAGAAATGAGCAGACAGAAGATAGCGATGTGGATGTTTGTGTGGAAATGCAGAAGCCGGATATGTTCTCTTTGGTTCATATCAAGGAAGATTTACAACATCTGTTCGGCCGACCCGTAGACATCGTACGTCTAAGGGACAACATGAATCCGATGCTTTCCAAACAAATACAAAGAGATGGAATATATGTTTGATGAAGAATTTGAAGTTGTGAAGAACAAGCTTCCGGGAATGTTGAAAACGATAAACAAAATGTTGGAAGAGATTTAATAAAAAAGTAGCGGAAGGTCTGATCTTCCGCTACTTTTTTATTAAGGGATGTTCTATAAATTAACATATTGATAATTAGTTATTTAATTTAATAATTCAATAAATAGTCGTATTTTT
>NZ_JADYUF010000003.1 GCF_021531655.1 Leyella stercorea | reverse complement strand
GGGCTTTGTGGGGCAGTGAGGGGCTTTTGTGGGGCTTTTTATAAAATTTATATGAAAATAGAAATAGACGAGGGTAGTGGTTTCTGCTTTGGCGTTACCACTGCCATAAAGAAGGCAGAGGAGGAACTCTCTGGAGGCAATACGCTGTATTGTCTTGGTGATATTGTGCATAATGGTATGGAGGTGGAGCGCCTGCATGCCAACGGATTGATAACTATCAATCATGAGGAGATGCGTCGACTGCACGATGTCAAGGTGCTGTTGCGTGCGCATGGCGAACCGCCTGAGACCTATGAGTTGGCAAAACAGAACAACATAGAGATAATAGACGCTACATGTCCGGTGGTGCTTGCACTGCAACGCCGCATCAAGCGCCAGTATGACACCAATCCCGAGGCACAGATAGTAATCTTCGGCAAGCGTGGACATGCTGAGGTGTTGGGACTGGTAGGGCAGACCTCAAGTCATGCCATTGTAGTAGAGAAGGTGGAAGACGTGAAGAGTCTTGACTTCTCGCGCGACATCTATCTGTATTCGCAGACCACTAAGTCGCTCGACGGGTTTCATCGTGTCATAGAATACATACAGGAGCACATGAGTGAAGAAGCTAAGTTCCAGAGTTTTGACACCATCTGCCGACAGGTTGCCAACCGTATGCCCAACATCGCTACGTTCGCCTCACGTCACGACCTTGTACTGTTTGTGTCGGGACGAAAGAGCAGCAATGGTAAGGTATTGTTCAAGGAATGTCACAGCGTCAATCCTAACAGCTATCAGATAGAAAGTGCTGATGAGATAGACATGGCGTGGTTTACCGACGAAGTTCATACCGTGGGCATCTGTGGAGCCACAAGTACTCCCAAATGGCTTATGGAGCAGTGTAAGGAGCGTATCGAGCAAGGCTGATACCAAAGACATAATACAGCTGTAGCTGCAGCCGAAACATACATAAACAGAAAAAGCTCAATATCCAAAACATTATGGATATTGAGCTTTTTAAGTATTCTATAGTTAGATAAAATCTTAGAACTTTGCCATCTTAATGGCGTCGATTGCGCATTCGTCGCCCTTGTTGCCATATTTGCCACCGCAACGGTCGAGAGCCTGCTGCTTGTCGTTAGTGGTAAGCAGACCATATATAATAGGTATCTCGCTTGTGGTGTTGAGTCGTGCTATGCCTGCTGTAACGCCCTGACAGATATAGTCGAAGTGAGGAGTCTCGCCACGAATCACGCTGCCAAGAATAATCACTGCGTCGTATCCGCCGTGCAATACCATCTGATGAGCACCGTAGATAAGCTCGAAGCTACCCGGAACGGTCTTCACGTGGATGTTCTCAGGCAGTGCACCGTGCTTTTCAAGAGTCTTAACGGCTCCGTCGAGCAGTGCACCAGTGATGTCCTCGTTCCATTCGGCTACAACGATACCGAAGCACATGTTGCTGGCGTCGGGAATAGCATTGAAGTCGTAGTCGGAAAGGTTGTGAAGTGCTGTTGCCATGATTTATTATTTCTCAGTGATGCGTTCGATGTACTTGTCAATCTCTGCAGACTGTACAATCTGTGAGTTTACGTACTTCTTCTTGATGTCCTGATAGATCTTGAGTGCCTCGTCGTTCTTGTTCTGGCTCTCAAGCAGCTGTGCAGCCTGGATGAGAAATGTAGGTGAGAGGCTGTTGTTTGTGTCGTCAGCAGCCTTGCTGTCAGCCATGTCGGCAGCCTTCTTCAGTGCTGAGATAGCCTTGTCTACATTGCCTGTATTGGCATAAGCGTTGCCGAGAGCTGCCATAGCAGCAGGGCTGATCATAGCGTCGCTCTTTGAAGAGAATTTCTCAAGAGTTGTAACTGCCTCGTTCCACTTGCCAAGGTTGGCGTAGCAGATACCAGCATAGAGGTTAGCGAGGTTGGCAGCGTCAGTGCCGCTGTAGTCGCTTGCTATCTTGATGAATCCAGCGTAGCTTGCACCGTCACCGTTGAGAGCCTTGTCAAACTGCTCCTGATTGAAGTACTGCTGACCCTTTGCCAATGCTGTGCTTGCCTTGTCCTCACGCGGACCAGCAACATAAGCGTTGTACATAATTACACCAGCTATGATAACGATGATAGCTGCTACTGCGATGAGAATCTGCTTCTTGAACTTTACGAAAATTGCTTCAGATTTACTGGGGGTCTCTACGTGTGAGTTAGCCCCAAAGTCGATTTTGTTTGCCATTTATTGTTTTTTTTAGATTTCTGTATTAATGCATAGCTGTGCAACTATGTCCAAACATGCTTATTTATTAGTATTTTTTTATGTTGGATAGTAGGCACAAATGCGTCGCAAAATTACTCAATTTATCCCGAATATTGAAATTTATTGTCCCTTTTTTTCTTTTTTCAATAATAAATGGGGTAACTTTGCACAGTAATAGTATAAGTGCATGATATTAAATAAAATTTCCATACTAAATTTCAAGAACATTCGTGAGGCGACACTCGATTTGTCGCCTAAGATGAACTGCTTTCTCGGACACAACGGCGAGGGTAAGACCAACTTTCTCGATGCCGTTTATTATCTTTCGTTCTGTCGCAGTTCGTCCAATCCTGTCGATTCGCAGATTATCACGCATGGCGAGGACTTCTTTGTTCTTGACGGACGGTATGAGAATGAGTCGGGCGACCCTGTTGATATCTATTGCGGCATGAAGCGCGGCACCAAGAAACACTTCAAGCGCGACAAGAAAGAGTATAAGCGTCTGTCGATGCACTTGGGACTTATACCATTGATATTTGTTTCGCCCGACGACACAACGCTTATTTCGGGCGGAAGTGAGGAGCGTCGCCGACTTATGGACGTTGTTATATCGCAGTATGACAATACCTATATCGAAGCCTTGAACAGTTATAATAAGGCTCTGCAGCAGCGCAACGCCTTGCTCAAGATGGATGATGAGCCTGACGCTTCGTTGCTTGATATCTGGGAGATGGAGATGGCGCGCCATGGCGAGGCTATTTTCCATGCACGTGAGAATTTCGTAGAGCGTATGATTCCTGTGTTTCAGGAGATATACAGTCACATTTCGGACGGACGCGAGCAGGTGTCGTTGCGATATGTGTCGCATGCGCAGCGTGGTCCGTTGCTCGATGTCATTCAGCGCGACCGCTTCAAGGATCGTGCCGTTGGCTATTCGCTGCATGGTGTTCATCGCGACGACCTTGAGATGTTGCTCGGCGACTACCAGATGCGACGTGAAGGTTCGCAGGGTCAGAACAAGACTTACGTCATTGCGTTGAAGCTCGCACAGTTCGACTTTCTGCGTCGCACGTCTTCGCTTACCACGCCACTGTTGCTTCTCGACGATATTTTCGACAAACTTGATGCCCATAGGGTAGAGCAGATTGTCAAGCTCGTATCGGGCGACGGCTTCGGCCAGATATTCATAACTGATACTAATCGTGACCATCTCGACCGCATTCTGCAGAGTGTAGGCTACGACTACAAATTGTTTGATGTAGAGGGTGGAGAGATCAAACCACACACGCTATAAGATAAAGACAATGTTCAGACGTGATGTTCAATCTATCAGCGACTTGCTGAATATGTATTTGCGCCGCGAGGGACTCGAAACTCCCTTGCTGCAGAAGCGTGCTGTGGATGCTTGGGACACGCTTATGGGACCTTCTATTGCCCGCTATACGGGCGAGAAGTTCATCAAGAATCAGACTCTTTTTGTCAAGATTCTCAATCCTGCGCTTCGTCAGGACCTCACCATGATGCGCTCACGTATTGTGAAGCGTATCAATGAGTCAGTGGGCAGTCAGGTGATTGTTGATGTCAGGATATATTAGGAGGCTATGGCGTCCCCGCCATAGCCTCCTAATATTTGCATTACAAAAAAGTTCAATGTGTAATGCCTGCAACGTTTACATAACGCCGTTAAGCATTTTCTTTCCTTTCTTCACGACAACGCCCTTATAGTTCTTGCCTACAGGCATACCGTTCAGATCGTATGTCTTGTTGTCTGAGTTGTCGGTATTCTCAAATGTTTTAACCGACTCAATACCAGTTGTTATGTTCTTGGCATCGATAAGCCATTGCGGTGTACTTCCAAGTCGACGTGTAAGCTGTGCCTCATAAAGCGAACCTGGCAAAACTTCCTTACCCTGGTTTTCGTTGAGTTTCATCTCGTCTTCCTTGAACGAAACGTTTTTGCCGTGGAATCCAACGAATGTAGGAGGAAGCGTCTTATACCAGCCGTTTTTTTGATCGTATATCCACCAGTTGAATTCTTTTGGGTCGTTAGGATTTGTGGCAAGGCAGTTGAAGTTCCACATTGTCAGGTCGTCCAAATGATTGGGCAACTGATCAAGGGCACCACCCATACGGAACTGCATAAATCCACCGCAGCACTGGTCGAAGAGTGAAGCACGTGGCTGAGTGGCGTGGCTTTCAAAGCATGAGTCGTCGCCCCAATGACACTGCCATATCACGTTGCCTATGCTCTGCTTTGAGATGCCGCAAGCATGATACTGTCCGAGGTTCTCCTTATACTCTTTGAATTCTTTGTCGTCATTCAGATAGCCGTTGCTATGATCCCATACCTTGCCGATAAATCCGCGAGCAGAATATTGCATACGTACCGATGAGTGTCCACGGTTGCCGCTTATCTCAGAGTCGAGCAAGAAGCAGTTGGCACATTCTGAGAATGTCATACATTCGCTGATGCTGATGAAGTCTACACGACGCACCCATGAGTTAACTTGTCGCATAAAGTCGAGCGGCTTGTAGGCTCCGTCGTCTTCCCAACCTGCGTGGTGATGGAAATTTTTCTTGGCTTTTCCTTTGAAAGTAAGGTCTTCTACACCTACCTCTTCATAGTGTAAGTATGTCGTTATCTCCCATCCGTAGGCAGGATTGACAGCGTGCATGATAGGTTCTTCAAAGACGATGCGATTTCCGTCTATTGACTTTATCTGATGGCGGTCTACTACGTTAACACCTTTATTAATAAGGTTTGTCATAGAACTTTGAACTGGATATGGTTTAAGTTCTTCCTCTATGACTTCCTTGTCATTGTTAAGTAAGATAAGTTTCACCCAATCGCCAACTTTCAATTTTGATGCGTCTACTACCTCAATCGACATGTCGCCCTTCTTGGCAGAACCTGTCACTTTAGTAAGCGGTGAGTCGCCTTTACCTCCATTATGACGGATAGAAATCATTTTAGGCGAGCTGTACATAACATTTGGGTCGGTAGGCAGCATAGGGTCTTCCATTGTGAGGAAGGTTTTGTCGCGTCCGGCACCCTTGATGATAACGTGTCCCATCACAAGGTTTAGGGTGTTTGATGTCACCTTGCCTGTTTCTGCGTTTGTTGTATTGTCGTCTTTAGAGTGCAGAATATACTCACCCTCGGGGAAATAGATAATGGCTTTAGCATTAGGCTTGCCTCTGCCTATTTTATTAATAATATCCTCAAATGCTTTACGGTCAGACTTTCCGTCGTCACGTATAGCGCCATAGTCGCATACATTATATACTTTATAGCCAAGTTTCTTGGCAAGTACATTCACGTCTCTTTCGTCAACAGGCAGTTCGGTGCCGTGATGATAGCCGGCATACGAGAAGTCAAGCAGAACATTGTCGTCTGCATTGTTCACAAACTTCTGCCATGCCGGTGTGGTGGTTTGGGCATGAAGCGAAGTTGTGGCGGACAAAGCCGCAAATAGAATGGTAAATAGTTTTTTCATAAGTAAAAAAGAAGCCCCACCCCCTGACCCCTCCCTGCGGGGGAGGGGTCAGGGGGTGGGGCTTTGGGTTTTATTTGTTTATTATCTTCTGTTCAAAGCCTCCAAGAAGTAGTAGTCGGCATAGTTCAGAGGAACGTCGATTTCGGCACCGTGAGGAATACTACCTACAGAGTGCATAAGCAACCAGCATCCGTTCTTGCCAAGCTCAGCGAGGTAAGCAGGTGAAGAGAGCGATGTCATGATGCGGTCAGCAAGGCTATGGTAGCCGTTCTCGGGCAGATACTTATCCATTTCATACAGAGCAGAAGCGATGCAGGCAGCTGTAGAAACGTCGCGCGGCTCGTTAGGAATATTGGGAGCATTTAGGTCCCAGTAAGGAACGAGGTCGTTCGGCATGTTCGGGTGGCGCAACATCATGTTGAGTGTGCGTACAGCCTGGTCGAGATACTTCTTGTTCTTTGTATAGCGGTAGCAAACTGTGAAGCCGTAGATAGCCCAAGCCTGTCCGCGTGCCCATACACTCTCGTGAGCGTAGCCCTGAGCTGTGTGCTTGTGCAGAACCTCACCTGTGTTGGGGTTGTAGTCGATTACGTGGTAGCAGCTGCCGTCCTCGCGGAAGTGGTTCTTCAGAGTAGCGTCAGCGTGGCTTGTTGCCACCTTCCAGTATGTAGAGTCGCCACTGAGCTTTGTAGCCTCAAACAGAAGTTCAAGGTTCATCATGTTGTCGATGATAACCGGACAAGTCCATCCGCGCTTCGACTGCCATCCGCGGTCAACATTCCATGACTGGATAACGCCAGCTCCCTTGCGGAAACGTGTGCTGAGCGACTTGGCAGTCTGAACGATTACCTTCTTGTAAGCCTTCGAAGGATTGATGCGGTAGCCGTTGAGGTAGCTGCTGCCAATCATGAAGCCAACGTCGTGGTGCCATGTGAGGTACTGTATAGAGTCGAGGTTCTCAGTGAATCGCTTAGCCTGTACTGCCCACTGCTTGTCGCCTGTGAGCTTGTACATCTCCCAGAGGTCGCCAGCGAAGAAGCCTGAGCACCAGTCGTCGATAGGAACACAAACCAGACGGCCCAACTTGTCGATAGTACGTGGGTTGTTCACCTTGCCCTTGCGACCTACCTGGTCGAGCATGAGAGTGTACTGACGAGTAGCGAAGTTAACGTCGTCACTTGCTGTCTTGTCCATGCGCTGCTTCATTTTCTCGCAGCCAGTCTTGCAGCACAATGTCTTGCCACACTCTGTCTTCTCCTTGCAGCATTCTTTCTTAGCTGTTGTCTGTGCAGACATCGGAAGGAAAGTAGCTACCATGAATAAGGCAGCAATTGTCTTGTTAATGTTATTCATTTGTTTTGTTATTAGTTTTTTATTTCTTTATTACTATTTATTTCTCCAGCTCTACATTGAAGCTCAATCCGTCGGTGCATACAAACTCGATAGTTGTCGACTTTTTGGTCTGCTCTACGAGTTTGATGGCTTCGTTACCAGTGAAGTTCCACTTACCGCGCAGTGTCACGCGAACGGGAATCTCCTGGCTTGCGTTGCTGCGCCATTTGCGGCTGTATACGCTACGCTCCACACGTTTGCCGTCCTTGTATATGTCGTCGTTTGGTCCGCGATAGAGCGCCAGGTCGGGCTGTGTCACGGTGAGCAGCATCTTCTTGGAGTTTATCATGCGTACCATTGCCAGACATGTGGTGTCTGCCTTGAGCAGCGGACCGCCGGGCAGTACGTCCTTCGGAGTCTCGAACAGTACATACGATACGGTGTGAGTAGCGTCAGAGCTTACGATGTGAGCCTCGTTGTCGGCGCGCAGTACCTTGTAGGTAGGAGCGGCAGCGAAGGCGTCAATCTTCTCGCGTGTGGTCTGAGGGATAACAGCATACTCGTACGAAGCGTTCTTCGGAGCCTTACCGTGGTCGAAGTAGAGCGATGCCCACTGTCCTTCGGTCTGCTTGTCGGTGTTCTGCATACGTGATTCCTGCTTTACAAGACCTGTGAACTTAACCGGTTGCGGAGTATAATATCCCGTGCCAGCGTGGTCGAGCCATGACTTGCCGTTGCCTACAGCGTAGTTCTTCCAATAGTTCTGTGCCTTGCCGTCAGTAGCAGCCATCTGGAATACTGTTGTCTCAGTGTTGTGCTTAGAGTCGGTATTCTCAATGCCAGTGCCGAGACAAACAATCACGTTGTCGAAGAAGTGGAACGACTTGCGTGCTCTATGCGATCCGTCGTACTTGTCATGCTCGTGCAGCTTCATTCCAAAGTTGCCGTTTACGCCACGCTGTGAGAGTCCGCCTGCAAAGGCTTCGTCCGATAGCAGCATTTCTTCTACACCCGAGAAGGTGTCCACGTTGCGTACCTGAGCCTTCAGTTCTGCCCAAGGCAGATGGATAGATGTAGTACCTGGTATGCGGTTCCAGTCAAATCCAGGCTGTTGCCATCCGCTTGTCTTCGGTGTAACGTCGGTTCCTGTAGGTGCAGTCAGAATCTGCAAGCTTCCGAATCCGAGGTAGCGACCGTAAAGGTTCTCGCCGATGTAGTGCTCGGCATCCCACAGATAGCGGCTGTGTCCGCGTACCACTGCCGACCAGTTGTTGCGTCTCTGTACCGATACACAGGCATAGCCCAGTGCCATATTGCCTTGCGGATCGTCTTCGGGAGTACTTCCCATTGTTACGATTTTCTGCTTTATCTTCTTGTCGAGTACGTTCTTTACGTTAGTGGCAAGTCGTAGATAGGCGTTACCCATCTCACGGTCGAACCGTTGTTTGCCGTCGGGTGTGCCTGAGAGAGCCATGTAACCATAATGTATCGGCATTAGCTTGCCCTTGCCGTCGGGATGTCTGCCCGACATAGAGAGTGGGAACTCCAGCTTGTTGCAGTAGAAACGCATAGCCAGAAGCGCGTTCTTTACAGTCTGATGAGCCAGTTCACCTACTGCAAAATCGGTTCCGCTGAACAGGTATATCATCTGTGTTGCTCCGCTCAGTCCTCCGATAGCATATGCAGGATAGTTGTTGCAGTGATGATAAGCAGAACCGTCAATCTTGAACGAGTCGTTCAATCCTTGTGCCGGACGGCAGCCCCAGTCGAGCCAACGGCTGCAAGAGCGCAGATAGCGTAATTTCTCAGGCGAATCGTCCATGAGCAATATGCTTGCCATGCAACCCTGTGCGGCGGTATTGAATGTGTCCATGTCCATACCGTTTTCTACTGGTTTTGTGTACAGCTCGTTGGTCTGCGAGTACCATATCATGGTGTTCACAGCCTCTTCAAGCTTACCTTCCTCGCGCAGCACATCCTTCATAAGGAAATAGGCTGAATACATGTTACGCAGCGAGTAGCCATAGTGATGTACATTGCCCCAGCAGCTGCCCCAGCACACACCCTGGTCGGTTATGTTGTCGTACATGAGTAGGAACATCTTCTTCAGTTCGGCCTTGTCGGAAGCTTCGGTAGCGTTGTTCCATGCGAATGCAATCTTCTGCATAAGATTGAAATACTCAAGCATTTCAAAACCCGTGCGGGTCAATATGTTCTTGTCCCACGGCTTGATGATGCGCTCGTAAGCCTCGGCGTGGCGTACATACCAGATAGGTGTACCCGTGATGTTGCCGTTCTTGCGGCTGATGTTGTACTTGGCAAACTTCGAGCGAAGCTCGTCCATGTGCTTCGGGTACAACTTGCTTGGTGTATAGATGAGTTCACGGAATCGCTCTTCGATAACCTTTATCTGTTGGCGGTTCTGCTGTGTGAGTTCGGTCAACGGAATATCGGGCTGAGTATTGTAGTTCTTCAATACCACAAGCCAATGGGTCTTTGTCTTCTTGTTGACAAAAGGAATCTGCATATCGGCAGTCTGCTGACGCGGGTCTACCTTGATGGCAGTGATGAGATGGTCGAAGTAGAGCTTGCCCTTAACGTCGGGAGCGTCGATACGTATCTCGTTCATGCCCACTTCGGGAGTGCCCTCCATGTCGCGTTCGTAGCAAACCCATATACCACGCCAACCACGGAAGTTGATGTTGACGGGAAATGAGGTGCACTGCTTGCCGTCCTTCAGGAAGTTGAAACGGATTTGTTTGTCCTTCTGAGGTTGTTCGTTGTATACCCATACGATGAAAGCCGACAGATAGTTGTCGACACCGCTCTTGTCGAGCGGCTCAAACTGCAAGTCTTTCTTTATTGACAGCGAGGCACCTGGCTGGAATGTCCACTGCAATGAAGTCTTGCCGTTTCTCCAATGCGCGTCACTCAGTTCAACGGCCGACTTGCAGGTCTTGATATACGAGAGTTCCTGCTTGTTCTCAAACGAGAACATACGAGGGTCGTCGTACATCTGGGCTTGTGCTGTTGCACATACGCCGCTTAAGCCGATGACGGTGGCGAGTATGTTGTTCTTTAGGTTCATTTTGATATCGGATTTCGTTTCTTTTATGAGCTTAAGGAGTTAAAAGAGTTAAAAGGAGGGTGTGATTGACACACCCTCTCTTAATATTACTCAACAACCTTAATGGTCAACTCCTTCATCATTCTTGAATCATTCTTGTAGTTAACCTTTGTTGCGATGAATGTTGCCTTGTATTCGCCCACCTTATTATATGTATAGGTGTAGTTCTCAACATTCTGTGTTATGTTCTTGATGACAGTGCCCTGGTCAGGTTCACAGTATGTGGTAATCAAGCCGTCAGAAACGAGCCAGCCGTTTTTGTTGCCTGTCTTACCGCCACCGCCAGCGATGTAGAAGCCACCGTTCTGTGCATTTACCACGTTCCAGATACCGGGTGTGTTGTTTGTCATTGTGCCGTACTCGCGGTTGGTCTTCATGCCAGCCTGCTTCTCGAGGTGGTGGTTGCACATCATGTTGACAGCTGTAAATCCGTACTGGCTCGGCATGAACTTCGACACGATACCGTCCTTGCGTACGTTCTCGATGTACATCTCAGAGAAGTTGTAACGTGGCATTGAGTTCTTGGCATCGTCAATAGCCTGGTAGTGTATAGCCAGTGTCATAGGCTTGCCAAGATATTTTGTTACGTCGACAGTGTATTCTTTCTGAATGTTTGGCTTGTCAGGAAGTTCGCTCTTTGCAACGAGCTCGTTCCATGCAAACTTCTCAACGAGTACAGAGTCCTTCTTGAAATCGTTCTTGGCGAGACCCTCAAACTGGTCGCTTACTAACATTTCGAGAGTATTCTCGTATGTCTTGCCGTACTGTGTGCCAATCTTGAAGTGCAGTATTGCCGATTCGATATCCTCAGGAGCTACTTCAGTACGTTGACGATGTGCATATACAGCACCCGGCTCGCCGCTGTAGAACATGATGTTGTCGGGTTCGCCTGAGAAGTTGAACACTACTGGTGTGCCAGCCTTTACTGTTACGACGTCGCCCTGCATTGACACGCCGTCCTGTTCAACGCGGATGCCCATCTTGACGTCTTCTGTCAGCTCGTTGTCGCAACTTGCAATCATTGCAGCACCGAGCAGGAAGAATATATAATATTTAATTTTCTTCATTTTTCTGTTTTTTTACTGGTTTGAATTTCAAGTAACTAATACTTTACCATCCTGGATTGTTGTCCTTGATGAGCTTGTTTACTGACAGCTCCAAGGCAGGGATGGGGAAGTAGTTGTAAGCTTCAGATATGTTGAAGTATGTGTGTACGTTGTTAGGACCGAGGTTCCAGTTCTCTCCCGACTGTGCACGCTGTACAAGAGCGTTCATGTTCTGTACATACTCACCCCAACGGATAAGGTCGAAGCGACGTGTCATTTCGAAGCAAAGCTCCATAGCACGCTCGTCCTTAATTGCCTGACGGAAGTCTTCAGTGTTCATATTTTGTGAAAGCTTACTAATGCCTGCACGTTCACGTACCTCGTTGATGCAATCGTAAGCCAAATCAGTTGGAGCAGCGTTAATTTCGTTCTCACACTCGGCAATCATAAGCAGAACGTCAGAGTAGCGAAGAATCGGGAAGTTGATAGCAGTGAGGTTTCTGTTCTTCTTGTCGGCCTCATACTCGCGACGCCACTTGCCACAGCAACGGTCGTAGAACTTAGAAGCTTTCTTCGGGTCTTTCTCACGGTCACCGATAGTAGCACCCGGTTCAGTCTCGCCATACTGGAATGACTCATCCCAATACTGACCCTTAACCTCAGCAAGTTTACCAACTTCAAACTCGCGGCCGTCAACAGCACCACCTTTTCCTAAAGATTGTGTGTACTTGAACGGAGCAATCGACCAGTTCATACGGTTGATATCATTATTTGAAGTATAGAGCTCATAGAGTTTCGGAGTGCTCCAGAAGAAAGCATATCCATAACCTGGGTCTTTCTTGCCTACAAACGCACTATTTTCTGAGAGATCTGGACCCTGAATGCCGATAATGTTGCCTACACGACCCTCTGTTGTCATAGTACCCTTGCCATTGCCTGCAAACTCTGCTTCCCAGATGCTCTCGGGGGCTGTAGTGTTGTAGCGGTCGGCACACTGGTCGATGAAGTAGTCCCAGTATTTAGGAGCAAGCTTGTGTCCCTGTGTCATTACCATCTTGGCAAACTTGCCAGCCTCTGTGAAGTACTTCTTGGTCTCAGCCTTGTTCTCAGCCACCTTCATACGGTGGAACTCACCTGCACGGAACATATATACACGTGCCAGAATGCCCCATGCTGCTGACTTTGATACTCGTCCTGGCTCATAATTGAGTGATGATGCTGTAGGAAGGTCTTCTGCGCTCTCTTCCATTTCTTTGCAGATGAAGTCGTATATCTCGGCTCTCGGTGTCACTGCACGCTGCAGATTCTTCACGTCAAGCACAGGCTCTGTATAGAAAGGAACGTCGCCCCAGCACTCTACGAGATTGAAGTAGTAGAAAGCACGAAGGAAGCGAGCCTCTGCTGTATAGCGCTTGAGGTTGGCAGGCTTCATGTCCTTGATGTCTTCAATCTGGCTGAGCAGGATGTTGGCGCGGTTCACACCAGCATAGAGTGTATACCAGAACGAAGCTACGTATGAGTCGCTCGATGTAGCGTTGTTGCAGATAAGACCACCGTTCAATGGAGCACGGTTAGCGCCACCATAGTGTTCCAGGTCATCACCGCCTACGAGGTAGAAGTAGTTGCCACCGTAGTACGACTGCTGGGTGAGGATGGCGTAGATGCCTTTTAGAAACGAAGAAGCTTCGGTTTCTGTCTTGAGATAGGTGTCCGACGTAGCGCTTGTCGGTTCCTTGTCAAGGAAGTCGCAGCTGCCCATTGAGAGCAGCGCTGCGAGCAATATGATTGTTGTCTTTATAGATTTCATATATATAATATGTGTTTAATAGTAATGCATTTTAACTTCTTAGAAACCGAGGCTTACACCGAAGCTGAACTGACGAGCGCGTGGATAAGCCGAGAAGTCGAGTCCCGGAGTAAGGGCGCTGTTGCGGATTGATACCTCAGGGTCGTAACCGCTATAGTTGGTGAGAGTCCAGAGGTTCTGTGCTGCAAAGTAAACGCGCAGGTTGTCGATGCGGAAGCGTGTGAGCAACTTCTTCGGTACTGTATAGCCCAATGTGAGGGTCTTCAGACGCAGGAATGAGCCATCCTCGATAACGCGGCTTGAGAATACGCGGTTTGAGCTTGATGCTGTAGCACGGGGAATGTCGCTGTACGGATTGTCCTCAGTCCAACGGTCAGCATACGAAGCAAACTGGTTGAGTTCGCGAGCCTTGTTCCATCCTGACTCGAAGAAGAGACGGTTGGCATTGAGCACGTCGTTGCCGTACGACCACTGGAAGAATACGCTGAGGTCGAAGTCACCGTATGTGAAGTTGTTGGTGAAACCACCTGTGTGTACTGGCAGACCATTGCCGATGATGGTGCGGTCGTTGTCGTCGATGATACCGTCGTCATTGAGGTCGCGGTATTTAGGCATACCCGGCTGAGTGTTGTTTTCGCTGGTGTAGTGAGCTACAGTAGGCTTCAATGTGTATGTATCGCCCGACTTGTCGAAGTCGTCATACTTGTATGTGCCCTCGTAGATGAATCCGTACATTGAACCCATTGACTGGCCAACTTTGGCTATATAGCTCTGCTGTGTGTTGAAGTTCTGGTCGAACGAAGCAGCTGTAGTCAGAGTGGTCTGTCCCTCGGTCAGTGCCAACACCTTATTCTTGTTGAATGCGATGTTGAAGTTGGTCTCCCAAGTGAACTTCTTGTTCTTAATGTTGACGGTGTTGAGGGTGAACTCGATACCCTGGTTGCGTACCTTACCGATGTTCTTCATTGAGCTTACGTAGCCTGAAGAAAGCGGCATGTTGGCGTTAAGCAGAAGGTCGCGTGTGGTCTTGCTATAGAGGTCGAGAGTAATGCCGATGCGGTCGTTGAGGAATCCGAGGTCGAAACCGAGGTTCCACTGTTCGGTTGTCTCCCACTTAAGGTCGTGGTTGCGCAGAGTAGAAGGTACAGTACCTACGTTGTTCACATTGCTGCCCTCAGGGAATACACCGCTCGGAGTAGCGCCGAGGTAAACCTGACCGTTCCACTGCTTTACTACCTTATAGAGTCCGTATGAGTCGTACTCGCCTACACGGTTGTTACCGGTAAGACCCCATGACAAACGAATCTTTGCATTGTTCACATATTTATTATATGGCTTCATGAAGCCTTCCTCAGCCACGTTCCAAGCCAATGAACCTGAAGGGAAGTAGCCGAAGCGATTGCCCTTGCTGAACTTAGACGAACCGTCGGCACGCATTGTGAATGTAGCGTAGTAGCACGACTTGTAGTTGTAGTTGAAGCGTCCGAAGTAAGACATCATCGACCATGAGCTCTTCAGTGAAGAAGCGCCGGTAGGAGTACCCTGGTCCATACCCGACATACCGAGATTTTCGTTAGGGATGTTGATGGTCTTGTACGAATAGTAGTCGTAGTCAGAGTTCTGCAATGAGAAACCGAGCAATGTGTTGAAGAAGTGCTTCTTCTTGATGTTGGTCTGATATGTCAGGGTGTTCTCGTTGAGCCATGTAGAGCGCGAAGAGCGTGTAACGCGAGCGTTCACCTTGTCATTTGAAATCGGACCACCGTAACGGGTCTTAGAGTTGTTGAAGTTGTCGTTGTTGTAACCAGTGTCGGTATAACCGCCCGAAATCTTCAGCTTCAGACCCTTCATAATGTCATACTCCAAGAAGCCGTTGAACTGAACGTATGTGTTCAGAGTATGGTTATAAGCGTTCTGGAGGTCCATGTATGGGTTGAAACGGTAGTCGTTAGTTGTGTTTACCATATCGTCGACACCATTGTTAAGAAGGGTTGACAGCGGAGTACCAGGCTGTGTTACCGGACGATAGCCCCATACGTTATAGAACAAGTTGTTCATACCCGAGCTGGCGTTCTGCGAAGGCGAAGCACCCTCCTGGTTTGTACGAGAGTAGTTGACATTGAGGTTGATGCGCAGCTTGTTCTTCTTTATGTTTGTGCCCATACGACCCTGAACGCGGTTGTAGTTAGAGTTGATAACAACACCGTCCTGGTCGAAGTAAGACAAAGAAGCGTTGTAGCGGATGTCCTGGCTACCACCAGTTACGCTAACGTTGTGGCTCTGGATAGGAGCTGAGTGGAAAATCATGTCCTGCCAGTTGTACTGAGCGATATTGCGATAATCCTCGAGTGTCCACTCCTTGCCATCATATTCTCTGATGTACGGATTGATGTTATTGGCTGTTGTAGGATTAATTTCGTTCTGGAGCTTAACGAATTCGTAAGCGTCCATCATCTCCATCTTCTTAGTTACTGTCTGCCAGCCATAGCTGCCGTCGTAAGTAATCTTAGCCTTACCGGTCTGACCGCTCTTTGTAGTGATGATGACAACACCGTTGGCACCACGTGCACCGTAGATAGCCGATGCCGAAGCATCCTTAAGAATGTTGAGCGACTTGATATCGTTAGGGTTGATGCTGGCTGCTACCGAAGCATTCTCAACTGGGAAACCGTCGATAACATAGAGAGGGGTGTTGGCCTGTGTCAGTGAGTTGTTACCACGGATGGTGATGTTCATCTGTCCACCCGGCATACCTTCGCCTGAAGATACGTTGACACCGGCAATGCGTCCACCAAGAGTCTGGTCGATTGATGACACCGGAGTGTTGGTGAGCTGGCTTACGTCAGCCTTGGCAACCGAACCCGTAAGGTCGCGCTGGCGAACCGGCTGATAGCCCACAACTACGATTTCACCAAGAGTCTTCTTGTCTTCTTCCAGTACGATCTGCATTATCTTACCCGGTGTAGCCTTTTCTTCCTTGGTGTTGTATCCGAGGAAAGAGAACTGCAGCACGGTGCCGCGCTTCACGTTGATGGTGAATGCACCGTCGATGTCGGTAACGGCTCCAACATTGTTGTTGCCCTTCACCTTGATGCTAACTCCCGGCATAGTTTCGCCGGTATCGTCCTTGACAATTCCCGACACCTTTTCCTGCGCCATAGCAGTGAGCGATGTAGCGAAAATCATCATAAGCAAGAATACCAGAGTCTTGATTGTTTGGATTTTTACTCTAATTTTCATTTCTTGAAGGTTTAAAGATTATATTAATTGTTGTTTGTTCGGGTTCTCGTCTGCAAATTTAATATAGTAATGTCGCGTGTGGGTTTAGTATAATACATATAAGTTCTTTTTGGGTACAAAAAGTGCTTTTTCTTTGTTTTTAGTACGTTTTTGTATGTTCGTTGAACAAAATTAAACTTTTTTTCTTTTGCTTTTTCGGTTTTCTTTTAGGTTTTAGTTATTTCTGCATCAGAAAATGTATCTTCTCACGTCGCTGCATTAGATATCGCTTTTCATTGGCTTTATCGTTTTGCAAATATACAAAATGTCTTGACAAGAAGCAAAGAATATAGCATAGATTTTAACTAAAATCGAAAAAAGAATAAAAACCAATATCGTGCCAAATCAAATACGAAAGTATTATTATAAGTAACAGTTCTACTACAGATTGCTATGTTTCGATGTCGTTTTGAAAAGGAGTCCTTTTGGGTTGCAAAACGAGTCCTTTTGGTGAGCAAAAGGAGTCCTTTTAAAAGGCAAAAGGACAACTATTGGAAGGCAAAAGGAGTCCTTTTGATTTTGGGGTGAATTTCCTCCTATAGAAAGTAGCTCATATATTAAAATAAATATGACCACATACTTATTAAATGGCAAAGTATATTATAATAAATGGTCAAGTATTATTATAATACTTCTCGTTCGGTCTTCGATTGGTCTTCGATAGGTTCTCGTTCGGTCTTCGTTCGGTCTTCGTTCGGTCTTCGTTCGGTCTTCGATCGGTTCTCGTTCGTCCTCCGTTCATCCTTCGTTCATCCTTCGTTCATCCTCCGTTCACCCTTCGATTGTTCTTCGTTCGCGAATCGAAGATCCATCGAATAGATATCAAAGTATCAACGGATTATTAACGGAACGTCTACCGACGTACAACGATATCGTAGCGAATACGTAACGGCTACTCATGCTTTTTTGTACGCAATCATACACTATACGTACAAAAACGGAATGATTTGTTTCTTTATTAATTAACATTTTTGATTTCATTTAGTAATTTTGCAAACGGAAAATATAACAACTTAAATCAACTTTATAAATTTATTATCTATTATGAAATTATCTAACAAACTAAATTCACTGCTTGTAGCACCGCTCGCAATCGCTTTGTTTGCAGCATGCTCAACAGACGAGAATTTGTCGGACGGGGGGTAAGTGGTCAGACTCTTACTTTCTTGGCTCTTAATGCTGAATCAGAAGATGCAGCAGGTAGCCGTACTATTTTTGACAACACAGTAGGCGAGGGTAGTACAATGGACAATGTTACTGCTAAATGGGACGCTACAAACGACAAAGTAGTAGTGTATGGTGGTAACGATTATCAGAATTGTGGCGATTTTAAGGTGTCAAAACTTTCTGCCGATGGTAAAACTGCAACTTTAACTGGTAAAATTCCAACTGCCGTTACTGAGGAAGGAACACCTATGTATGCGTATGTTTCAAATGCAAAGATTAAGAAATATAATGGCGGAAAGCATTTGGAAGTAGATTATTCAAAGCAGGAGGGAACTTTCGAGGATGCTATGGCTCATACTTTGTTTTGGGCTAAGACCACTTATACTACCAAAGGTGATATGCAGTTCATATTTTTGTATAAAACAACTTATTTGAAACTTACTCTTGATTTTGGTGATGCTACTCTTAATAGTACAGCTTCATTATTGCTTAATGGTACCAAAATTTCTTCACTTTCGCGTATTAATGCAATTAATAATAAAACAGATGGTACGGATAATAGCGGTGGAACAAATTATATTGATGATACAAAAGGCGTAACGATAGAAAAAGCAACCATAACAAATGGTAAATCTGTGGTATACGTTGCTCTGTATCCACAGCAAGTAGAAAATGTAAAGTTGGTAGCAACACTTGCTGATGGCACCAAATATAATTTCGATATTTCAAAAGGGAAAAAAGCAACTCTCGGCACTGGAGCCATATATCATATCACACGTACAGGCGTAAAAGAAGTAAAACAATAATTTAAAATCACAAGAAAATGAAGAAATCATATATAACCCCCGAAGTAAATGTAATTCAGTTGGAATCGATGTCAATAATGGCTGGCTCTGATGGAGGTACCATATCTAATCCTTCGTCTAAACCCGACCCATTCCAGTCAACTTCTTCAACTCCCAGCACAGCCAGCTTTGACATGTGGGATGACACGGAAGTTGCAGAATAATATGTAGAATAATATAATCGCAAGGATATTATTAATGCCGTCTGCGGGCAAACGGAATAGGTTTGCTTGTAGGCGGCATTTTTATATGAATAAACTTATGTCCTGAGACGCTTGTATCTGTCTCCAAATACGAATACGTATTCATCTGCCAACGATAACGTATTCATCTGCCAATGATAACGTTTTCATTGGGCTATGATAACGTATTCATAAATAAGTAAAAAAAGAGGGGCACTTTAGATTGTGTCCCTCTTTAATTTTGTCATCCTACATATTTTTATATATGTAATCGTTTTCTTTTATGGTGAAAAGACTTGATGGACTATTCACCTCCCCATTCTTTGTGCTGTTTCAAGTTGAGGTCTGTATCAATCTCATTTTGTGGGATTGGCCAAACGTCATCCTGAGGACCTCTGTAAGAACGGGTGTAATCTCCCATACCGTATGTTTCATATTCTTTATTCATACGTTCAACGGCATTCTTCTTTTAGGAATATTTCTTGTGTCGCATTATTTTTTTTTAGACGAAAGAATTATAAAGTAGTAAACTACTTTTCCCAATATTTTTCAGCCATAGGCTGCAACCTTTCTCTTAGTACTTCCATCACTGTTTCGAAATTAAGAGTCTCTTTCCATTGAATCTTTTTCAAAAATGCTTTCCAACGAATTATCCGTGCTGCATCTGTTGCAAAACTTTCTGTAAACAACTGCAATTCTGGATTGTATTTTAGACCTCGATTATCGAAAGTAGCCTTGATAGCATCATATAACGTTTCGTTATCCAAGTCCCTATTTATCAGGAGTTGATAACAGTCGAAGAAATCTTTCATGCGACTATTGAGTACATCACGGTCTATCATTGTATGAAATTTCTCTGCGACAACTGTCTCCAATGAATATGCCTGTATGTTTACAGATGGAATGTCGGGCAATAGCAATGGAAAGTCAATGGTTGTGGGATATGGAGTAACAATATCACCAAAACCAATGTCAACAGACATGTTGTAAGCAATGGTATCCATGTGGGCAGTAAAGTAGAATCTGGTGCCAGGATATTTCTTTTCGACTGTGATTGGTTCTAACTTGATGCTGTCAACGTCAAACGTCACTCCATCCTCGTCGCATACAATGTCTAAAATTTCATGGAACACATGCGCAAGATAATCCCTGTCATGACCGATTCTGTCAGCCATAAAATCAACATCTACCGTAGGGCGTGACTCAAGTCCATTTATGGCATAAAGCAAAGAGCCTCCTTTCAACAAGAAATTGTCCTTATATTGGCTGACAGATACTCTGTAAAGCAATCTTTCGTTGAAGTATCTTGCCAAGAGATACATATATTTATAGCCAGTCTCATTCATTAGATTGAGCAAGCGTGTTTTTATAGACTTGCCGTAGTTTTTCTTTCCCATTTTATTCTATTGCTATTTCAAGGTAATTTTTCAGTGTGTTGAACACTCTGAGGCGTTTTGCAAAATCTTGCAAACGAGTGAGATTACGATTAGGCTTTCTCAGATAAGAGCGTATCACTTCCGCACATATATCCAAACCCAATTTGTTTCTGTATTTCACAGCATCACAAACACTTCGCTCCATATCGGTAATGCGAACATGGTTTCCGGAAATATCAGCATCCATAATGCCAAACTCCAGGTTCTCCTTTTTCCAATAATACAGTTCTATCGGAAGGGTATCGGGTATTACCACTTTCCGTTTATTGGCAATGGCAATGCAAAAGGCAGGTGGAACTGTTGTCGAAAGCTGATGGTAAGACCAGGCATTGTATAGGCATATGATACCATTTGGCACAATCCGCTCCACATCAATCATTGTATTAAGCAAGGCATCAGGGACTGCATATATGCCGTGACGCAACTTTATCAGGTCGCCACGTTCTTTGGCTCTCAGCAGCCGCTTATACTCTGACGTATCAGGTATATCAGTCGTAGAGATTGTGCCTCCAAGTGCTGACACTTTATGCATTATATTGTCCATTTCACATTTTATTATATGTTATCACTGCTGCAAAAATACAATTAATTTTGGAAATGTGGTAATATTCTACGGATAATTTTATAAAATACCGTATGCTTTTGCTGGTTTTGTATGAGGATGTGCATTATATGTTTCTACGCAAGTAAAATTTTAAGTTTTTCTTGCGTAGAAACATAGAATGCTGTAAAATGTATTCCCCTTTGCCTACTGTGCCGGCTGTTGGTTGTCGGCATTACGATAAGCCGAGGGCTGTATCTTGTACGTATCCTTGAAGCACTTGCAGAAGTAGCGTGGCGAAGAGAAGCCGTTGGCGTAGCTCACTTCAGCAATGCTCAGGTCGTGACGTTCGCGCAACATATCGGCGGCTTTACGCAGTCGCAGGTTGAGGATGAAGCTCTTTGGGGTTTCGCCCGTAAGGTTCTTCCACTTGTTGAAGAATGCTGTGCGCGACATTCCTATTTCTCTTGCAAATGTGTCAACGCTGAATTCTGAGTCGGAATAGTAGCGGTCGATGATGAGCATAGCGCGGTCGAGCAGGTCCTTATCCATAGGATTGGTGGCGAGCATGTCGGCCTCGTGATGTGGATGCTGGCTGAACTTACGTTGCAGCAGGCGTCGCATATTGATGAGGTTGTTGCATCGCGACACGAGAACATCGTTGTTGAACGGCTTTGTAATGTAGTCGTCGGCACCCGTTTTCAGTCCTTCTAACTTCTTCTCGACGGCTGTGCGTGCCGTGAGCAGAACCACCGGGATGTGACAGGTAGTGAAGTCGTGCTTTATGGTCTTGCACAATTCCAGTCCGTCGATGTTAGGCATCATCACGTCGCTGAGGATGATGTCGGGCATTTCGTCGCCTATCATCTCCAGAGCTTCGGCTCCGTCTACAGCCGTGCGTGTGCGGTAGAGTGGGGCGAAGAGCGTAGAGAGCAGCTGTCGGATGTCGTCGTTGTCCTCGACAATGAGTATTATCGGGCGCTCGTCGTGACCTTCAGGAGTATTGCTTGTGTCGTTTTCCACCGAGGTGTGACTCGTTGTGGCGCTGTCGTTAGCTGCCAGAAGTTCCTTGGTATTGTCGTTAGGCAATGGTTCGTCGGTGGTTTCCTCGGCAGCGAAAGCGTCGCGCTTGGTAGGCAGCGTCACGCTGAACTTGGTGCCCTGTCCCTGTTCTGATGTCACCTCAATCGTTCCGTGGTGCATGTCGACAATGCCTTTGGTCAGGTTCAGACCGATGCCGGTGCCGATGTCGGCAACAGTCTCGATGTTGCGAGCCTGATAGAATCGGCTGAACAGATGCGGCAGATCCTCCTTGGCAATGCCCGAACCGGTGTCGCTGACCGTTATTACAGCCTGAGAGTCGTCGGCATGTGCCGCAATAGTCACCATTCCGCCCTGCGGAGTATGCTTGATGGCGTTGGATACGAGATTGCTCACCACCTTTTGCATCTGCTTCGGGTCGAACCACATAGGCAGTTGGTCGGGCACATCAATCTGTAGGGTGATGTCCTTGCCCAATGTATACTCGGTGAAGAGCGTCGCCGTATTGCGCAGCAGAGCCGACATGTCGGCATGGCGTGCGTGGATATGTGTGTGTCCCTGCTCCTGTTTGCGGAAGTCGAGCAGTTCGGATATGAGGCTGCGCAGCTGGTTGCAGTTGCGGTAGATGCCTGTCAGCTTGTTGCGCGTGTCGCCTGTGCACGATATCTCCTTGATGAGCGAGTCGGCGAGACTTATGATTACCGTGAGCGGAGTGCGTATCTCGTGCGACACGTTGAAGAAGAAGCGCAGCTTCGACTGGTTCTGTTCCTCGATGTCGCGTACACGTTGCTTTTCAAACTTGAGCGATTCAGCCAGGCGTATGCGGTCGCGGTATTCGAGCGAGAGCCACCATACGGCAGCGCCTATACACATTATATATATAATATAAGCCCACCATGAGAGATACCAAGGCGGCAGTATGCGTATCTTGAGACTTGCTGTGGCTATGTCGCTGCCCGGGCAACGCAGTTCGAGAGTGTATGTTCCCGATGGCAGACCGCTGAACGACAGAATCTTCTGGCGTGCAGGAATCCATTGGTTAGACAGTCCTTTGAGTCGGAACTCAACGGGTCGGTCGTTAGCCTTAATGAAGTTGGTGGTGAAATATTCCACGCTGAACACGGTCTGGTCGTGGTCGAGCGTGAGTTCCTTGGTGTATCGCAGGTCGTAGTCAAGGATGTTCGACCCGTCGTCGGGCTGTATCTCCTTGCCGTTGACGTACAGCTGGCTGAAGCCCAAGCGGAACGGCGCGGCAGTCTTGTAAAGGTCGCGCTCGTCGAACATCACCATTCCGTCGATGCCGCCAATGAGTACCTTGCCGTCGTGCGTCACGTACAGTCCCTTCTCGTTGATTGACTCAAGCGGAATGCCCACAGCACAGTCGTAGTTGCGTATCTCGCGTGTTCGGGTGTTGAGTACAGCGAAACCGTGGTTGGTAATGAGCAGCATGCTGTATTTGTCGAGCGACGAAGGTGTGGCGGCATATACGCCGTCGCCCTTTAGTCCGTCGGCAGTACCGTATGTCGTGAAGTACTTGTTCTTCTCGTCATACATATTGATGTTGCCACTTGCTGTCGACAGCCAGACACGTCCCAGTCGGTCGTTGGTGATATGGCATACGTAGTTGTTGCTGATAGTAGTGGTGTCGCCCGAATGGTGGACAAAGTGTTTGTATTTGCCCGTGCTCAGGTCGTAGCGATAAACGCCGTTGCCGTCGGTGGCTATCCACAGACGATTGTGTCGGTCGATGCACAGGCTCGGCACAGCCAGCATGTGCTCGCCTTGTATGAGTCGGGTGAAGCGAGGCGTGCCCTTGTCGTCGGGATTGATGTATGCCACACCGTTCTGTGTGGCTATATATATGCGTCCCTTATATTCTGTGATGTCGCGCACGATGTCGTCAGGCAGCGATGTACGGTCGTTGCGATTGTGGCGATAGTTGCGTACGTTGCCCGTTGCCAGGTCTACACGATAGAGTCCGTCGAGATGAGAGCCTACCCACATTGTGTTGCGTTGGCGGTCGAAGTACAGAGCCTTGATATTGGCAGCAGGTATACTGCTGTATCGGCTGAACTCCTTAGTCTTGCGGTCGTATAAGTTCAGTCCGCCACCTTCGGTGCTTATCCACAACCGTCCGCTTGCGTCTTCAGCCATACATCCCACAACGGGGAAGCTGAGTGCGCCCTTCTGTCTGGTAGAGGCACGATAGCGTGTGAATATCTCGTATTCAGGATTGACATAGTTGACGCCACCGAAGTAGGTGCCTATCCACAGAGTGCCCTGCTGGTCGCATATAATGCTCCATATACTTGAGTTGGTGAGGCTGCCCACCTGGCCGTCGGCAGTAAACAGACGATGCTGTCCGTTAGTGGGGTTGTAGCGCACCAGTCCGTGATAAGTGCCTATCCACATGTTGCCCAGACGGTCTTCGCAGAACGTTCTGACAAAGTTGCTCACGAGCCATGAGCCAGCCTTCACGTTGGTGATGTTGCCGTTGGGTGCAATGGTCCACAATCCGTTATACCAGCTGCCCACCCATATATTATGGCGTGAGTCCTCGTATATGGTAGTAATGTGGGCGTCGTTGATGATATGCTTTAGTTTGCCACCCTGCAGGAGATACAATCCTCCGCTTGTAGTGCCTATCCACAATCTTTTGCGACTGTCAAGAGTCATCGTAGACACCGTTTCGTGATTCGGCAGTCGTGCGAACAGCTTCTTGGTCTTGCCCTTGTCGGTGGTGCGGTATATAATGTTCTTGTCCGACATGTACAAGGCGTCGCTGTAGCATATCGACATGTTGCCGCTCCGATGCAGCGTAGTGAAGCGTCGTGTGTACACGTCGAGGCAAGCTACGCCTTCCGAGCATGACAGATATATGGTGTGCTTGCCGTCGCCTACAACCTGGCGCACGTTGTTGCAGAATAAAGAATGCGGATTTTTGGCGTCGTAGCTGTATACGTGTATGGAGTTGCCGTTGTAGTAGTCCAGACCCATACGCGTAGCCATCCATATTGTTCCGCCCTTGTCGGCAAACACGCTGTTGACGGATATTTGCGACAGTCCGTTGGCGGGAGTCAGGTGGTTGAAGTATATGTTTTGTGCGTGTGCCGTCAAACTGCACACTATATATATAAATAAGGTAATAAGACGTCTCATAGTCAATGGTCTTGTTGTATAGATTATTTTATGTAGAAGTCGGCTGTTAGTTGCTCATACCATCCCGAACGGTTGCCGAAGGCATCCTGAAGACATTGCTCCTCAGACATGAACTCGTGCGTACACGATGCGTGGCGGAATGCTATGAGATAGCGTTTAGGCTGTTTGCGCTGTGTGGTGCGTATGGCGCAGCGTCGTGAAGGTGTAAGGTTTGCCATGTAAGCTTCGGTGCAGAATTGGCTGAGGCAGTCGGCTGGTATCACGGCGCTGAATTCGCCGTTGGCTGCAAGCAGTCGTGCCACCGTCTCGAACAGCTGTCGATAGGGCAGGGTGTCGGCATGTCGTGCCACGGCACGTTGCTGGTCGGGATTCTTGAGCGAGTCGGTGAAGAACGGCGGATTGCACACTATGGCGTCAAATAGTCCGTGTGTGTCGGCAGAGAGGTTCTGTACTGGCGATTCGACTATGCTGATACGGCTGGCAAAAGGAGTGCGGCTTGCGTTGTCGCGTGCCTGAATGGCAGCGTCGTGGTCGATGTCTACGCCTGTGACAGAGGCTTCGCCGTATCGTTGTGCCATCATTATAGCAATCAGTCCGGTGCCCGTTCCGATGTCGAGTATACGTTGTCCGCCTTCAGCCCATGCACCAAGAAGCACGCCGTCGGTGCCTACCTTCATGGCACACTTGTCGTGCTTAATGTCAAATTGCTTGAATGTGAATCCTCTACTGCTCATCGTTCAGTCGGTATGTACACGTATTTCAGATGTTTAGCCTTTTCTGTATAGCCTTGCTCCATTGCTGGAATTTGCGTCGGCTTTGTGCTATGCCTTCGCGTATTTCGTTTATCTCGTTAAAGAGTTCGGCTGCCGCATTCTGCAAGGCGTTGGGTTGTCGTTCGCTGCGGTCGGCCATAGTGTTGACGATAATGTTTATTCCCTTCGGCTTAAGTTCGATGTCGATGTCGGCACCAGTCATTACGGGGTCGCCGTCGTAGTGTATCACGCCCGGCTTGTCGCGGTGTATGTGCAGATGGCGTGTACGGAACGTCTTTATCTTGGAGTTCTTGTCGAGCGTCTTGCTGAACATCTCGATGCTTATCTGCGGAGCTTCGAACACGTCGAACGGCTCCATTATTATCACGTCCATCAGTCCGTCGCTCATCGAAGCCTGCGGAGCTATATATGCATTGTTGCCATATTGCGACGCATTGGCGCACGATATGAGGAACGCCTTGTACTGTAGCGTGCCGCTCTCGTCCTCGATGGTGTATGTCTCGGGTTTGTATTTCAGTCCCTCGCGCAGCACATTCTCCACATAAGTGATGGGTCCGCGCTTGCCCGCTTCGGCAAACTTCATGCTCACAAAAGCGTCAAATCCCATGCCGCATGTGCAGAAGAAAGGGTAGTCGTTGATGATACCGTAGTCGAGTTGGCGCACTTCGCATCTGTTTATGACATCAATGGCTTTGCGCACATTGAGTGGCAATAGCAGGTGGCGTGCCAGTCCGTTGCCCGATCCGCAGGGTATTATGCCCAGCGCCGTATCTGAATGCACTATGGCACGAGCTACTTCGTTGACGGTTCCGTCGCCTCCAACAGCTACTACAACGTCCACGCCGTCATCCTTCGCCTTAGCTGCAATCTCCGAGGCGTGTCCTGCATATTGGGTTATGGCAATCTCGTACTCGAACTTCTCCTTATCGAGATACATGTCGATAAGCCCTGGTATGGCAGCCTTGTCGGATGTGCCGGATATAAGGTTTATAACGAAAACGGCTTTTTTCTTCATACGTGTTGTTGAAATATATAATTATAGTTACAAAAATAATAATTTTTGATTTCTTGTATAGATTTCTACAATTAAAAATCCAAAAATAACACATTTCTCAAGAAAAACGTCCTTATTTGGGTTCTTTTTTGTAACTTTGCAGCCTGAAATAAACAAATGGAGGTATACGATACCTTTTTTTAATATTAAGATGGGACAATTACAGGAAAAGTACAAGAGCTATCGTCTTCCGCAGAAATACATGGCAGAAGGCGTGTATCCTTATTTCCGTGAGATAACGAGCAAGCAGGGTACAGAAGTAGAGATGGGCGGACATAAGGTTCTTATGTTCGGTTCAAATGCATACACCGGACTTACAGGCGACCAGCGCATCATCGATGCTGCCAAGGCCGCTCTCGACAAGTATGGTTCGGGATGTGCCGGCAGTCGCTTCCTTAACGGTACACTCGACTTGCACGTGCAGCTTGAGAAGGAACTCGCCACATATGTAGGCAAGGACGAGACATTGTGTTTCTCTACAGGTTTCTTCGTTAACTCTGGCGTATTGGCAGTTGTTGTAGGACGTGGCGACTATATCATCTGCGACGACCGCGACCATGCGAGCATCGTCGACGGACGCCGTCTGTCGTTCGCTACACAGCTGCACTACAAGCACAACGATATGGAGGATCTTGAGCGCGTATTGAAGAACCTTCCTCATGAGGCTATCAAGCTGATCGTTGTTGACGGTGTGTTCTCTATGGAGGGCGACCTCGCCAATCTGCCTAAGATTGTCGAGCTGAAGCACAAGTACAACTGCTCGATTATGGTTGACGAGGCACACGGCCTTGGCGTATTCGGCAAGCAGGGACGTGGTGTTTGCGACTATTTCGGACTAACCGACGAGGTAGACCTTATCATGGGTACATTCTCAAAGTCAATGGCAAGCATCGGCGGATTTATCGCCGGCGACAAGGATACAATCAATTATCTGCGTCACACATGCCGTACATATATCTTCAGCGCATCAAACACGCCGGCTGCTACTGCCGCCGCTCTTGAGGCGCTGCACATCATCCAGAATGAACCTGAGCGTATCGAGAAGCTGTGGAACGTAACACGTTATGCTCTGCGCCGCTTCAAGGAGGAGGGATTTGAGATCGGTGAAACCGAGAGTCCTATCATTCCGCTCTACGTACACGACGTTGACAAGACATTCCTTGCTACTGCAAAGGCTTTCGAGTATGGCGTGTTCATCAATCCGGTTATACCGCCTGCATGTGCTCCTCAGGACACATTGGTGCGCTTTGCACTTATGGCTACACACACCGAAGAGCAGGTTGAGCGTGGCGTTCAGATACTCAAGCGCGTATTTACAGAGCTGGGCATTATAAAGTAAGAATCACTCTACTTAAAGTAGAAGTCACTTTGTTTTTTTTACACTACGGGCTGCATGCCTTCATCACTATGCCGTCAGATGCGGCGAGTATGAGGACATGCAGCCCGTTTTTTGTCGTTTTTTGTATGAATGGACCCCTTTATATCAATAAAAATGGCTAATTTTGCATTTTGAAAAAATAGAAAAGAAACATATATGTCAAGAAAAAAGAAACCGCTTCCGATACTCGAGAACGTAACTATTGAGGCTGTGGCAGCAGAGGGCAAGTCGTTGGCTCACGTCAACGATATGGTAGTGTTCGTGCCGTTTGCCGTTCCGGGCGACGTTGTCGACCTGCAGGTGCGCAAGAAGAAGCACAGCTACTGCGAGGCAGAAGTGATAAGATTCATCAAGAAGAGCGAAGTGCGCGAAGAGCCTATGTGCCAGCACTTCGGCATTTGTGGCGGCTGCAAGTGGCAGAACCTTCCCTATGCCGAGCAGCTCAAGGCCAAGCAGCAGCAGGTACACGACCAGCTGCGTCGCATCGGTAAGATACCTTTGCCCGAGTTCCGCCCGATTATGGGTTCGGTACATATCAAGGAGTATCGCAACAAGCTTGAGTTCGGATGCTGCAACAAGCGTTGGCTCACACGCGAACAGATAGCCGAGGGCACTCAGTTTGACAACATGAACGGCATAGGATTCCACATCACGGGCGCATTCGACAAGATTCTGCCTATCGAGAAGTGCTGGCTCATGGACGACTTGCACAACCGCATACGCAACGCCATACGCGATTATGCCTTCGAAACGGGTATGACATTCTTTGATTTGCGCCAGCAGCACGGTCTGTTGCGCGACATTATGATACGCAACTCCAATACCGGCGAGTGGATGGTTCTCATTCAGTTCCACTATGATGAAGAAGGTGACGAGCAGCGAGCCAAAGGTTTGTTGCAGCACATTGCCGACATGTTCCCCGAGATTACCTCGCTCATGTACGTCGACAATCAGAAGTGCAACGACACATTCGGCGATCTCGACCTCTCGGTATTCAAAGGCAACGACCATATATACGAGACTATGGAGAACCTGCGCTTCAAGGTAGGCCCCAAGAGTTTCTATCAGACCAATACCGAGCAGGCTTATCATCTCTATTCGGTAGCGCGTGAGTTTGCACAGCTCACCGGCGACGAGCTTGTTTACGACCTCTACACAGGTACGGGTACTATTGCCAACTTCGTGGCTCGCCAGGCTCGTGAGGTGATAGGTATCGAGTATGTGCCCGAGGCAATCGAGGACGCCAAGGTCAATTCTAACGTCAACAACATAGCCAACACCAAGTTCTATGCAGGCGACATGAAGGACATTCTCAACGACGAGTTCATCGCCGAGCACGGCCGTCCCGATGTCATCATCACCGATCCACCTCGTGCAGGCATGCATCCCGATGTTATAGAGACAATCCTGCGTGCTCACCCGAAGCGCATAGTATATGTCAGCTGCAATCCGGCTACACAGGCACGCGACTTGCAGGCTCTTGACGTGGCATACAGCGTCAAGGAGGTGCAGCCTGTTGACATGTTCCCGCATACTCCGCACGTCGAGAACGTGGTATTGTTGGAAGAAAAGGCTTAAGCAATGCAATTTTGAATTTTGAGTTTTGAATTTTGAATTATCGGTTGCACCGATTTTGAATTATCCATTTATGAATTGAGAGTTGTTATATATATAATTCTTAATTGGATAATTCATATTGTGGCTTTGCAGAAATAATTCAAAACTCAGAACTCAAAAACAAATATAAAAAACTCAAAACCCAAAATTAAACAAAAATCAATACTAAAAATGAAAAAGCTTTTATCTCTCGCTCTTGCTACGCTTGCCACAACGGGCGCGTTGGCTCAGCAGGGCAAGCCGAAGATTTCGGTTGTCAGCGACATCAAGTTCAGCGGCTATGTAATGTCGCAGTATCAGTACAGCGACAAGGAAGCCAATGATGGCACCAAGGACATCAACACCTTCAACATCCGTATGGTGCGTATGGCTCTTGAGGGCCGACTGATGCAGGACTTCTACTGGAAAGTCCAGCTCCAGGCCAATGGCAATACAAGCGACCTCGGATCGTCGCCACGTATGGTTGACGCATTCGCCGAGTGGCAGAAATTTGAAGCGTTCAAGGTGAAGGCAGGACAGTTCAAGCGTCCGTTCACATTCGAAAATCCTATGCACCCCATCACACAGGGATTTATGGGATATTCGCAAAACGTTAGCAAGTTGTCGGGATTCAACGACCGTGTGGGCGAGCATGCCAGCAACGGACGTGACATTGGTGTGCAGATTCAGGGCGATATCATCAAGAATCAGGCAGGTCGCAACCTCGTGCATTATCAGATTGGCGTGTTCAATGGTCAGGGTACCGGTCAGAAGGATGTCGACCAGCGCAAGGACATCATCGGCGGCCTTTGGGTTATGCCCGTTAAGGGATTGCGTATTGGCGCTTTCGGATGGACAGGTTCGTATGCCCGCAAGGGAACATGGAACGTTACCGATGCCAACCATAAGCCGGTGCTTGACGAGGATGGCAAAAATGTAGTTGAGAGCGGCGTGCGCTCATTGTCGAAGAACCGCTATGCGTTCAGCGCCGAGTATGCTGCCAACGACTGGACTTTCCGTTCGGAGTACATACACAGCCAGGGCTACGGCTTCAAGACAACGTACAAGACTGGCAAGGAGACCGACTGCAACATCAACTATGATGCCGGCGACAAGGCCGACGGTTTCTATGCGCTCATGATTGCACCGGTAATCAGCAAGAAGCTCTATGCCAAGGCTCGCTACGATATGTATCGTCCTACTGCCGAGTGGAACAAGGCGAAGACCAACTACGAGATTGGTGCCAACTACTGGATAGGCAAATCCATCATGATTGCTGCCGAGTATGTTCGCGTCAACGACCGCAGTCTCAACAAGCCTAACTACAATATGTTCGACCTCGAGTTTGATGTGAAGTTCTAATCGTATCGGTCTGAGATATAATCAAACACAAAAAGAGGGCGTGCATTCTATGTTTCATCAGTAGAAACATAGAATGCACGCCCTCTTTTTATATTCTTCCGACATTTCATGTGACAATATTGGAAGTTGAAGTTTCAAATGAATTGGCAATAAAAAGGTAGGAGGCTATGGCGTCCTCGCCGTAGCCTGAGCAGTTAGACGATACATTCTTTTTATTTGTTCTTAGCACCGCTGCTTGCTTAGGAGGGATGTCAAAAGTCAAACAAAGCGGGCTGAAAGCCCAAAAAGCACATAGCCCAAGGTAGTGCCTTGGGTGTACGGATTGAAAATAGCAAAACGCCCTGCAAGGGCAAAAGCATTGATAATTAACGCTTTTGCCCTTGCAGGGCGCATTGGTATTTGTGATACTTTTACCCAGGGTGTTGCCCTGGGCTATGGGCTTCTGCCCCCTTCGGGGCGTACTGCTGTGAATTTTGCACACCCTCCTCCTACATTTTGGACTTCATTAAAAACTATCCGTATCACTCCATATTTCGGATGAGCTTCTTTTTATGTATTGTGGAGTTCTGCTTTTTAGTTTACTCCCAATGCCTCGTAGTTCATCTTCTCGCCAACCTTGACCATGCGCTCAGCCTTGAACTTAAGGTAGCGTGTCTTGACGGTTGGGAAAGTCACGGTCTGCAGAATCGGGTTGTTCTGTATGTTTGAGAACTCGTCCTTCTTCAGAGTCTTATGTACGTTGCCGTTAGCGTCGCATGTGCTGATGCTGTAGGTATGAACCAGACCCTTGCGGTGTTCGCTCTGGTCGGGCAGATATTGCAGGGTTGTGATGTCCTTAGCCTCGCCCAGGTCGATAACTACCTCGTCTGCGCCCTTCTTTACGATAGTGAACGGCAGCGACTTGAGGTCTTCGGCAGCCTTGCTCCATGTCAGTTTGGCGTCCTTTCCGCCGTCGTACACACCGATGTTGTTGATGCAGAGCGGACCGCGTGAGTCGAGTATGCGCACGCGTATGCCCTTCGACTCGACGGTGGCAAAGCGCAACAGACGCTTGTAGCCTATGGTTGTGGTCTCCTCAGGCTGCTCTACTGTCTGCCACTGACCATTGTTGTCGAGATATTCCACGCTGAACTTCTTCACGCGCTGTCCTAGTGGGATGTACTCCTGCAGCATGATGCGGTTCATGCGCTGTGGCTTCTTGAATCGGAATTCAATGTCGCCGGTGGTCACACCGTCTGGGGTTGCCCAGTAAGTGTCCCAAGAGTTGTCGGTAAGAGCCTTTGCTGTGAACTGTCCGCCACGTTCGCTGCTGACACGAGCCTTCATGCCAGCCACGAGGTTGTTGCTGAGTTCGCGCTGTATGATGTTGTGATAAGTGATGGCGTTGGCCGAGTCGATAGGATGGATGAGTCCGTCGCGGTCGACGGGGAAGTTGAGCAGGAAGGTAGCGTTGTGTCCTACGCTGCGGTAGTATAGGTCGACAAGCTGCTCGGGCGACTTCACCTTGTCGTCCTCTTCGGGATGATAGAACCATCCCGGACGTATCGACACGTCGCACTCGGCAGCTGTCCACTGGTTGCCGTCGGCATGTCCGTAGGTCAGTTCGTGGTAATTGGGGTAGCCAGGATAAACCTCGCCCTTGCGCAGGAAAGCCCAGTTTGTCTCGCCTGCAAATCCCTTCTCGTTGCCAACCCATCGGCATCCGGGACCGCCGTCGCCGAATACTACGGCATTAGGCTGTATCTCGTCGAGCATTTTGAATATGTGCGGGTAGTTGTAGTAGTTCTTTCGGTCGATGGTGCGCTGGTCCTTGGCTCCGCCATAGTAGCCGTCGCCACCGTTGGCACCGTCAAACCATACCTCAAACACCTCGCCATAGTTGGTGAGGAGGTCGCGCAGCTGTGCGTAGAAGTAAGGCAGATAGTCGGGTGTAGCATATTCGGCACGTGAGCGGTCCCACGGCGAGAGATAGACGGCAAACTTCAGTCCGTACTTCTTGCAGGCGTCAGCCAGTTCGCGCACCACATTGCCCTTGCCGCCACGCCAAGGCGACTTGCTCACGTTGTAGTCGTTGCCCTCGAAAGGCCACAGACAGAATCCGTCGTGATGCTTGGCTGTCAATATCACGCCCTTCATTCCGGCAGCAATAAGGGTCTTCACCCATTGCTCGCAGTCGAGTCGTGTGGGGTTGAAAGTCTTAGGGTCGGAGTCGCCGTATCCCCATTCGCGGTCGTTGAAGGTGTTGAGTCCGAAGTGTATAAAGGCGTATGTCTCCATCTTCTGCCAGTCAATCTGCTTCTGTTCGGGCACCGGCAGGATTGGGGCGGGAGCCTTCACGTCCTTCTGAGCCGACGCATTCACACTCAGCATGGCTGCGCATGCCAACATGGCTAATGATTTGCCAATTTGCTTTCTGTTCATAGTGGTAAATGTGTTATTTAAGTAGGTTGTACAAATTTACGCTATTTTTCTGACAAAACCTAAGCTATGGGCTTAAATAATGACTTGATTCTTTTTTGAATTTTGAATTTTGAATTCGGAATTTTGAATTGTTCTCGGCTACGCCTGCGATTGTGAATTATTCAATTTTGAATTTATGGATTCGAAAAGGATTCGTTTTGCACTTCAAAAGGACTCGTTTTGCTGGTCAAAAGGACTCCTTTTGCATACTAAAAGGACCCCTTTTGCAAGCCAAAAGGAGTCCTTCTCGAAAACTGTTCTTATTTCTATCGCAAACGATGCTGATTTAAGCGTAGCTGTGCATGCCTCCCAGCACGTAGTTGACGCCGAAATATGTCATTATGATAGTGAGGAAAGCCACAATCATGAATACGTGAAACGCCATAGGGCGGCGCAATGCCGGCAGCGTCTTGGGGTGAAGTGCCACGGCATAAATCATGAATGTGATGAGTGCCCAGACCTCCTTGGGGTCCCATCCCCAGTATTCGCCCCACGACACATTGGCCCATATAGCACCTACGAATATGCCGATGCCGAGGGCAGCCATGGCAGGATATAGAAACAGCAGTGACAGCTGTTGCAGTGCGAGCGTTACGGTTGAGGCGTTGCGGTTGACCATCCGCACTATTAAGGCGGTGATGCCGTTTATCAGCGGGAGCGAAAGCAGGGCGAAGCCTATCATTATTATCGACACGTGAATGCTCAGCAGGGGCGAGTTGAGCACAGGCATGATGTGCGTTATCTGCGGATCCATCTGGCTGATGTGGCTCACCAGCAGGAAGAATCCCGACATCAGGAATCCGCATGTGAGCAGTATGCGGAAGCGCAGACTGAACACGAGAGCCACAACCTGCACTATCCATGCCACGAAGAGCATCGTCTCGTAGCCGTTAGACATAGGCAACGTTCCGCTGATGGTCCATCGCAGATACTGGCAGTAGGTGAGTGAGGCAAGCGATGCGAGCATAACGATGGCTGACAATGCCGTTACGAGTGTGTCGACGGGCGACTTGCGTCCGGCACGTGTGTCGTGGTTCTGTTCCAGTCGGCACTCGCGGCACAGCCTTACTATCGTGTAGAAGAAGGTGAGCACACCCATCGTGAGGCATACAATAAAGAGTATTGTGGCAAACGGAATGCTGTTGTATGTGCGTTCGGCTTCGGTCTGTCTGGCAGTAGGCAGCGATGTGCCTGCATTTTTGACTTGATACTTCTGTATCTTGCCTATCATCTCGTCCATCTGCTTGTAGTTTCCGGCTTCCGCCTCATCGAATAGCAGGGTGAAAATGGTCTGTATGAATCGCTGATGTTCGGCATTTATGGTTTTGGGCATGTCTTCGGTGGGCGCATACCATGTAGTGTTCTTGCCCTTGGTGACGGGGAATATCTTCAGCAGCAGACCTCGGCGCAGGTCCATAAGCAGCTGTATCTTGTCGTCGACCGAAGCCACCTGCGTGTGAAACTTGTCGTGGTTGCCCTCGTAGTATTCCTTTACGTACGGGCCTATGATGTACCCGCCCATGTCGTTGTTGAAGAAGTTGTTGGCAGAAACGTAGTCGGGCAGCTGGAGTGTCTGCTTCATCTCGCCGTCCTTCATCTTCAGTATGGGTTCGTCCATCCACTCTTCGCCCCAGAATATCCATCCCGTGAACACCTGCTCGGCGGTGAGTCCCTTGTACGAGCGTGCTCCGTATAGCTTCTTGGTGAAGTCGATAGCCACGGTCTGTACGGGACAGATGCGGCTGTTGTAGAGTATGTTGAGGCGTCCGAACTTCTCGGCTGTTGATGCTGGCAAATAGTGGGCTTTGACATTATCGGTAGTCGAGGCAGCCCATAGGGTTGAGGCTGGCATCAACGTGAATAACAGCGTCACAATCAGCGCACCCTTCTTGAGCAACTGACTGTGCAGCAACCCGCGGTAGGCACCGCGCGGATCAAAGAGCATACCGATGAGCGAGACGAACAGCAGGGCATATCCGGCGTAAGTGACGGGTATGCCTATGGGGTCGGAATTGGTAGATAGGGTTGCGCCAAGACCGTCGCTGTCGTACGAAGCCTGGTATATTCGCATCGATCCGTAGCTGAATATGTTGTTCATCGAAACCTTGCCTTGTGTGGTCTGTCCGTTGTCGGTCAGCGTGAAGTGCGACACGTAGTCTTGCGCAGCATCAGTTCCGGCGTGATACTGCACGTCAAAGCGGTCGAGACGTATGCTGAACGGCAGCGTGGCAGGGTGGGCGTTCATGTCGCGGTCGTATACTTTATAGCGGTCGGTGGGCAGTCCTTGGCGCAGATGTATCGTTCCGCGCTCGGCGCTTATGTGCGTAATGAAGGCTCCGACGAGTATTATTACGAAAGAAAGGTGCAATGCCGTGCCTGTCCACGAGCGTGTACGATGCTTTATATAATATAATGTGGCGGTGGCGGCAAGCAGCGCCCATAGCAGCGTAAACCACCATGCACCGTATATGTGGCTCCCCACAAAGTCGGTACCCTGATACTTCTCGACGATGGTGGCTGCCCCCATGCACACAATCACGAGTGCATAGAGTGTGAACAATATTTTCTTTATCTTGGTCTGCATAATATATATAATGTGTATTGTATATTGCGTCTGGTATGAATGAAGTTCATTATACGTATATGCAAAGTTACCTAAAAACGTGCAATGTGGCGGATTAAGCCTGGCTTTTTAATAGTTTGGGATTTAATTTTACCTAAAAATAGGTACAAAAAAACGCAGACAGCAATCGTAGTTGCTGCCCGCGCTGACATAAGTCTTGTTATTAATGGTGATATTAGCTTACCTTGTTGAGCTTCTTGATGATTGAGAAGATGAACAGAGCCGATACGAGGCAGATGCCTGCAAGAACACCCCAGATAGTAACGAGGTTGAAGTTCTGGCCCCACATGATGCCGGGCACCATTACCAACTGGTTGCCGATGGCTGTCGCACCAAACCACAGACCCATCATCAAACCTGCATACTTGGGAGGAGCAACCTTCGATACGAAGGAGATTCCGATAGGCGAAAGCAGCAACTCGGCAAATGTGAGGATGAGATATGTAGAGATGAGGAGGTTGGCGCTAACGCGTGTACCCTCTGTAGCAGGGTCGCCCTGTGTCAACGGAAGCTCAAGACCCATAGAGCCTACTGCCATCCATACGAAACCGAGGGCTGCAACGAGCATACCAAGACCAATCTTCTCAGGCGAAGTAGGCTCTTTGCCAATCTTGTTGAGCCAAGCGAAGAGGGCTACGCTCACCGGAGTCAATGCTACAACGTAGCAAGGATTGAACTGCTGGAAGATAGGAGCCTGAACCTCAACGGCACCTTCGAGCGTGTTGTACTTGTAGAAGAGGAAGGCAATAGCTGCTACGATTACGCCGAGCGAGATGCCCTTGCCCTTGCCGGTCTTGCTCTGTGCCAGACCGAAGCTGCCGTAAACTACGAAGATACAAGCCACGAGGTTGGTTACGTCGAATGCCATTGACTGCAGACCTTCAGAAGTCTTCTGTGTGAAATCGCGTGCAAAGAGTGTCAGAGTGTTGCCGTTCTGGTGGAATGCCATCCAGAAGAAGATAACCACTGCAAACACAAGACAGAGGCATACGATACGCTCCTTGGTCTCGGCAGGAGTGAGTTCCTTGGCCTCCGACTTTGCGTCGGCTCCCGACTTCTGCTGTGTCTCGTTGGCCAAGACGTGCTTGTAAGTGAAGCTGAAGATGTAGTATATGGCGATACTTACGATGAGTGATGCACATGCTATGGCAAAAGCGAAGTGGTAGGCATCCTCAGGCGATACGCCAAGACTTGCCTTAGCCCAGTCCATAATCTTAATGGCTGCTGTAGGAGCAAACATAGCGCCGATGTTGATAGCCATGTAGAAGAGTGAGAAACCTGAGTCGCGATTGTTTGCATACTGAGCCTCGTCGTACAGACGACCTACCATTACCTGGAGGTTGCCCTTGAACAGACCGGTTCCCAAAGCGATGAGGATGAGCGATACGCCCATTGCTGCAATGGCAACGGTATCCTTGCCGAGCGGAAGCGAAAGGACAAGATAGCCGATGAACATAATGAAGATACCAGTGGTAACCATACGTCCAAAGCCGAACTTGTCGGCTGCAATACCGCCAATGATGGGCAGGAAGTAGACCATCATAAGGAAGGTAGAGTAAATCGTACTTGCTACTCCAGTCTCAAAACCGAAGTTAGCCTGCAAATACAGCAAGAACACTGCGAGCATGGTGTAGTAACCAAAGCGCTCTCCGGTGTTGGCCAATGCGAGGGCCCATAGACCTTTAGGTTGATTTTCGAACATAAGAATTTAAATTGGTTATTTATTAATGGTTATTGAAATTCTGTTACTTCTTAATGCCTTTCGTACGTGTTATGTCAAACAGATACGACAGCTTGATTACGATGTTCGAGTGGTTTGACTTGCCGAAGTAGTCGCGCTTTGAGTCGCCGTAGATGTTGCCGAGACCGTAGTAGTAGCGTCCTTCGAGCAGGAAGTGTCCTACTTTAGGTATGGAGTATTCCATACCCAATCCGGCAGCAATGCCAAAGTCGAACTTGTTTTCTACAGCCATGGTGTCCTGGGCGCATGTCTTGTTGGCGCGGTCGTCGAAGTTGGCATCCTTGACATTGAAGTTTGTCTTGGTCGACTCGCCTATAAGGTAACCGAACTGCGGGCCTGCCTTGAAGAAGAACTGTACGCCTTTGCGCTCACGTCCCCACGCCAAGTGGGCGAAGATGGGCACCTGAATGTAGTTCATGTCACGCTGATAGGCTTCTGCCATACCCGTCACGGGGTTTATCACAGGCTCGTCGTTGGCTGTAAGTATGCGCTCCTTCCATCCTATGCGTGCATAGTTCACTTCGGCAGAAATCGAGCATATCGTCTTGAAGTACTTCTCGCAGGTGTAGCGCATAGACAGTCCGGCTGTCATTCCGGTGTGAGTGTCGAGCGTAACCTTAGGCGTAAACCCTACGCTGCTCATTATATATCCGGCATTGAAGCCAATGGCCAGGTCGTTGCGGTGTTCGCCTATCTGGGCGTGTATGGCGGCAGATGCCGTCAGCAACATTGCGAGCAGGGCAATGGTTTTAAGTCTTAATGTCTGAAACATATATTAATAATGGTGTGTATTAGTATGATACCGACTCTATTGTTCTGTTGGGCTTGTAGTGTACGAGCATGAAACTTGAGTTCTGCATGCCTCCCGTACCTACTCGTTTGAATTTGAGCGGTGTCTGTAGCGGAGTGTACGTGTTCTGCTGCTGGGTTCCGTTGAATTGGTCGCCATACTTGTGCAGTCCGCGTATGAAGAATTGCGCATGGTCGAATCCGGTCAGCGCAAATCGCGGTAGTGCCTGCCTCATGTCCGACTTGAACCATTGGCGGTAGGCACGCTCAACGGCAATGGTCTTGCCGGCAAGCGGATTGTAGTAGAAAGTGGTAGGGATGTATGTGTCGTATTTGAAATAATAGTCGGTATATACCTTTGTATACATCAGCCATTCGGTATATCCGTACAATGAGATGCTCAATCCCTTGCTGGCAGCTGTGAGAATGTTGAGCTTGGCAAGGGTGGCATTCAGTTCGGGCGAACGTCCGGTATTGAGCACGACAACGTTGGGCAGCGTTGTGCTGAAAGCCTTGGCAAATGCCTGCTCCGACGACTTCAGGTTTGTGATGCTGTACGTTATGCCCGTCTTTTCCATGCGTTTGCGCAGGGCGGTGGTGAATACGCCCTTACGGCTTGTAGTGTCGTTGCAGTCGACTATCACCACATGGCGGCCCTTGAAGCGTTCGGCAAAAGCATTGACCGAAGCCTCGTTCTGCTGTGCAGGAGTCTGGAACACCTGATATATGCGTTCGTTCTGCGCCACGTCATTGCCGTTGATAGAGAACGGAATGACAAGACGTATGCCGTTCTTGCGGCAGAAGTCGCCCATAGGCTTCACCTGCTTGGTGTAGAGCGGACCGAATATCACGTCACACTGGCGTGCGTTGTCGTCGTTGATGATTTGCTGCACGTTGGCGTCGATAGGCACGTTCCATGCATATACGTGTGTGGCTATGCCCTGCGAGCGCAACGAGTCGCATGCCATGAGCACGCCACGATAGTATTCAATCATTCGCTGGCCGTCGCCGTCAACGTTGTGCAGCGGCAGCATTACGCCTATGCGCACGGTTCCGTTGGCAGCAATCTTGTGTGCCGGTTTGCTTTCGGCCTGTGTCTTTGATGCTGTAGCGGCAGCAGCCGGCGCTGTAGTGGGGTAGGGTATGAGCAGCTGGTCGCCCTTATGCAGAGTGTAGTCGGGCTTCTGCATGGCGGGGTTGGCTTGTATCAGCTCGTCGATGGTGATATTGTACTTCTTGGCAATGCCGTATATGGTGTCTTTCTTCTTCACCTTGTACAATTCCTGCCACTTGATAGTCTGTGCAGACATAGCTGCAGCCACCATCATAGCGCATAAGCACAAAATAAGTCTGAAGTAACGTGTCATAGTTGTTATTGATTTTTCTGCAAAAGTACATAAAATATATTGTAAAATGAAATGTTTGTCTTATAAATAAAGTTATTAAAACAAAGCCTCGGCTTTGTAGTGTGCGATATAATAGTTAACTTTGCATATTATGAACATCCTTCGATTATTAATGCTTCTTGTTTGCATAGTTTGTGTGGACGCCCGTGCCGATGTGGTGCCCGCAATCAATCCCGTTGCAACGTTTCATACGCCCGATGGCGACGATACGGGGCTGAGCTATACCGGTTCGGCACCTCTTACGGTCACGCTCTCGGCAGGTGCTGCCGATGTGGGGGCTTATGCTGCCCATTACGAGTGGCGCTTCAGAAAGAAAGGAGCGCATTCGCCCTATCTCATCAGATACGACGAAGACACCGAATACACCTTTGTCGAGGCTGGCACACACATCATCGAGCTGTATGCCACCTTTGTTCTTGGCACCGATACCATAGCCTATACTGCCGACTATTGGGCGGATGCCACACCCATAACCGTGTCTATATCCGAGAGCAAACTCGAAATGCCCAACGCTTTCTCGCCCAACGGCGACGGCATCAACGATGTCTACCGCGCCAAGAGCGGCTGTCAGAGCATAGTGGAGTTCAAAGCCACCATATTCAACCGTTGGGGACAGAAACTGTACGAGTGGACCGACCCTGCCGGCGGATGGGACGGCAAGTACAAAGGAAGGGATGTGGCACAGGGCGTTTACTTTGTGCTGGTGAAGGCCAAGGGAGCCGACGGCAGACGATTCAACATCAAGAGCGATGTCAATCTGCTGCGCGGATATACCGAGACAGCCGCAGGCGGAACCGAAGGGCTGTAGATTCCGCATTTTTTAGAATTTTTAGTTTCGCAAGCGAAAGTAGTTAAGAAGTTAAGGAGTTGCCGCACCCTACGGTCGCTAAGGAGTTAAGCCATTAGTTTTTTTGTTTGATATAGCATTATAAGCATTTGGCTTAACTTCTTAACTCCTTTAACTACTGAATTCTCTGAACTTGCAAAAGTTCCGTTTAGAATAAATAAAATCAGATTTAACAGAAACTCAATCAATACTTATGGGTAGCTATTCAGAAGAAGGCAAGATAAATGTGTGGGGCGCACGCGTCCACAATCTTAAGAATATCGACGTGGAGATACCGCGCGGTTCGCTCACCGTCATTACCGGACTGAGCGGTTCGGGCAAGTCGTCGCTTGCCTTTGACACCATATATGCTGAGGGACAGCGCCGCTACATCGACACTTTCTCGGCATACGCCCGCAACTTTCTCGGCGGACTGGAACGTCCGGATGTAGACAACATCACCGGACTCAGCCCCGTCATATCTATAGAACAGAAGACAACCAACCGCAATCCACGCTCTACCGTGGGCACTACGACCGAGATATACGACTATCTGCGTCTGCTCTTTGCCCGTGCCGGAACGGCATACAGCTATGCTACGGGCGAAAAGATGGTGAAATATACCGAGGAGCGCATTCTCGACATGATCAATACGCAGTATGCCGGCCATCGCATCTATATCCTTGCGCCACTCGTACGCCAACGTAAGGGCCACTATCGCGAACTCTTCGAGACGCTACGCCGCAAGGGTTATCTGTATGTGCGTGTCGACGGCGAGATAAAGGACATAACGCCGGGCATGAAGACCGACCGCTACAAGAACCATAACATCGAAGTGGTGATTGACAAGATGCAGATGCGCGAGGGATTTGACGACCGCCTGAAGAAGACCATCGAGACTGCCATGCGCCAGGGCGACGGCTTGCTGATGATACTCGACAAGGACACGGGCGAGGCAAAGAGCTACTCCAAGCGACTCATGTGCCCCACTACGGGCATAAGCTATCGCGACCCCGCACCCAATATGTTCTCGTTCAACTCGCCCGAAGGAGCCTGCCCCAAATGCAAGGGACTGGGCTATGTCAACGAGATCGACCTCAAGAAGGTCATCCCCGACGACTCTCTCTCAATACACGAGGGTGCAATTGTGCCATTGGGCAAATACAAGAACCAGCTTATCTTCTGGCAGATATCTGCCATACTCGACAAGGCTGGACTGACGCTTAAGACTCCTGTGAGCGAGATTCCGGAAGACACGATGAACGAGATAATGTACGGCTCGCTCGAAACTGTGCGTATCGACAAGGAGGTGGTACACACATCGAGCGACTATTTCACCACGTTCGACGGCGTGATAAAGTATCTGCGCTCGGTCATGGAGAACGACGACACTACAAGCGGACAGAAGTGGGCTGACCAATTCCTTGCCACGTGCGAGTGTCCGGAGTGTCATGGTCAGCGACTTTGCCGCGAGTCGTTGTCGTATAAGGTTTGGGACAAGAACATATTCGAACTTGCCTCGATGGACATAAGCCAGTTCAATGAGTGGCTGGGCAACGTAGAGGCACACCTTGACGACCGCCAGCGCACCATAGCTGCAGAGATACTGAAGGAGATACGCACACGCATATCGTTCCTGCTGGACGTAGGTCTCGACTATCTGTCGCTCAACCGCCAGTCGGCTTCGCTCTCTGGTGGCGAAAGCCAGCGCATACGTCTTGCCACACAGATAGGTTCGCAGCTGGTCAACGTGCTCTATATCCTCGACGAGCCGAGCATCGGACTGCACCAACGCGACAATGAGCGGCTTATCCACTCGCTCAAGCAGCTGCGCGACATGGGCAACACGGTTGTGGTGGTGGAGCACGACAAGGACATGATGCTTGCTGCCGACTGGATTGTCGACATCGGTCCGAAGGCAGGAATGCGTGGTGGCGAAGTGGTGTTCCAGGGCACTCCGCAGGACATGCTCAAACATCATACGCTCACAGCCGACTATCTCAACGGCGACCGTAAGATTGCCGTGCCTGCCGAACGCCGCAAGGGCAACGGCAAGGCGATAACGATACACGGAGCACGTGGCAACAATCTGAAGAACGTGGACGTGTCGTTCCCGCTCGGCGAGCTTATCGTGGTGACCGGTGTGAGCGGTTCGGGCAAGTCGACACTCATCAACGAGACGTTGCAGCCCATTCTGTCAAAGCACTTCTACCGCTCGCTCAAGAAGCCGATGCCATACGACTCGATAGACGGAATAGAATATATCGACAAGGTGGTGAATGTCGACCAGTCGCCCTTAGGACGTACTCCGCGCTCCAATCCTGCCACCTATACAGGCGTGTTCTCCGACATACGCTCGCTCTTCGTGGCTCTGCCCGAGGCTAAGATACGTGGCTACAAGCCCGGACGCTTCTCGTTCAACGTGAAGGGCGGCCGCTGCGAGACGTGCAAGGGCAACGGATACAAGACCATCGAGATGAACTTCCTGCCCGACGTGATGGTGCCCTGCGAGGTGTGTCACGGCAAACGCTACAACCGCGAGACTCTTGAGGTGCGCTACAAGGGCAAGAGCATAGCCGACGTATTGGACATGACCATCAATCAGGCTGTCGAATTCTTCGAGAATGTGCCGGCTATATTGCAGAAGATAAAGACCATACAGGACGTCGGACTGGGATATGTCAAGCTGGGACAACCATCGACTACGCTCTCGGGAGGCGAGAGCCAGCGCGTGAAACTGGCTACCGAGCTGAGCAAGCGCGACACGGGCAAGACGCTATACATACTCGACGAGCCTACCACGGGACTCCACTTTGAGGACATACGCATTCTGATGGACGTGTTGCAGCAGCTGGTTGACCGTGGCAATACCGTCATTATAATCGAGCACAACCTTGATGTCATAAAGCTTGCCGACCACATCATCGACATCGGTCCGGAAGGAGGACGTGGCGGCGGACGCCTGCTCATAGCCGGAACGCCCGAAGAAGTGGCTGAGTCGAAGGAGGGCTATACGCCCAGGTTCCTGAAGATGGAGCTTGAGAACAAATAACAATAACGATAGAAAAAACTCTATGATAACTGGCGAAATAAAAAACAAGATAGACCAGATATGGGACACATTCTTTGTGGCTGGCATCACCAATCCCATCACAGTATTGGAGCAGATGACCTACATCTTCTTTATGAAACTGCTCGACGACAAGCAGTTGCAGGAAGAAGAGAACGCACGCGACTGGGACTGCGAAGTGCAGAACCCCACATTCCTTGACGGCCAACTGTGGGTTAATCCCGATGCCGTGAGCGACGAGGAGCGTGCCGGCGTGCCTTACGAGAATCTGCGTTGGCACGTGTTCAAGAACTTCGGTGCCGACAACATGTTCAAGATTGTGCGCCAGAGCGTGTTTGAGTTTATCAAGCATATCGGTACCGGTGAGGAGAGTGCCTACAGCCGCTACATGAAGTCGGCTATATTCCTCATACCCAACGCCCGTACGCTTGCCAAGGTGGTTGACGGTGTGGACGCACTCGACATGAACAACCGCGACGCCATGGGCGATGTCTACGAGTATATACTCGGCAAGATGGCTGCATCGGGCACCAACGGACAGTTTCGCACGCCGCGCCACATCATACGCATGATTGTAGAGATGATGGAGCCTACGCCCAAGGACTACATCTGCGACCCTGCCATGGGTTCGGCAGGATTCTTGGTTGAGGCGGTGAAGTATATCAAGGAGAAGTATGAGACAGCCATGTATGTAGGTGAGGAGGTGGAGCACATGAAGACCTCGATGATTAACGGCTACGATACCGACCAGACCATGCTGCGCATAGGAGCCATGAACCTCCTGCTCCACGACATTACTGCACCCGAACTGGCTTGGCGCGACTCGCTCTCGGAGCAGAACGACGACCAGGCTTGCTACTCGCTCATTATGGCTAACCCTCCCTTTGCAGGCAGTCTCGACAAGGGCAACGTCAACAAGAAAATCCTTGCCTATGCCAATACCAGCAAGACCGAGCTGCTGTTTCTTGCCCAGTTCGTGCGCTCGCTTGAGATAGGCGGACGTTGTGCCAGCATCGTTCCCGACGGAGTATTGTTCGGAACGTCGAAGGCTCACGTGGCCATACGCAAGGAGATAGTGGACAATCAGCAGCTACGTGCCGTAATATCCATGCCGAGCGGAGTGTTCAAGCCCTACGCCGGAGTGTCTACCGCCGTACTCGTATTCACCAAGACCAACTGTGGCGGTACCGACCGTGTATGGTTCTACGACATGAAGGCAGACGGTTTTTCTCTGGACGACAAGCGTTCGCCCGTCAACGACAACGACATTCCCGACGTAATCAACCGTTTCCAGCACCTTGATGCCGAGCAGGAACGCTCGCGCAAGGACCAAAGCTTCTTCGTGCCCGTCGACGAAATCCGCCAGAACGACTACGACCTCTCTATCAACAAATATAAAGAGGTGGAGCGCGAGCGTGTGGAGTATGAGCCGGTGAATGACATACTGGCGCGATTGGAACAGACCGAAGCAGAATATGCCAAGGGATACGGAGAGCTGAGAGGAATGTTGGAGGAGTAAACAATCATCCCGAACGCATCCCGAACGCATCCCGAACAAATGACATAACAAAAATCGGGACGCAAAAACAACAAAATAAGGAGGAATAAATATGGACATAAAGAAGCAGATAATCGAAACAACGGAATACAAGCAAAAGCAGGACGTTTCTCTTTATCAAGATGTCTGTCACATAATAGAGCAAGGCAGAGAACGGGCATACAATGCTGTGAGTCAACAGATGGTGGAGACCTACTGGAATATAGGCAGACGAATTGTTGAGGAAGAACAGCAAGGTAAAGAGCGTGCCGAATATGGAGAGCAAATCATTGAGAAACTCTCCAAGCAACTTACTATTCTATATGGCAAAGGATTCGGTCCAAGATACTTGCGTTCATTTCGAAGGTTTTATCTGATTTTTGATAATTATGAGATTTGGAAATCACGATTTCCAAATCTTACTTGGACGCATATATACAAATCGTTGCGTATAGATGATCCCATAGCCATTCGTTGGTATTTAGAGACAGCTTCTCAAGAAATGTGGAGTGTACGAACTCTCGACCGCAACATATCTACACAATATTACGAACGACATTTTGCGCAGCCTCAACTACCAACGGCCGAAATAGAGCCTAATAAATTTGAGTTGCTCAAGAGTCCCATTATAGCAGAGTTTCTTGGTTTCAAGGCAGACACTTCTTTTTCTGAAGAAGACCTGGAAACTGCCATTATCGGCCATTTACAGGACTTCTTGATGGAAATGGGACGTGGTTTCGCATTCATGGGGCGTCAGCAGCTGGTGCGCACAGACACGCAAGACTATTTCATAGACCTTGTATTCTATAATGTGGTACTAAAATGCTATGTGCTCATCGACCTGAAGATTGGTACTATCACACATCAAGACGTAGGTCAGATGGATATGTATGTGCGAATGTATGACGAACTGAAACGAACTGAAGGTGACAATCCAACCATCGGCATCGTGTTGTGTTCAGAAACCAGTAAGGATATTGCCAGATACTCTATCCTCAAGGGCAATGAGCAGCTCTTTGCTGCAAAATACAAAATATTCTTACCAACAGAGGAGCAATTGCGTACCGAAATTGAAAGACAAAAACAATTATTCATGATGCAACATGAAGGAAATAATAAAGAGGAACAATGAAACAAGGATGGGAATATAAGAAAATAGGAAATATTTGTAATATTACCACGGGAAAATTAGATGCAAACGCAGCTAATGAGGATGGATTATATCCCTTTTTCACTTGCTCAAGAATTCCATTATCCATAAATACATATGCATACGATTGTGAATGTATTTTGATTGCAGGAAATGGCGATTTAAATGTGAAATATTATAATGGTAAATTTAATGCATACCAAAGGACCTACATTCTTCAATTAAAAAATGATGTTAATGGAGTTGAAATGCGTTATATTTTCGCTTTCTTTAATTTGTATATTGAAGAGTTAAGACGAAAAAGTATTGGTGGAATAATAAAGTACATCAAACTTGGAGATTTAACAAATGCTCTATTACCTTTACCTGATATTACCACCCAACTCTCCATTGTCTCCGAGCTCGACAAGATTAACGAATTGATTCGTTTAAAGCAGGAGCAACTGAAAGATTATGACAACCTCGCACAAAGCATCTTCTATGAGATGTTTGGAGACCCCGTGGAGAATGAAAAGGGATGGGAAGTGAAGAAAATTGGTGAAATTGGCTCTGTAGAAAGAGGGGCTGGTATATCTAAAAAGGATTTTGTAGAAGACGGGCTTCCTTGTATTCATTATGGTCAATTACATACAATCTTGGGGGCAAGGACTAAAAAGCATTATACTTCTATTCCACATGATTTATTACCAAAATACAAGGTTGCCCATACAGGTGATTTAGTTATGGCAATAACAAGTGAAGATGTCGAAGGTTCATGCAAAAGTACTGCATGGTTAGGAAATTATGATGTTATTGTAGGTTCTGATGCAGCTATACTTCATCATGAACAAGATGGAACTTTTCTTTCGTATTATACTATGACAAAGGCATTTTATAATGAGAAAGCGAAATATGCAAAGGGATTTAAAGTAACACATATCTCAACTAAAGAAATAGAAAAGATATCTGTCTTTCTTCCCCCTCTCCCCCTCCAACACCTCTTTGCCCAACGCATCGAGCAGATAGAGCGTCAGAAGTCTGCTGTTCAGAAGTCGATAACCGACCTTGAAACCCTCCTTGCCTCTCGAATGCAATATTGGTTTGAGTAACGGAAACTTAGTTGCTTGCGCAGGCTAAGGCGAGGACGCCATAGCCTCCTACGCTTTGCATCAACCATCCATATTATGGCCGACTCTAAAAACTTGAATTTATGACAAAGAAATTTGAAATACGAAATAGCACAGCCGAATTCCTTATCTTTATGGCGGAGGGTAAGGAGAATGGCGTTCAAGTGGTTTATAAAGACGAAACCATTTGGTGTACGCAGAAAGCTATGGCTACGCTTTTTGACGTTGACAAGTCTGGCATAAGCCGACACATTAAGAAAATTCTTAGTGAAGGAGAATTGTCTACAGACACGACTGTTGCAAAAATTGCAACAGTCGTAAACCGTGGTATTAGAGGCGAGGTAGAAGATGAACTTGAGTACTACAATCTTGACATGGTTATCGCCGTTGGCTATCGTGTCAATTCTCGTCGCGCCACCCAATTCCGCCAATGGTGCACCTTCGTACTTCGTCAATACGCCATCCGTGGCTACGTGATAGACAAGAAACGCATGGAGAACGGCTCGTTTATAGGCGTGGACTACTTTGAGCAACTCTTGGAAGAAATACGCGAAATACGTCTGTCCGAACGCAACTTCTACCAAAAGCTAACAGACATCTACGCCACAGCCATCGACTACAACCGCGACGCTCCTACCACAAGAGACTTCTTCAAGAAGGTGCAAAACAAAATGCACTATGCCGTACATGGTCATACTGCTGCCGAACTGATAGTAGAGCGTGCCGATGCCGACAAGGAACACATGGGACTGACCACATGGGCAAAGGCTCCTAACGGAAAGATTATACGGTCGGACGTGAGTGTGGTAAAGAACTATCTGAAACAAAACGAGCTGCAAGCTCTCGGACGGTTGGTCAACGCCTATCTTGATATTGCAAAGGATATGGCAGAACGCCACATCCCCATGACTATGGAAGACTGGGCTAAGCGTATAGACAAGTTCCTTGATGCAACCAACAGAGAAATTCTGCAAGGTGCAGGAAGCATTACTGCCGAGTATGCCAAGCAATATGCAGAAAGCGAATTTGAAAAATACAGAGTGATACAAGACCGACTCTTCCGCTCTGACTTTGACCTGCTTAACGACAACGACACTACACTACCTATATAATAATATGAAGAACTTTGACTTTATCTCACGCTTGGCGGAGACTATCCCCGACTTTGCCCAGCTACACGCATACTGCGATAAGGCGGAAATCTTTCAGAAGGCTTTCCCAGAGGAGAGCGCCAGCAACGCCCGCAAGGCATTGGAGTGGCTCGTAAGAAACCATCTTGCTATGGCAAACGTGACGCTTGAGCCACGCGAGACGCTCAGCCAGATGCTGCACCGTCCGCAGATTGACGCTTTCGTAGGCGACGACAGGCAGTTGCTTGGCGACATGCGCACGGTGAAGAAGATTGGCAACTATGCCTCGCATACTGGTGTGCAGGAGGTGAGGCAGAACGATGCCTACATCTGTCTGCGTGCCTTGTATTATGTGGTGTGCGGTTTTCTGTTCCGTTGGCGTGCCATACAGAGTATAGTGGCATTTGATGCCACCATTGTGCCCGACGGATTCACGGGCATGCACGTAGCCGACAACTCGGAGCCTGCTGTGGCTGCCGAAGTGGTGGAGAGTGTGCCGCAGGACGCTATAGAGAAGCCAAAGGCTCCTACCGAGATACCGCCAGAGAGTCTGGAGAGCGAGCGCATCACACGCAAGTGCCTCATCGACTATATGCTGAACGAGGCTGGGTGGGACATTCTCACCACGAAGGGCGACCTTCAGGGAGGCAAGGCGTGTATAGAGGTGAAGGTGGAGGGGATGACTTCTTCAGCCTCGGGTACGGGCTATTGCGACTATGTGCTGATGAGCAAGGGTGGCAAACCGCTTGCCGTGATAGAGGCTAAGAGCACTATCGAGAACGCTACTGAGGGACGCAAGCAGGCAATGGAGTATGCTGATTGTCTGGAGCGTAAGCATGGTGTGCGTCCCGTGATTTATTACACCAACGGCTACACTACGAAGGTGATTGACGGCATGGGCTATCCCGACCGCGACGTCATCTCATTCCACAGTCACGACGACCTGGAATACCTGATACAGAAGCGTGGACGTGCCGACATAACCGACCTCACCATCGACGACGCCATAACCAACCGACCATATCAGAAGACAGCCATAAAGAGTCTGGTGGAATGGCTCAACAAGAAGCATCGACGCGGACTGCTCGTGCTGGCTACCGGTACGGGCAAGACACGTGTGAGTATCTCGCTTTGCAAGCTTCTGTCTAACAACAATTGGATAAAGAAGGTGTTGTTCCTTGCCGACCGAACCGAACTCGTTAACCAGGCGCGCCAGAACTATGAGAATCTCTTGCCCAGCGAGTCGATAGCTTGTCTGTCGGAGGATGCCGTGCCCGATCTTGACGCACGCTTCATCTTCTCTACCTATCAGACGATGATAAACTATATAAATGCCGTGCCCGTGGAGTTCTCGGTAGGACACTTCGACCTTATCATTATCGACGAGGCACATCGTAGCGTGTTCGGTAAGTATGGCGCCATATTCCAGTATTTCGACTCGTTGCTTATTGGTCTTACTGCCACTCCGCGCGACGAGATTGACCGCAACACGTTCCGACTGCTCGAACTCGACGACGAGCCGAACTTTGAGTATAGCTTCCAGGAGGCTGTTGCCGATAAGTATCTTGTGCCATACAAGGTGAAGAACTGTACGTCGAAGATGATAAACCGCGGCATAAAGTACGACGAACTCACCCCTGCACAGCGCGAGGAACTGGAGAAGGTGTGGGAGTATGAGAAGGCGCTCAACGGCATTCCGCAAGACGAGGACTACCACCGCGACATAGAGGGTCGCGAGATATTCAACTATCTCATCAACGACGACACCATCGACAACGTGCTCTCCGAACTGATGACCAACGGACTGAAGGTGCATAGCGGCGAGGACATTGGCAAGACCATTATCTTTGCCTACAACCATCGTCATGCCGAGCGCATCGTGGAGCGTTTCCATCAACTCTATCCTGAACGTGGTGCCGACTACTGCCAGCTCATAGACAACCAGGTGAAGCATCACGACCAGATAATAAGCGAATTCAAGATTGCCGACCGACTGCCACAGATAGCCGTGTCGGTAGACATGCTCGACACGGGCATCGACGTGCCCGAAATCCTGAACCTCGTATTCTTCAAGATTGTGAAGTCGAAGATTAAGTTCGAGCAGATGATAGGTCGAGGCACACGATTGTGCAAGGACCTCTTCGGGGCTGACAAGGACAAGAAGGAATTCTACATATTCGACTGGTGTGGCAACTTTGAATATTTCTCGAAGAATGCCGACGGCATCAGCGGCGTGGCTGTAAAGTCGCTCACCGAACGACTATTCGGCTTGCGTGTGGACATAGCCAAGGAATTGCAGAGTGCCGACCATCAGGAAAAAGACTTCGACCGCAAGCTGCACGACGACCTAAAGCTGCTGCTTCACACTCAGCTATGCAGCATAGGAAAGCAGCGCAAGGAGGCACGACCGTATCTGGACACCATCGAACCATTCCGCAACAAGGAGGCGTGGACATGCCTCTCGGAGGTGGATGTGCTGCGACTCAAGGAAATTGCCAACCTCATTCCTGCCGACAAGGATGATGAGGCTGCCAAGAAATGGGACGTGATAATGCTCCACCTGATGCTTGCGCATGTAGATACGACGGTGAAGGTAGGACAATTTCGACAGACTGTGGTGAATGTGGCAGCATTATTGGAGAAGAAAGCCACGGTGCCGGCGGTGAAAAACCGAATCGACACAATACGCCTTGTGCAGACACAACAGTTCTGGGAGAATGAGTCGCTCGACGCTCTGGAGAATGTGCGCACCGAACTGCGCAACCTTATTAATCTGCTCGACGAGCAACGCAAGACCCGCAAGTTTGTCATCGACATAGAGGACGAATACCAGACCGCAGACGGAGGCGAAGACCTGATAGTACAGACTACCTATAAGCAGCGCATCATCGACTATCTGGCAGCCAACAGCGACAACGCTACGCTACGCAAGATACAGAACTTCGAACAGCTGACATCGGCAGACATACAGGAGTTGGAGCGCATATTCTTTGAGGAGCTGGGCACCAAGTCCGACTATGAGAAACTGTCTGACGGAAGACCATATAAAAATAATGTGGCAGCCTTCATACGTGTGGCTTGCGGCATCGACCGCCAGCGTGCCTTGCAGATATATCAGCACTTTATAGAAGGCTATCAGCTGACAGCCGACCAGGAGCGCTATCTGAAGAACATTCTCGACTACGTGAGCATGAATGGCGACATCGAGACACGCAACTTTATGGAGTATCCGCTCAAGGCTCTCAACTGGCGCGCCGCCTTCGGCAACCAGTTTGCCAACCTCAAGCAATTCATCAAGCAGATTCATCAACTGATATCAATTACGGCATAATGCCATAATATACTCCGTAAAATTTGCTGCTGTGTCAGAAAAATAGTAAATTTGCCACAAAAAAGATGCGCATACAACTCAATAACCTCAAAAAATGTTTCGGCGAACATACTGCCGTAGACATTCCACACTTCACTATCGACAACGGACAGATGGTTGGACTTGTGGGCAACAATGGTGCCGGCAAGACTACATTGTTCAGATTGATGCTCGACTTGTCGAAGGCTACCGAGGGCAATGTACTCATAGACGATATAGATCCCGCCAAAAGCGAGGATTGGAAACTGCAGACGGGGGCTTTCATCGACAACTCGTTTCTCATCGACTTCCTTACTGCTGAGGAGTATTTCGAGTTTGTAGGCAAGGTGTCGGGCATGACAAGGGAGCAGGTAGCGGAACGACTCAAGACGTTTGAGACATTCATGGGCGACGAGATAATGGGGCAGAAGAAGTACATACGCGACTTCTCGGCTGGCAACAAGCAGAAGATAGGCATCGTGGCAGCGCTGCTCAGCAGTCCGCAACTCGTGATACTTGACGAGCCGTTCAACTTTCTCGACCCCAGCAGCCAGAACCAACTGAAGCGTATCCTGACCGAATTCAATCGTTCTACTGGCTCTACTGTGATTGTGTCGAGCCACAATCTGCAGCACACCGTCGACATTTCTACACGTGTAGCGTTGCTCGAAAAGGGAAAAATAATAGAGGATATCGACAACTCCGACGGCAAGGCTGAGGAGATACTCGACAAATACTTCAACTTATAAAAGACAACGAAACAAAATACTTATAAATTTAATAACAATAATGAACAAATTAACCCTGACCCTTCTGGCTGCTCTACTGGCTTCGCCAATGTGCGCCCAGACCACACAGCTTGGAGGTTTCTATTACGGACAGATGCAGGCTCCTACTGGATGGGAGTGGCAGAGTCCTGACTCTGTGGCTTACAACAAGCAGCAGCCACATGCGTGGTTCTTCTCGTTCAAGAACGTTGACGAGGCTCGTCGCGTGTTGCCCGAGAACTCTTCGCTTTGGAAGACACTCGACGGAGAGTGGCTGTTCCACTGGGCAAAGAATCCCGATGAGCGTCCGAAGGACTTCTATCGTACCGATTTTGACGCATCGGCTTGGGACCGTGTGCAGGTTCCGATGAACTGGAACATGGCTGGTGCCAAGGACGACGGCACATTCAAGTATGGCATGCCGTTGTATTCCAACCAGCGTGTCATATTCCAGCACAGCGTAAAGGTGGGCGACTGGAAGGGTGGCGTGATGCGCACTCCGCCTCAGACATGGATGACCTACAAGAACCGTAACGAGGTAGGCTCATACCGCCGATCGTTTGATGTGCCTGCCGATTGGCAGGGCAAGGAGGTATACATCAACTTCGATGGTGTAGACTCGTTCTTCTATCTCTACATCAACGGCAAGTATGTAGGTTTTGCAAAGAACTCGCGCAACCTTGCTCAGTTTGACATTACACCTTATCTTAATAAGAAGGGCAGCAACGTAGTGGCTGTTGAGGTTTACCGTCATAGCGACGGCTCGTTCCTTGAGAGCCAGGACATGTTCCGTCTGCCGGGTATCTTCCGCAGCGTTTCGCTCACCGCCAAGCCTAAGGTGCAGGTGCGCGACATCAAGGCCATCCCTGATTATGACGAGACATATACCGACGCTTCGCTGCATATCTCAGCCAACGTGAGCAACCTCACTACTAAGGCTGTAAAGGGATATACCATCGACTATAAGCTTTACGAAAACCGTCTCTACTCTGACGAGAATACTCTCGTGCCTGGTGTGGGTGCTACTGCTACAGTAGGCGATATCGACAAGAACGGCAACCTCACAGCTTCGGTTACGCTTAAGGCTGGCAACATCGTGAAGCCGTGGAGCGCTGAGGCTCCGCATCGCTATACTCTCGTTGGCGAACTGAAGGACAAGAAGGGCAATGTGGTTGAGACATTCTCAACCAACGTAGGTTTCCGCAAGATTGAAATCAAGGACACTCCTGCCGATAAGGACGAGTTCGGACTGGCAGGCCGCTACTACTATCTCAACGGTCAGCCCATAAAGATGAAGGGTGTGAACCGTCATGAGAACAATCCGGCTACGGGTCACTACGTATCGCGTGAGCAGATGGAGCACGAGGTGTTCCTCATGAAGCGTGGCAATATCAACCACGTACGCGACTGTCACTATCCCGACGCTCCCTACTGGTACTATCTGTGCGACAAGTACGGCATCTATCTTGAGGATGAGGCCAACATCGAGAGCCATCAGTACTACTATGGCAAGGAGTCGTTGTCGCACGTCAAGGAGTTCCGCAACGCTCATGTGGCACGCAATATGGAGATGGTACACGCTACGGTCAATCATCCTTCGGTTGTGATATGGAGTCTTGGCAACGAGGCTGGTCCTGGCGACACATTCAAGGACTGCTATGCTGCCATCAAGGCATACGACACCAGCCGCCCCGTACAGTACGAGCGCAACAACGACATCGTGGACATGGGTTCAAACCAGTACCCGTCAATACCTTGGGTGCAGGAGGCTGTGAAGGGTAAGTACGACATCAAGTATCCTTATCATATCTCTGAGTATGCACACTCAATGGGTAACGCTGTAGGCAACCTCGTTGACTACTGGAATGCGATAGAAAGCACCAACTTCTTTATGGGCGGTGCCATCTGGGACTGGGTAGACCAGGCTTTGTACAACGTCGACCCGAAGACCGGCAAGAAGTACTGGGGCTATGGTGGCGACTTCGGCATGGACAACAAGCCTAACGACGGTATGTTCTGTATGAACGGTATCATGCGTCCCGACCTTTCGCCCAAGGCACAGTACTTTGAGGTGAAGAAGGTTTATCAGAATGTGGGTGTCAAGGCTGTCGACATGACCAAGGGTCGCATCGAGATATTCAACAAGAACTACTTTGAGCCGTTGCGTGGCTATCAGATAGTATGGTCGTTGTGGAAGGACGGCGAGTGTATCAAGAACGACGGACAGCTCATGGGCGCAAAGAACATCGTTGGTCCGCGTGAGCGTCAGGAGTACACACTCGACTACGACTACTCTAAGCTCGACCCGCATAGCGAGTACTTCGTCAAGGTGCAGTTCCTGCAGGGCAAGGATATGCCTTGGGCTAAGAAGGGATATGTACAGATGGAGGAGCAGTTGCGTGTGAAGGGTGCCGACGTGAAGGCCGTAGCCGTTAAGGATGTGGCTAATGCCAAGGGCAACATCACTTATACTCAGGACGCAAAGACTGTAACTGTAAATGGCGACAACTTCAACGCTACATTCAGCCTGACCGATGGTGCATTGAACAGCTTGTCGTATGGCGGCAATACTGTGTTCGCTGAGGGTAACGGACCTAAGCTCGACGCATTCCGTGCTCCTACTGACAACGATGCTGGTATTGGCTATCCCAATGCTTGGTTCAAGTTCGGACTCTATGACCTCGGCCATCGTGTAGTAGGCAAGCCTACTGTTATGAAGCTGAAGGACGGTTCGCTGCAGATCAGTATGACTGTGGAGAGCCAGGGTAAGGAAGGCAGTCGTCAGGTTTACGGCAACCGCGACCGCGACCCACAGTCGGCTTACCGTTTCGGTGTAGACAAGCAGAAGCTTGGCAAGGACGACTTGAAGTTCATCACTAATCAGATATACACCATCTATAAGGATGGCTCAATCGAGCTCAACAGCGCAATCTCTGCCAACCGCAACAGCATAATCCTGCCGCGTATAGGCTACGCAATGAAGTTGCCCGCCACATATAAGCAGTTTGACTACTACGGACGCGGACCGGTGAACAACTATAACGACCGTAAGACAGGTCAGTTCATAGAGCATCATCGTGGCATCGTAGGCGAGCAGGACATCCTTCTGCCGAAGCCACAGTCAATGGGCAACCGCGAGGAAGTACGCTGGTGTGCACTCACCGAGCAGGGCAAGCAGAGCGTAGTATTCGTAGCCGACAGCACAATGTCGGTATCGGCATTGCCATGGAGTGCCCAGCAGATGACTGTAGTAGCCCATGCCAATGAGTTGCCGGCTTCTGACGGAACCTATCTGCACCTCGACGCTAAGGTGACAGGACTTGGTGGAGCCAGCTGCGGACAGGGTGGTCCGCTTAAGGACGACCGTACATACAGCCAGAACTACAACTTCGGTTTCGTGATACGTCCGGCACAGGCTACTGCTGCAGCCGTAGCTGAGGCTTCGAAGGTTGCACTCTCGGGCGAGCAGCCTATCAGCATCGAGCACAAGCAGACCGGTAAGGTTCTGCTCTCAACTCCAGCAAAGAACCGCACCATCGTTTATGCTCTCAACGGAGCCAAGAAGCCGACGGTGTACACAGGAGCAATAGACATGAGCAAGGGTGGAACCATTACCGCATGGTATAAGGAAACACCCGGTCAGAAGACCTCAATGACATTCGACAAGGTAGACTTCGTGCCTCTGCAGATAGCCTTCGTATCGTCGGAAGAGCCTGAGGAGGGCGACGCCGTAAATCTTGTTGATGGTGACGAGACTACTATCTGGCACACCATGTACTCTATCACACTTGCCAAGTATCCTCACTGGGTCGACTTCGACGCTTCGGAGCCTAAGACAATCAAGGGATTCAAGTTTATGCCACGTCAGGACACGGGCTACGGCCGTATAAAGAACTACGAGATTTACGTTAGCAACGACGGCAAGACATGGGGCAACGCAATCCTTAAGGGAGAGTTCGACCGCTCAGGCGAGCTTAAGACTGTGATGTTCGACAAACCAGTAAAGGCACGCTACGTACGATTCCGTGCTCTCAATGCACACTATGGTGTCGACTACGCATCGGCTGCAGAGTTCTCGCTCATTGCCGAGTAGCCGAACAATATAAACTTTAAATAAAAGCGGTTTGATTTTATCCATAAAGCGATAAAGTCAAACCGCTTTTTTCGTTTGGCTCATCCTGCATTTCATGTTATAATATTAGAAGATGAAAATGTAGTCCTTTTGGCTTGCAAAAGGACTCGTTTTGGAGAGCAAAAGGACTCGTTTTGGAGAGCAAAAGGACTCATTTTGGATTGCAAAAGGACTCGTTTTGGAATGCAAAAGGACTCCTTTTTGAAATAAGCCCTACCCCCAGCCCCTCCCCAGCAGGGAGGGGAGCGGTATGATTTGAAAGCTAATAGAGGCAGAAACGGGCTGACTGTAGAAGGAGGGGGTGTCAAAAAGCAAATCATTTTGGCCCTTTCCCATTGGTTTTGGCATAGTTATTGTGTGTTAAACTGCATCACTAACTTTTTAAATCTATGGAACAGGATCTTACTTTTTTCGCCGAAAACGGACTTACATCGACATCTGCCAATCACATAGCCAATCTTGCCAAGGAATATGTCAAGGCGCAAGAGCAGGAGCTTGAGAGTGTAGAGTTCTACAATACTTATCTCACCATCATAGGTTCGGACAAGGAGCAGCGTGTGCAGCGGGGATGCACCAGCCAGCAACTCGACGACATCGCGGTGAAGTTGCGCGACATATCGCTCGCCAATTCGCTCATAGCATGGCTGCGCGAGGCAATCAAGATGCGCTCACAGATGCTCACCGACATACAGAAACTCACCATCGAGCAGTATTGCAAGGATAAGGGCACCGAGATGCCGGAGCGTCCCGAGATGCAGACAGCCATGACGCGCGAGCAGTATGTGGCGACACTATCTATAAAGGAACGCGCGCGTATACTCTCGCTCGAAGCCAAGGCATCGGCGTTTGGCAAGCATATCCACCCCGACGGACACTTGTCTGACGCACGCAAGGAGTATATGAAGCGTCTGTGTCAGGAAGCCGAGATAGACGGAGGCGGTCGTGACACGCTGCTCTATAGATATGAGCCGAGCGTGAAACTTGATGAAGTGGAAGCCAGCTTCTTCGCTCTGCAGAACGAATATCGCAAGGCGCAGGCCGAACTCAACGGCTATACGCACAAGATAGACGAAGCCCTGCGCGAGGATGAGGAGCGCAAGCGTGGCGAATATGATGTCAAGAACGCTGACTATCTGGCAGCTGTGGCTGTGATAGAGAAGGAGTTCAACGAGTATAAGAACCGTGAGAACCGTCGTGTGGCACAACTCAAGATAACCATACCAAACGATTTGAACGATATATATAATAAGGTGTCGAACCTCGGAAAAGAGTAGGGCGCCATTATTCAACCAAACAGGCAAGTAGCAGAAGACTGAACGCCTGCCGGGAAACTTCTGCGCATGCGCCGCCACCCGTGTCTGAACTTAAGATAAATAATAAGATATAAGGAATAAGAATGCAATAGATGATTAACAAAACATTTCGCGTAGTCTGCTTTAATATACAAAGGACATGCTATGAAACCCTGACGGGTGGAGCTTGATTTCGCTCTTGACTATGGACTATGCGGTTCTGGTTTTCGGTCTGGATTTTGTTCTTTTAGACACAATGTGGCAGCGCAACTTGTCTTTTTAAGATAAAAAAGCGCTGAAATATTTGGAGGTTTCGAATTTTATGTCTACCTTTGCACTCGCTAAATCGGAACGGGGTGTAGCGCAGTCCGGTAGCGCGCCTGGTTTGGGACCAGGTGGTCGCAGGTTCGAATCCTGTCGCCCCGACACAGAAGAAGAGGTTTTCCAATAAAACGGAAAACCTCTTTTTGTTATATATTGTTGTTATTTCATTGCTGACAACGCAAAATCGAATTATTTTATGTAAATTTGCATACACTTTATTTTACTACGCATCAACCATTGATATTACTAAAACAATAAATAAGCAACAATGATCAGAAACAAAATCTTACTGACCGCACTGCTCGCTGCGGCTTTCAGTGGCATGCAGGCGCAGGACGACGGCTTCGACCTCAGTTCGCAGCGTGGCGAGAAACAGGATGTCAACGTTGTACCGGGCAAGAAGCTCGACCATCAGGGCATCGTCGTAAACCCCACACCGCACAACTTAGACATCAACCGCCAGAACTGGATCTCTTTTGAAAACGGACTGAACATTCAGGACAAGCAGAAGCGCTTCGCTGACGACCTGGCTTTCCTGAAGCAGTACAAGAAGGGCTTTCGCCTTACCATCGACTTCGGCGAGAAGCAGGCAAAGAAAGCAGGCTTGAAGAAATTGGTGTCAGGAGCTTATCTCCTCACCGTCAATGGCAAGGGCATAAACATCGTGGGCTATGACGAGCGTGGTGCCTTCTATGCCATCCAGACCATGAAGCAGATTCTGGCTTCTCCGGCTGCGAAGGGCAAGATGCATCTGCCTTACCTCACTTGCAACGACTATCCCGACCTGCCATTGCGTGGTGTAGTAGAGGGATTCTATGGCGAACCGTGGTCGCATCAGGTGCGCCTCTCGCTCATCGACTACTACGGACGCAACAAGCTCAATGAGTATGTATACGGTCCGAAGGACGACCCTTATCACAGCTCACCCAACTGGCGCCTGCCTTATCCCGACGACCAGGCTCGCAATATTCACGAACTCGTTGAGGCTTGCCGTCGCAACCGTGTAGACTTCGTATGGGCCATACATCCGGGCAAGGACATCAAGTGGAATGAGGAAGACTATCAGAATCTCGTCAACAAGTTCAATCATATGTACGACCTTGGCGTGCGTTCGTTTGCCATACACTTTGATGACATTGAGGGCGAAGGAACCGACTCGAACAAGCAGGTAGACCTGCTCAACCGCCTCACCAAGGAGTTTGTGAAGACAAAGGGCGACGTTGCTCCGCTCGTGGTTTGTCCTACCGACTACTCACAGTTGTGGGCAAGTCCGAAGGAGAACGGACAGCTCGCTATCTACGGCAAGCGTCTCGACCCGTCAATCAACGTGTTCTGGACAGGTGCTGTGGTTTGCTCTGACCTGACAAAGGAGACTCTCGACTTTGTAGACTCGCGCATTAAGCGCCCGGCTTACTATTGGTGGAACTTCCCCGTTACTGACTATGCCCGTCATATCATCATGCAGGGTCCGGTATACGGACTCGAAACCGACCTTACAGCCGAACAGACATGCGGTGTGCTGAGCAATCCTATGGAGCACGGCGAGGCTTCGAAGCTCGCTCTCTACGGTGTCGCCGACTATAACTGGAATGTTTCGGCATACAACGCCATTGACAACTGGGAGCGTTCGCTTGTTGACGTGACTCCCGAGGCACACGATGCTTACCGCACATTCGCCATACATTCGTGCGATACCGAGACTGGCTATCGTCGTATAGAGTCGTGGGAGACCAAGACTTTCCGTCTTGCCGACTATAACAAGAAGGATTACGACAATCTGTATGCTGAGTTCGACCGTGTGGAGAAGGTGCCTGCCATCATGGAGCGTGACTGCAAGAATGCGCTGCTCATGAAGGAACTGCGCCCGTGGCTTATTGAGTTTAAGAAGCTCGGTACTCGTGGCAAGAACACGCTTACGCTGATGCGCGATTTCAAGGACGGCAAGTATGAGGCTTTCTGGAACGGATATATCAACAACCGCATGTCTACTGCCGACATGGCTGCTTATCAGGCACACAAGTCGGGAACCATGAAGCTGCAGCCGTTCTACGAGAATGGTATGGACGATATGGCTGTCGAGTTCTTCAAGAAGGTGGCTGGCAAGACTCCTGCGTTCTATAAGGGTATGGGTACATACAATTCGCTCAGCACCACACAGAACAAGCTGATGCTTGACAACGACTCTACTACATTCTATCACTCGGGTGCAAGCCAGAATACTGGCGACTGGATTGGTCTGGACCTTGGAGCTGTCCGCCCCGTACGTGAGGTGCGTATTCTGCAGGGACGCAACTCGGTTGACGATGTCGACTACTTCGACAACGTGATTGTTGAGGCTTCGGCTGACGGCAAGACATGGACTCCGCTCACCGGCGAATTGCAGAAGACATACATCATCAACTGGAAGGGCAATCCCGTAGAAGCTCGTTATGTGCGCATGCGCAAGTTGCAGTCGGACAAGAAGAGCTGGTGTGCTGTTCGTGAGTTTGTGGTAAACCCTGTCAATCCTGAGAATCTTGCATTCAAGGTGGAGTCGGCTGATATGTTCGGCGCTATGTATTGCTTCGACGAGAATCCCTGCTCTTCGTTCAAGAGCGAAGGTAGTCTGACATTCGGCGTAGAGAAAGGAACAAAGAGCTACACCATGCTCGTCAATCTGCCTAAGGCTGGTAGCGTTGTGCTCAAGCAGTACAACAAGAAGGGCAAGCTCGTTGCAAGCACACCGGTTGAGGGCAATATGGCTAAGGTGAATGTCGATGCCAACGCAGTGAAGTGCCAGCTTGAGGGAGCTGTAGAAGTGTTTGAGATTGTCCCGAACAAGTAATCGGGATAATTCAAAATAAGAGATCGATTTTCTCTCGAATAGAAAATAACAAAAAAAACGAGGATGTTTCCTAAGTAAACGGAACATCCTCGTTTTTTGTTTTATATAGCCTCAAGTGTTTGCTTGAGCATTATACATGCTTCATGATGTCGAGCAAGTGGTCCCAAACCATCTGTACGGTCGGGATGTGCAGACGCTCCTCCGGAGTGTGAACATCGCGCAGGGTAGGACCGAACGAAACCATGTCGAGGTTAGGATAGCGCTCTGAGAACAGACCGCACTCCAGTCCGGCGTGGATACCGCGTACGATAGGCTCCTTGCCGAACAGCTTCTTGTATGACTCAACAGCCACCTTTGTCAGCTTGCTGTTAGGATTCATCTTCCATGCAGGATAGCCGTCGCTCTGCTTAACCTCAGCACCAGCCAGCTCGAATACAGCCTTGATTGTGTTCGACTCATTCTCGAGATTGCTCATTACGTTAGAGCGCTGTGAGGTGATGATATTGATTTCGTTCTCTGAAGAGACAACGCTTGCAATGTTGTTAGAAGTCTCAACCATGTCTGCCAAAGCCTCGTCCTGGCACATGGCGAACACGCCGTTGTCGGCAGCCTGCAATGCGAGGATAACTCGACGGCTTGCGTCCTTTGCGATAACCGGCTCGGCATCAGTGCTCTCGAGATGGAACTCCATGGCAGTGTCAGTAACGTGATACTCGTCCTCAACGTTGGCTGTGAACACGTTCCAGTCAACACGTACAGTCTCCTTTTCGGCTGCGGGAACGGCAAATACGATGACACCATCGCGAGGAATGGCGTTGTGCAGCTTGCCCGAGTTGAACTGAGCCAGACGCACGTCCATCTTGTCCTGCTCCATATAGAGGAAACGGTCGAGAATCTTGATAGCGTTGGCGCGCTTCTTGTTGATGTCGTCGCCAGAGTGTCCGCCCTTCAAGCCCTTGATAGAAGCCTTCATGAAGAAGTAACCCTCAGGAGCCTGCTCGCGCTCGAATGTGAACTTCACCGAAGTGGTCTTGCCGCCAGCACATGAAATGAATATCTGACCCTCGTCCTCAGAGTCGAGGTTGATGAGCATATCGCCCTTCATGAATCCCGGCTTCATACCCAAAGCACCGCCAAGGCTTGTCTCCTCGTCGCGTGTGAAAACGCACTCGATAGGACCGTGCTCAATGTCGTCGCTGTCGAGAACAGCCAGCTCGATGGCGCAACCGATACCGTCGTCAGCACCAAGAGTAGTACCCTTGGCTCTGAGCCATTCGCCGTCGATGTAGGTCTGGATAGGGTCTTTGAAGAAGTCGATGTCAACGTCGACGAGCTTGTCGCACACCATATCCATATGGCTTTGCAAACTAATCATCGGAGCGTTCTCGTGTCCCTTGGTAGCGGGCTTGCGGATGATAACGTTGCCGGTCTCGTCAATCTCGGTTTCGAGATTGCGCTTACGGCCAAACTCTTTCAGATACTCAATCATCTGCTCCTCATGCTTAGAGGGGCGAGGAATTTTGTTGATTTCTGCAAACTGCTCGAATACGCGAGCCGGTTTCAATTCGCAATTACTCATTTTTTCTTAATTTCTTTATGTTGTAACAATAATAATCTGAATTTTCAATAATTTATTTTGTCATGCGACCGATTTGCATTACCTTTGCATGTAAATAAATCTGTCGCTATGGGTTTCCCATTTCGATACAAAGTTAGTAAAAATGATTAAACTTCTGCTTTTAAGCCTGTTAATTATTGCTATAGCGTTTGCTTTGCTATCCATTAAGCTTCTGCTGAAACGCAACGGCAAGTTTTCGTCGCAACATGTTCACGACAATCCCGGTCTGCGCAAGCTTGGAATTCACTGCGTTATGGATCAGGACCGCGAGGCACGCAAGCGCAATGGTGCCTATTAAGCGGATGCGTCAGGTGTGAAATAATTAAATAATAAATACAAATGAACAAGAAAAACATTTTCCGCACACTTGCTATCGCTGCTTTTGCTGCTGTGGCAATGACATCTTGCGACAAGTCAAAGTCGCAGGTAGACGATAAGGAACCTGCAGCCCAGACTGCAACTACTGCAACTAAGATTGCATATGTAGAGGTAGACAGTATCATGTCGCAGTACAAGTTCTGCAAGGACTACTCGCTCATCCTTCAGAAGAAGGGCCAGAATATCCAGAACACCCTCGCACAGAAGCAGCAGGCTCTTGAGGCTGCCGCTGCCAACTTCCAGCAGAAGGTGCAGCAGAATGCCTACACACGCGAGCAGGCACAGTCTATCCAGATGTCGCTTCAGAAGCAGAGCAATGACCTTCAGACTCTCAACCAGCGTCTGAGCGGTGAGTTCCAGACCGAGACAGAGAAGTACAACAACGCTCTCCGCGACTCTATACAGCACTATCTCGCCCTTTACAACAAGGACAAGAAGTACACCCTCATCCTCAGCAAGGCTGGCGACAACATCCTCTATGCCGACAAGGCTCACGACATAACCAATGAGGTTATCGCCGGACTCAACAAGGCATACAAGCAGGCACCTGCTGAGAAGGCTGCAACAGAGAAAAAGAAGTAATAAAGCCACAAACGCTTTATGAATAAATAAAAACGACCGCCCATAGAGGTAAAACTCTATAGTGCGGTCGTTTTTTATACCTTATTATATATATATACAGTGCCAATGATATTATATGGAAAAAGACATATAATGCTACTTGCCCATTTATTATAATATACTTTGCCATATTATTATAATATACTTTGCCCATTTATTATGTATATACTTTGCCAAGTATCATTATATTACTTTGTTGTTTGATATTGTCACATCGTGAAATGTTTTTACAGAGTCAATCAACTTCACATTGAAGAAAAAGAAGTAGTTCATAGTATTATACTGAATTATAAGTCCCATCCATTTATGTTAACAACAAAGTGGATGGGATTTTATAGCGAAATAATATCAAAAAACGTATTGAAACTAAGAAAAATCAAATAAAATCGAAAAAAGTTGCATAAAAATTTGGAGGTGTAAATAAAAAGCACTACCTTTGCACTCGCAATTCAGAACAATGCTAATCGCTAAGAAATTGGGATTGCAAACAATATGGTTAATATCGCGGAGTGGAGCAGTTGGTAGCTCGCCAGGCTCATAACCTGGAGGTCGCATGTTCGAGTCCTGCCTCCGCAACTAATAACGACATAACAAGTTGTAAAAACAACGAGTTATGTCGTTTTTTCGTTTTATACTGCGATAAATCTGCGACAAAGTTAAGGGATCAAATAATATTGTGGAGGATCAAATATTGTTGCGTTTTTAACGGATCAAATAATAAAACATTCTTCTATTTATATCATAAATATTGCAAAACAAACTGCAAAACAAAAAAAAACTCTAACTTTGTCCTTAGCAATCATTGTTTGTTATGTTATTTTTAATTAGATTATGAACAATCTTGAGATAAAACCTATTTCCGACTTACTGAAACAGTCGTTCTGGATTCCATCCTATCAACGAGGATATCGATGGACACCTCAAGAAGTGACCGATTTGTTAGATGACATTCATGATTTTCAAAGCAACTCAATAGCAGAAGAAACCGATTTCTACTGCCTACAGCCTCTTGTCGTCAAAGAAAAAATCAACCAGAAAATCAAGGAATCGGTCGTTAAGAGCATATGTGACATTTCTGTCGTGGAAAACAATGACTTCTTTGAAGAAGCAAAAAAGATCCTTCAGACAAATGCGAAATGGGAAGTGATAGATGGCCAGCAGAGATTGACCACCATCTTTCTCATACTCAAGTATCTTGATGCTGATAATCCCTATACATTGGAATATGAGACACGAACGGAATCATGCAGAGGCGTTTCAGCTAGTGATTTCCTAAGGAATATCAATACAAATGAATATAAGGATCACCGCTATGACTCCATAGATTTCCACCACTTCTATGAAGCCTTCAAGGCAATCAGTACATGGTTTGAAGATGGTAACCATAAGAATCTTCGGACAGCGTTCCATGATACTTTATTAAATAAAGTTTGTTTCATCTGGTATAAGTCGGAAGGTGAAGATGCCATCAAAGTTTTTACGCGCCTGAATGTGGGCAAGATATCACTTACAAATGCCGAACTCATCAGGGCCTTGTTCCTGAACAAGAGCAATTTCAAAGATACTGACAAAGAAACGCTGCTAACACAACAGGGGAAAATTGCCAGTCAATGGGACGCCATTGAATACACCCTTCAGAACGATGAATTTTGGCTGTTTGTCCATCCAATCGGCTACGAACGTCCTACAAGAATAGATTTCATCTTCGACATCATTTATCAGCAGGACAGGTTGAATATCGGCAAGGATAAATGCTGCAATGACGACAATCAGGCATTCAGATACTTTAATAAATTCTTCAAAAGGAAAGATAAGGGTACAGAATTAGAAAAAGTGGAAGAATGTTGGAAATTGACCATAAACCTTTTCAGAATCCTCAAAGAGTGGTATGATGATGTAGCTCTATACCATTATGTAGGCTATGTCCTCGACTGCAGAATCAAGAACCTGCCCGAGCTTTTCAAGGACTGGGAAGAAAGCAAAGACAGATTTGCCTTCACTGATTACCTGAAGGCAGCCATCAAGGAACATCTGAATAAATGCTATAATTCAGAACTTGGATTGGAAGATACTGTCTATGAGACAGAAAATGGATTTGGTCCAAAATCCAAATGCCGCGACATTCTCCTCCTTCATAACATCCAGACTGTCATCGCTCAGAACAATGAGCTCAAGAACGGTGGTCAATATTCACAAGGAGTGTTCTATAAATTTCCATTCCATCTTTACAAGAAAGAGAGTTGGGATATTGAGCATATCGACTCCAGCACAGAGAATCCATTGGAAAATGTCAAAGATCAGAAAGAATGGATTAAATATTCGATGATTGGTTTGCCGAATGAGGAAAAGGAGAAAAAAGAAATCCTGTCGGCGGCAACAGAATTCCTAAAGAAAAAGAAAAATGAAATCAAACAAGAGGACTTCGACAAATTGAGAACAAAGATCATTGGTTTTCTTAAATCCAACACAACATGGAAGGATCCTCTCAACGATAAGAACAAAATTTGGAACTATGTTCTTCTTGATAGCAGTACAAACAGGGGATATGGCAACTCTATCTTCCCTGCCAAGCGTAGAGTAATCATCGGCAAGGATCGAGGTGTCAGATATCAAGTTGATCCGGAAACACTGGAGGTATCGCCTAGACCCGAAGAAGAGAAGCAGATGTCTTATCTTCTGTCTAAAGGAATCCTGCAAGAAAAAGAGTCTACAGAATTGGAAGAACTCAGAAAAAAGTATGCCGCTATTGCCTTTATCCCTCCATGTACCAAGAATGCATTCATGAAATACTATAATACGGAGCCTAACGACCTGCTCTCATGGGGACCAGAGGATGCAAAGGCATATCTGGATAATATCCTTGTCTTACTAAATGATTTTCTGGAAGATGACAAATAAACGAACCAGTCAAGCCCAGAAGCTCACATTATGGGAAATGCTTGACAAATACAATATAGAAATTCCTAAAATCCAGCGTGACTATGCACAGGGACGAAAGGGGAAAAACGAATTGCGACGTGCTTTTCTTGGAGATTTATACGATGCACTTGTGCGCAGAAAGAATGATCTGAAGTTGGATTTTGTCTATGGTACAGAATCCAACAAGACTCTGCAACCTTTAGATGGTCAGCAACGCCTCACCACCCTGTGGCTCTTACATTGGTTCGTTGCTTTTAAAGCAGGGATTCTGGCTGACGAAAAGCATTTTTAGGAGCGTAAGAAGTTGAGGAAGTTCACATATCAGACCCGAACATCCTCCGCCGACTTTTGTGCCTCCTTATGTGACAAGATTTTCCCACAAGACATAGTAAACATTACAGAATATATCAAGAAACAGAACTGGTTTTTCTCAGAATGGAATCAGGATCCTACAATACAGGCCATGTTGCGGATGCTCAGCGGCACACCCGGCAACAATGACGGCATTGAACCTGTATTCGGCAGTGACGATGCCACCCAGTCGTGGCAGATTCTGACCAACGACTGCCCAGTATATTTCTATAACCTCAATCTATCTTCTTTGAATCTCTCAGATGACCTCTATATTAAAATGAATGCCCGTGGAAAAGCATTGAGCGATTTTGAGAATTTCAAGGCCGACCTTATCGGATATCTCGCATCTCATAAGGAAACCGATTGGCAAGAACTATGTGATGTGCAGTCGGGTTATCCTATCATGCTCGATACAACATGGGCGCAGATCTTTTGGAGGCAGAATGTGGAATTTTGGAAAAATGAAGAGAACAAGGCTGACAAAGATACTGTTATAGAATTCAAGATCGATGCTCCTTACTATGCTTTCTTTAACAGAGTTTTTTTGAACAGTCTTATCCTGGAACCGGAAACGAGTTCGGATAAACCGTCCAATCCTGATGATGATGAGTCCTCTTTCCGTTTTTCGGGAAACAGCTTGGAAAAGGGTGTGAACGAGCACTTCAACTATCTTTATGGTCCAAAAGAAGGCAATAATGCCCATGATGAGAAGATCGAATACAACTCTTTTGACAAATACTGCTATCTGCCAAGTGGAGAAATACCTCTTTCAATTTTTGTAAGCATCAGAAAAATACTTGACAATTATTCTTCTGTTGGAGACAGAAAACTCAATGATTTTTTCCCAGAACGTCATTAAGACGACAATTTTGAATTTATTCCTACTTACAAAAAAGGAGATGATGGTAAATACACTATAGCTCCAATCGATCAAGTCAACAGGGTTGTGTTCTATGCGGTCTGTACCTATTTGGAAACAGGTGAGTTTGATAAGGAATCGTTCGCTAGATGGATGCGTGTCGTGTGGAATATTATTGACGACACTGAAATTTCTACGATTTCTGCAATGGTAACTCGTATTCGGAGAATCAAGCGTCTTGCTGAGGGTAGTAAACATAATAATCATGATATCTACAGCATCCTTCATGACTTGAGCCAAGACAAACAGAAGAATGCCCAAGTGAAAGAAGAATGTGTCAAGGCAAAGGCCATCCTTGATAACAAGCTCGGAGAAGAAACAGAGCAAACCATCAAAAAATGCGAAGACAACATCTTCTTCTCAGGCAGCATCCGTTGTCTTTACAGAAACGGCAAGAATGTGGAAGACTGGCAGTCTTTCAATAACAAATGGACTTTTGTTGAGGCCAACTTCAACACCAGGCCTAAAGATGCCACACTAATGAAGAAGCTCTTCTGTTATATGACGGGCGATGACTTTGCAAACACTCTTTGGTGGAGCCGTAGGGTTTTCAACAACGAGATAAATTCGTGGAGATATCTCTTCAGAAACGATGATCTCTATAGCGCCATGCATTCCTTTCTGATGGGTGAGCCAGAACCCGAACAGGTTGCCTTTCCTAATGGGACTGATTATGAACAAATTATTTATTCATTGGCGCATACCAAACTGCTTGATTTCGTCATGGATAAGATTCCATATTCATGGATCCGTTCTGGATACCATTATCATACGGCCATCTTTCCAAGTTCAACAGGCGTATTTCTCAATGCTAAACTCAGAGACGAAGTCCTGAGCGATTTCACCATCACAGTATCCTAGGACATCAAAGTTCCTGAAACATCTTTCTTATGGTGTAATGACGCAGACTTCACATACAAGGGTATCCGCTTCCGTTGGAAAGACAACGACGACGTCTGCCGAATCGAAGGCGATAACGAAGTCTATACCTTCAGTGCAAATAAGGAAATGTACGACAAAGATCTGTATCTTGGGAAAAAGGAAGTGTTTGAGCAACTTGATCAGATTGTAAATTCTGTCATCGCTCAGAAGTGACACATTCGGAGTTTTGCATTAACTTGCATATAAAAGAGGAATACTTGTATGGGGTGATTGTCATATATATAGGAAATATAGAGATGTATAATAATAAAAGTGACGGAACGCAATGTGTATGGCTTTAGGAATGAAGAATAATTCTAACTGAGACTATACACATTGCATGACTGTCGTATCACTCGAAATGTAGGAAGATTCGAAAAAACAGATCCTTTTGCCATATCATTTCCGGTAATGGTTGGATAAAGACAAAGCCAATTTCATTTTAGAGACGACCTCTTCTTCTGAAACGATAAAATGAGATGCATGTCGGAAGTCAGCTCCGGGTTCACCCCTTCATTCCAGTTAAAAACACAACAATATTATATGAGCCCCAACTCAGCTCAGACACATAACCTCATCTCTATTGATATCCACACTTGTATCAATTGGTACGATCCTTCATTTCAAATGGCATGAACTCTCGTTTCGTTAGGTACACATGCAAAATTAAGGTCTGCGTTTTGTATATTCGACAAAATCTCTTTCCATGGACATGAATAAATCACTATTATTCTTATATTGTTCCCTGCCAGCATAATATTCAGGAGAATAAGCTATTGCTTTATCCCATTTTTCGATTCCTTCGCACATTTTTAATCGAACACTCTCACGCTCTTCTAAATATGCTTTTTCAAAGTCTTCGCGTACCTTACGCAATTCTTCAGAGTCAGGAACAAGTGTTTTCTCGTATTCAATTTGGCGCTTGCATCTTTGAGCAAAAGAATTTTCATCCTCAGGTTTCTTGCTCTCATAGGTTCTCGTTATATCGTTCAACTTTTCGCCTACCAACTGCAAGCCTTGAAACAAAATGTATAGTACGAAGAATATCGCAGACAAAATACAGTAAGTAATCATAATGATATTGTTTGGGTTATTATATTGCAAAATAAGTCTTTTTATAGAGAGTGCCAAGCAAAGTGTGTTGATTTTATTGTGTTTTGTTTGTCGTCTCTAAGCAAGCCTTGTATTGTTATCTTAGATTTGCAAGCTCACTCTTTATCAAATTGTTAGGAAGAGAAGAAATCATTATTTCGCATTCTAATCTGTAGAAATAAGATTGCGGGTCATACATATTGTCAAATTTATATATCCTCACAATAGGTGTCGATTTTGGTGGCTTGTCTGCCTGAGTTCAGTTTAAAGGTTTGCTGACACTCTTACGAATGCTTCCTAAACCTTTTATTATGCATAAACACTACTGTCCCGTTAAAGTGGACTAATCGCTCTTTGAATTGATTGAAATACAGTCTTTTGCAAAAGGTTTCAAGGGCACGACGATTTGAATTTGTACTTTTGCAGTTATCTATAATACTGCACGATGAACAAAGACAAATACGTTTTCGCCCAATTGATAGAATTTCTCGACAATAACAAGTTTCGCCATTCTGTTGACAAGTATGATGGAAACCGCTATGTGAAGCATTTCACATATAAATACAAAGACGAAAAATACCACTTTGCTTGGCAAACATGGGGATACGTTGATATGTATGATAATAATTGGAATAAGTTATTCGATCTATACTACAAAAAGTATGGCGAAGGATTTAATATCGCAATTGACGATCAATCAGACCATGACTCTTCATATTATATAAGAATGATTGAAGATTGTATTGAAAGATATGTGAAATTCAAAGGCAATCATACAAGTTCTTTGCCAGTACAACATAAGTAACACTCCAGTACCACATAAGTGAAACTCCAGTACCACCTATATGAAACTCCAGTACCAGTTGGGTGGTACTGAAAACGGTACTGGGAGCGTGCGTCAAGCTTATTGTAATCTTGTCACGTTTGCGCTCATAACGCCTGTTGTTTTTTGTCACATATAATTTACTCATTTATGATAGAGAAAGTTTTTTACTTTGTAAATATCCTTTCGAATTGTTGAGTTGTTGCCATAATAAAAATGCTACTAATGGTTGTGAAACCAAAAGTAGCACCTTTATATTGTTATATAAAATACACGAAACTATTTGCCTCTACCATTAGCGCAGGCGACCAGAACAACAACTAAGATCCAAATAAAAAAGAATTCCATAATAGCAGACGATTTAATTAATACACCACAAATATATAAAAAGTATTTGATGTGGCAAAGATTATAGACTGCTTAATGATGTCTGATGCGAATATATGCTATAGTGAGTATCTTATATACTTAAAATGGCTATATCCTTTGTTTGTGTCAGCGCAAGTTCTTTTATTGTTCTTGGCAATATCAAGCGATTTTTAGCGTTAACATAGTTAAAGCGGTTGGTGTAACAATCGCCTTTATTCAAATTACTTTTATAGCAGCTGTTTATGGCATCAGAAAATACGCAAACTGTTAGCAGATTTACTCCCGACCCTTGTCAGCAGGAGGTGATTGAGGCCCAGGGTGGATTTCATCTTGTACTTGCACCTCCGGGGTGTGGCAAGACCCAGATATTGACCGAACGCATACGTTATGCCCACGACTTGGAGGGTGTGGCGTATAAGGATATGTTGTGTCTTACATTTACCAATCGTGCTGCACGCGGCATGATTGAACGCATCGCGCAGAACATCACGGATGATGATGTGAGGGATGTGTTCGTGGGCAATGTGCATAGGTTCTGCTCGAAGTTTTTGTTTGCAGAGGGACTCGTGCCTGCCGAGTCGAGTGTTATCGACGAGGATGATGCTGTGTCTATCCTTGCGCGCTATCTTGGTGAGGACGAGTATATGGTGCTTTCCAACTACAATCGTCGACGCTCGTATAGTGAGATATTCCACCTGGAGAGCATGATGCACCAGATTAGTCACGGGCATCCTAAGGAGTTGCGTGTGCATCCCGACTGCATCAGTCCTACGGACATTGCTGCTATGCGGCGTATCTGTAGCGTTATGGGCAAGCCGTTTGACGCGGCTGCCATGACTGATATATATAATAATGTGGAGCAGTATCGCGACCTTACCCAGTCGGACACGTGCGACTATGGCGACCGTCAGGCTATATTCAAGCTCTTGCAGAAGATGTCGCTTGCGCAACAATACCGTCAGTATAAGCGTGCCAACCGACTGCTTGACTTCCATGATTTGCTTATGATGACGTATGATGCCCTTGCTGCCGACAAGGAGCAGAAGCTGTATAAGCGCTATCCGTGGATACAGGTGGACGAGGTGCAGGATATCAACCCATTGCAGATGGCTATAATCAAGATGCTTACGGCGCGTCCATTCCGTACGGTGATGTTTCTCGGCGACGAGCAGCAGGCTATATTCTCGTTTATGGGAGCCAAGCTCGATACGCTTTCAGCCATTAAGTCGAAGCCTGCATGCCAGTTGCATCATCTGTCGGTAAACCATCGTTCGCCTCGCTATCTGCTCGACATATTCAATACTTATGCCGCTGAGGTGCTTCGTATAGATCGTGCGCTCTTGCCCGATGCCGGCAAGAGTAGCGACGACGTGCTTATGGGCAACGAACTGAAGATTCTTTGCAGCGAGGATTATGCTCAGGAGGTGCGCGATTGTGTGCAGTTTGCCGACACGCTGAACCGCACGTTTCCGCAATCTACAACAGCTTTTGTTGTAAATGCCAATCGTGATGCGGAGGATATTAGTCAGGAGCTGACTCGTTGTGGCATAGGACACTTTAAGGTTTCGGGTACCGACCTGTTCTCGCAACCCGACGTGAAGTTGCTGTTGGCTCATCTGGGCGTGCTGAACAATGAATTCAGCTTTATGTCGTGGGCGCGACTGATGAAGGGTGTGCGTGTATATGAGAGCAATGCGGCGGCACGTAAGTTTGTGCGTGACCTCTTCGACCGCGCCATATTGCCCTCCGACCTGCTGCGCGACGACGAGTCGACGTATCTCATGCGTTTTACTGAGAGCTATGCTAACGACACAATCGTGGTTTTCGATACCGAGACTACAGGACTGAATGTGTTTGAAGACGACATCCTGCAGATAGCTGCCGTGAAGATGAAGAACGGCGAGGTGGTGAAAGGGTCGGAGTTTACGGTATATGTCGAAACCGACAAGGAGATTCCTGCCATGCTTGGCGACATTGTGAATCCTATTGTTGAGGAACGCAAGCACCATGAATTGCTGACGCACGAGGAGGCGTTGCGTCAGTTTATGGCTTATGCCGAGGGTTGCACTTTGCTTGGACATAATGCCGACTACGACTATAACATACTTGACTTCAATCTGCGTCGTTATACGCCCGACCTTAATCTGCATCATTCGCACACGGAGTATCTCGACTCCTTGCGACTCGTGCGTCTGCTGCATCCCGAACTGAAGGAGCACAAACTGAAATATTTGCTTGAGGTGTTGCACCTTGAGGGTTCTAACTCGCATCTTGCCGACGATGATGTCAATGCTACACGTAGTGTTGTGGTGCATTGCTACAAGCTCTCGGAAGACAGGGTTGAGCAGCAGCATGATTTCCTTAACGACAGCCGTGTGCGCCAGCGTGTGGAGACATTGCGCCGTAACTATAAGCAAATGTACGTTTCGGCACTTGGCAGAATGTATATCCAATCGGATGAAGTCAAGCCTGCTTTGGTAATGGAACTAATACGCTTCTACGACTATCTGCTTTCTGAGGGAATGATACAGGAGATAGACGGATTGCGTTTTGTGGAATCTTATCTTTCGGGCGACATGATAGACGTAAGTAGCGAACCCTCGTTGTACGAACAGCTTTGCAATCATACAATGGAGATAAGCACGTTGAAGGAGGCCGACTTGTGTGGTAGCGACAATATGAAGGAGCGCATTTTCGTCACGACAATACACAAGGCGAAGGGACTGGAGTTTGACAATGTAATAATATTTGATGCCGTCGACGGTCGTATGCCCAATTATTACAGTCGTAACAATCCCCGCCAATTGGCTGAGGACGCACGCAAGTTTTACGTAGCCTTGTCGCGTGCCAAGCATCGGTTGTATGTGTCGCAAAGCATTACACGTCTTGACTATCATAATGTGCCGCAAGATGTACACCTCACACCGTTTATGAAGCCTATAATGAAGTACTTCAAAGAAGAGAGGTTTGCAGCCGAAAAGAAGTGAGAGTGTAGACTTCTGACACTCTCAAAACAAAAAAAACCGACAACTACTTGCCGCCAGTATCTATTGGATGAGTGGCAAGTGTTGTCAGTTTTTCAGTTTGAACGAGTTCTCTATACTCGTTATCTCACTTGAGAATTTCTTGTCTATCTTGATGCGTTGCTCCACCTGATTGCAACTGTATATCACAGTAGAGTGGTCGCGTCCTCCAACGAGTCGTCCGATTCGGCTTGCCGGCATCTTGGTGTATTTCTGTGCCAGATATATTGACACCTGGCGTGCCATAACGTAATCCTTCTTTCGGCTGCGGCTGTTGATGTTGGCTGGTGTAACGTTGTAGTGCTGGCAAACGCTTTCGATGATGTCGTCTACTGTAAGCGGATTGTCCTCTACCTTGACCGAGCGCTTGATTACGCGCTGGGCGAGCTGCATGTCAACGTTGCAGTTGTACACTACGCTGTAAGCCATGAGCGAATTGATTACGCCTTGCAGGTCGCGCACGCTTCCGTTGGCTGTCGAAGCGATGAACTTCACCACATCCTCAGGAATGTTCAGGCCGTCGTGGCGTATCTTGCTTTGCAGAATGTCAACACACAACTGCACGTTAGGCTTCTCAAGCTCGGCGATGAGTCCGCATGAGAATCGTGTGATGAGTCGCTCGTTCATTCCCTTCAGTTCTACCGGTGGACGGTCGCTGGCAAGGATGATGCGCTTGCCTGTGCGGAAGAGGTGGTTGAAGATGTGGAAGAAGGTGTTCTGTGTACCCTTCTTGTCTTCCCACTCCTGTATGTCGTCAACAATCAGAACGTCGATGGTCTGATAGAAGTTGATGAAGTCGTTGATAGTGTTGCGCAGCACGGCATTGGTGTACTGCACCTCAAACAATCGGGCGCTGATGTAGAGCACACGCTTTTCTGGATAGATGCGCTTGGCTTCGACGCCTATAGCATTAATAAGGTGGGTCTTGCCACATCCCGAAGGACCGAATACGAAGAACGGGTTGAACTGCATGTTCTGCGGATGCTCGGCTATGGTCTGACCTATGGCGCGTGGCAACTTGTTGCTGTTGCCTTCGATATAGTTGCGGAAGGTGAGGTGAGGGTTCAGCTGCGAGTCAATCTCCTGCAATGGTGATGCATCGAGAAAGTTGGGCGACTCGTTGGCATTGGTGCGTGTCTTGGGTCGCATATTCTCGTTGGTAGGCTCGTCGCCTTCCACCACCTGCGTCTTCTTGTTCTCGCTGTCGGTCACGATACGATAAGAAAGCTGAACGTTTTCTCCAAACATACGTGTAAGCACTTTGCGCAACAAGTCGACATAGTTCTCCTCCAGATACTCGTACACGAACGGGCTCGGTACGCGTATCAACACGGTCTTCGACTCCTCATTGAAGGATTCGAAGACAATGCTTTTGAACCATGCGTTGTATTGTTGCTCGGTAGTGTTCTCGTGTATAAGGGCGAGACACTTGTCCCAAAGCTTGTCAGGACTTAAATTCATTGGCTGTGGTACGTATGTTTAAATGTCTTTCGACAGTTGATTCTTAAAATTCCGTCTGCAAAATTACTTATTTTTTTTGATGTGAGCAAATACTCTGCATTTTATTGTTTAACCAAAGTTTGTTAACAGCTTTATTTACCGACAGTTAGCTTTTTTAATAAATTACGGGACGTATAAACATGTCTTTGGCGTGAAAATGTTGATTTTCTGATAGTTACGTAGTTTATGCGATTTTTAAGCCTTGTTGGTGAAACATTGTTTACAATCTTGCTAAGATATTGAAACAATCGGCTTCAGAGCGAGTCTGAAGCCGTGAAACATTATCTTGTCGTTATTTATACAGAATCTATATTGCTTACTTGTCCTTCTTTCCGAACAGAGAGAAGTGTACATAGCGCTTCGGGTGCTGTCTGAGGTTGGTCAGGAGCGAGTCGGCGCTACACATGGTTGAATTGAGATTGTTGTAGAGCGAGGGGTCGTTCATGAGCAATCCGAGTGTACCGTTGTTGCTGTTGAGCTTGGCGGTGAGTTCCTGTACATTATTAATAGTCTGGTCTACCTGACGCATTGTATTCTGTATGTCGATAGCGGCGAGGTTGGATGTCAGCTTGTGGGTATTGTCGAGCACTCCGTCTGCCTTGGCCATCATTACCGGAACGCCCTTGTTGAGCGAAGCCATGAGTTTGTTGAGTTCGGCGGTAGAAGTGGTGAGATTGCCCGTGATGGTCTGTACGTTGTGCAGCGACTGTGCGAGGGCTGGGTCGGCAAGCAGAGTGTTGAGGCTGCCGAGAATGCTGTCGAGCTTTGGCAGCATTTTCTCTATATTCGGAATCATGTCGGCTGCTTTGCCAAGAGCGCCGCCGTTGACGTAGCCCTTGATAGTGCTTCCAGGCATGACACGTTCGCGTGGATTGTTGGCGAGCAGCAGGTTGACCTTGATGTTGCCCATAAAGTCGCTCTCGATTTCGGCTGTAGAGCCAGCAGGAATACGCATGGCCTTGTCGAGTCCTACAAGCACACGAGTAGGTTTGTCGCCCGCATAGTCGTAGATGACATCCTTGACTGTACCCACTTTGAATCCGTCAGCGTAGATGGGGCTTGATGTTGACAGTCCGCTTATGTCTTTGAATTCTATGTAGTAGTCGTCGGTTGACGAGAAGATGTTGAGCCCTTTCAGAAAATTCATTCCGAAGAACAGTATAATAACTCCCACGATAGCGACGAGTGCTATTTTCACTTCTTTCGTAAATCCTTTCATAATATTCTGTTGATTGTTTATTTGTTTCTGTTTTGTTTGAATTCGCGTATTGCCTGGTTCACATCCATCTTGTCTCCGTTCTTGAATGCTATGATGAATGCTCCGGGGAACTTGTCGAGTATAGCCTTGCGCAAGCGGTATATCTCGTTGTAGTTGTTTGAGGCTCCGTAGGTATACTTCACCATTCCGTTCTCCTGATAGAACTCGCATCCCTCAAGTCCGCGGAAGTTATGGTCGCCTGCTTTCAGCTGTCGTTGTGCAGCTATTATCTGCACCTTGAATACTGGCTGTGTCTTGTCAATTCTTCCGGTTGGTCGGGCTACAGTCTGCGTTTTTGCGGGCTTTTTCTCGGCATTGTTTGTTCGGGATGGTTTCGGGTTTCGTTCGGGATTGGCTGTGTTGTCAGCGTTGTCCTTATTGGGGTTGTCGGTGCTTGCCTGCATATCCGTATTGTCCGTCCCGGTGGTCTGTACCGGTTCGGGAGTTTCGGATATGGAGTCGGATATTGTCTTGTAAGGCACCGTCATGCGTGTGTCGTACTTGTTCTTGTATTGTACGAAGGCGTTGTATATGCCACGTGCCATATTGTCCACCTGCGCCTTGTCGTTGAGCATGCGCTCCTCTTCGGGGGTTGAGATGTAGCCCAACTCAATCAGACAGGCTGGCATAGATGTGAGTCGAAGCACGGCAAGGTTCTGCTGATGCACGCCCTTGTTGGGTCGGTTGGCTGCGCGGCACACGTGCGTTTGCAGCATCTTGGCAAACTCTATGCTTCGTGTCAGGTTCTTGTCCTGGATGAATTCGAACATGATGTTGCTCTCGGGCGAGTTGGGATCGAATCCAACGTAGTGCTGCTGATAGTCTTTCTCAAGCAGGATTACGGAGTTCTCGCGTTTTGCCACCTCAAGGTTTTCCTTTTTAGCGTGCGAGCGTCCGTCGCCCAAGGTGTATGTTTCGAATCCTCGCATGCTGTGGTTGCCCTTCAATGCGTTGGTGTGTACCGATATGAACAGGTCGGCTTTCTTTCGATTGGCTATTTCGGCGCGCTCGTACAATGGTATGAACACGTCGGTCTTGCGCGTATATACAACCGTCACGTCGGGACAGTTGCGCTCCACATAGCGTCCGAATGCGAGCGCCACGCTGAGGTTGATGTTCTTTTCTACCGATTTGCTTCCGGGTGCACCTGTGTCCTTACCTCCATGTCCTGGGTCGATGCAAAGCGTGAATTTGCGGTTGGCATCGGCTGCTGACGATACTAACGATATAATGAGAAATATGAAGAGCAATAATTTCTTTGCCATAAATGTGGTGCGGTTGGTTGGTCCAAATGTCTGAACTGCAACAATTTTAGGTGCAAAGTTAGCGAATTAATCGTTAATAACTGCGTGAAACCGACAAAAACATGTAAGTATATTTTGCTTTGTCTTTGATTTTGCGTAAATTCGCAATATAATAAAGTAAAATAGACAAACGTAAAAAATGACAATCAAGTTAAGCTCGGCTGTTGTATGTTTCCTGTTGTCGATGGGATTGACGTTGTCGTGCAGCAAGCCGAAACCGATGTCTACAACGGTGCGTTCGGTATATTATTGGAGCACAACGCTGAATATTGACTATACAAAGTCGGCATTCATTCGTCGTTACGACATCTCGCGAATGTACATACGCTATTTTGATGTGGTGACGGATGCGAGTGGCAGGGCGGTTCCTAATGCTACGTTGAAGTTTGCTACATGTGTGCCACAGGGCATCGACGTTGTGCCTACGGTATTCGTCATGCCCGAATGTCTAAGGCAAGACCGCCAACAATTGGCTGCGCTCATCGTCAAGCGTGTGGTGCAGATGAACGAGACCAACGACGTGCATAACGTAAGGGAGATACAGATTGACTGCGACTGGACCCGCTCGACACGTCTGCTGTATGCCGAATTCATGCAGGCTATGCTCGGCGAGTGCCACAACCGACACCTGAAACTCTCGTCAACCATACGTCTGCATCAGCTTGCGCAGACACCTCCGCCTGCCGATCGAGGCGTGCTGATGATGTACAATACGGGCGATGCAACAGATATAGAATGTCATAAGCCGATACTCGACATGCACGATGCCGCCCCATACCTGCCCCGTCTGAAGGACTACAAGCTGAAGCTCAGCACGGCTTACCCCATATTCGCATGGCGCATACTGTTTCGTGGAGGCAGGTTTGTGGGCTTCATCCATCACGATGGCGAATATCCCATACTGCCAAGCGACTCTATCGCTGTACGCCAACCGTCGGCTGCCGACATCATCGAAGCCGTTAATGTAATAGGTAGTCGCCGACCTGATGCCAACAACGAGATAATACTTTTTGATCTCAACAACAATAACATCAACCGATTTAAACGCAAAGATTATGAAAAGATTCTTAATATGTAGTTTGATTGCAGCCCTGCCGTTCACCAACTCAACGGCTTGCGTCTCCGAAGGACCTACGCACAACCGTTATATGTTCTCGGTCTATCGCCACAACGCACTCACCGACGGACCCGCATTTCTCTATGACATCGACCGTTATTGGCAGACTTACACAGGCAACGACGGTCCCTGTGGCATAGGATTCTACAAGTGGAACCGTGACGAGATTATGTCCACCGCCCGAAAGAAGAACGACACGGCTATGATAGCTTATCTCACGCTGTTCAACCGCTACTTCAAGACGTGCGAGGCGTATACTGCAGATGCATGGAACTATCCCACGAAGCAGCAGATGGCACAACGGCAGAAGTCATTTCAGAATGTGCTGGCTGCTGCAAAGGCTTATCGTGGCACGGCGCTCCGACCGCAGTATGTGCTGCTGCAAATGCGTGCCAATATGATGTTGGGCTACAACAATGCCAATATTGCATTATGGAACTCTACGGCTTCGCGCCTTGCCGAGAGTCCGTGGCGCAATACCATGCGCAACATCTATGCACGGGCTTTGCTCAAGAGCGGTCAGCGCACACGTGCCTGCAACATTTATGCCGAGCAGGGCGACGTGCAGTCAATCAAGACCGTGATGCGCAACTTCCGCAACCTGGCAGGCATACGTACCATATTCGCACAAAATCCAAACGCCACAACGCTGCATTTCCTTGTACAGGACTTTGTCAACAATGTGCAGGAGACGCTAGACCAGAAGGCGGCAGGATTTGATGATGCCGAATGGTTTAAGACTATTGATGCCAAACAGGTGTACCGCAAGGAGGCGATGGCGTTCGTGCAGTTTGCCGTCGATGCCGCTGCCAATGCCAAGGTGAAGTCGCCAAGCCTGTGGCTGGCTGCTGCAAGTATGGTCGACTATCTGATAGGCAACAGCCAACGTGCCATAGCCGAAGCCGACAAGGCTGTTGAGGCTGACGGAACGGAACGCATGCGCGACAATGCACGTGCCATACGTCTGCTCGTGTCTACCCGTACAAACAAGCCGACTGCCGAATATACCGACTATCTGCTTGCCGAATTCCATTGGCTTGATGCCAAGATAAAGGAAGAGGGTGGCACCGAAAGCGGTTATGACAATCACTATGCCGACGTAAAGGACCGCGTGGTGCATCGTGGATTGGAACCGCTATTCCGCAAGGTGGGCATGGACAACACGGCTCTGGCGCTGTGTGCCATGATGAATGCTGAAGGCAAATATAATAATAATGTGTCGTATGGTCCGTGGAACGAGTATTTCAGCAAGATGGACAGTCTTAAAGCCGACCGCCTTGCCGACTATTATCAGTATCTGTCAACGCCCCATACCAACGCTTTCGAGACCTACTGCACGCAGAACACCTACCACGATGCCGACTACTTCAACGATCTCATCGGCACAAAACTAATTGCTGAAGGGCGCTTTGCCGATGCCATTCCTTATCTGAAGAAGGTCGGTATGTCGCTGCTTTCCACTCAGATGATTAGCATTTACAGTTCGCAACGCCACTACGACACGCCCCGTTGGTTTGGCAAGCAGAGGGTGGAGGAGGCTTATGAGCCTGCGAAGGTGACCCGCAACGCAAAGCTCGACTTCTGTATTGACATGACCGACCGCCTAAGCCGATACAGTCTTGCACGTGAAGGCAGCGCCAAGCAGCAGATGGCTTACGACCTTGCCGTGCGCTATTATCAGGCTTCGTGCTATGGCGACTGCTGGTATCTGACGCATTACTATCACAGCGTAATGGATTCGGCACGCTCGTGGGAGAAGGACTTTGCTGCCGAGACGGTGAAGTATCTGAATGTTGCCAAGCAGTCGGACGACGTTCGGTTGCGCTACCGTTCTCTGTATGCTCTGGCTTTCATGCCTGTAGAGCCGTGGGCAACTGTCGAGTACGATACCAGCAACGGCTATAAGGAGCTGCTGGTGATGCATCCTAAGTCGGCACAATATATGGCTTTGAGCGACCTTGACATGTTTGCCAAGGCCTATCCCAACGCTATTGACGACTACACACGGCGTTGTGATGTGCTGCGAGAGTTCCGACTAAAGCGGGAAAGCCAGAACTTCTAAATACGCAACATTAAGAAGCGGTTCACCCGTTACTTTAGTTCGGGTATTTGCAATAAAGGGTCTATACACTATGCAGCGGCATTATTCACCGAAGACACCTAAGATTACCCAAAAGTGGCGATAGTGGTGCTAAATCTATGTTTTTTTATGAGATTTAGCACCACTATCGCCATATTTGGGCAATTGGCCATTATATCCACACAACGGTGTATATTGCAATAAAGGGTCTATACACTATGCAGTGGCATTATCCACCGAAGACACCTAAATCGGTTGTTATTGTATTTTCACTCTCCTCCTATATATGTAAAGATAATTCTGATTACAATAGAAGTCCTATTTAGGGCGAGTTACGTTGATTTCTACGCCAGCGCCATCGCAGTCGGCACCCATTGGCGGATTGCATTTGGTGATGCGCAGCATTATGGAGTTGATGTCGGCATAGTGGTCGAGCAGTCGGTCGGCTATGCGTCCTGCCACGTGCTCTATGAGCTTTGATGGAGTGCTCATCTCCTCCTTTATGATGTTGTAAACCTCGGCGTAGTTGAGCGTGTCGGCTACGTCGTCGGTTTGCATTGCGCGCGAAATGTCATAGCCTACGCGTACATTTATTATATAGTCGTTGCCCGTGAGCTGCTCCTGCGGCAGCACTCCGTGGCGTGCGTGCAGGCGTATATTATTAATGTGGATAAAGGAATTTGTAAGTGTTTTCATATACAATAGCCTTCGTTTTGAGTGAATTGAAATAGAGTGATAAAAAAGATGGTGTGTCAAAAGTCTATTATACGGGCTGAAAGCCCAATAAGCTCATAGCCCAGGGCATCTGCCCTGGGTGTACGGATAGATAGTAACCCAAACGCCCTGTGAGGGCAAAAGCATTGATTATTAACGCTTTTGCCCTTGCAGGGCGTTTGGTTGTTTGGGAATTATCACTCAGGGTGTTACCCTGGGCTATGTGCTTCTGCCCTTTCGGGGCGTGCTGCTTAAACTTTTGACACACCCTCTTTGCATTGTAAAAGGACCCTCTTTGCATTGTAAAAGGACCCCTTTTGCGTTGTAAAAGGACCCCTTTTGGAGTGCAAAAGGACTACATTTGGAGTGCAAAAGGACTACATTTGGAGTGCAAAAGGACTACTTTTGCAAGCAGTCCCTTTTTGTGTTATCCGCAGCGCGAGGCTCCGCAGTTCTTGCAGATGAGGCAACCCTCCTGATAAACGAGCGTTTCCTGTCCGCATACGGGACAAACCTGACCCTTGGCAGCGGTGCCGTCGGCTATGTATTTCTTCAAGGCTCGCTCCACACCGTTCTTCCATGTGTTGATGCTCTGGTCGTTGAGCTGCAGCGATGCTACAAGTTTTATCACGTGGTCGATAGGCATACGATAGCGCAATACGCCCGAGATGAGCTTGGCGTAGTTCCAGTATTCGGGGTTGAACTTCTCTGAGAGTCCCTCGACGGTGGTCTTGTAACCACGCTTGTTTTCAAATTGGAAGTCGTAACGCTTGGTTCCGTCTGCGTTGACCTGCTTGATGATGCGTCCCTTGGTGACGGTCTTGGGCAGAGCTATACCCTCCTCGTCGTCCTGCAGACCCGTGAATATCTCGTAAGGATAGCCGTCGAGCAGTCCGACAAATGCCACCCACTTCTCGCGGTTGTTCTGGAATCGCACCACGTCGCACTCCAGTTCGCGCGGACGTGTCTCCGTTACGGCAAGCACGTTGGCAAGAACTGTCACCTTGTCGTTGGCAGGTTGTGCGGCACTCTTCTTCTTCTTGTCCTTCTTGCTTACTGCTATCATAACGCCCGAACGTGAGCCGTCGCGATAGATGGTGCATCCCTTGCATCCCGAGCGCCATGCCTCTACGTACAGACGGTTGACCAGAGCTTCGTCGACGTTGTTTGGCAGGTTGACAGTTACGCTGATAGAGTGGTCCACCCATTTCTGTATGGCTCCCTGCATGCGCACCTTCATAAGCCAGTCGACATCGTTGGCTGTGGCTTTATAATAAGGTGAGCGTGCCACGATCTCGTCAATCTCTTCCTGGGTGTAGCGCTTCTCGGTGTCGATGCCGTTGATGCGCATCCATTCGAGGAACTTCTTGTGGTAGACGATGTATTCCTCAAACGAGTCGCCCACTTCGTCTACGAAGTCTACGTGTACGTCGGCATCGTTGGGATTTACCTTGCGGCGACGCTTGTATACGGGCATGAATACCGGTTCGATACCGCTTGTGGTCTGTGTCATGAGCGATGTTGTGCCCGTAGGAGCTATGGTGAGACACGCAATGTTGCGACGTCCGTAAGTCATTATGTCGCTGTAGAGCTGAGGGTCGGCATCCTTTATGCGCAGCAGGAAGGGATTGTTCTTCTCGCGTTCGGCGTCGAATATGGCGAACGCTCCTCGCTCTTTAGCCATCTGTACAGACGATGCATAGGCTGTAAGAGCCAGTGTGCGGTGTACGTCGACGCTGAATGCTGTTGCCTCTTCGGTGCCGTAGCGCAGTCCCATGGCTGCAAGCATGTCGCCTTCGGCTGTTATGCCCACACCGGTGCGGCGTCCCTTCGAACTCTTGTCCTTTATCTTCTCCCACAGATGATACTCGGCATGCTTGATGTCGTCGCATTGCGGGTCGTGGCTAATCTTGTCCATGATGAGGTCGATCTTCTCAAGTTCAAGGTCGACAATGTCGTCCATGATGCGCTGTGCCTTAGCCACGTGCTCCTTGAAGAGGTCGAAGTCGAAGCTTGCCTCGGGTGTAAACGGATTCTTGATGTATGCGTAGAGGTTGATGGCAAGCAGTCGGCACGAGTCGTAAGGACAGAGAGGTATCTCGCCACATGGGTTGGTGCTGACGGTTTGGAATCCGAGGTCGGTATAGCAGTCGGGAATACTTTCGCGCAGAATGGTGTCCCAGAACAGTACTCCCGGCTCGGCACTCTTCCAAGCATTGTGTACAATCTTCTCCCAAAGCTGCTTGGCTGAGATGTCCTTCTTCACGATAGGATTGTCTGAATCTATCGGGAACTGCTGTGTGTAGGGCTTGTCGTCAACTGCAGCCTGCATGAACTGGTCGTCAATCTTAACGCTCACGTTGGCACCGGTAACCTTTCCCTCGGTCATCTTGGCATCGATGAAAGCCTCACTGTCCGGGTGCTTGATGCTGACAGACAACATCAGCGCACCACGACGGCCGTCCTGTGCCACTTCGCGTGTAGAGTTGCTGTAGCGTTCCATAAACGGCACGAGTCCGGTAGAGGTAAGAGCCGAATTGGCAACGGGCGAACCTTTGGGACGGATCTGCGAGAGGTCGTGGCCTACTCCGCCACGGCGCTTCATCAGCTGCACCTGCTCTTCATCCAGACGCATAATGGCTCCGTATGAGTCACCGTCGCCTTCGATGCCGATAACGAAGCAGTTGCTGAGCGAAGCAATCTGGTGGTCGTTGCCGATGCCAGTCATCGGACTGCCGGCAGGAATGATGTAGCGGAAGTGGTCGAGCAGGTCGAACACCTCACGCTCGCTCATCGGGTTGGGATATTTGTTTTCGATGCGTGCTATTTCGCGTGCCAGTCGCCAGTGCATGTCTTCGGGCGATTGCTCGTAGATGTTGCCGAAGCTGTCCTTCATGGCATACTTGCTCACCCATACGCGCGCAGCCAGTTCGTCACCGGCAAAGTATTCGAGTGAAGCCTTGTAGGCTTCGTCGTAAGTGTATGTCTTCTTATTTTCCATTTGTGTGTTTTAAGTCGTTGTTTTCTTAAATGTCGTGCTTGGCAAAACGCTCTTCTGCCAGTTTCTCCCATTTTGTTCCGGGCTTGCCATAGTTGGCGTACGGCCAGATGCTGATGCCTCCGCGCGGAGTGAAAATGCCAGTCACTTCGATGTATTTCGGGTCCATCAGCTTTATGAGGTCTTTCATGATGATGTTGACACAGTCCTCGTGGAAGTCGCCGTGGTTGCGGAAGCTGAACAGATAAAGCTTCAAGCTCTTGCTCTCTACCATTCGTACGTCGGGCACATAGCTGATGCGTATCTCTGCAAAGTCGGGCTGTCCGGTGATGGGACACAATGATGTGAATTCGGGGCAGTTGAATCTTACCCAATAGTCATTACCCTGATGCTTGTTGACGAACGATTCGAGAACTTCGGGTGCGTAGTCGTCACGATATTTGGTTTTTGCGCCGAGAGCCTGCAGACCCTCGTCGCGTCGGTTTTCATTGTTTGCTGCCATATCTATAATTGATTTTGTTTGGTGCAAAGTTACAGAAATTTATGGATATTGACGAATATCTTGCCTTACGAATTTTTATTGTCAATTTACCTCAAAAATGAATACGTCTTCGTTTGCCGATGAATACGTCTTCGTTTGCCAATGAATACGTATTACTTTTTTTGTTCAAGTATATACAAAAAAAGGCTGAAACCTCGTGAGAAGTTTCAGCCTTGATTTATGTTGTTTTTTGTCGTTTCAGCAAACAACTTTTGTTTCCATTACGTGTTTGCTTTACTGCATGATTACGCCACTGTCGTCAGTTGGATTCTGAGTGAGTGTGCCCGGATAAGCGTTGATAGCGTTCTGTGGGATGTAGTATGTCACACGGTAGTCAGAAGCCTTAACCACCTCATGCTGGTTGTGAGGACCTGGATAGTCGCGTGTCAAAGCATGACCGTTGCGGAATACGTCGTAGCTGCGCTCTGCTTGATAAGCCAACTCAAGCTGGCGCTCCTTGTCAATTAGGGTGAATGCATTTTCAGCGTTCAGTGTGCCTTCTGGATATTCGCCGCCCACGATGGCACGTCCGCGAATCTTGTTGAGGTCTTTCTCGGCATCGGCATAGTTGCCAAGCTTGGCAAGAGCCTCAGCACGGTTGAGATAGATCTCGCCCAAACGGCTGATGACAGGAGAGTGGAGTTGAGAGTCCTCGCCCTCGCGCGAGCACTTCACGATGTAGAACTGTGGATACTCACGGTTTACTGTGATGTAGTTGTCGAGCATACCCTGATAGGTCTTGCCACCGTAGTTGATGGTATAGTACTGTGCTGTAGCGTCAACCACAGTAAGGTCGTATGACGTGCCTTCTTTGTCAACACAAGTAATCTTGTTGCCAGTGTGCTTTGTGTCAAACTGAGCATAATGCTTGTTGTTGTCGCTTCCTACATATATGAAACGGAATACCTCTTTGTTGTCGGCAGTGTAAGTAGGCTCGATGAAGTTGGCTCGAGCGTCTACAATCTTCTTAGATGCAGGACGCCAATCGTTACGTCCGGTCTCATTGAGCAGGTCGATATACTTCTGGCTGGCGTACATCTCGCCCCAGCCCATACCGCCGATGTTAGAGTACATACCGCCGATACCATAGTAGTGGTCCCATCCAGAGAACTCTGAAGCTACACGCTTAACAACGAAGATAGACTCCTTGTTGTCCTCAGGACGCAGAGTGTTGTAAAGCATGAAGTCCTCACGTGGAAGCAATTCGTAGTCGGAGTTGCCTATAACCTTATCAGAATATTCCTTAGCAAGCTGAGCATACTCACGGTTAGGATTCTCATATGTACCGCTCATATAGAGGTAAACGCGTGAGAGCATAGCCTGTGCGGCAGCCTTAGAAGCGTAAGCCGGACCACGGTTTACAGAGAGCAGCTGCTCTGCCTTCTTAAGGTCGTCAATAGCCTGCTTGTAAGTGTTCTCTACAGTAGCACGGTCGCTGAGCTGAAGGTCTAGAATGTTGTCGGGTGTACCGTTTACGAGAGGCACACCGAGGTTTTTAGATGGAGCCTGGTAGTATGGACGGCCGTAGGCACGGCAGAGGTAGAAGTACATCATACCACGTACATAGTAGCACTCGCCGAGAGCGTTGTCTACTTCTGCTCCTTGACCTTCAGACACCATCTGTATAATGTTTGAAGCCTGTGCAATGGCCTTGTAGCCAGAGTCCCAGAAGCTCTGCAGACGATAGTTGTTAGGTGTACGCGAGTAGCTGATGAATTCGAAGAAGGCATCGGTTGACGAGCCACGAATCACCATGTTGTCGCCAGCGTATTCACCGCAACGGTGCATTGGGTCCGACCACGACTTGAGCTGCGCGTACATACCGTTGAGCAATGCGTCGAGATTGCCTGCCGGGTCGTTCTTTATCTGTTCGTCCGACATGTTGTAGGTCGGAAAACGCTCTATGTCGCACGAACCGAATAATGTCGCTCCGAGCATGAGAGCCAATATACTTTTTTTCATTTTCATTGTAGTCTGGTTTTTAGAAAGTTAAGTTAACACCGAACATAAACTTGCGTACGGCTGGGTATACTGATACACCGCCAGTGCTTGTAACGCTGAGCACGCCCTTGTCGTTGCTGTCGGCAGGAAGCTCAGGATCAACACCCGAGTAGTCGGTGATGCAGAAGAGGTTTTCGCCTGATACAGAGAGGCGCAGTGTCTGGATGCCATACTTCTTGAGATTGAAGTTGTAGCCCAGTGTCAGCGAGCGAAGCTTCAGATAGTCTGAGCTTTCGAGATAACGTGAAGAGGCGAGGTTGCCCTTGTCCTGGTTGTTGTACATTGCGCGCGGATGGGTAGCCTTGTCGCCAGGCTTCTGCCAGCGTGACCAACCTTTCTGTAGTTTCATCTGGTTGCGGTCGCCTGCGTATGCACCGTCCGAGTCGTACTCCTGACGGAAGTAGCTATAGATCTGTCCACCGAGCGAGTAGCCGAAGTTGGCTTGAAGATCGAAGTTCTTATAGAATACCGATGTGCTGAAGCTGCCGTAAACGTCGGGCGACGACTTGCCACACTTGTAGTAAGAAGCCTTAGAGTAGCTGTCGGTAACCACCTTGTTGCCGTCGGCATCGTTAGTGTACCACTGTGGCTTTCCGTCTTCAGGATTAACACCAGCCCATTCCTTCATGTAATATGTATCTACTGGCTCGCCAATCTCAAGAATGCGCTGTGCTGTACCAGCAATGGTTGTACCGTCGCTGACAATCACTGGCTTAACAACATAGTTGCCATTGGCATCGCGCTGCTTGTAGAGGTCGCGCAGTTCGTTGCTGTTGTGTGAGATGTTAGCTGTAACGTTCCATGTGAGGTCCTTTGTGCGGATGATGTCGCCACCGATGGTAAGCTCAACACCTGTGTTGCGCATCTTGCCGATGTTCTTCCAGATAGATGTCACACCTACAAGACCAGTTACAGGCACCTGATAGAGAATGTTGCTTGTGTTCTTAACGTAGAAGTCGAGAGTGGCTGTAAGGCGATTCTGGAAGAAAGCAGCATCTACGCCGACACCCGTTGTGAATGTCTTCTCCCATGTGAGGTCCTTGTTGCCAATCTGCGAGATGAGTGCGCCCGACTGTTCGTTGTATGAAGCGCCTACAGAGTAGAGCGAATACGACGGATAGAGTGATGTGGGCACGTTACCTACCGAACCAAATGATGCACGCAGCTTGAGCATGTCTACCCATTGAGCCTTAAACCAGCTCTCGTTGTTCATGTTCCATGCACCACTGAATGAGAAGAAGTTTCCGTAGCGGTTGTTCGAACCGAAGTTAGAGCGACCATCACGACGCAGAGAAACCTCACCGAAGTAGCGGTTGTCGTAGTTGTAGCGCCACTGTGTGAAGTACGACTGCTTAGCCCATGCCTGACGATAGCCGTTGGCCTTTTCGGGCTTTGATGTTGTTGTGAAGTCCTCAAAACCTGAAAGAAAACCAGTAGCGTAAACGTCGGTAAACTTCATTTCCCAGTCGTTGAATTCGTAAGCCAACAGACCGTTTACGTTGTGCTTGCCCCATGACTTCTGGAAGCGCAGCAACTGGTTGGTATAGCGACGTGTTGTGTTGTAGTTATATTCTGTGATACGTCCGTCAACACCTTCGCCACCTACCGACTTCGGGTCGGTATAGCCATGCGACTGGCTGTTGTAGTAGCTGTAGTTGTTTACAGATGAGAATGTGAGCCATGGCATAATCTTTATGTCAAAGTCGAATCCACCTGCAAGGTCGTATGAGCAGCTTGAGCCGTAGTTGCCTTTCGAGAGGTCATAGAGATAGTTTGAACCCTTAGAGTTAACCCATCCCTCGTATTGGTTTGGTACAGGATTACCATTCTCATCAAACGGATTATCCCATGGCAACATAGAGTACATAGCGCCTACACTGTACTGACGGTCGGTATCTGTAGTACGCGATCCGCTGAGGTTAGGCTTGATGGTAAGCCACTCGTAAGGCTTGTATACCACCTTGATACGTGTGCTGTAGCGGCTGAGGTCGTAGCCCTTCACAGCACCTTCTTCCTTGAAGTAGCCCATGGTGAACATCGACTGCATCTTCTCGTTACCGCCATTAAGAGTCACGTTATAGTCTTGAGTAGAACCAGTCTTCTTGGCAAGTTTGAACCAGTCGAAGTTAGAGTTGCGCAAGTCTTCGTTCCAGCGTGGGAAGTTCACAGCCTCTACATTCTGGAACGACTTGTAGTAGTCGTAGAACTCGGCACCGTCCATCATCTCCATATTGCCACGGCTGAGTGTGCTTGCACCTGCCTTGGCAGAAAGTGTGATGGCCATCTTCTCGTGACGAGCCTGCTTTGTGGTGACAACAACAACACCGTTGGCACCCTCCGAACCGTAGATAGCGGTAGAGGCAGCGTCCTTGAGTACTGTCATTGATTCGATATCGTCAGGGTTGAGGTCGCCGGCAGAGTTGCCCACGATTACACCGTCAACAACCCACAATGGAGCTGTTGCACCGTTGATAGAAGTCTGACCACGGATTACGATAGCACCTGTTGAACCAGGACGTCCTGAACCCGGTGCTACATATACGCCCGAAACCTTACCGTTGAGCATATTCTCAACTGTAGCAGAAGTAACGTCTTTCAGTTTATCGGCCTTGATATTTGCCATAGCACCGGTGAGGCTCTCCTTCTTCTGTGTGCCGTAGCCCACAACTACGATTTCTTCCAGCGACTCTGAGTCTTCATGGATTTCAATCTTCATGCCGTTGCGAGCCTCAAACTCCTCGTTCTTGTAGCCTACATACGACACCTGTAGTTGAGCTCCTTCGGGAGCGTTCAGTTCGAAGTTGCCGTCAATGTCGGTGATTGTGGCGAGTTTTGTGCCCTTCACCTTGACGCTGGCACCGATGATTGGCTCACCGGTCTTACTGTCGACAATAGTTCCTTTGATTTTGCTGGTATGCTGCTCAATGCGCAAACTTTCCTGTGTAGCAGAATTGTCAGCGTATGCTGCATTTGCCGCCAACAGTGAGGCGCAAACAAGCATACCTACTTTTAGATTCTTTGGCATACTTTGGTTGTTTTGATTAGTTTATGATAGAAATAATTTAATGTCAATAAATCGTTTGATGGTATAATTTTCGTTTGCAAAAATATACATAATATTTCTTTTACCCCCCCATAAACGTTAATTAACACTAATGAGAATAAAAAACTCATCCGACATTCTGGGAATACAACGCAATGGTTTGAATTACCCGGAATGTCGGATGAGTTATATATAGTATTGTGAGATGAAACGTCTGCTACAGGCTGAACACTTTCCAGATGCTGTAGTTGATGCCGTTGTCGTATGCATCTTCGCCCTCATGACGCTTTGCAGCCTTAACCACACGAATGGTTACGGGCAATACCAGTATCTCGTACAGAGTCTTCAGTATCACTTGCGAGATGATTAGTATGGGCAGTTCTTTCAATGGCACCACGCCACCAAGCGCCAGTGGGAAGAAGATGATGGAGTCGGCTGCCTCACCGTAGACCGTACTCATGATGGCACGTGCGGAGAAGTTGCGTCCGCCCGACTGTATCTTCATGCGGCTCATGACGTATGCGTTGACAAACGAACCAACGAGGAAAGCCAGGAAAGACGCCATGGCTATGCGTGGAGCCAGTCCGAATATGGCGTGAAAGCCCTCGTCGTTGTGCCAGTAAGGGGCTGCGGGCAGAGCGTCGCACAGCGCACCGAACGCCACAAAGATGAAGTTCATGGCGAAGCCGAGCCATATAAGCAGGCGTGCCTTGCCGTATCCCCACACTTCGCATACGCAGTCGTTGATGATGTAAGAGATTGGGAACACAATCAGTCCGCCGGTTATACTGAACAGTCCCATTGAAAGTTGCTTTGTCTCGAGCACGTTTGCCGTAATCAGACAAACGCAAAAGAGCACGCTGAAAAGCATAAACAGCACGCTCACCTGTTTCTTGTTTGTTTGCATTTCTTGTTTTTTAAGAGGTTTGACAAGCACTCTATATAGTGGTCGTGCCATATTTAATAGGTACGACCTTAGAATTTTCGGGGTGCAAAGTTACTAAAAATATTGTATATCATCCTTGTTGTATGGATAAAAAATTAACATTTTGCACTCGCAAAATGTTAATTTAGAGGGTGTTATTAGCAAAATGATGTTGTGTATCAGTCGATGTTTTGTAATAGTTCGTCCCATATGCTGCACAGTTCTGTCATCTGTTGCAATACTATGTTGGCGCCATTGTCTGCGAGGGCAGAGTCGGGTAGGGGTCCGCTATTAATACCGATGGTGAAGCAGTTGGCTGCCGAACCGGCACGCACGCCCAATGGTGCATTCTCAACTACGATGCCTTGCCACGGATTGTTGTTGCCTGTCTTGCGCAGTCCCATTAGGTATGGGTCGGGATTTGGTTTGCCGCGCTCTACGTCGTAGGCCGTAACGATGTGGTCTTCGGTAAGAAATCCGTCGAAGTCGTTGAGCAGACGCTTGATGAGCGGACGCTGACCGCTACCCGTCACTACACCTATAGTCATTCCTGCCGACTTTATCTTTTGCATGATGTCGATAACTCCGGGGAATATCTCAGCTATTGGCATATGATGGAATATCTCCGTCTTCACGTCGTACATGCGCTGGGCTTCTTCGCTCGAAATCTCTTTGCCTTGCTGTTCGAGCACATATTTGCGAATGGTGTCAACTCCACGAGCTCCCTCTGTAGCGTATGAGTCGTCGGCAGTGAAATGAATGCCAAACTGCTTCATTGCTTCGTGCCATGCCACAGCGTGGTTGGGCATAGAGTTGTAGAGCACGCCGTCCATGTCGAACAGCACGCAGCGGGGCGAAAACTGGCTATAGCCGTGCGACTGTTTGTAGTGTTGGATTGCTTCTTTAATCATATATTAAATGGTTATGTTCTTTTGTTTTTGCCTTATTTCCTATGCTGAATAAGGGCAGGGTAGGGATTTTTACCTAAAAGCTATCGGATTTTTACCTTTTCACTTTTCCCTTTTCACTAAAAAAAACGGACTGCTACATTCTTCACAGTCCGTTTTTCATTATAGATTATAGTGCTTATTTCTCGTCAGCAAGACGCTCCTGAATAGCCTTGCTCTCAGCCTCATAGCCAGGCTTGTTGAGCAGAGCGAACATGTTCTTCTTGTATGCCTCAACACCAGGCTGGTTGAACGGGTTAACGCTGAGGATGTTGCCGCTGATGCCGCAAGCAATCTCAAAGAAGTAGATGATCTGTCCGAGGTAGTACTCGTTGAGCTGCGGTACAGAGAGACGGATGTTAGGTACGCCGCCATCGACGTGAGCCAGACGTGTGCCAAGCTCTGCCATCTTGTTAACCTCGTCTACACGCTTGCCCTCAAGGAAGTTGAGTCCGTCGAGATTCTCTTCGTCGTGCGGGAAGAATAAGGTGTGCTCAGGAGTCTCGATGCTGATTACTGTCTCGAAGATAGTGCGCTCGCCTTCCTGAATCCACTGACCCATAGAGTGGAGATCGGTAGTGAAGTCGCAAGAAGCAGGGAAGATACCCTTGCCGTCCTTACCCTCTGACTCACCGTAGAGCTGCTTCCACCACTCGCTCATGTAGTGGAGTTTGGGCTGATAGTTGACAAGAATCTCAATCTTCTTGCCTGATTCTGCATAGAGAGCGTTGCGTACAGCAGCGTAGATAGCAGCAGGATTCTGGTCGAACGGAACGTCCTTGCCAGTAGCCTTCTCCATATCGGCAGCACCACCAACGAGAGCCTTGATGTCGAATCCGGCAACAGCGATAGGCAGCAAACCAACCGGTGTGAGCACAGAGAAGCGACCGCCTACGTTGTCAGGAATGACGAATGTCTTGTAGCCTTCCTTAGTTGCGGCAGCACGTGCAGCACCCTTATGAGCGTCGGTGATTGCAACGATAACATCCTTAGCCTCTTCCTTACCGCGCTGGTCTTCGCACTGCTTCTTGAGAAGACGGAAAGCGAGAGCAGTCTCAGTAGTTGTACCTGACTTAGAGATGTTGATAACACCGAACTTCTTGTCCTTGAGATATGAAGTGAGCTCAGCGAGATAATCCTCGCCGATATTGTTACCAGCGAAAACGACTGTAGGATTCTTCTTGTCGCCTACGAGCCAAGCGAATGAGTTGCTCAATGCCTCGATAACGGCACGAGCACCAAGGTAGCTACCGCCAATGCCTGCAACTACAACAACCTCGCATTTCTCGCGAAGAGTGTTGGCAACGCTCTGGAGTTCGGCAATGAATTCAGGTGTGATTGAAGTCGGAAGGTGGAGCCATCCGAGGAAGTCGTTGCCAGGGCAGGTGCCGTTTTCCAATGCCTGCTGGGCGGCTATAACTTGGGGTTCATAAGCTTTGACTGCGCCCTCAGAGAGGAATTGGGCAGCCTTTGTAATGTCTAAGCTGATACTTTTCATTTTGTTGTATATTTACTATTTATAATTTGAATTTCCTGTATATTAGAGGTTTTTCAGCCATTCCTCACCTTTCTTGGTGTAGGTCCAAGCCAGGAATCCACCAACAATTATTATGCCTAAAGTGAAAATAAGAGCTAATCCTTCCATATTATCAATACTTTAAAATTCGGTTTGCACAAAATGCAGTAATATATGTGAATATAATTCCTGCAAAAACAACGTATACGGTATATGGCTTGAAGTCTCCAGTATACAGTGGAGACATTCCTCCAAGTACCATAGCTGTAAATATTAGTTTAGACAAATCATAGAAATAGCCCGCAAGTTTTTCCTTGCGTGTTTTCATTTTGTCTTTTTCGTCTCTCTGTCCCATAGATTCAAATTGTTACTATTCGTTATCTGAACGAGTCGGTGAGCAATTTTATTTCTATCTGTGGGCTGATGCGCTCGTACAATATATTATATACGGCATCGAGGATTGGCATATTCACATGGTAGTGTCGGTTTTTCTCCTTCATACACTTGGTTCCGAAGAAGCCCTCGGCTATCATTTCCATTTCTATCTGTGCGCTCTTCACGCTGTAGCCTTTGCCTATCATTGTTCCGAAGGTGCGGTTGCGCGAGAACTTTGAGTATCCGGTCACGAGCAAGTCGCCCAGATAAACCGAGTCATATACGCTGCGTTCAATTGGATTTATGGCTGTAAGGAATCGCGACATTTCCTGAACGGCGTTCGATATGAGCACCGCCTGGAAGTTGTCACCATATTTCAGTCCGCTGCAAATGCCTGATGCGATGGCATATACGTTCTTGAGCACCGATGAGTATTCGATGCCGATAACGTCGGACGAGGTCTTTGTCTTGATAAACTCAGAATCGAGCACTTCGCAGAAGGCCTGCGCCTTCTCCTGGTCGGCGCATCCCACGGTGAGGTACGACAATCGTTCGAGTGCCACCTCCTCTGCATGCGACGGTCCGCCGATGCAAGCGAGATTCTCGTCGGGCACATCGTACACTTCGTGGAAGAATTCGGAGCATGCAATGTTGTCGTCGGGCACGAGTCCCTTGATGGCTGTGACGATGAATTTGTCGCGCAGTCGGGTCTTGAGTTTCTTGAGATGGTTCTTCAGATATGGCGACGGCACCACGAATACAAGCGTGTCGTAAGCCTCAACGATGCGGTTTATGTCGCTCGAGAAGAATATCTCGTCTGTGTTGAAGTGTACACTCGTGAGATAATTCGGGTTGTGGCTGATGCGCTTGAACTCCTCTATGCTGTCGTCACGGCGTATATACCAACCTATGTGATGGGTATGACCTATCACAATCTTGGCTATTGCAGTAGCCCAGCTACCGCCGCCAATAATAGCTATTTTTCCACAATTGTACACGCTCTTTAGTGATTAATGATTAATGTTTAATGTTTAATGTTTCTTTGCTTGTGTTCTTTTGTTTATGTTTAATGTCCATTGGGTTGTAATAACCATTTGTACGGATTGACAATACGTATTGCCAATCCCATACTTTTGGTTTGGAGCAAATCACCAGCTTCGCTCATAATTAAACATTAAACATTAATAATTAAACATTGCTTTTGTCAATCCAAGCTTGGATATCGTCCAAGCTTGGGCGTTCGTAGCCTAGCTTGTACTTCTTATTGATTTCTCCAATCTTCTGCTGCAAGCCCTGTGCCTTCTGTTCGCGGATGTCTGAGATGAGGTTGAAGCCTGCTTTGCGCAGAACGTAAGCCCAGTCCTCGGGAACGCCAATCTCTGCCCACTCCTTGATGGTACTCTGTGGCATCTTCTTTTCGGGCTTCATCTGCGGGAAGAAGAGTACTTCCTGGATGAATGTCTTGCCGGTCATGAGCATCACGAGGCGGTCGATACCGATGCCGATGCCCGATGTAGGAGGCATACCATACTGAAGGGCGCGCAGGAAGTCCTGGTCGATGATCATAGCCTCGTCGTCGCCTTTGTCGGCGAGCTTCATCTGGTCGATGAAGCGCTCCTCCTGGTCGATCGGGTCGTTAAGCTCAGAGTAGGCGTTGGCAAGCTCCTTGCCGTTCACCATAAGCTCGAAACGCTCTGTCAAGCCCGGCTTTGAGCGGTGCATCTTTGTCAGAGGCGACATCTCAACGGGGTAGTCGGTGATGAAAGTAGGCTGTATGAAGGTGCCCTCACAGAACTCGCCGAAGAGTTCGTCGATGAGTTTGCCCTTGCCCATTGTCTCGTCTACGTCCATGCCCTTCTCCAGACAGAATGCGCGGATTTCCTCTTCGGTCTTGCCGTTGCAGTCGAATCCGGTCTTCTCCTTGATAGCGTCGAGGATAGGCAGACGACGATAAGGTGCCTTGAATGATATGATGTTGCCGTCAATTTCGCGCTCTGGCTTGCCGTTTACGGCTATACAGATGGTCTCAAGAAGCTTCTCTGTGAACGACATCATCCAGTTGTAGTCCTTGTACTGTACGTACAGCTCCATGCAGGTGAACTCCGGGTTGTGGTTGCGGTCCATACCCTCGTTGCGGAAGTTCTTGCCGATTTCGTACACACCCTCAAAACCACCTACAATCAGACGCTTCAGATAAAGCTCGGTAGCGATACGCATGTACATATCCTGGTCGAGAGCGTTGAAGTGGGTGATGAACGGGCGAGCCGAAGCACCGCCTGCGATTGACTGCAGTGTCGGAGTCTCAACCTCGGTGTATCCAGCCTCGTCGAGCACCTTGCGCAGTGTGCGCACTACGGTGGCACGCTGGAGGAATGTGTCCTTAACACCGTCGTTTACGATAAGGTCAACATAGCGCTGACGGAAACGCAGCTCGGGGTCGTCGAACTTGTCGTAAGCCACTCCGTCCTTATACTTTACGATAGGCAGCGGCTTCAAGCTCTTCGAGAGCAGGGTGAGCGACTGTGCGTGTACTGATATTTCGCCGGTCTGTGTACGGAACACGTAGCCCTTGATACCGATGAAGTCGCCTATGTCCATCAAACGCTTGAACACTGTAGTGTACAGAGTCTTGTCCTCGTCGGGGCAGATATCGTCGCGTGTGATGTACACCTGAATGCGGCCCTTTGAGTCCTGAAGCTCCACGAAGCTTGCCTTACCCATTACACGACGGCTCATCATACGTCCGGCAATGACTACCTCGCGCTTTTCGTCCTCGTCCTTGAATTCGTTCTTGATATCCTCTGAGTAGGCGTTGGTTGGGAACTCGGCTGCTGGATATGGGTCGATGCCCAAGTTGCGCAGTTCCTGCAGGCTCTGTCTTCTTACAATCTCTTGTTCACTAAGTTCTAAAACGTTCATATTCGTATTATATCTATTTTTTTGTTTTTTTCTTTTATTTGGTTGGCCATACACACGCATTCGTCAGCACCTTATATATAATAAGGTGTAATGTCGGGCATGTATTGTGGTACAATACACGTGCAAATTTACTAAATAATTCTGAAAGGGTGCTCGTTTTTTGCATTTTATAATAGGATAATTAGCGTGTTTGGGCTATTTCCATAGCCTTGGCACGTGCTGGCTTGCCCGTTTCGGTGGTTGGAATGCTGTCTACGGCTATGAAATCGTGCGGTTGCTCGTACTTGTTGAGCCTTTCCTTGCAGATTGTTTCGAGTGCGTCGAGGTTGTCGGTTTGGGCTATCATCACCACCGTCTCGCCGAATTTCGGGTCGGCGCGTTTGGTGATGAGAAACGGCACATTGACGTATGGCCGCAGCTTGGCTTCCATCTCTTCTATCTGCAGTTTTATGCCACCGCTGCAAATCACGTTGTCCTTGCGTCCGCGTATTCTGAAGCGTCGTCCGTCGGAAGCTATTTCGGCAATGTCGTTGGTGGTCAGCGGCTGTGCGCATACGGCTGGAGCGTCTATCACCAGACATCCCTCGGCATTGGTCGTCACACTTACTCCGTCGAAAGGCTCATACCACTGGCTGGCTTGCGCACCGCTCAGGCGTCGCAGGGCGATGTGCGACAGCGTCTCGGTCATGCCGTATGTGCTCCACACGGCGCCCGGATGAAGCCGCAGTTGGGCTGCCATGTCGTCGCTTATGGCTCCGCCTCCAATGATGAGATGCCTGATTTGCCACAGCTTCTGGCGTTCGCCGTCGTCCTGCATGCTGTTGAACACCTGCATAGGCACCATGGCTGCGAATACGGGCGGCGTGTCAATCTGCGCAAGCGGATGACCGCAGGGCGGAATGTCTATCAGTCGTAATCCCCAAACGATGGCGCGTACCACCATCATCTTGCCCGCAATATAGTCGAGCGGCATGCATAGCAGAGCCGTATCGCCCCGCTTGAGACCGAGAAACTGGCACGTGATGCGAGCCGAAGCTTCCATACGGCGTTTCTCTACGAGCATTGGTTTTGGCTTACCGGTCGATCCGCTTGTGTGTACGAGCAGCGTCGGCGAGGTCGATTGCCATTGGTTGATGAATTCTTCGAGTGTCATTATTGTTGAATTATTGCCACTGTAGGGTCTCTGTTAGCGGAAAATGCAGTAATTTTGCACTCCGTGTCAGACCCTGATATGGCACATACATTATTTAAACAGATTTGTCGGATGATTGAAAATACTGATTATACAGAAGCTTTGCAGCCGAAGGTGAAGGGCCGTTTCGCTCCGTCGCCAACGGGACGCATGCACCTGGGCAACGTGTTCAGCGCTCTGCTGTCGTGGCTTTCGGCTAAGTCGCAGGGCGGCACATGGCTGTTGCGCATAGAGGATATCGACCCTCAGCGCTCGCACCGCGAGTATGCCGAACTGATAATGGACGACCTTCACTGGCTCGGACTCGACTGGGACGAGGGTCCATACTGGCAGAGTGAGCGTGGCGCGATATACGAGCGCTGTCTCCAGCAGCTGCGCGAGCGCGGGCTGACCTATCCTTGCTATTGCACACGAGCCGACATCATGGCCACGCAGGCACCGCACGAGAGCGACGGTAGGGTAGTGTACAAGGGCACATGCCGCAATCTGCCGCCTGGTGTTCATTCCGGTCCGGCTGCCATTCGCATGAAGGTACCCGACGAAGGCGAGGGCTTGGTAACGTTCAGCGACGGACATTACGGCACGCACACCGTCGACCTCACCACACAATGCGGCGACTTCATCGTGCGCCGCAAGGACGGAGCGTGGGCTTATCAGCTTGCAGTCGTAGTGGACGATGCGCTGATGGGCATCAACGAGGTTGTGCGTGGACGCGACCTTCTGCTCTCGTCGCCACAGCAGATATATCTGGCTCGGCAGCTGGGATTTGTTCCTCCGCGATTCGTCCATCTGCCTTTGCTGTGCAACAGTGCCGGCCAGCGCCTGTCAAAGCGCGACCGCAGTATGGACATGGAGTCGCTGCGTGCGCATTACAGTGCGCGGCAGATTATCGGAATGCTTGCCCATGCAGCCGGACTCCAGCCTGACGACAGCCCCGTTGAGGCTAAAGACCTTGTCGGAGACTTCGCGTGGAGCCGTGTGCCTACTGCCGATTTGCAGATGTAAGAGTCCGCTTGCAAAGGTAATCAGAAACGGCAAGATTGCAAAACTATTGCCGTGGAGTTTGCGCCTGATTTCAGCGTTATTTCAAATGTAGTCCTTTTGGGTTGCAAAACGAGTCCTTTTGCACTCCAAAAGGACTCGTTTTGCTGTGTAAAAGGACTCCATTTGCAATGCAAAAGGACTCCTTTTGAAAAGCCGACGTTTTTGAGTGCCGTTTCAGAGGTTATGTTTTAGGCTTCTTGCCGTTGAATTCCAAAATTTTATACTAACTTTGTGCTCGCAAAACCTGACTAACCATTAAATACAAATTATCAAGAATATGAAAAGAACTTTATTTACTCTTGTTGTCGGACTGTGCTTTCTCGCCACAGCCCAGGCACAAAACTATGCCAAGAAACTGAAGAAAGCTACTGGCATAACCGTAACCTATCGCTCTGTGTACAAGGGCAAGCCACGCCCCGGAGGTGTAATGATGTCGGTCTGCGGCGACCATGTCAAGCTTCAGAATTTGTCGCCCGAGGGCAAGGTTGTCGAGCCGAAAGCCAACACATTGCGCCAGGATACCTACATCGACTATAGCCGTCGATTGAGCTATCGTCGTGCCGTCATGCCCAACAACGAGGTGGTCTACACCAACGCCCCGTTTGAGTATGGCGAGGGATTCACCGATGTCAAGACCGAGAAGTATCTCGGACTCAACTGCAAGGTGGTGCGCACTGTGGTCAACTCCAATACCATCGACGTATGGTACACCAACGACATAGCCCTTCGCGGAACTCCGCAGACGTGGCGCGGCGTGCCCGACGGACTCGTGCTGCGCGTAGTGCGCAACGGCGATTCTGTGCAGGAGGCTGTCGACATAAAGGCACTTAAGGACAAGTCGCCGCTCCTGCCAACCGAATGGGGACACTATCTCGACAACAGCAACTACTCGTATGCCATCAATCAGAGTGGCGTCATCAGCGTTCCGGTGTTCGATCAGCAGACCATCTGTTTCAATGGCGCCAAGCTGCCCGAGACACTCGAGGAGGGCAAGGTTTATGCAGCAGCTGGTGGAACAATAGTACTGAAGAAGGTGAAGTTGCCCGACAACATCAAGGATCGTTCGGTATTCATTGAGGCTGTACAGTATTCTGACGGCGATGCCTACGACCGTACCGGCTCAATCTTCATGATTCCTACCGGCAAGGAGCAGTCGTTCCTCGACGCTCTGCGCAATCTCAACAGCGTGCCGTCGTTCAAGAGCGGTCAGACCGACTATCATGGTCTGGTGTCAACAACTGGTTATGACGTTCCGCTTGAGCTGATGCGATTCTTCACGGGCTTCGGCGTGCGCAAGTACAATCATAATAAGGTGCCCGGACAGACATGGGCAGACTCAGTACTGTACAAGGCTGAGGTGACGAGCGTGGCTGAGCAGCTCAAGGGCGAAGTGTGGATTGGTGCCTACATAGGCAACTGGGATGCCAAGGGCCATCGTCTGAGTCTTAAGCTTAAGTACTATCCTGAGGGCGAACGCGACATGCCCAAGACTCTGCCTCTGTTCAATACGGTCAACTATATGGAACAGGCTGGTCAGCCTTATCCTATATTCATGCTCGACGACTCGCTCAATGTCAGCTTCGAACTGAAGGAGGATGTCAAGGACGCACGTCTGTTCTATCTCACCACCGGACACGGCGGATGGGGCGGCGGCGACGAGTTCAACCAGAAGGTGAACACCATCTACGTCGACGGACAGAAAGTAATAAGCTTCATTCCTTGGCGCGACGACTGTGGCACATACCGCAACTGGAACCCATGTTCGGGCAATTTCTCAAACGGACAAAGCTCGTCCGACCTGAGCCGCTCCAACTGGTGCCCAGGCACAATGACCAATCCAGAATATATATATGTGGGTAATCTGAAGGCGGGCAAGCACACCTTGTGCGTAAAGATTCCGCAGGGAGCACCCGAAGGCGGTAGCAATAGCTACTGGTGTATATCGGGTACGCTGATTTATTAAATTTTCAGACTTGTGCGACGTTTGTAGTCCCAATGTTAGTAATGTCAATTATACGGGCTGAAAGCCCAATAAGCACATAGCCCAGGGCGGCGCCCTGGGTGTACGGATTGATAAAAGCAAAACGCCCTGTAAGGGCAAAAGCATTGATAACTAACGCTTTTGCCCTTACAGGGCGCATTGTTATTTGCGATACTTTTACCCAGGGCGCTGCCCTGGGCTATGTGCTTCTACCCCTTCGGGGCGTACTGCTAGTGAGTCTTGCCCACATTCTTATATTGTGTTATTGGGTTTTCTGCCTGCTTTTATTGTCTTCTCAAACCTTCACCTGTCTATACCGTAATCTCTCCCGAGCCGTAGCAGCGGTGGTGATGTTCGTCATACACCACGCAGAACTGTCCCGGTGCCACTCCATGAATGGCATCGTCAGAGTGAATCATCAGTCGGCCGTCGTCCAATCGTTCGATGGTGGCAGGATGATAATCGGGCGTATGGCGTATCTTGAACGTCACACTGTGCATCGGAACTTCGCATGTCAGGAAGTGGAAGTCGTGTACGGGGAAATCTTTTTTGTATGCAGTCTGCGGGTCGTAGCCGTGACTCACGTAGAGAATGTTGCGCTCTACGTCCTTTTTGATTACAAACCACGGTCCGCCACCGAATCCCAAGCCCTTGCGTTGGCCTATAGTGTGAAACCACAATCCGCGATGTCCGCCTATGCATTTGCCCGTTTCCATCTCGATAACGTCGCCTGGACACTCGCCCAAGTATCGGCGTATGTATTCATTATAGTTTATCTGACCGAGGAAGCAGATGCCCTGCGAGTCCTTGCGCTTGGCATTAATAAGATGTTCGCGCTCGGCTACGGCACGCACCTCGTTCTTTTCGTAATGGCCTATGGGGAATATCGCCTTCTGAAGCTGCCATGACTCTATCTGTGCAAGGAAATCAGTCTGGTCCTTGACGGGGTCGGGACTCGTTACGAGCCACTTCCTTCCCTCGCTGTCCACTTCGGTCTGGGCGTAATGACCGGTAGCAATGAGGTCGTATTCGTGTCCGCGCTTCTCATGGAAAGCTCCGAACTTGATGAGCCGGTTGCACATCACGTCAGGGTTGGGTGTCAATCCGGCGCGCACCTTATCCATCGTGTAGCGCGTCACTTGGTCCCAATACTCGCGATGACAGTCGACCACTTCCAGCCGGCATCCGTAACGGCGTGCTACGGCAGTAGCCATTTCGAGGTCTTCCTCCGACGTGCAGTCCCATTCCTCCTTCTCTTCCGGACCTATTTTTATATAGAAACAGTCGGGGTGTAAGCCTCTGCGCGCCAGCTCGTAAACCACTACCGAGCTGTCGACACCGCCCGAAAGCAGCACCGCAATGCGCTTTTGGCTTAAGTCTGTATTTAGATAAGTTTCGTTCATACGTGCAAATGTACGGCAAAATATTGAAAAAGGACTCCTTTTATTTCGTTTTTTGTAAAGTTTGGTGTACCTTTGCATTGCTTTTTATAACTTGCAACTTACTAAAACTATATTACTAATAACATCAATTTTATGAGAAAGTTTAAATTTATTGGTTTGGCTTTTGCTGCATTCCTCTCGTTTGGAAGCCTGACAGCAAATGCACAGTCGCTCTCGCCCAATACCAAGTGGCATTGGAACAAGGGTAAAATCGTTATTGAAACTCCCGAACGTCCTGCCGGACAGAAAGACGTGCTGGGTCTGGCTTTGCCTAAGATGAAGACCGTACGCATCGGTCTCGTAGGTCTTGGCATGCGTGGTCCTGGTGCTGTTGAGAACTTCAGCCTTATCCCTGGTGTTGAAGTAGTTGCTCTTTGCGACTTCGTTAAGGAGCGTGCAGAGAAGCAGAACGAGCGTCTGCGCAAGAACGGATTGGCTCCGGCTGCCGTTTACTATGGCGAGAAGGGATATGAGGAGCTGTGCAAGCGCCCCGACATCGACCTCGTTTATATCGCTACCGACTGGGAGCATCATGCTATCGTGGCTAAGTGTGCACTCGAGAACGGCAAGAACGTGGCAGATGAGGTGCCTTCGGCAATGAACCTCAAGGAGTGCTGGGAACTGGTTGACCTGGCTGAGCAGAAACAGCTCAACTGTATGATTCTTGAAAACTGCTGCTACGACTGGTTCGAGATGCGTACTCTGAATATGGCTCAGGCTGGCGTATTTGGCGAGATTCTGCGCGCTCAGGGTGCTTACATCCACAATCTCGATGATTTCTGGGATTATTATTGGAAGAATCCAAACGGATCTGATCCCGAACAGCTCGGCTGGCGTCTGAAGTACAACCGCGAGAACCGTGGCGATATCTACGCTACTCACGGCCTTGGCCCGGTTGCTCAGGCTCTCGACATTCACCGTGGCGACCGCATGACTACTCTCGTGGCTATGGATACTAAGAGCGTTCATGGCAAGGAGCTCGTAGAGAAGAAGACCGGCAAGCCCTGCAACGACTTCCGCAACGGCGACCACACTACTACTCTTATCCGCACCGCTAACCATAAGGTTATCGAGTTGCAGCACGACGTGATGAATCCGCAGCCGTACAGCCGTCTGTATCAGCTCACTGGTACCCGCGGTTTCGCTAATAAGTATCCTGTTGAGGGATATGCTGTCGACGCTAAGCAGCTTGCCGCTACCGGCAACGCTCCTAAGGTTGACGACCTCACATCACACGGCTTCATGCCCGATGCACAGCGCAAGGCTCTTGAGGAGAAGTACGAAAGCCCAATCTTGAAGAAGTTCGGCAAGCTCGCCAAGGAAGTTGGCGGTCACGGCGGTATGGACTTCATCATGTGCGCTCGCCTCATCTACTGTCTGCAGAATGGTTTGCCGCTCGATATGGACGTATATGACTTGGCTGAGTGGTGTGCCATCGCTGAGCTCGGTGCTATCTCTATGGACAACGACTGCGCTCCCGTTACATTCCCTGACTTCACACGTGGTTTGTGGAACAAGCAGAAGGGCTACAAGCACGCTTATGCTACTCCTGAGCAGGAAGCACAGACAGAGGCTGAGGCTGCTGCCTTCACAAAGGCTCTGAAGAGCGCTACTGCCAAGTTCAAGCTCTGGAATCTCTACGACAACGTAAAGAAGGCTCAGACTCCTGCTGCCCAGAAGAAGGCTCAGGCTGCGCTCGACAAGGCTATGGCTAAGGCTAAGGCACAGGTGGCTAAGGCAACAAAGTAATGTGCAACGACAACTTTAATAGAGCTAATCGATAACTTTAATGTTGTCAATCGGCAATTTTATATACACAAAAGGGGTTCGGCAAATTTCTGCCGAACCCCTTTTGTGTATATATATAATAAGGTGTAATTAGTCGGTGAGGCACATGTCGAGCGCATCGCAAATGGCTTTCTTGTCCATCTTCTGTCCTATGAACACCAGTTTCTGCATACGGTCGCCATACTTCTCGTCCCAGTCGCGTCGTAATCCCTCTTCGCGCTCAAGCAGCGGGAGCAGTTCGTCCTCAGGCATTGTGGCATACCATTGTCCTGCATTCTTCAGTCCCATCTGTCGACCAGCCTGCTCAAAGATGTAGCACATGTCAGGCTCGTTCTTAAACCAGCACAATCCCTTGCAGCGTATCACGTTCTTGGGCCACAGCTTGCAAACGAAGTTGTCGAAGAAGTTCATGTCCATCGGTCGGCGGGCATAATAAACGAATGTCCCGATGCCGTATTCCTCAACCTCACCGCCCTCATGGTCGTGGCCGTGATGACAATGACAGTGGTCGTGATGATGCTCATGCTCGTGGTCATGATGTCCGTGCTCGTGGTCATGATGATGATGTTCGTGGTCGTCATCGTCGTCATCATCGTCGTCGTCGATGTGTTCGTCGCCGTGATGGTGCTCTATCTCGTCAATCCATGCAGCCGATGTAGCCACTTCGTCGAAGTCGAAGCGATGGGTGTTGAGCAGCAAGTCGAGGTCTACATTGCCGTAATCGCACGGTATAATCTCCGCCTTGGGCTGCAATGCACGCACTATGTCTACAAGATGGGCGTACTCTTCGGGCGAAATCTCCGATGCCTTGTTGAGCAATATGGTGTTGCAGAACTCAATCTGCTGTATTACGAGGTTCTCAAGATCGTCTTCGTCGAGGTTCTGCTTCTGCAGATTGTCGCCGCCACCGAACTCATCCTTCATACGCAAAGCGTCCACTACGGTCACTATACTGTCAAGGCGTGGCACACCGTTTTTGATGTATTTCGGCCCTAATGTAGGTATTGAGCAGATGGTCTGGGCTATAGGTGCAGGTTCGCATATTCCGCTTGCCTCGATGACGATGTAGTCGAAACGCTGTTCGGCAACAATGTCGTTGAGCTGTTCTACCAAGTCCATCTTCAGCGTGCAGCAGATGCAGCCGTTCTGCAGAGCCACAAGGCTGTCATCGTTCTGATTGACAACGCCGCCTTGCTGTATCAGGTCGGCATCAATATTCACCTCGCCAATGTCGTTGACGATAACCGCAAACTTGATTCCTTTCTCGTTTGCGAGGATACGGTTTACCAATGTTGTCTTTCCGCTGCCCAGATAACCGGTGAGCAGCAATACAGGTACATCCTTCATTATTTGTCGTTTATTATTGGTTATTTATATTTGTGGGGGCTTACAGAGGGCAAAATTACTAAAAACTTTAATACAATGACCATCTGAATGCTCTAAATCTGCTGCCATGATACGTATATTATGTTGCTATAATACATCTTTATTGTCTGCCTGTCATGGTTTTTGGAGCCTGTTTTCTGCCAAATTTGGCAAAACAATTGCTATTTTATTGCAAATTTACGACAACCGTTGACGCACATCAATAAATATAAGACAAGCGCGCAATTAATTGCTAAAACGCTTGTGCGCGAACACAAAAGGCATTAACTTTGCACATGTAAAAACGAAAGGGCTACAAAAAGGCTTCACTTCAATAGGCATTATGCCTATAATAGGTAAAAGGATTAGGATAACAAAATTAAAGAAAGGATTAGTATTATGATGATTTTCGGATTTATCTTTGCAATTTGCTGCGCAGCCGTAGTTGAGGCAGTAGTTGTAAACAACAAGATGAACGCCATGAAGTAACTCTCTCGCAGAGTTGCACATGAAGAACGTCTAGACACACATTTAAGAAAAACACGGGAGAAGGATAACACAGTGATAAACAACAAAAAATAGAGAAAGGATAACAGAATTATGATGATTATAAGTTTGATAGTATTGGCATGCGTTGTTTCAGTTGCTCAGGCATTCGTTGTAAACGACAATATGTTCCTTACAAAGTAATTTGCTACTTCAATTAGTACAAACTTTCAATTCATATATATTTACGCGAAAGCGGTTGCATGAAGTCCCAGCAAGGGACTGCATGCAACCGCTTTTCATTTAACAACAAGTACAATGTCGTTCTGCTTACGTTTGTACTGCGTAATGTTCTTTCGGTTGTTGTATTGTTGTTGGATGTTTTTTATTTTTATGTTTTCGACGCTCAGTACTTTAGTCCTGATAGTACACTCTCTTGACTCGGTTGCTGATACCGGTCAGCACTTCGTATGGAATAGTGTCAATAGTATCTGACAATACTGTCACGGGCAATTCTTCACCGAAGATTATCACCTGGTCGCCTTCTTTGCAGTCGATGTCGGTCACGTCTATCATTGCCACATCCATGCAGATATTGCCTACATATTCAGCCTTCTTGCCGTTAACGAGGCAGTAGCAGTGGCGATTGCCTAAGTGGCGGTTCAGTCCGTCGGCATAACCAATAGGTATTGCTGCAATGCGTGAATCGCGTGTCAGTGTTCCACGACGGCTATAACCGATTGTTTCGTTTGCAGGAATGTCGTGTATCTGCAGTATTGTGGTCTTCAGCGTAGTCACGTTGTTGATCATCGAATTGTCGCGTGAGTCGTAGCCGTAGAGTCCAAGTCCGAGTCGGCACATGTCAAGCTGGCGTTTGGGGAAGTGCTCTATGCCTGCCGAATTGTCTATGTGGCGCAGTATCTTGTGCGGGAATGCGGCGCAGAGTTGCTTGCTGCCCTTCTCGAACAATTCAAACTGATGGGCTGAGAACTCGTCAAACGAGTCGCTGTCGCTGCCTACGAAGTGTGAGAATACAGAGCGTGGTATCAAAGCCGACTGATGTTGCAGACGGTCGATAAGCTCAGGCATATCTTTCAATGGGTCGAAACCGAGGCGGTGCATACCCGTATCGAGCTTGATGTGTACGGGGAAGTTGTTGATGCCGTTCTTCTGAGCCTCGCGCACAAGAGCGTCAAGCAGTCGGAACGAGTACACTTCTGGTTCAAGATCGTAGTCGAACATGGTCTTGAACGCCGACATTTCGGGGTTCATAATCATTATGTTCGATGTGATACCGTTCTTGCGCAGTGTCACGCCCTCATCTGCCACTGCCACAGCCAGATAATCTACGCGGTGGTCTTGCAGAGTCTTGGCTATCTCCACTGCACCGGCTCCGTAGGCATCTGCCTTTATCATGCACACGAGTTTGGTCTCGGGTTTCATGAACGAGCGGTAGAAGTTGAGGTTCTTGACAACGTTCGAGAGGTTCACTTCGAGAATAGTCTCGTGTACCTTCTGCACAAGCAGTTCGGTGATATTGTCAAATCCGAAGCGGCGTGCGCCCTTAATCAGAATCACCTCGTCGCGCAATGTCTCAAACACAGTGCTGTGGATGAACGATGTAACGTCATGGAAGAAGAACTTTTCGGGCACCTTTATAATGTCGGCATAATCCATAATCTGCGGACCGATACCTATAATCTTGTTCACACCACGCTGCACGCTGAGTTTCGACACCTCCTTGTAGAGTTGCTCAAGCGGTTCGCCCGTCTGGTATATGTCGCTCAGAATGAGTGTGCGCTTGCGTCCCTTATGGTCGGGGCGGCGGTTCATGAAGTCGAGAGCAATGTCGAGCGAGTTGATGTCAGAGTTGTACGAGTCGTTGATGAGCGTGCATCCGTGCTGTCCTTCTTTCACCTCCAGGCGCATAGCTATCGGTTCCAGATTCTTCATGCGCTCTGCCAGAAGCTCGCGCGAGAGTCCGAGGTGCAGTGCCACGACAGCAGTTGTTACAGAGTTGCGCACTGAAGCCTCATCGATGAACGGCAGATCGTATTCGCTTTCTTCACCATTATATATATAATGTATAGTAGATGTGAAGTCCTTCTTCTCCACTTTCTTTACGAAAAGAGCAGCCTTGGGGTCTTTCATTGACCATGCGAGGTTGTCGCCACGATAGTCGAAGCTCTTCACTACGTTGTCAACAAGAGTGTCGTCCTTGCAGTATACAATGGTCTTGGCATCGTGGAAGAGCAGAATTTTCTCACGACACTTCTCTTCAAGCGATTCGAAATTCTTCTGATGTGCATCACCGATGAATGTCAGTACGGCTATATCAGGCTGTATGATGTCGCGCAGTGCGAGCATCTCTCCCGGTTCGCTGATACCAGCCTCGAATATTCCCACCTGGCTCTGCTCGTTTAGGAGCCATACCGACAGAGGCACTCCAATCTGCGAGTTGTAGCTGCGTGGCGAGCGTGTCACGTTGATTTCGGGTGACAGGAGTTGGTAGAGCCATTCCTTAACAATGGTCTTGCCGTTCGAACCAGTGATGCCTACGATTGGAATGTTGTATTCGTCGCGGTGGCGTTCGGCAAGTCGTTGCAATGCTACAAGCGAGTTCTCCACACGCAGGAAGTTGGCGTCGGCATAGGTAGTGGCATAGTCCAATGGCACATGTTCCACCACGAAGTTGCGCACTCCGCGTCTGTAGAGGTCGGAAATATAATTATGACCGTCACCACGTCCCGACTTCAGGGCGAAGAACAATGTCTCCTCGGCGAAGCACAACGAGCGGCTGTCTGTTAGCAGAAACCCTATGTTGGCGTCGGCATTGCCGAAGCGATGGGCTCCTATGAGCGTTGTTACTTTTTCAATAGTATAAGTCATTTTCCGATAAATTGATATTATGTTGCAAACTTACAGATTTTCTCGCACATATAGGCAGATTATAGTAGTTTTTTTAGCAAAGAGTTGAACTATTCAACTACTGTATAGATATTGCAATAAAATAATTGATGTGTTTTCTTTGTCAATTCGCAAAATCATTAACATTTTCCTTGGAAGGATGTTATTGGTATTCGTAATCATATAGCTCATGGATATTTTGATATTGATGGCGATATGGTGTTTGATGTTGTAAAGAATGATTTGAATTCATCTGTCTCCTAATACGAATACGTATTCATCTGCCAATGATAACGTATTCATCTGCCAACGATAACGTATTCATCTGCCAACGATAACGTATTCATTATTCCGCTTTCAAAATGTTAATGATGACCTGTAAGATACATTTAATTATTGCTGTCTGGTAAAACTGATAATATGGCTCAGCCAGCATGGTATATAGCAAGTTCCATTTGGAAAATATTGCAATAAAATACTGAACAATAAAGCAATATAATGGTGCTAATTGTTTACCGGACAATAATAATAGAATATATTTCTGGAGAAAAACAGAAATAAAGTTTTTCCCAAATAATATAATACTGAATTTTAGCAAGTTCATAGATTTCAGAAGTTAAAGAAGTTTTTCACAAAGCTGAAGGAAGCTGCGCTCCCTTCAGTCGCTAGAAATTCTTGCTAAGGCAAGCGGCAAAGCCGAGCTATAGCCATTACTCTTTTTGCTGAATATTCAGCTGTAAGGCATACGGCTTTAAATTCTATAACTTCTATAACTCCTATAACTTCTTTAACTTCTATAACTTCTGAACTTGCTAAACTTGAATATAATATTTATAAAACAGCTGATGCATCTGCTTCGATAAACATTGAATCATCCATTTCGGCAAGCGACTTCTTCTTCTTGTTTTCTTTTGCACCAGCCTTGAGCAGGTTGCGGGCGGCAGTGATGATGCTTGCGCCACTGTCGGCGGTTGTTATTTTCAGTTTAGCGATTTTCTTTATGGTGTCGTTCATGCTTGTCTCAACATCGCCAAATCGCATACCGAAGTCCTGCACACGATCGATAACGGTGTTGGCGGCATCAATCATGGCTTGCTGGTTTTTGAGCTGTCGCACTTGGGTCCACATCATTTCCAACACGCGCAGGTTCATGTACATAGTCTGCGGACCAAGTATCATCACTCCTTCGTCGTAAGCCTCGCGCCACAGTGTACTGTCGTTGAGCAATGCGAGATTGAGCGCACCCTCAATAGGCACGTACATTATGGCGAAGTTGAGTTTGTTGTATCCGCTTGGCAGATACTTGGTGTATTCCTTCTTTGCCAGTCGCTTCACCTGCGCTCTTACGCTTGCGATGTGCGACTTCAGATATTCGCTCTTCTCTGGCGTTCCGTCATCGGCGTTCATGTATCGCTCGTAGTCGGTCAGCGACATTTTGGAGTCAACCACGACGTGGCGATTGTTGGGGAAGTGTAGTATGAAGTCGGGTATCAGTCCCTTTCCGTCGTCGCCCTTAGCCGTCTTTCCTGCCTTGTCTTTAAGGGTCTCTTGTGTGTCAAACTGTTCGCCCTCCTTCAGTTCGAGGTCTTCGAGCAGCTGCTTCAGTTTCAACTCGCCGAAGTTGCCCTGCACCTTCACCTCGCCGGTTAGTGCACGGGTCAGTCGGTCGGCGGTCTCGCCTAATGCCACACTCTTCTGCATATTAATCTTAATGGTTTCGTCAAGACGGGTTAGAGCTTCGCTCTGCTGTTCCTTCGATTTGTCGAAAGCCTCCTGCATATCCTTCAGACTTTGTTGCAGAGGGTCAATAATCTTCGATACCTGCTCCTTGTTTCGCTCACCCAGTTCTTCCTGACGGCGCTTCAGAATTTCCTCCGACGTGGTCTGCATCTGCTCGCGAATGAGCTGGAGCTGATTGTCAACCTGCTCCTTGTTCATCTGTTTCAACGTCTCAATCTGCTTGTCGGCATTGTCCTTTGTTTGTGCAAGTTGCTTGTCGTGATAGTCCTTCAGCTCTGCAAGCTGCTTGTCGTACGCCTCCTTGAAGTCTGCCAGTTGTCGGTCGAACGATTCTTTCAGTTCGGCTTCTTTCTGTCTGTTGCGCTCAGTTTCGGTTTCGAGCGATGCTTTATAGTTGTCGGCATAAGCTTTCTGTACGTCGCGTTCGGATGTCAGCGTCTTGATTTGTTCGGTCTGGCTCTTGCTTCCCAACAGATATCCTACCGCTGCCATGACTACAGCAGCTATGCCTAAAATAATGTATACTATCATATATTATTGTAATGTGATTAGTCGTTTTGAGGTTATTTCTTCGTATTCTCTTTTCGTCTTGAAGCCATAAGATTCTGCAATACCACGCTCAGTATCACCATTGTGATGCCTACATAGAATGAAACGTTCAGCTCACGACCCTCACCGAATGCAGCGAAAGCTATGAGAATGGTGTAGCATGGCTCAAGGTTGTAGGTGAGGTTGACGGTGAATGCCGAGAGTTTCTTTAGCACAATGATTTGCAGGAGATACAGACCTGCCGTGCAGAACAATGCAAGACACAGAAGCCACCATAAGTTATCGCCTTCGGGTATTACCATAACGGGTTGTGACGAAGGATAAATCATCAGATAGAACGGTATGATGATGCTCACACCTATCAGTCCGCCCACCATCAGATACAATAGTGCGGTGCGCGACTTGATGTTCTGGCAAGCCGTCTTGTTGGTTATGGCATATAGCGAGCACACGGCTGCCGATAGTACGCCGATGATGATACCTGTTCGGTAGCGGGTGTCGAACGAGAATATGCAAGCCAGTCCTACAATGGTGATAAGTGCCAATAGCATATCAACAATCGAAAATCGCTTGCGTAGTATCATCGGCTCGAATATGGATGTGAAGAAGCAGATGCTGGCAAAACTCACAACACCGATTGATACATTACTCGCTTTGATGGACGCATAGAATAATATCCAATGCAAACCGAGCAATGTGCCGCAACCGGCTATTTTCAGAAATTTCTTGAATTCAACACGTGGCAGACCCGTAAATACGAGCAGAATCATCGTTGTGAATACGAGTCTATACCATGTAAGAGTTGTCTCATTGAGTGTAACGAGCTTGCCGAATAATCCTGTAAAACCTGCAAGCATTACACTCAAGTGTAGTTGTATGAATGCTTTCTTCAATCCTGTTTGTTCCATGTTTTTTAGTCGATAAATAACATGGCAAAAGTACAAATAAAAAACGAGATGCTCAACCCTTTCTTTGTAATTATTATGGCAGGTCCTTCCACATATCGCCCAACATGGCTGCGCCTCCGAATCCGTATTCCTCCAATTGTGGAATACGCTGGCGTGTGACGCCTCCCAATGCCACTACTTTGTGGTCGATAATGCCTTGTGCCGATGCTTGGCGCAGGACCTCGTCGCAGAATGCCGAATGGTAGCCTTGCTTGGATATGCTGTCGTATATAGGACTAAGGAATACGTAGTCCATCTTAGGCTTGCGCTCTATTACTTCCTCTAATGAGTGGCATGAGCACGACAGACTGCCATGATGGTCGGCTGGAACGGTATCGTTGCGGCGGTTGAGGTGGATGCCGTGCAACTGAAATTCCTTGCACAATTCAAAATGATCGTGTACGACGATACGTTGCAGCCATCGCTTGTTTACTGCCTCAAGCAATTGTCGGCATTCTTCAGCTTGCGAGTCGGGCTTGCGAAGATGCAGCAAGTCGATGCCGTTCTCAAACAGGCGGTTGATGGCTGAGGCTTCGTCTGTGAAAAAATGGGATAGGGTGATGGCGATGGTTTTCATTAGTTGAGAATTATGATAAGTTGAGAGTTATGATAAGTTTATAGTTGAGAGTTGAAAGTTTAGAGTTATGATTACATATATCAACATTATTTATAATGCATAAATAGAAAAGCATATCATAACTCTCAACTTTCACCTCTCAATTCTCAACTATATAAAGAACTACTTATTAAGTTTCTCGATAATCAGTTCGGCAACCTTCTTGCCTGACATGAGCATACCGCCGAAGATAGGTCCCATACGTGGAGTGCCGGCTACGGCTGAAGATGCCATACCGCAAACGTACAGACCCGGATAAATCTCGCGTGTGCCCTCTACTACCTGACGCTCGCCTTCCTCTACATCGAGTGAACGCTCGCCGATAACGCCGCCTGTTGTTGTCTCAAGACGGATGCCGTTCTTGCGTGCTACAACCTTGCACATCTCTGAGTCGTGACCTGTACCGTCGATAACGCACTTGGCCATGATGTTAAGCGGATCGACGTGCAGACCCTCGCGCAATACCGGAGTCCAGTTTACTACAACACCGCTCACCTTGTTTTCCTTGAACACAACGTCCTCTACAGAGTAGCAGTTGAAGATGGTTGCACCGGCGTGTACTGCGTGATACAGCAGCGATGATGTGCTCTCTACAGAGTCGATGGTGTAGAGTCCGTCTTCAAACGGATGGTAGTTGATTTCGAAGTCGTTAACGATGTCCATTGCCTCTTCCTGAATAACAATCTGGTTGAACATCATTGCACCACCCCACATACCGCCACCAGGCGACAGCTTGCGGTCGAACTGTGCTACTTTCAGTCCTGCCTTGGCAAGATAGTAGGCTGCTACGATACCTGACGGACCGCCGCCAACGATAGCGACGTCGAGGTCGAGGTTGTTCTGGAGTTTGTCAAAATAGGTAGTGATAATACCTTTTGATACTTGTGTTTCAATCATTGCTTTATATTGTTAATTGTTGATTTTATTACTTGGTTTCGTCGCAAAGTGTGTGGCTGATACGTGCTGCGCAGAAGTTAGGTCCGCACATGGTGCAGTAGTTGGCGTCCACCTTGTTGGTTGTGCGATAGTACTCCTCGGCGCGCTCTGGGTCGAGCGAGAGGTTGAACTGGTCCTTCCAGCGGAAGTCGTAGCGTGCCTTCGACAGAGCGTTGTCGCGTATTGTGGCACCCGGATGACCCTTGGCAAGGTCGGCTGCATGGGCAGCAATCTTGTATGTCACTACGCCAGTGCGCACATCGTCCTTATTGGGCAGTGCCAGGTGTTCCTTCGGAGTTACGTAGCAGAGCATGGCTGTGCCGTACCATCCTATCATAGCGGCACCGATGGCAGATGTGATGTGGTCGTAGGCAGGAGCAATGTCGGTTACGAGCGGGCCAAGTGTGTAGAAGGGTGCACCGTGGCACTTCTCTATCTGGCGCTCCATATTCTCCTTTATCTTGTGCATTGGCACGTGTCCCGGACCCTCGATGAATGCCTGCACGCCCTTAGCCCAAGCACGTTCTACAAGCTCGCCCATTGTGTCGAGTTCGGCAAACTGTGCTGCGTCGTTGGCGTCGTAGGTAGAACCGGGGCGCAATCCGTCGCCCAACGAAATGGCAACGTCATACTTGGCGCAGATGTCGCAGATGTCGTCGAAGTGAGCATAGAGGAAACTCTCCTCCTGATGCACCTTGCACCACTTAGAGATGATGCTGCCGCCACGGCTCACGATGCCCGTCAGACGTGTGTCGGCGAGGTTGATATTCTTCAGACGGATGCCGCAGTGGATGGTGAAGTAGTCTACGCCCTGCTCGCATTGCTCGATGAGTGTGTCGCGGAATACCTCCCATGTCAGGTCCTCGGCCTTGCCGTTCACCTTCTCAAAAGCCTGATACATAGGCACGGTGCCTACTGGTACGGGGCAGTTGCGCAGAATCCACTCGCGTGTCTCGTGTATGTTGTCGCCCGTAGAGAGGTCCATCAGAGTGTCGCCACCCCACTTGCAGCTCCACACGGCCTTCTCCACCTCCTCGTCAATGCCCGAAGTGATGGCTGAGTTGCCTATGTTTGTATTGATTTTCACGAGGAAGTTGGTGCCGATAATCATCGGTTCTGACTCCGGATGCTTCTTGTTTGCGGGTATGACGGCGCGTCCTGCTGCCACTTCGTCGCGTACAAACTCCGGTGTGATACGGGTCTCGATGCCAAGTTCGCGGCAGTTCATGTTCTCACGAATCGCTACGTACTCCATCTCCTGCGTTATCACGCCCTGGCGTGCAAGCGACATCTGTGTATCGCCCTCCTTGCGTGAGTCGATCCAAGCCTGACGCAAGTGAGGCAGTCCGCGCTTCAGGTCGATCTCGATGTTAGGGTCGCTGTACGGACCACTTGTGTCGTAAATGTAGACGGGAGCGTTGGGTGTCTCAATGCGCTCGCCGCCTACAATCTTCACTGTAGGTTTCAGATGAACCATGCGCATGCCTACACGCAGGTCCTTGTAGATTTCTCCCTTCATGTACACCTTCTCTGAAGAAGGATAGGAGAATTTGATGTTGTTGTTCATAATGATGTAGTAAGAAGCCCCACCCCCAGCCCCTCCCCCGTAGGGAGGGGAGAGATGTGCTCTATTTGCTTGTTTTTATTTAATTTTATATTCTCGTTTTATTTTATATTGAATCCTCATGATTAGCCTTTCATACCACTCCCCTCCCTACTGGGGAGGGGCTGGGGGTAGGGCTTTAGTTTTCTTGATTAGCCTTTCATACCCCTCCCCTCCTTACTGGGGAGGGGCCGGGGTAGGGCTTTAGGTTTTTTGATTAGCCTTTCATACCACTCCCCTCCCTACTGGGG
>NZ_JADYUF010000039.1 GCF_021531655.1 Leyella stercorea | reverse complement strand
CTTTTTGGGGGTGGGGCTTTGTGGGGATTGGCTTTGTAGGGCTTTGTTGGGCTTTATCCTACTTAGAACACAAACGTTCTGATGAAGTAGTAGCTGATGATACCGGCGAGATAGCCCACGAAAGCGATCCATGTGATCTTCTTCATGTACCATCCGAAGGTGATCTTCTCCAGACCCATAACCACTACTCCGGCTGCGCTACCTACGATGAGCATCGAGCCGCCCACGCCGGCACAGTAAGCCAGCAACTGCCAGAAGATGCCGTCAACCGCCATGTCGCCGGTAGCGGCAACGGGATACATGCCCATGCAGCCTGCCACGAGCGGAACATTGTCCACGATGCTCGACAGAACGCCGATGATACCGGTCACGAGATAGTGGTTGCCGTCGAATACTGTGTTCAGTCCTTCGCCCAGGGCTGCCAGGACGCCAACCTCAGAGAGGCAGGCTACAGCCATGAGGATGCCGAGGAAGAAGAGGATGGTGGACATATCGACACGCGAAAGCAGGTTGCTCACGCGCTTCTGTGTGCCCTCGTCGTCGTGTCCGCGGTGCAAGTGGCGGTAGAACACTTCGGTAGTGGTCCACAATACGCCGAGCACGAGCAGTATGCCGACGAACGGAGGCAGATGGGTGATGCTCTTGAATATAGGCACAAACATCAGTCCGCCTACACCGATGACGAACACTGCCTTGCGCTGTGTGTCGGTGAAGTCGCCTACTGACTCGCCGGCACCGGTCTTCATCTGCGGCATTTGCAGTTCGCCTTTAAGATGATATTGCAGTATGAATGCAGGTATGACCATAGATATGAGCGACGGAACGATAATCTCCATGATAACTCCGGCTGCCGTAATCAGACCCTTGTTCCACAGCATGATAGTGGTGACGTCGCCGATGGGCGAGAATGCGCCGCCCGAATTGGCTGCTATAATCACAAGCGAGGCGTATATCAGACGGTCTTGCTTGTCTGCCACGAGCTTGCGCAGAATCATTATCATCACAATACTTGTAGTCAGGTTGTCGAGAATGGCCGAAAGAATGAACGTCATGAACGCTATGCGCCACAGCAATGCGCGCTTCGAGTGGGTCTTCATCACTCCGCGCACCCAGTTGAAGCCGCCGTTCTGGTCGACAATCTCAACGATTGTCATGGCACCCATAAGGAAGAACAGCGTAGTCGAGGTGTCGCCGAGGTGCTCCTGGATGATGGTGGTCACCTTCTCGGCCATTCCGGCTATGCCGCCCGTGTATTCCGTGTGCATGAGTGTGAGATACTGCAGCGGATCAAACATATAGAGCGTCCAGCACACAACGAACATAAGCAGCGCGACGGCTGCCTTGTTCACTTTAGTCAGACTTTCGGTGGCGATGCAGGCGTATCCCAGTACGAAGGCGACGACAATAGCGAGAGTTAAAGTTGTCATAGATTTTTGTTGTCTTTGTTTTTTGTATTTTTGTTATTCTGGTTAATGGCGTGCCGGCAGAAATTGCTCTGCTTACACGCCGTTACAAAATTATACAAAAAACCTCAAACAAAAGTATTTGTACTATAATATTCATGTGATTTTTATATGACTTTGCTTTCACTTTGCAAATGTAGCCCTTTTAGCATGCAAAAGGACCCCTTTTGGTCGGCAAAAGGAGTCCTTTTAGTGAGCAAAACGAGTCCTTTTGAAGGGCAAAAGGAGTCCTTTTGAAAAACAATAGGAGGAGGGTATGTCAAAAGTCTAAGCAGTACGCCCCGAAGGGGCAGATGCACATAGCCCAGGGCAACGCCCTGAGGTAAAAAGCCACCAAAAACAATGCGCCCTGTAAGGGCAAAAGCGTTAATTATCAATGCTTTTGCCCTTACAGGGCGTTTTGCTGTTTTCAATCCGTACACCCAAGGCGCTGCCTCGGACTATGTGCTTATTGGGCTTTCAGCCCGTATGGTTGAGTTTTGACATACCCTGCTGAGCGAGCTAAAGAACACTTTAGAGCGGATACTCGTCGAATGCGTACAGCACTGTCGACAGATAGCGTTCGCCCGTGTCGGCCAGTAGTGTCACGATGCGCTTGCCGCGGTTTTCGGGTCGCAGAGCCAGTTGTGTGGCACCGAATACGGCAGCTCCCGAACTGATGCCGACGAGCAGTCCCTCCTCAGCTGCGAGCTGTCGGCCGGTGCGAATGGCGTCGTCGTTACTCACGGTGAGCACCTCGTCCACTATGTCGGCATTGTATGTCTTGGGCACGAAGCCTGCTCCTATGCCCTGAATCTTGTGCGGTCCGCTGTTGCCTCCGCTCAGTACGGGCGACGATGCCGGCTCTACAGCCACTATTTTGACATTGGGATTATGCTCCTTCAGTCGTCTGCCGATGCCCGACAGCGTTCCGCCGGTGCCCACACCAGCCACGAATATGTCCACATTGCCTTCAGTCTGCTCCCATATCTCCACCCCCGTAGTGTTGTAGTGAGCCTGCGGGTTGGCTGGGTTTACAAACTGCTGCAGGATGATGCTGCCCGGAGTAGCGTCGCGCAGTTCTTCGGCAGCCTGTATGGCACCCGCCATTCCTTGCTTGCCCGGCGTGAGTTTTACGGTAGCGCCGTAAGCTTTCACAAGGTTACGGCGCTCCACACTCATAGTTTCGGGCATTGTCAGAATGAGCTTGTATCCCTTCACGGCCGACACCAGTGCCAGTCCGACACCGGTATTGCCGCTTGTAGGTTCTATGATTGTGGCTCCGGGCTTGAGCAGTCCTTTCCGTTCGGCATCCTCGATCATGGCCAGAGCCACGCGGTCCTTGACGCTTCCGCCCGGATTGAAATATTCCACTTTGGCTAATATTGCCGTTTCAATGCCGCGTTTGGCCGAGTAGGTGCCAAGTTCGAGCAGCGGTGTCTTGCCGATAAGGTCGGTCAGCTTTTTTGCAATCATAGTTCTTCTCTGTTTTAATTTGTTGTTGTCGTTAGCTTTTTATGTTGCATCATACGCCTGCCTAAATCGCGTCGAACGCCTGCTGCAGGTCGTCGATGATGTCGTCGATGTGCTCGGTGCCGATGCTCAGACGTATTGTCGAGGGTGTGATGTGCTGCTGCGCCAGTTCCTCGGGCGACATCTGCGAGTGGGTGGTTGTAGCCGGGTGTATGGCGAGGCTCTTTACGTCAGCCACGTTGGCAAGCAACGAGAATATCTTGAGGTGGTCGATGAATCGCCATGCGGCTTCCTGGCCGCCCTTGATTTCGAATGTGAATATCGAACCGCCACCGTTGGGGAAGTACTTCTCGTACAGCTCGTGGTCGGGATGAGTGGGCAGCGACGGATGGTTCACCTTCTCCACCTTGGGGTTCTCAGCCAGATACTTCACCACCTTGAGCGCGTTCTCTACGTGACGCTCTACGCGCAGCGACAGAGTTTCGAGTCCCTGCAGCAGTATCCATGCGTTGAACGGCGAGATGGTGGCACCGGTGTCGCGCAGTATGACGGCGCGGATGCGTGTCACGAAGGCAGCCTTGCCTGCAACGTCGGCAAATATCGCACCGTGATAGCTTGGGTCGGGCTTGGCGAGTGTGGGATATTTGTCGGCATTGGCTTTCCAGTCGAATGTGCCGCCGTCTACGATTACGCCTCCCAGACTCGAACCGTGGCCGCCTATGAACTTAGTGGCTGAGTGCACTACGACGTCGGCTCCATGCTCGATCGGACGTATTATATAAGGTGTGCCGAATGTGTTGTCTACGATGAAGGGTATGTTGTGGCGGTGGGCTACGGCTGCCACTGCCTCAAGATTGGTCACGTCTGAGTTGGGATTGCCGAATGTCTCGGCATAAACCACCTTGGTGTTGGGCTGAATGGCAGCCTCCAGCGCTTCAAGGTCGTTGACGTTGACGATGGTGTTGCTGATGCCCTGTGTGGTCAGCGTGTGTGTGATGAGATTGAACGAACCTCCGTACAGATTGTCGGCGGCTACGATATGGTCGCCCATTTGCAGTATGTTCTGCAGAGCGTAGGTCACGGCTGCGGCTCCTGATGCCACTGCCAGTCCTGCCACACCGCCCTCAAGGGCAGCCACGCGGTCTTCGAATACACCCTGTGTGGAGTTGGTCAGTCGGCCGTAGATGTTGCCGGCGTCGCGCAGTCCGAATCGGTCGGCAGCGTGCTGCGAGTTGCGGAATACGTACGATGTGGTCTGGTAGATAGGCACGGCACGTGCGTCGGTAGCTGGATCCGGATTTTCCTGTCCTACGTGCAATTGGAGTGTTTCGAAGTGAAGTTTCTTGTTGCTCATGGTGTTTGCCCTTTCTTTTTTATAAATGTGTTTTACTTTATGAAGATTCTGAAGCAAGTCTGTGTCGGCTTCTTGTTTTCATGGTTGCAAAGTTAGGGCAAATATGTGTGCCATACAATAGCACAAATAGGTTATATGGCATACCACAATTGTGGTATATTGGCTGGTTTTGTATAAATATGTAAGTTTAAGGCATAAAAAAGCAACAAAAACAACATTTTCCGCACGCTTGCTGTGCAGGGCAATGTTGTTTTTGTTGCTATGTGTTATTGTTGTATTACTGTGCTTACGCCAGCTATTTTATTTTCTGTTCGGGCACCATCTGTCGTGTGGTGAGCACCTGGCGTTTTGATATTACGCCGTCGGCATACTCCTTAGGCGACATTCCGCGGTTGTTCTTGAAGCAGCGGTTGAAGTAAGGCACATCGTTGAATCCTACCATGTAGCACACCTCTGTCACATTGAAAGAGCCCTGGCGCAGCAGGCTGCATGCACGGTCGACGCGCAGTTTGTTGAGGTATGTTATGTAGGTCTGGCCCGTAGCCTTCTTGAAGAAGGTGCAGAACGACGAGCGGTTCATGCCTACGTGCTCGGCTATCATGTCGATAGTGATGGTGCGTGCGAAGTTCTTCTGCGAGAAATCCTTTATCTTGTTGATGCGCTCCGATGTGCGGTCGGCCTCGGGAGTGCGTCCCACTACTACGGCGTCGCGCTCGCGTTTTGATATGAGCAGGAGCAGACGGAACATGTAGGGCAGCAGCTCTGTGCGCTCCTCGTGTGCCATCTTGCGCAGCATGTCGGCTATCAAGGCAGTGGTGTTGGGGTCGAACGAGAGTACCGACGATATCGATTTGAGCTGGTCGAGACGCTCGGTGAGTTCGGGAAACGCGCTTGTGCAGCGGTCGATAAACTCAGTTCGGAATGTGATGGTGTAGTGTCCGATGAGTCCCTCGCCGTCGGTGTGGTCGTAGTCGAACTTCCAGCAGTGGGGTATATGTGGCGGAATGAATGCAAGGTCGCCTTCGGTGAAATCCGTAACGGTATCGCCCAGTATGCGTTTGCCTTTGCCGTAAGTTACATACGTCAGTTCCCATGTGTCCTGCTTGTGCAGTGGAAGCTGTTCGGCAGGCTTCATTCTTTTGTAGTCGAAGTTATACAAGTCCATATTTTATTTTGATATTATTTTCAGGTTTTTTAATGCCGGACGGTGCCGGGTTATTGTCTAATACTGGATTTAGGGATGTACTTTATAGTGCAAATTTACGATTATTAATCGTGAATTATTCGGTTTTAACATTTAATATACATCCTTTTCAACATATTTTATGTAAGACAAATGCTGTTTGTGACGTTTTGTAAACTATATATTGCAATTTGTTTGCTCTTAGCCTATTCTGTTCTGTCACTTTGCCCAATCCTTTTGTAGTGCTGTTCGGCGGCGAATAACACCCCATTTTTATTCTGCTGCTTTCTGTGTGTTGATGTCGTGGCGCGATTTCGACTTTATCACAAGCCATACTCCGCTGAAAACCAGTGCCACGGCGAGTGCCTGCTTCCATGTGAACACGCACATTCCGGCTGCCAGACTCACCGATACAGCCACCACGGGCTGCATATAATTGTATATACTCACTACAGTTGGGCGCAGAGTCTTCTGTGCTGTCTGCATGAGCAGATAGGCTATGAATGTGCCGAAGAACACTACGAATGCCGTGCCTGCCCACGCTCCGGGCGTGACGAGACTCCAGTCGGTGTGCGCAGCGTGCGGAAGCATAAACGGGGCGAGCAATACTGTTGCCCAGGTGAACATCCATTTGCTCACGGTGATGGGCGAATAGTGGCGCAGAACATTCCGGTAGAGCGCCAGGTAGAGTGCAAACGACAGCTGGGCGGAGATACACAGCAGGTCGCCGCGTATGTCGCCGATGCGCGAATCGTGTGCCGCTGCGCTCGACATTATCAGTATCAGAGCGCCCGAGCAGCCTATGCCCACGCCAAGGGCTTTCTTTCCGGTGATGGGTTCCTTAAGTATAAGCGCCGAGAGTATCATGGCGAAGATGGGCAGCGACGTTGTCACGATGCTGGCATTTGAAGGAGTGGTGATGCTAAGTCCGATGGTGAAGCAGCACTGGTTGCCCACCAGTCCCAGCAGTCCGGCTCCGCTCATCGCCAATACGTCGCGCCAGGGCATGTGTTCGTGCTTGCACAGCAGCGAAGTGAGCCAGAACAGCAATGCACCTCCAGCCGCTCGCATAAAAACAAGGTTTATGTTGTCCATGCCGTGTTGCATCGCGTCCTTGCCGATGGGCGACATCAGTCCCCACATGACGCATGCCATGAGTATGCATAAGTGTGCTATCAGAGGTCGTTTGTTGTCCGTTTTGAATGTCATTTTTTGCCTTTTCTGTTATCCCTTTTACCAAATACGGGTGCAAAGGTATAAAAATATCGTTTTATGTGAATACAATGTATCAATTTATTTCATATATTTGTAAAACGAATACACACCTTAAATATATATGTAAATGAAATACGCCGAATACATTAAACAGATAGAGATCGACTCGTTGTGGAGCGGCAAGCGCCACGTAGTGTGGAATCTCGACCGCCAGGTGAATATCCTCAGCGGCATAAACGGTGTGGGCAAGAGCACTATATTGAATAAGGTGGTGAAGGGATTGGCTGCCGGTGGCGAGTTTCCGAGCCACATGCTCAAGGGCGTCAGGCTCAAGGTGCAGCCCGACGATGCCAAGTGGATACGCTACGACGTTATCCGTTCGTTCGACCGACCGCTTTGGAATCTCGACGCAGTCAACAAGCTCAACACCTCGTTGAGCGATCTTGCCACCGAACTCGACATGCAATTATTCTTCCTTCAGCGCAAATATCTCGACTATCAGGTCAACATCGGCAACCGCATCATCGCGTGTCTGCAAGACGGACGTCCCGATGCTGCACTCGAAGCGCAGCGCATCTCGGCTCCGAAGAAGACGTTTCAGGACCTCATCGACGACCTCTTTTCGGAGACGGGCAAGACCATTATACGCACCGAAAACGAAATACGGTTCTCGCAAATTGGCGAGATTCTGAGTCCGTATCAGCTCTCGAGCGGCGAGAAGCAGATGCTCGTAATCCTGCTTACGGTGCTCGTCGAGGACCAGTTGCCCTACGTCCTGTTTATGGACGAGCCCGAAGTGAGTCTGCATGTCGACTGGCAGCAGCGGCTCATCGACCTTATCCTCACGCTCAATCCTAACGTCCAGATAATCTTGACCACACATTCGCCAGCCGTGATAATGAACGGATGGGCCGACAGAGTTACCGAAGTGAGCGACATTACAGACTGAGAGCCGCCATGTCGGAATTAGGAATTTTGAATTTTGAATTTTGAGTTGTTCTCGGCTACGCCTGCGATTTTGAATTGATGATTTATGAATTGTCAATTCAAAATTGAATAATTCAAAATCGGCTTTGCCGATAATTCAAAATTCAAAACTCCAAATTCAAAATTCATAATCGCAGGCGGCAGCCGAGAACAATTCAAAACTCAAAACTCAAAATTCAAAACTCGGATTATGGCCAAACGTTTGCGCGACAGTATAACGTCGCAATATGTAGAGGCGGCAAACCGCCTTAGCTCGCGTCAGGCGCGCCGTCGCATCGTGGCTTATGTCGAGAGCTACGACGACATATTCTTCTGGCGGTCGGTACTCTCGCGTTTTGAGAATTCCGAACGTTACTTCGAGGTGATGCTGCCGTCGCGTCTCGACCACCTGGAACGAGGCAAGAAGGCTGCCATTATGAGCCTTATTGCAGCCGGCGGAGTAGGGCGCGACATGATAGCGTGCGTCGATGCCGACTACGACTACCTCGAACAGGGTGCCAGCGGGTCGTCCAAGACCATCCTCAACAATCCTTACATATTCCATTCTTACGCCTACGCCATCGAGAACATGCAATGTTACGCTCCGTCGCTGCATGCCGTTTGCGTGGCAGTGGCGCTCAACGACCGCCAGTCGTTCGACTTTGAGGCGTTCTTGCGCGACTTCTCCACCGCCATCTTCCCGCTCTTTGTGTGGAATATATGGTCGTATCGCACCGGTGCAACGCCCCGTTTTGCCATAAGCGACTTCCTTCACATCATCGAGATGGGCAACATTTCGCCCGAAAACAGCCAGCAGGCGCTTGTCAGTCTGCGTCGTCGTGTGGGCCACAAGGTTCAGACGCTGCAACGCCAGCACCCCGGTGCGCGCGAGAGTTATGCTGCGGTGAAGGACGATTTGCGTCGGCTCGGCGTGCGTCCCGACATGACCTACATGTACATTCAGGGTCATCATCTGTTCGACAAGATTGTGGTGCCGCTCGTAAGGAAGGTGTGCAATCAGCTGATACGCGAACGTGAGCGCGAGATTTCAGCCCAAAGTGTGCACGCAACACAGCAGCGCAACGAGCTGTCGTGCTACTCGTCGAGCGTCGGTGAGGCTGAATTCGTGTTGCGCCGCAACGTAGGCTATGTGTCGTCGCCGCAATATCAGAGCATAGTGGAAGACCTTCAGCGGTATCTGGAGGAAAAAGAAACTTCAGTTGAGAGTTGAAATAAAAAAAAGGATTTTGCTACGCGGTTGCGTGCAAAATCCTTTTTTATCTCTTTTCGAGTTAGGTGTCCGTACGGATTAAGCGTTGGTTGTGTTAACGCGACGCTCAGCGATGCGAGCCTTCTTACCAGTAAGGTTACGGAGGTAGTAGAGCTTAGCGCGACGTACCTTACCATGCTTGTTAACCTCAATGCTCTCAATGTTGGGTGACTCGATCGGGAAGATACGCTCTACACCAACAGTACCTGACATCTTGCGAACGGTGAAGCGCTTCTTGTCACCGTGGCCAGAAATCTTGATAACTACACCACGATAGAGCTGGATACGCTCCTTTGAACCCTCGATAATTTTGTAAGCGACTGTGATAGTGTCACCTGAACGGAACTCAGGGAACTTCTTGCCGGTTGCAAATGCTTCTTCAGCAACTTTAATTAAATCCATTGTTAATTTGATAATTAAATTTGTTTTATCGTTCTCGCGCAACATAATGGGCAACTCTTCTTCCCGTCATCGGTTACGCCGAAAAGCGGGTGCAAAGTTACGACTTTTTTCGTTAACGCACAAGCATTTACAAGAAAATACAGCCCTAAAAACATATTTTTAGACTTTTAGCAGTCGTGTCATAAAACAATTTTGTATTTTTGCATATACATATGCAGTTCAAAAAAATCATAAACGACTCACTTAAGGTGACACTCTCGCTGCTGCTTGGCGGATTGATACTCTACTGGATGTATCGAGGTTTTGACTTTCGCCAGGTGGAGCGTGTCTTGCTGCACGAAATGAACTGGACGTGGATGTTGCTTTCGTTCCCGTTCGGCATCTTGGCGCAGGCTTTTCGCGGCTGGCGATGGCATCTTACGCTCGAACCTGTAGGCGAACATCCCCGCACATCCACCAGTGTCTACTCCATATTCCTATCGTATGCTGTCAGTCTTGTAGTGCCCCGTATAGGCGAGTTTGCCCGATGCGGAGTGTTGCGCCGTTACGACGGTGTGTCGTTTCCCAAGGCTTTGGGCACGGTAGTGGTAGAGCGTGCCATCGATTCGGCGCTGCTCATGGGCATAGCCGTTGTCACTATGCTGTGCCAGTTCAGCGTTTTCAACACATTCTTCGACCGCACCGGCACCAACATCGGTGCCCTTCTGGCGGGATTTACCACTACTGGCTACATCGTGACAGCCGTTTGCGGGCTGGCTGTATGCCTTCTGGCGTGGTACATTATGCGTAGGTTTGCTATATATAATAAGGTGAAAGCCACGGTGCAAGGCATCTGGCAGGGCATAATGTCGATACGCAATGTGAAGCGTCCCGTGCGCTTCGTCGTCTTCACGCTTGCCATATGGGCGTGTTATTTCCTACATTATTACCTCACGTTTTTCTGTTTCGACTCCACCTCAGGGCTTGGCTTGTCGTGTGCAATGGTTACGTTCATCGTCGGAAGCATTGCCGTCATAGTGCCGACACCCAACGGAGCCGGTCCGTGGCACTTTGCCGTGAAGACGATGCTGCTGCTGTATGGAGTAGGCGATACCGATGCTCTCAACTTCGTGCTCATCGTCCACAGCGTGCAGACGCTGCTTGTGGTGGCGATGGGCGTATGGGCTTGGGCTGCGCTTTCGTTCATGCGCAAGCGGAAAATACAGCAATAGGAATAAAGTATAAACAATAAATACTACTATTTTTTTAATCACTAATAAAAACAATTGTTATGAGTGAAATCAAAAACCTAAACCCCGAATGTATCTGGCGCAACTTTGACGCACTGACACAGGTGCCGCGCCCGTCTGGACATCTTGAAAAAGTACAGCACATGCTGCTTGAGTTTGCCGCTCGTGTAGGCGTTGAGGCATTCAAGGATGCGGCTGGTAATATAGTGATGCGTAAGCCCGCTTCTCCAGGAATGGAAAACCGCAAGGGCATCATTCTGCAGGCTCACATGGACATGGTGCCTCAGAAGAGCAACGAGAGCACACACAACTTCGAGACCGACCCTATCCAGACATACGTAGACGGCGAATGGGTTAAGGCTAAGGGAACCACTCTCGGCGCCGACAACGGTATCGGTGTGGCTGCCATCATGGCCGTTATGGAGGACAAGACCCTCGTTCACGGACCCGTTGAGGGACTCATCACTGCCGACGAGGAGACTGGTATGTTCGGTGCCAACGACCTGCCCGAGGGCGAACTCAACGGTGATATTCTGCTCAATCTAGACTCTGAGACATGGGGCAAGTTCGTTATCGGTTCGGCAGGCGGTGTCGACATCACAGCCACACTCGAATATAAGGAAGTGGAGACCGACAAGGACGACGCTGCCGTCAAGGTTGTTATCAAGGGATTGAAGGGCGGACACTCGGGCTTGGAGATTAACGAGGGACGCGGCAATGCCAACAAGCTCATGGCACGTTTTGTACATGAGGCAATCGCCGAGTACGGAGCACGCCTCGCCACATGGCACGGCGGCAACATGCGCAACGCCATACCGTTCGAGTGCGAGACTGTGCTCACACTGCCGAAGGAGAACGTTGAGGCTCTGAAGGAAGCCGTAGCCGAGTGGTGCACTTTGTTCAACAACGAGTATCGCACCATCGAAGAGAACATACAGTTCTTCGCTGAGGACGTTGAAACGCCCGCAACTGAGGTGCCCGAGGAGATTCAGGACAATCTGCTCGACGCCATCTACGGATGCCACAACGGTGTGCTCCGCATGATTCCGGTGTTCCCGTCGGTAGTGGAGACATCGTCAAACCTCGCCATTATCGACATCAATGGCGGCCACGCTTACTTCAAGCTGCTCGCACGTTCGTCAAGAGAGAGCATGCGCGACTACATTGCCACAACTCTTGAGTCGACATTCTCGATGGCAGGCATGAAGGTTGAGATGAGCGGAGAGTACGGAGGTTGGGACCCCAACACCGACAGCGAGATACTCCACTTGCTCGAAAAGAACTATCGCGAACTGTTCAATGAGGACGCAATCGAGCAGGTTGACCATGCAGGATTGGAATGCTCGGTTATCCTGGGCAAATATCCGCACCTCGACGTGGTTTCGCTCGGTCCTACAATGCGTTCGCCGCACACCACAACAGAGCGTTGCCTCATCTCTACAGTAGCTCCTTTCTGGGAACTGCTCAAGAAGACAATGGCAGAAGCTCCGGTAAAGTAAAGTCATAAGATAGGGCGTGTCAAGACACAATCGGATTCCGAGTGTCTTGTCACGCCCTCTTTTTATCATACAAACCTTTCAAAAAACCATCAAACTATGCGAAAATCATTCATTCCCATTATGTTCGTAGCCGTGGCTGCCATGTTCTCGTGCGGCGGCAAAGGCGAGCAGTCGTCGCTCTCGAACGGATCGGTTTGGCAGAACGGACGTGAGGTGTATGTGGCTGAAGACAGCACGTCATACTGGCATCTTTGGGGCGGAACGCTCCACGAGGGTGGCATGGAGATGAAGCTCATGCAGGACGGCAAGTGGCTCGTACCTGCCATTGCCGACAACCAACCCACCGACAGCGTAGCCGGAACATGGACTCTCGACGGCAACACCATTGTGCTTACAGCCAACGACCGCACGCAGATGCGGCTTGAAGTGATTGACGGATTGCACCTCGCCTCACGCAATGAGATGCAGGCGAAGGCTCTGCCGGCGCTCGACAGCATACAGCAGATAGGCGTGTACCGCCAGCTTGAGGGCGTCTATCGCGACCTCTCGGGCCGCAAATGGATATTCCGTGGCAACACCGTACGCCGCAAGGGTCTCGGCACCGAGGAGAAGTATGGCGTAGGCAAGTCGCTTGACATGAACGACAGCGTCATCTTCACCGACAACATAGCTTACGCTTTCCGCCTTAAAGAAGGCGAAGTGCAGCTCTACAAGGCTGAATATGTCGATACAGCCGACGTATGGAAGTATAAGTTTGATGGCAAACCGCTCGAAACACTTAAGAAGGTTGCAGCAGAATAGTGCAACCGCTGATTTAAAATTCATCCTACATTTCGAGTGACAATAATAGAAATTCAAGTATGTGGATGATTTGCTTATGCTAATAGTAGGAGGCTATGGCGTCCCCGCCATAGCCTGAGCAGTTGGACAATACATTCTTTTAATTTGTTTTCAGCACCGCTGCTTGCTCAGTAGAATGTGTCAAAAGTCTAAGTAGCACGCCCCGAATGGGGCAGAAGCACATAGCCCAGGGCAACGCCCTGAGGTAAAAAGCCGCCTAAACCAAAGCACCCTGCAAGGGCAAAAGCGTTAATAATCAATGCTTTTGCCCTTGCAGGGCGTTTTGGTTTTATCTATCTGTACACCCAAGGCGCTGCCTTGAGCTATGTGCTTATTGGGCTTTCAGCCCATATAATTGAGTTTTGGCTCACCTTACTCCTGTATTTTTGACTTAATTAAAACATTCGTATCACTCCCTATTTCGTATGAACCTTATTTAATTAAACGACAACGACTGATTTCCATTAAAATATCCCTTGAAAATCAGCCATTTACAAAGCTCCGTGAAAAAGGACTCCTTTTGCATTACAAATGTAGCCCTTTTGCCTTCCAAAAGGACTCCTTTTGCCTCCTAAAAGGACCCCTTTTGAAGTGCAAAAGGACTCCTTTTGAAAATCCGGCGGATTTCCCTTCTTCCCACCTATTTATATAAATATTGAACCAAAATTAAATAAATATACATATTTCTTGTGTAAACAACCAAAAAAGTGTACATTTGCAGAGTTTAATTGGTGTATTATTCCGATAAAGGTTTTATTACTAAAGCAATAACTAATAATCAATATTTCATAATGACAAAAAAAATTATCATGGCGTTGGGACTTCTATGTTTGTCCAGCGTTGTATCCTTTGCGCAGAACAAGCGCACCGTATTGAGCGCCACTATTGATGGCTACAAGCGTGACATGGTTTATTTCGACTGTGTACAGAGTCCGTTCATCCGTCAGGAGTTTCACGCCAACCCAGGCGAGGAGCATGTCTATGCGTTTGACACCGACCGCCTTGTAGCGATGATTGTCAACGGACGCACTACCGTGCTGCTCATGCCGGGCGACAGTCTGCATGTCGACATACAGTATCAGGGCAAGCAGGTGAATGAACTGAAGTTCAGCGGCTCGAAGCAGGCAGTTGCCGACAACGAGCTTTACGCTGCTGTTGCCGCCTACAGACGCTCTATACGCTACAAGTTGCAGCTTCTGGCGTGCGTCGTAGTAGACGTCAAGCCTGCCGACCGTATCAATGATTCTAAGAAACTCCTTGACCAGACACGCCAGCTCGTAGCCCAGTCGAAGGGCAAGGTGGCAGCCGACGTGGTGAATTACGTATCAGCCGAGAGCGAAGGACTGGCTTACATCTCGTTCGTAGAATATCCCCCGATGTACGAAGAAACCCGCAAGCTGCCCATCGCCCAGCAGGGTGTAGGCGACTACTGGAAGCTTATGGACGGAACCAAGCTTCGCGGCGACATGGCATCGTTGAGCTGTCCCGACTACTGCTCGTTCCTTCTGCTCAACATGGCTTACACCAAGAGCAAGCAGGCACACGAAAAGGGCGAGACCTATCAGCGTCCCGACAAGATTGAGGACATGTTCGAGCAGCTGGCAGCGTTCTACGACGGAGCGTGCCGCGACGCAGTTTTGTATTCCATTATCACCAATTACATACAGGGAGGCAAGGACATAGAACGTATAGAACCCCTCATCAAGCAGTTTAAGGAGAAGTATTGCGTAGACAAGCGCCATGCTGAAATCATAGATGCTATAATGCAGTAATGCCTCAAAGAATAATTTAATAGATTATATAAAAAGTATCCATGAACAAGAGAGAGTCTTTATTGAAGTGTGGACTGTGCGCCATGCTTTTAAGCGGGGGACTACCCATGCAGATTCTTCCGACCTCTACCGCCACGGCGCAGAATGTGCGCCCGACGGAAGACGGATGGAAAAACGACCCAGTGACATTGCGCATCAGTAATGAGACGTTGGGAAATGTGCTCAGCAAGGTGGCAAAATCGGTGGGAGCCGACCTGGTTTTCCAGGGTGTCACGCTTGTAGGCATCAACGAGTTGACAACACTCAACGTTAAGGACAAGCCGCTCGACAAGGTGATTGGCGAGCTTATAGGCGACCAGAACGTACGCATCCTATATCAAGGCGGCCATCGCGCCATCATCATCTCGCCCTACGAGAAGCAGGAAGACAACGCCCAGTCGTTCGTAATAGGCGGCGTTGTAGTGGGCGGCGACAACCAGCAGCCCCTCATCGGAGCCACCGTATCGGTGACCAACGGCACCAAGGAGAAGGGACGCACGGGATGTATCACCGACGAGAACGGTAAGTTCAGCTTGCGCGTCAACCGCAAGTCGTCAATCAGCATTTCATACCTCGGCTACGAAACCAAATCTATCCAGATACTTCGACCCAACCGTAACATGAACATAAGCCTCGCACCCAACGCAACCAATATGGATGAGGTGGTGGTTACGGGTATCAGTCGCCGCAACAAGAAGAGCTTTACAGGTAATTATGTATCGGTAAAGGGCGACGAGTTGCGCAAAATCAACCCTAACAACATCTTGAAGAGCCTCCAGTTCTACGATCCCAGCTTCAAGGTGAAAGAAAACAATTCTAACGGTTCCGACCCTAACTCACAGCCCGAATTCCAGATGCGCGGCGACCAGTCGCTGGGTTCTACATCGAGCATGAACTCTATGGACCTGCTCCTCGACAACGTGTCGAGCCGACCCAACACTCCGCTCTTCGTGCTCGACGGCTTCATCGTGCCTATGACGCGCATCCTCTCGCTCGATCCGGAGCGCATCGACGAGGTGACAATCCTCAAGGATGCCGCCGCTACAGCCATCTACGGCTCTAAGGCGAGCAACGGCGTCGTCGTAATCTCTACCAAGGTGGCTCCCGACGGAGCGCTCTCGGTCAACTACAACGGTACGATGACTCTTCAGTCGCCCGACCTTACCGACTACAATATGATGAACGCTGCCGAGAAATTGCAGGCAGAATGGATGGCAGGCGTATACGACAAGAACAGCGTGCCAAGCATGAACCGCTACAACTCATTGCGCCGCAACGTGCTGGCAGGTGTCGATTCCTACTGGCTCTCGCAGCCCTTGCGCACAGCAGTTCAGTCGCGCCACTCGCTCACAGCAGCCGGCGGTACCGATATATTCCGCTACAGCCTGGGCGTCAACGCAGGCTTCCAGCCCGGTGTAATGAAGGGTTCGTCTAACAATACCAAGGGCGTTGACTTCACCATGAGCTACCGCAAGCAGCGCGTCACAGTGGGTGCCAACATCAACCTGACCGAGACATCGGGCAACAACTCGCCCTATGGCGACTTCTCGGCATTCAGCCAGGCCAACCCCTACTATCGTATGACCAACGACGACGGCACTTACGACCAGATACTCGACAACTTCACGGCAGCCGGCAGTACTACCGTGACCAACCCGCTGTACAACTCAAACATCGGCATCAAGGACCTGCAGCGCAGCCTGAGCATTGCCAGCAGCCTTAACTTCGAGTATATGATTCTCGACAACCTGCGCCTCACCGAGTCGTTGCAGTACACACGCGGCACCGCACGTACTGAGAAGTTCCTGCCTGCCAACCACACCAGCTTTGCCAACGAGACAGACAAGACGCTGAAGGGTAGCTACAGCAAGAACACGGGTGAGTCTACCTCGTGGTCGAGCAACTTGGGACTGAACTACAACCTCCCAATCAACAAGCACCTCATCAGTATGCTTGCCAACTGGACCGTTAGCGAAGACCGCAACAACTACGTCAACCTCTCAGCCACAGGCTATCCCGACCGCCACATGGACGACTTCATCTTCGGCAACAAGATGTCGACCAATCCGAGCGGATCGGAGTCGCTCTCGCGCTCAATGAGCTTCATCGGACAGGTGTCGTACAGCTACGACAACCGCTATTCGTTCGACTTCAACCTGAGCGAGGAGAACTCGTCGCGCTACGCCAACAACAGTTTCACTCCGTTCTGGTCGACCGGTGTACGCTGGAATGCCTATCGCGAGAAGTGGCTCGAGGGCCGTATCTCCAACCTCGTGTTCCGCGCCACATACGGTATTACGGGCGAACAAAGCTCCAACCCGTACGAGACACTTGAGTTCTATACCTTCACCAACACCATGAAGCCTTACAACTCGTTCGCTTCACTGGGTGCCGTGCTGCAGGGACTCAACAATCCCGACCTCAAATGGGCTAAGACCGACCAGTTCAGTCTGGGCGTAGACATAGGCTTCTGGAAGAACCGCATCAACGCCACATTCAACTATTACAACAACATCACACGTCAGATGATGACACAGTACGACCTGGCTCCGTCTACAGGATTCAGTTCGCAGAACATCAACGCCGGCGAGTTGCAGAACCAGGGATTTGACGTGACATTGAACGTGATTGCCTACCAGAACATACGCAAGCAGCTCTACTGGACCATCAACGCCAATGCCAACCACAACAAGAACAAGATACGCAAGATATCGGCTTATCTGCAGAAGATCAACGAGCGCCAGCTCGCTTCGAAGGGTGCTCCGCTCCCAGTGCTGCAGGAGGGATATTCTACCACCACTCTGTTTACCGTACGCTCGTTGGGCATCGACCCCATCACGGGCAAGGAGGTGTTCCTCACACGCGACGGACAGAAGACATTCGAGTGGAACAGCAACGACAAGGTGCCCGTCGGCGACACCAACCCGAAGCTCAGCGGCACTATCAGCAGCTCGCTCAACTACAAGGACCTCAGCTTCAACGTAGGTTTCACCTATAAGTTCGGCGGCATCGTGTACAACTCTACACTCGTCGACAAGATCGAAAACCGCAACATAGCCTACAACCTCGACCGCCGTGCCATGTCGAGCCGCTGGCAGAAGCCGGGCGACGTGACTTACTTCAAGAAGTTCTCGCTCGATGCCACAGCAAGCCAGACCGAACAGAGCACACGATTCATCATGGACGACGACGAACTGAAGATGTCTACCATGAGCATCGGCTATCGTATGCGCTACGAGAAATTCAACTTCCTGCGCAAGCTGAACATCGACGTGCTGGCTCTGAACTTCACTACCAACGACCTGTTCCGTATCTCGCGTGTCAAGATGGAGCGTGGACTCGACTATCCGTTCGCACGTTCGTACACTCTGTCGTTGTCACTCATTTTCAAATAATATATATAAGGTGTACACTATGAAACTGAAATCATTATATACGGGTGCTCTTGCATTGGCAGTACTGTGTCTGACTTCGTGCTCAGACTGGTTTGACGTGAGCCCTAAGACCAATATCAAGGCGGAACAGCTTTACGAAACTCCCGAAGGTTTTGAGAGTGCTCTTGCCGGTATCTACATACTCCTGACCGACGACGACTGCTACGGTCACGACATGTCGTTTGGACTTATCGACCAGCTGGCACAACTTTACGACCGCATTCCCGACGGAACCACCGACCGCGAAGCTATCTATCAGTATACGCAGGAGTCGCAAGGCTACAGCACCAAGGCGCGCATGGCTGCCATTTGGGAAAAGTCGTACAACGTGATAGCCAATACCAACAACTTCATGAAGTGGCTCAACAAGAACGGACAGCGCGTGCTCAGAAACGAGCAGACACGCAACATGTATTATGGCGAGGCTTATGCCATGCGTGCATTCCTCCACTTCGACCTGCTGCGTGCATGGGGTCCGATGGATTATCAGGCTGGTAAGCAGAATCTGAGCATACCTTATCGTGTGGTGGCCGACAACACCAAGCAGCCACGACTTGCGGCTGAGACCATTGTGGGCAAGATTATCGACGACCTGAAGCAGGCTGAGCAGTATCTCGCTTTTGAGAAGAACACCAGCCTTTCGGGCAACGAGCGCCGCTACAGATTGAACTATTATGCCGTGAAGGCCCTCCAGGCACGTGTATATTGCTATGCCGGCGATGCCGAGAATGCAATAAGCTGCGCCAATGAGGTGATAAACCATTGCGGACTTACGCTCCAGACGTCCAATTCCAACGACCCTGCACAGTTCGACGAGGCCCTCTTTGCCATCTACAAGTATAAGATGAGCGACCGTTTCTCTTCTTACTTCGCCGAAGGTCCCGACTTTACCACTCAGTATTGGATCAGTCTGCAGAACTACAAGCGCATTTTTGAGGCTGAAGGCAACGAGCGCGACGCCGACTTCCGTGCCCGTCGTGGTGCAGGTGTGTATGTTTACGACGGCGTAAGCCGCGTTATCACACGCAAGTATCTCAAGAACGACCAGAGCATCATTCCTCTCGTACGTCTGCCGGAGATGTATTACATCCTATGCGAAATGTCGCCTCTGAGCGATGCTCCGCAATATATTAATAATGTAAGAAGCCATCGCGGCATCTCACGCTCCAACGCCTACAGCAGTTTCGCTAACGATGCGGCTCGCACCGAGGCTCTGAGCAAGGAGTATCGCAAGGAGTTCTATGCCGAGGGCCAGTACTTCTACTTCCTCAAGCATCATGGCATCAGGACTCTCGACTACTCACACGAGGCTAATACCGACGCTATAGTCACCATGAACGAGCAGCGTTATGTGTTCCCATTGCCCGACCGTGAGAAGGAATATGGCTGGACTGATGAAGAATCAAACAACACTTCAAATGATTAATTATGAAATTACGTATCAATAAAACATACATATTGGGACTGATGGCAGTAGGTGCGCTCATGGCTTCTTGCAGTCAGGAAGACCCTACATTGTTTGGTGGTGAGTCGGACGGATACTACTTCAACTACAATTCGGCTGACGACATGACTGCTACCATCAACTTTGCCGACTCTATCGTGACCGATCCGGAGGTGGGATATGTGCCCCTTAAGATCCGATTGCTGGGCCATCTGCCCGAGCAGACTACTTCTATCAAGCTCAAGGCTGAGCCGGTTGAGGGCTATGAAATGCCGCAGGTGACTCTGCCTACAATCGAAGTCAAGGCTGGCGAGTACGACAAGACGGTTGAGGTGAAAGTGGCTCGTCCCACTCAGGAGAATACTACCTATGCCGTGAAGATAACCTTCGAGCAGGCTGACAAGAGCATGAAGGACTTCAACAGCTTCGTAATCTACACCAAGGAGGTATATGAGCGTCCCGACAATTGGACTGACAGATACTACGGCGAGTGGACTGCCGAGAAGTATAAGTTCATTGCCAAGACTCTGAAGAATGCTGCTTTCTATAGCGACGACAGCTATAAGCAGAGCAATCAGTACAATCCGCGTCTGATTTACGCTGTGCGCGATTGGCACAATGCTCATCCTACAGAGGCGATTCCTTATGATATTCCGTTCCTCGACGATACTGAGTTCAGGAGCGAATACCAAAAACCAGATTACTGGGGTGACCTTCAGGACAAGTATTTCGGCAATTATGACGGTTGGAGATTCGGTAAATTTGCATTGAAGTTGGGCTTAACCACTCAGAACGAGTATGAAGTGCTCGGCTCGACTGATGAAGCTGAGTTGCAGAAATCCAACAAGCACGCTGTGCTGTTGATGCTTCAGAATTACAATAATCAGTTTGAACAAGGCTATAGCTATTGGGGATTGAACTCTGCATTCAGCGTTCCGATGGTTGAAGGAGTGGACTATGATGTTGTGGCTCCTGCATTCTGGACCAACAGTCTGACCGGTCCTATGATTAAGAAGTACTACGGCGAATACTCGGAGGCTAAGTATAAGAAGATGCTTCAGATTGCCAGCAGCAGTGTCGATGGCTTCAAACCCTTCCAGTTGTTCCCCGTCAAGCTGATATGGGACGATGCCAGTATGACAAATACGCCGATGTGGGACACTGATGCTAACCTCAACTGGACGTACATGGGTGAGCAGGTGATATACGAATTCTACAAGATATTCAAGCAGAAAGCCCCGAGTCTCTTCCCCGACGGCGTTACTGCTCCTGCGGATGAACCCCAAGAAAAGCAATAACTTCAAAAAACAAAACAGAAGGATTATGAAAAATATAATATATGTAGCCATGAGTGCCCTGCTCCTCACATCGTGCTATGAGGACAAAGGCAACTACGACTACCGCTTCGACAGCATGAATCAGGTCGACATAAGCAATGTCAGCTATCAGCCTGAGGCTTACGAAGGCGTGTCGGGAAAGGTTATTGAGGTGCAATTGCCCCTTACCGAAGACAAAGTGCAGCGTGTGGAGGCAAAGCTCTCGCAGACTTTGTCCGACAACTACGACAATCTCGACTTCACATGGTATACTGCCTACACCGCCACCAAGCGCGACCCTATGACCGGACGTGAGGTGACGGAGACCGTGCGCGACACGCTGCGCACCAACGGCTATGTCGACCTCAACTTCCCTGCCAACACCGACCGCAACTACTCGGTGATAATGGAGGTGAAGGACCGCTCTACCGACCTCGACTATTATGCCAAACTGAACGTCAAGACCCGTCTGCTCTTCAAGAACAGTCTCTTCTTCCTGCATCAGAAGGATGGCGAGACTTTCCTCGGCAACGTAGAGAAGATTGGTACAATGCTCGAAAGCCGTAGCAATGCTTACAAGACTGCCAAGCCAACTATCACCGACAACCCGTTTGCCGATGCCGTTAAGTTGGGCTATACGTCATATCCTTATCCTGAGGTGAATGGTCTTATGGTGTTCCGTTCTAACGGACGTGGCAACACCTACAATGTGTTCAAGGCTTTGGATACTTACAACGTACCCCTTGTACCTGCGGTTTCATCATCGTTTGTGGCAAGCCGTGTGATTAATGTGGGCAACATTGCGAACTTAAACGTAAACAAGTGCTTGCTCTCACGTGACGGACAATTCTATATTGGTAAGAATTTACCGTACTATACCGTGCCTGGTGAGGATGCCAAGGAGTCGTTGCGCCCCGGTGACTATAGTGTTACGGCAGCTACAGTGACAAGCGAATACTTCTTGTTGTGGGATGCCAAGAACAATCGCTTTATCTATCAGTCGAACAGCGATGATTATGGATGGAATCTCAATGATATTGTACAGAACTCACCTCGTAGTAAACAACCTGTGCTTGATGCCAAAGTAGACTTCAGTTCGCTCGGAACTTTGTCACCGGTTGGCAAGACTGCTGTGTATGGTTTTATAGCTTCGCACAACGAGTTCTTCCCCGATGCCAAGCCGCAGTTCATCTTCAAGGATGCCGACAACAACTTCTATCTCTACGAACTTACCCCCGTTGACGCTGGAGGCAAGAGCCGTGGCGGTGATGCAGGAGCATCGGAGAGCGCATTCACCATCACTGGCAAGAAGCTCCCCGATTTCCATCCGGGCTCTAATCTGGCAAGCATCACGTACAATCCGTGGTTCTCTACCAACTATATCTTCTACGCCAAGGACGACAATGTGATACGTCACAACCTCTCTAACGGCGATGAGCAGGTGGTATATACAGCTCCTGCGGGCTATACCGTTAGCGTAATCAAGTTCCGCACGGAGGATGCTGAGAGTAACAGTACGATGAGTTCAAACCTCGGCGACCTTGGTTTGTATCTCAGCATCGGTATGAACAAGGAATCCAACGGAGCCGTTGCTGAAATCAAACTTACTCCGGCGGCTGATGTCGACGAATCGTTCAGCCTTTTCTGTGATAAGGATTCAGAGGGCAATGCTTTCGGTCGTATCCTTGATTTGCAGTTTGCACACGTTTATCCATATAGTAAAGATAGCAATTAATGTTACGTAATATTTCATTGGCACTGCTCGTTTGGGCGGGCAGTGCCTTCACCGCACAGGCTCAAAGCGACGTTGTCGTGAGCGGAAAGATTGAGGGTGTCAAGCAGGGACAGCTCCTGCTTGTGGCACAAGTGGGCGAAAACCGTATGGATACACTCGGTGTAGCCGATTTCAAAGCGCCTAAGTTCCAGCTTAAGGCGAAAGTAAAGGAGCCTGTTATGGCACAGATTGTAGTGCGAGGCTATAGCGGCGGATTCAACTTCATTGCCGAACCCAACGCCAAGTACGACGCTTTTCTGTGCGACGGAGATGCCGCTTATATTAAAGGTGGAAAACTTCAGGACGAGTGGATGGCTTTCTCTAAGCGCTCGGCCGAACTTCATGCCGAGTCGAAAGCTATGCAGGCGCGTTACGACGCATTGCGTGCTGCCAACAAATTCCGCAGCGCCAGCGCCACAAACGACTCCTTGCGCACGCTAAACGACAACATCAACGCCGAAACTCAGGCTTTCCTGAAGCAGCACGACGACGTTATAGCTGCCTATACCTACAACGCCAACGCGCTGATGGCTGAACTCAACCTCGCCGACACGCGTAGATTGTACGACTCTATGGGCGAAGGTGCAAAGAATTCGCCCAGCGGCCGCATCATGCTCGAACGCATTCAGCGTATGGAGAAGGTGACTCAGGGACGCAAAGCACCCGACTTTACTCTGCCAGACCTCAATGGCAACTTGGTGACTCTAAGCAAAGTGAACGCCAAGGTGAAGATTGTCGACTTCTGGGCTTCGTGGTGTGGACCCTGCCGATTGAACAATCCGTCGCTGAAGCGTATGTATGAGCAGTATCACGACAAAGGATTGGAGATTGTAAGCGTGTCGCTCGACAATGTCAAGGAGCGTTGGCTGAAGGCTGTCAAGCAGGATGGTCTGCCCTGGATCAACGTCAGTTCGCTCAAGGGATGGCAGTGTGAGGTGGCTCGTACTTACGATGTCAAGGCGGTGCCAGCCATATATATCCTCGACGAAGAAAACCATATCATCACCACAAACATCCGTGGTGAGTCGCTCGCGAACTTCCTTCAGGAACGACTCAAGTAATGATGTATATTCTAAAAACCAAATTTAAAACATAAAATGAAAACCAGAATCTTTTTATTTGCATTGGTTTGCATGGGTATTATGCCAAGTATGGCACAGACAGCACGCCGCTTCACCATCGACGGTGAGCTGACACGCGACTCGCTGCGTTATACTCCGCAGGCGATAAAGAAAGTGTATTTGAAGCATATCGTTAACGGTCAGGAAGTTATGATGGACTCGGCTGTGGTGAAGAACCGCTGCTTCCACTTCGAAGGAACGGCTCCTAAGGACGTTGAGGCTGCAATTATCACAGGCTTCGACAATGGTTCGGCACAGCTGCTTCTTGAACCCGGCAACATCAAGTTCAAGCCTTTCGACGGCAATTTCCCCGTTGGTGCCAAGGCTTACGGAACCAAGAACAACGACATCTTTGTAGGTTATGCCATGCTGCACAGCAAGAATGCCGACGATGCTAAGGTGAATATCGAGAAGCTTCGCGCCTCTTTGCCTGACAGCATTACCAATGACGACCGCAAGTATATGCCTTATCACGGAGCCATATTCAATGCCAACGGCGTGTATTACAAGGCTGATGTGATGGATTATTACCTCAAGCACATCGACAGCGAGGCAAGTCTCTTCATCCTGAAGTACGACCTCTACTATATGTTCAAGCCGAAGTATCTGCACGATGTGTTTATGGCTGCACTGCCCGAGCGCCTGCACAGCCATCCCATCTATAAGGAACTGAAGAACCAGTTGCTCTCAAGCGACATGGTGGAAGGCAGTCCGGCACCCGACTTCACTGCTCTTACAGTCAACGGAAAGTCGCTGTCGTTGTCGCAACTGAAGGGAAAGTACGTCTTCTTAGACGTCTGGGCATCGTGGTGTGCGCCTTGTCGTCGTGAGATACCATTCATCAAGAAGGCACTGGCTGAGGCTAAAAACAAGGACAACTTCAAAGTGTTGAGCTACTCAATCGACAGCAAACGCAGCGATTGGACCAACTGTATTGCCAAGAATCAGATGTCTGACAAGAACTGGATACACGTGTCTACGCTGAAGGCATGGTCGTCTGACATCATACGTCTGTACAATGTGCGTGGCGTTCCTCATACAGTTCTCATCGATCCGGCTGGAAATGTAGTGAAGTTCAACCTTCGTGGCGAGGAACTTGTTAATACTGTGAAGGACATTCTGAGCAAGCCTTTCAAGCCAGCAAAGTCAAATGCTAAGACTGCAACGGCTGCTTCGGCTGTAAAGATGGCTCCTTTCAAGGCTTCGTCGGCTGCCGACCAGAAGCTATACGACGAGTATGAGGCCCTCTGCAAGCGTAAGGATATGTCGAAGATAGCCAAGCTTGAGGCTCAGGTGCGCTTCGTTCTCGACCACAACACTTCGCCCGTGGCTCCGTATATTATGGAACGCGACTTCCTCAACATTCTCGACAAGTCGTACAATCAGAGCTTCTCTAACGCTTTGTCGCCCGTATTGAAGAACAATGCTTATGCCAAGTCATACTGCGACAAGGTTGCTGAGTTGCTGGGTGAGGAAGAAGAGTAAGAAGTAGGAATTACGAATTAGGAATTAGGAGTTGTTCTAATTCTGAATTAGGAATTAGGAATTAGGAGTTGTCTAATTCAATAAAAAAAGTTGAATGTTGAAAAATTGAGAGTTTAGAGTTATGATTACCAGTTATAATCATTTGATTATCGTCTTATGCTATAAAGCATGTCATAACTCTAAACTCTCAACTTTCAACTCTCAACTAAGTAAATTTATTTCTTGTGTCGGTTTGCACGTTGCTCGCGATATTTCGCCTTTTGACGTGCCGAACCGCTACCATGGGCTCCGGTGATGTATTTCTTCTTCTTAGCCTTGGTCTTCACCTTGCCGTCGTCGTCGTTGTTTCGGTTGGATGCACCGCCACGACCCCAGGAGATTCCGCCCCCGGCAATGATTGCGTCTATATCGTCGCCTTTGCTCATAATCGTTTGTTTGTATTTAAATTAAAATCAATGATGGAACAGGCGGACACCTGTGAATGCCATTGTGATGCCGTACTTGTCGCAAGTATCGATAACATTGTCGTCGCGTACGGAGCCACCTGCCTGTGCAATATACTCCACACCGCTCTTGTGAGCGCGTTCGATGTTGTCGCCGAACGGGAAGAAAGCGTCTGAGCCGAGGGCTACGCCACGGTTCTGGGCAATCCATGCCTTCTTCTCCTCCATGGTCAATACCTCAGGCTTTTCCTTAAAGAACATCTGCCAGGTGCCGTCGCGCAGAACGTCGTCGTGGTCCTCCGAGATGTAAACATCGATAGTATTGTCGCGGTCGGCACGACGAATGCCGTCTACAAACGGAAGGTTCATCACCTTCGGGTGCTGGCGCAGCCACCAGATGTCGGCCTTGTTGCCAGCCAGACGAGTACAGTGGATACGGCTCTGCTGTCCTGCACCGATGCCAATGGCCTGTCCGTCCTTTACATAACATACCGAGTTAGACTGTGTATACTTCAGAGTGATGAGCGAGATGATAAGGTCGCGAATAGCTTCGGGTGTGAAGTTCTTGGCCTTGGTAGGAATATTCTCGAAGAGAGCCGGGTCGTCGAGTTTCACCTCATTGCGTCCCTGCTCGAATGTCACGCCATATACCTGCTTGTGCTCGATAGGAGCCGGAGTGTAGTTGGGGTCAATCTTAATCACATTGTATGTACCCTTGCGCTTTGCCTTGAGTATTTCGAGAGCCTCGGGAGTGAAGTCGGGGGCGATAACGCCGTCGCTCACCTCACGCTTGATGAGAGTTGCTGTGGCAGCGTCGCAAGTGTCGCTCAGCGCAACGAAGTCGCCATAAGAGCTCATACGGTCGGCTCCACGGGCACGAGCATAAGCGCAGGCTATCGGCGAGAGCTCAATCTTAACGTCATCGACAAAGTAAATCTTCTTAAGGGTGTCGCTCAGCGGCAGGCCTACGGCTGCTCCGGCAGGTGAAACGTGCTTGAACGAAGCTGCGGCGGGCAGTTCTGTAGCGGCTTTCAGCTCCTTCACGAGCTGCCATGAGTTCAGAGCGTCGAGGAAGTTGATGTAACCGGGACGGCCGTTGAGTACTTCGATAGGGAGTTCGCCTTCTTCCATATATATGCGCGAAGGCTTTTGGTTCGGATTGCATCCGTACTTGAGTGCTAATTCTTTCATACAGTGAATATAAGAATGAAAAATATGGATGCAAAATTACGATTTTTCCACTAAAAAGCGGTACATTTCCATTAAAAAGCAGTACATTTGCGTCAAAATATTACATGTTAGGATGTTATGAGCATTAATTACGCACTGAAGAAACTGTTTGACACCGTCGAGCATGAGTTAGAGCGCATTCCTCAGAAGGTGCGCGCCCTCGACAAGTTGCGTCTGTACATCACCGGAAAGGAGAAGCCCTCGCGTGAAACTCTCGACCGTATTTCGCTGCTCGTAGGTTTTCAGGACTGGGATTCGTTTAAGGAAGCTCTTCACGGAAAGACCGATGGACAGGAGAATTATGAAGATTAGTACACACTGTATTGCTATGCCAAAAACTATCTTAAATAATTATTTATGAACAAATCGACATTATTGTTAGGCTTATGCCTTGCGCTTGCCCCAATGGCTGGCGCCCAGACACTGAACAAGCAGGGCGGCATCTCGTCGCAGACATTGCAGAAAATCGTTAAAGCTCAGGAATCTGCGCCTGTCAACAAGGCCCTTTTCAACGCTTTGGCAGCAAATAAGATTGACGACTTGGCAAAGAACTTCGCCAATAAAGGATTGTTCGACTCGCACTTCAGCGTCGAAACTCCCAAGCAGTCGATACACAATCAGAAGAGTTCGGGCCGCTGCTGGATGTTCTCAAGCTTCAATGTGCTGCGTGCCGACTTCGCTCGCCGTCATGCCGATTCGTTGCGTGTAGACTTCTCGCACGACTATCTCTTCTTCTACGACCAGCTTGAGAAGGCCAACCTGATGCTTCAGGGAGTGCTCGACAATGCCAAGAAGCCCATCGACGACCCACGTCTGCAGTTCTTCTTCAGAAGTCCGCTCAACGACGGAGGTACATTCTGCGGTGTAGCCGACCTCGCTCCGAAGTACGGACTCGTCCCTATGTCGGCACAGCCTGAGACATATACAGCCGAGAATACATCGAAATTGCGCTCGCTGCTTTCTTCAAAGCTGCGCGAGTATGGCCTCGAACTGTATCGTATGGCATCCGCCGGCAAGAAGCAGCAGGCCATTGCCGAGCGCAAAACCGAGATGCTCTCGACCATCTATCGCATGCTTTCCATCGCATTGGGCGAACCTGTTAAGGAATTCACATACCAGTTCCGCGACAAGAACGGACGTGCTGTAGGCGCGCCGCGCCGCTTCACTCCCAAGTCGTTCTACGACGAAGTGGTAGGCAATCCCATAAAGGGCACATTCATTATGGTGATGAACGACCCGCGCCGTCCTTATCACAAGACATACGAAGTGGAATACGACCGCCACGTTTATGACGGAACCAACTGGAAGTATCTCAACCTTCCGATGGACGAAATTGCCAAGTTGGCAATCGCTTCGCTCAAAGACGGCAAGAAGATGTATTCATCTTACGACGTAGGCAAGCAGTTTGACCGTGAGCGCGGATTCTCCGACACCGAGAACTACGACTATGCGTCGCTCTTCTCTACCACATTCCCTATGAACAAGGCCGACCGCATCGCCACATTCGATTCGGGTTCTACCCACGCCATGACCCTCACCGCTGTCGATCTCGACAACGATGGCAACCCAATCAAGTGGAAGGTGGAGAACAGCTGGGGCGCAACCAACGGCCACCAGGGTTGTATCATCATGACCAACCGCTGGTTTAACGAGTACATGTTCCGTCTTGTAGTAGACAAGAAGTACGTGCCTGAGACATTGCTCAAGGAGTTTGAGCAGAAGCCGTTGATGGTTACGCCTGAGGATCCGCTCTTCAGCGATGACATGTAATATTCTGTACCTTATTAATATATATAAGAGGCTATGGCAAATGTGCCGTAGCCTCTTTTCTTTTTATGTGCGCATTGAGTGCAAACATATCCCGATATAGCACAAAAAAATGACGAGATATTAGAATCTCGTCATTACTTCAACAACAAACTTATCCTTCTCTGATGTGTGCGGTAAGCCACCGTTCTTGTAGAAATATTTCTCATAGTTGAATCGGATGTCGCTCACGAATGGCTTCTTGAGGCTCAGCGTAACGCCGCCTGTGAGTCGTGAGCGTTGCGAATCGTTGACGATGAGCGTTCCGTCCTTGTCCGCCTTGCCGTTGAGATAGCGTGTCCCGTCGCTGTGGTCGCTCATGTAGTCGTAGCGCAGCAGCGGAGTGACATAGCGTACGAGACCCTTGCCCGTGGGGATGTCGTAGCTTACGAACGAGTCGAAGGCATGAACTGGCTTGAAGGCATCGTGAGCGTAGTGCTTGTACAGATACTCCGCCTCTACGTGCCAACCCTTTGCGTGCCAGTAAGCGCCCGCATCGTACATCATAACATTGACGTGGTCAGGCTTTATCTTCTGTGTGCTCAGCGTCAGATTGAATCCGCCCGGCAGGAACATCTGCGCCTTGGCAGAGAAGTTGACGCTTTTGGTCCAGAAGTCTTTCTGATTGGTAAGTCCCGAGCCGTTGAACATTCCAGCTTCCAGTATAATGGGTATTCCGGCATTGAACGAATAACCCAGTGCTGCACCCACGTCGCGCACATTGCCCACTTGTTTGGCAATGAACGAGCGGTTGGCGAAGTATTGTTGATGCGGCGAGCGGTGGGCGTCGATGGTGAACGGCACACGCATCTGTCCGATGGTGAACTGCAATCCTTGCACAGGCTTCAGTCGGGTGTAAGCATCGAGCATCTTTATCTTGCCTTCGTCGCAAAGGTCAATCTCAGCCTTATAAGATATGACAGGCGACAGGCTGCCGTCGACGCTGATACGGGCATTGCGCACCTCAAAACGTCCTTCGCCCTCGCTGGTCTGGTATTCGTATTTGGAGCGTATCGTACCATGTATATTTACAGGCGTAGCCTTTTCGGTTTCGCTCTTTTCGGTAGTTGTCGTCTGTTGTGCTGAGGCTGTAGCTGCGGCAAGGCACAGCAGAGCCGATGTAATTGCTGTTTTCATCTTATGCTATGTATTGTTTTTACGTCGGCAAAATTACATATAGCTTGTTTTCGAGGCGTGTCGAATGTGTTACGATTGTGTTACAGGCAGAAATAAGGGCCAGACAAAATGACTGAAACTTGTGTAACACTATTGTAATACTATCGTAATCTGCGCGTCATTGTTTTTATATTTATATCCACTAATTTTGCAGCACGATAACATTTATAGCAGTACGCTAACATTTATATATAATGAAAGAGAAGAAGAAGGAATTATTGGGTGCGCTTAAGAAGCGGCTTGATGGTAATGATGTAGTTGAAAATCAGGTCATAAAACTTGCATTGAAGAAACTGGACGGTGCGCGCGACGACGGATGGGGAGTGTTCTACTCTAAGAGTGGCCGCCGTCTGGTAGCTGCCAAGAAGACCATTGAGGGAGCCTATGCCGTCAAGGACGACACCCAGGAGATATGCGACAACGCCTTTTGGGGTTGTGCCTATCTGCGCAGCGTAGCCATGCCAGCCACAGTGACACGCATTGGCGACGAGGCTTTCGCCCGTTGTCTGTCGCTCGAATCGGTATGTCTGCCTTCATCTGTAGAAGAAATGGGCAAGAATCCTTTTGTAGGTCTTGACAGCAAGGTGGTCAACTGCCAGTCGGCAGCATTTGCCGTCGATGCCAAGATACTTTATAATGCCGACCGCACCCGTCTCATCTCGTGCATGACCGATGCTTCGATGATTATCGTTCCGAAGACCGTCACCACCATAGGCAGCCTTGCCTTCACGCGCCGCAGCAAGTTGAAGAAGGTGCAACTGCCCGACGGACTCGACCGCATTGGCCGTGATGCCTTCAGCGAATGCGATGCTCTCGAAGAGATCGTTATCCCTGCTTCGGTCATGACAATCGACCCTTACGCCTTCGCCAGTTGCGACCGCCTACGCAAAGTTACCTTCCTCGGCACTCCGAAGCGTCTGGCACGCACGGCATTCAGCGATTGCGACAATCTGCTTTCGGTTATTGTGCCCGACGGTGAGCAGAAAGCGTTCCGCAAGCTGCTGCATGTCACCGAAGATAGTGACATGCTGGTGTTGGGAAAAGAATAAGCCCCACCCCCAGCCCCTCCCCCGTAGGGAGGGGAGCGGTATGCTTTACAACTCACAACTTTGTAACAGATATAATAAAACTTTAATTCCCTATTTTCAATCCCCACGTTACATTTCACTCCCCTCCCTGCGGGGGAGGGGCCGGGGGTAGGGCTTTTAGTCTTATATTATAATATGAAAAAGCAAACAACCTACATAGATCGCGACGTGAGTTGGATGTACTTCAACCACCGCATTCTGCAAGAAGCCGAGAAGCAGCAGGTGCCCCTGCTCGAGCGTCTTTCGTTTCTTGGTATCTACAGCAACAATCTTGATGAGTTCTTCCGTGTGCGTGTAGCCTCGCTCAATCGCTTGGCTGACAGCGAAAGCCTGCCCGACAAGCGCCGCAAGGAGTTCAAGCGCACGCTCAAGACCATCAACCGGCTCAACGAGGAGTATTCGTCTGAATACACTAAGGTGATAAAGAGCGTGTTCACAGAACTTGAGGAGCACCACATCCGACTGCTCAAGGAGACCCAGCTCAACGACGAGCAGAAGCAATTTCTCAAGCGTCTGTACTACGACAAGCTCAACGGCTCGACCAATCCCATCTGGCTCTCAGCCATTGACGACCTCAACACGCTTGAGGACAACCGCATATATCTCGTCGTAAAGAAGACCCACACCGACTCGGAACGTAAGGTGAAGTATGCTGTCATCAAGGTTCCCGACCGCATGTACGGCCGCTTCATACGCCTGCCGCAGAGCGACGGCTACGACAACATCATGTATCTCGACGACGTCATACGCTTCTGTCTGCCGCTGATATTCATCGGCACCAAGCCGTCGGTGTACGAAGCCTACTCCTTTAAGTTCACCAAGGATGCCGAAATGGAGGTGGACAACGATGCCGACTACGGTGCTATGGAGAAGATTGCGCTCGGTGTCAACTCGCGAAAGCGTGGCGAACCAATCCGCGTGATATACGACAAGGACATGCCACGCGACATGCAGAAGCGTGTTTTCGACCGTCTTAACGTGCGCGAACTTGACACTTCGCTCGCAGGCGGACGCTATCAGAACCATCGCGACCTCATGTCGTTCCCCGACTGCGGCCACAACGAACTGAAATACGAGAAGTGGCAGCCCGTGATGAAGCCCGAATTCCTCGCCGAGGAGTCGCTCTTCGAGCAGATACGCAAGAAAGACCGCTTCATACACGTTCCCTACAACTCGTTCGACGCCTACATCCGTCTGCTGCGCGAGGCTGCCCTGCGTCCCAGCGTCAAGGAGATAAAGACCACACTCTATCGTCTTGCCAAGGACTCGAAGGTGGTGAAGGCGCTCATCTGTGCCGCCCGCAACGGCAAGAAGGTCACGGCTGTGGTCGAACTGATGGCACGATTTGACGAGGAGAGCAACATCAAGTGGAGCAAGCGAATGCAGGAAGAGGGCGTCAACGTAATCTTCGGTGTCGAAGGACTCAAGATTCACAGCAAACTGCTGTACATCAACACCACCAAGGGCGATATAGCCTGCGTGGGCACAGGCAACTTCCACGAGGGCAACGCACGCGTATATACCGACTATCTGATGATGACTGCCCGCCAGGGCATCGTGAGCGAGGTGGCCAAGGTGTTCGACTTCATCGACCGTCCGTTCTCACCGATGCGCTTCCGCGAACTGCTCGTATCGCCAAACTCTATGAAATCTCGCATACTGCGACTCTTCGACAACGAGATAAAGAACGCACAGGAGGGTCGTCCGGCTTGGGTCAAGATAAAGATAAACCACATAACCGACCCCGACGTGGTCAACAAGATGTACGCCGCATCGCGTGCCGGAGTGCGCATCGACGCCCTTGTACGCGGCAACTGCTCGCTCGTGCCGGGCATAGAGGGTGTGAGCGACAACATGCGCGTCGTCGGAATCATCGACCGTTATCTCGAACATTCACGCATACTGATATTCTGCAACAACGACAAGCCACGCTACTTCATTGGTTCAGCCGACTGGATGCCGCGCAATCTAGTCAACCGTATCGAGGTGCTCACACCCGTCTACGACGACGAAATGAAGCGCGACCTCATGCGAACCGTCGACTACGGACTGCGCGACACTACCAACGGACGCATCGTTGACGGTCGGGGCACCAATGAGATACAGCCCGTGAACGAAGGCGTAGGGCCGTTCAGCTCGCAGGAAGAATTACATAAAGCTTACAGCCCCACCCCCTGATTTATCTCTGCATGGAAAAGTCCCACCC
>NZ_JADYUF010000038.1 GCF_021531655.1 Leyella stercorea | reverse complement strand
ACCCAAGGCGCTGCCTTGGGCTATGTGCTTTTGGGGCTTTCAGCCCGTTTTGTTTGACTTTTGACACACCCTCATGAATGTATGGCCATTTACAATCGTGGCTCCTTTTATTTCTTAAGGAAGCTGTATTGTCTTATTACAGCTCCGTTATCGTCGGCAAGGAACTTTACGAATCCTGCTTTGTTGTTTGCCTCTGTATCGGCTTTAGGCAAACGAGCATTGTCTATAACTTTCTGTCCGTTTACCGAAACCGTAATGTTGTCTGCCTGTACGCTGATGTTTGCAGTACACCATTTGTCGTTGCTTGCAAACTTATGCCATACGTCGTTTCCGTACAGTCTTGCTCCATGCTGGCGGTTGAATATGAGCGCAGGTACAGAGCGCAGGCTTAGGGTAAGGTCGCCTTCGGTGAGCCAGTCGAATGCAATGTCGAAGTTGGCAAGCTCGTCGTGGATAATCCAGAATCCGCGTTTCTCCATTCTTGTCTCCTCGGTATGGCTTTGGTTGTAGCCACCTTCGGCGTGCCAGTTGTCGATGGCAGCAAGCACTTGGTCTATATAAGTGTCAACGCCTTCCTCGTCGTAGTGGCGTATGAACGACTGCTTGGCAGCATAGAGTAGGGCGTAGGCGTATTTTCCTGCGTTGGCTTCGGGGTGTGAACTGATTATCTCGGTTGAGGCAAGAGCCATAGCGTCGTCAAGGTTGGCATTGCCATAATACTTGCGCATATATGTAAGGGCCTGAATAGAGTGAGTGTAGCCCATTTCGATGATGATCTTGCGACGCAGATTATCATTGGTAGTCAAGGCGTCGGCTTCGCGAAGAATCAAGTAGCGTTGTTCGGGAGTAAGCGTGGCGCGTTCGGTTGTCATCAGCATTTTTGCCACAACAGCTTCGCGTTCGGCGGCAGGCTTTTGCTTTGCCATGTCTGCCAGTAGCTGTACCGCCTTTTCGGGAGCATTGTTTATTATTATCATGTCTGCCTTGTCCTGTGGCATCTTGCTCATTTCGGTTATTTCGCGATTAAGGCTTGTCGGCCAGAAAGGGATGGCAGCTGGCTTAGGTTTTACAGTAGCTATAGGTTGGGCTGCCTTTTTGCGTCCTGAATGAATGTCAAGAATTTCCTTCACCTTGGTCTTTATTCCCGGCTGTCCAGCGGCAGCTTCTGCAATTCGGTCGTCAATGCCGTTCATAGACAGGAGAATATCGTAAGCTGTTGTTGACAGTTCTGGAACTTCCAGATACATTGCTATATGGCCCGCATCGGCAGGCTTGGCACATTTGGCGAGCAGTTGCATCATATGCTGCTGAACGTCGGTGTCATAGCTGCGGTCGAGAGCTTTCTTCAATCCGCTACGCAATACGTCTGTGTATTTTTTGCCTGAGCTGCTCAACGTGTAGTCAACGATAGCGTCTATGGTTTGCAGACACGCTCTGTACTGACGGGCATCGTCGGGTTCGCCCATTCGGCTAAGCATTTCAACGCTTATCTCTGCATTGTTGGCAAGTGAGTCGAGAATATCTATTGTTGGGGTGCGACCTGTTAGGGTGCGTTGTTTTACCGCTTCTGTTGCAAATCGTTCTATGGTGCGTCGGCTTGTTTGTGCATAAAGTGCAATATTGCAGCATATTGCAATAAGTAGAATTGTAATACGTCTCATTATTGATTATTCTGAATAATTTTTGGCTTGCAAAGGTACGCATAAAAACACAGAAGACCTAACGTCGTGTTGTTTTATGAAAATAAAAACATAAAAAATTGTTACTTTCGTTGCTGTTGTCTGATTTTATATGTAATTTTACGCTATGTATCAGAAATTCATAATTAATCAAGACGGAGTACTGAAGTTTGGTAATGTCTATCTGCATCGCGATCTGCTTGACAAAGGCGAACGATGCCCCTTTGGCGGTGGGTTGTGGAAGATTGACAACAGCCGTGGGGCGATAATGCTGTACGGACGTTCGTTTGATTTCGGACGACCTGATTTCGATTTTCTTAAGAGTGTGGATTGGAGCTGCCTCGGTGGCAAAGAGCGTCCGTTACTCTTCATTCCGCACTGGCCCGACGAGAGTATAGTTGAGCCTGTGGTAATAAAAGACACCTATTAATAATGCATAAAAAATAGTAAACCGACAACAAAATGAGCAATATTAAATACGACAACCCTGTAGAACAAAGATTTCACGACGACCTTTACGGCTACTTGCGTACATTGGACTTAGTAGACGAACGGATGCCCGAAGCTCCCGATCTTGACGACCTGTGGTTTAAAATAGGTCAAAGCTATATGACGGATGGCATACGTGAGTACAACACAGGTTATCCGTCGGTGGCATTGGGATGGATGATGTTCATAGGCATGGCTGTGGCAATGTATTGGGATGTGGAATGGGAGGTATATGGAAAGGTGCCCGATTTGTATCTGTATCTGCGCGACCGTATCGACTTCGACCATATGGACGACTACATTCTCGACAAGGTGCTTTGTCTTGATGCCGACAGTCGCAAGAAGATGAACGATGCTGTGGCTGAGAGCGCTTCGCGTACATATAATATGATGTCGCACATGTGTCTTGAACCAGGAACAGCCGCTGCTATGCGAGCTTTTACAGCTGCTCTTCATCAGATGTATGTAATGGGCGTGGCTGTAGAATTGAAGGCTTTGGGCTATCACATGACAAAGCTGTAAGGCTTAAAATAAATAAAACAACCCTTAAAACCTATTTGATTATGATAGAATATCTGTTGCAGCACCTTTGGGCCATTTGGACATTAGTGGCTATGGTGTGTCTTATAATGGAGATGTCGTCGGGCGATTTCTACATCACCTGTTTCGGCATTGGAGCAATTGTTGCTCTTATTGTATCGCTTTTTGCTGCACCCTTTTGGTTGCAGGTTGTGGTGTTCGCGGTGTTCAGCGTACTTTCTATCTTCTATCTTCGACCGAGTCTGGTGGCTCTGCTCAATCATGATGCCGACCGTCGTGTGAGCAATGCCGATGCCATAATTGGTCGTACAGGTGAGGTGACAGAGACAATAAAGGCCGGAGGATACGGACGTGTAAAACTCGATGGCGATGACTGGAAGGCGCAATCGGACAGTGCTACTGACCTCGTAATAGGAACAAAGGTCCGCATTGTCGGACGTGATAGCATCATCATCAAGGTGGTTCCCGAATATTAAACTCTAATCATTAACATTTAAAACATTAGTACAATGGAAATCATGACAATCATTCTTATTGCACTCGTAGTGCTTGCAGTCATTTTTGTGAAGATGGCTGTAGTTATAATCCCTCAGAGCGAGACAAAGATTGTTGAGCGTCTTGGTAAATATTACGCTACGCTCAGCCCTGGTATAAATATCATCATTCCGTTCATCGACCGTGCCAAGACCATTGTCACCATGTATCGTGGACGTTATGCTTACTCCACCACTATCGACTTGCGTGAACAGGTGTACGACTTCGACAAGCAGAACGTTATCACTAAGGATAATATCCAGATGCAGATTAATGCCCTGCTTTATTTCCAGATTGTCGACCCGTTTAAGGCTGTGTACGAAATCAACAACCTGCCTAACGCTATCGAGAAACTTACACAGACCACTCTGCGTAACATTATTGGTGAGATGGAGCTTGACCAGACTCTTACTTCGCGCGATACTATCAACACCAAGCTTCGTGCTGTGCTCGATGATGCAACCAACAAATGGGGTATCAAGGTGAACCGTGTAGAGTTGCAGGACATTATTCCACCGTCAAGCGTGCTTCAGGCTATGGAGAAGCAGATGCAGGCTGAGCGTAACAAGCGTGCAACAATCCTCACATCCGAGGGACAGAAGCAGGCCGAAATTCTCAAGTCGGAAGGTGAGAAAACTTCTACCATCAACCGTGCTGAGGCTGCCAAGCAGCAGGAGATACTGCGTGCCGAAGGTCAGGCTCAGGCCCGCATACGTAAAGCCGAAGCTGAGGCTGTTGCTATCGAAAAGATTACAGAGGCAGTGGGCAAGAGCACCAATCCTGCCAACTATCTGCTTGCACAGAAGTATATACAGATGATGCAGCAGCTTGCTGAGGGCGATAAGACAAAGACCGTATTCCTGCCGTTTGAGGCTACAAATATGCTGGGCAGTCTGGGTGGAATTAAGGAATTGTTTAAGGAGGATAAGTAAAAGCCCCACCCATGGCCCCCTCCCCCATAGGGAGGGGAGCTAACACCTTATTATTATATATTGGTCCACTTATAACTTGTAACCTCCAAATTACTCGCCCAATATATTGGATAATTCCATTTTTGAATGGTCGTTCGTAGGTACTTAAAAAGTTTAATTTAACCTGTTGGCGGAATTAATTTAGTGCATACTTAATTCTACCAATGGGCTTGTCGTTAATGAAGTTTACGTATTGCAGAATGGTAAGTGCACTAATTTTGCCAATGATTTTGGCAAACAAACCATTCGTTATTTTTGCGTAGTTCCTGATGACCAAGAACTGGTCTGTAAGTTGTGAGAATATTGTCTCAATCCTCTTTCTTGCCTTTGCAAACGGAATGAATGTCGGTTTCCAATCCTTTTGGTTGAGCCGATACGGACACTCCAGTCTTATGTGTGCGGTTTCGAACAAGTCAAGCTGTACGTCAGCTCCAATATACCCTTTGTCACCATAGATGCTACAGTCGTGATAAGTATGTTTTACATCCTTCATATAATGGAGATCAGCCACACTTGCCTTTGACAGATCATAGGAATGGATAACTCCACTTAACCCACAGAGAGCGTGTAACTTGTAACCAAAATAATACGTGTTCTGCGAAGCACAGAATCCGAAGTCGGGAGCTTGAGAGAAATTGCCGGTACGTCCCATCTTGCAACGTTTTCCTCTTGCAACCCTACAGACCTCTATCGGCTTGGAGTCAACAAAGAATTGTTCCTCTCCGCCATCCATTTCCATGGCAATCCGCTTGCGCAGTTCCTCACACAGGCCTGACGTTTTCTTCCTACGGTCATTGAACTGTCTCCTTGATATGAGATAGGGAATGTTGTCCTTGTATTCTTGCAATTTATACTCGAACAACCACTTCTCACTATCAATGCTCTCGGTCTCTGCCGTCAGGGATAGCGCCACCACTTCCAAATCCGAAAACTTGGGGAACAGGACCACGACGTGGAACATTACCCGATTCATTGACGAGATTTTCAGAGAATTGCTTGCATATCTCAAGTATTTTGACGAATTTTGTATAAAGGTTGTACATACGATGGTTTGGACTTAATGTTTTGAATACCACTAAGTTACTAAAAATCAGCGACATGTACAACTTTTTACTCATATTTATCAACTTAAATTAATTCCGCCAACGGGTTCCTCCATGGTAATATGGGCGGTGATGCTTTGGCTAATCTGGTTTCTGGCAAATCAAACTTCAGCGGTAAGATGCCTTATACTTATCCGAAGGAAATCAATTCTCTTGCCAACTACGATTTCAAGAAGAGCGAGGAAGTGGGTACTATGGAAGGTGCTTACGACTACAATGCGAAGATTACCCAGCAGTGGGGCTTCGGACATGGTTTGAGCTACACCTCTTATCAATATAGCAACCTGAAGGTTTCCCAGTCTGACTTCCGCCACGGCGACATCATCAAGGTGAGCGTAGATGTAAAGAATACGGGTAAGGTTGCGGGCAAAGAGAGCGTTCTTCTGTTCAGCAGCGACATTATTGCCAGCATGGTACCTGATGGCCGTCGTCTCCGTGCTTTTGATAAAATAGAGCTTCAGCCAGGTGAAACAAAGACTGTCACCTTCAATTTGAATGCCGATGATCTTGCCTTCGTTGGTTATGATGGCAAGTGGGTATTGGAGGAAGGCGATTTCAAACTGATGATTGCCGACCAAAGTGCCGATATCCATTGTGAGAAAACTTATCAGTGGCAATCGGCTAACCGATAACCCAATCATATAAATAGTAAAGTGAGTTTATAAAGGAGTGTACCCATTTTGTGGTGCACTCCTTTTTTTGATGATATTTGTAGTCTTATCTAAGCCATTTATGCCTTATTCAAAGCTTATGTGTTGGCATCTCCTTTCCACAACCCATGCAGGTTGCAATACTCGCGAGCCGATACCTCTTTGGCATCTGTTAGGAAGATTGCCTCTGGCTTCTCGCCTGGCTTTAGCTCATGGCGAAGTACATCGGTAGGAGTGAGCAACTCTATCCATTGGATATAATGCTCTGGGAGCATCGGATGCTCTACGCTTCCCACCTTTACACGATAGCCGCCCTCGATCGGTTCTATAACGGGCACATGCTTCTCCTTTGCCGCATCCGTTGTGTTCTCCTTCATCAGTTTCATGGGCTGACCGCAGCAACTGAGCATGGCTCCAGGATTCACTACCTCTACCACGTTGCCACAAACCGTGCAACGGTAGATTTCTCTTGTCTTAGTCATAATCGTTCCTCCGAAAATTTAGAAAATTAAATGATGTCTTTATTCTTTGATGGATGTAAATATACTCATTTTCTGCGAGTTACACAAACTTTAGAGCCTTTTTTTATTCCAAAATAAAGTTAAATCTACACCTTAGACCGAGGGTTGAGTCGATTACAGATGACAATGTGGCGTCAAATTGCTCCATAACCCGAAAATATTTCTCCAAAAGGAGTGTGTTTCTCAAGTTTTATTTCTATCTTTGCTATGTCTATCGTCAGATTCTCTTGTTTGTTTTGCAACACTAAGATAAGTGAAAAATCTGAAATGGCAAAAAATAATTTTTATACTATTATGAACATTTGTATTTTTGTTGGTGCACGTCCCAACTTTATAAAGGTGGCTCCCATTCTTCGTGCAATGGATGCAGCTGGAGTAGATCACAGCCTTGTGTATGCAGGACGTGAAGACGATCCTACCCTTGAGGCATCATTGTTTGACGACTTGCAGATGTCGCGCCCTGATGTCTATCTTGGCGTAGACTGCGAGAACCTTAATGAGCTTACTGGACAGGTGATGTCGGCATTCGAGCGCTATTTGCAAGAGAATAAGACAGATACTGTAATTGTAGTAGACGACCTTGCGTCTACAATGGCTGCGGCTATCGTAACCAAGAAGCAGGGCATACGTTTGGCTCATCTTGTGGCTGGTACACGCTCGTTCGATATCAACATGCCTAAGGAGATAAACCGACTCGTGATAGATGGATTGTCTGACCTTCTATTTACAGCAGGTATAGGTGGCAGCAGCGCCGCTACTCGTGAGGGAGCTGAATCATCTAAGATTTATCAGGTGGGCAACATACTGATGGACACATTGCGCTTTAACCATCAACGCTTTGTTCGTCCTGCCGTTATGGACGAGTTGCAGTTGACCGAGAACAACTATATCGTTTTCACCCTAAACCGTAAGGCTCTTATTGTCCAAACCGATGAGTTGCGCTCGCTATTGCTAAGCATGATGTCGCATGCTGGCGACATTCCAGTTGTGGCTCCGTTGCGTAAGTTGGCTGCCGAAGCTGTGCAGAAGATAGTCAACGAAAATCCTCTGCTCTTTAACGGACTACACATCGTTAGTCCGCTCGGCTACCTTGAGTTCGGCTATCTCACAGCCCATGCTCTCGGCATTGTTACCGATTCGGGCAACGTGGCTGAAGAGGCAACGTTCAATACCGTGCCTTGCATCACGCTTAACAGCTATACCGAGCATATCGAGACAGTTAAGACCGGCTCTAATGTGCTTGTAGGCGAGGACCCCGTACTGCTTGGCGAGGAAATGACTCGTATGGTAAATGGCGAGTGGAAGCATTGCGGCATTCCGGAACGCTGGGACGGACGTTCGGCTGAGCGAATCGTGCAGACGTTGGTGGAGTAGAAGGCACAAGCCCTACCCCCAGCCCCTCCCTTGTAGGGAGGGGAGTGGTATGATTTGAGTATGCTTTTTAAAATATTTGCTTATGAACAACAACAGATCCATTTTATGCTCTGCGCTGATAGCATTGAGCATTGTAGTCCTTGGTTTCTGTATCAAGGGCGGTATTGACAATTTTGCCAATAAGGACCGCAAGGTTGCTGTGAAGGGATTGGCTGAGAAGGAAGTTGATGCCGACAAGGTGACGTGGCCTATTGTCTCGAAAGAGATAGGTAATGAGTTGCCTGAGCTTTATACGCGTCTTGGCAACACTCAGTCGAAAATCAAGCGTTTCCTTATTGCCAACGGCATCAAGGCTGGGGAGATAAGCATTAATGCTCCTAAGGTTATTGACCAGACTGCCGACCAGTATAGCGACAATCGTCGTACCTATCGTTACAACATAACATCGGTCATCACCGTAACATCGCGTAACGTGAAGCTTGTGCGTTCAATCATTGCACGCCAGGGCGAGTTGCTTAAGGAGGGTATAGCCATTGTTGATGGCGGTTGGGACAATCCCGTCAAGTACGAGTATGTATCATTCCGCGACATGAAGCCTAAGATGATGGAGGAGGCAATTGCTAATGCAGAGAAGACAGCCGAGCAGTTTGCCAAGAACTCGAAGAGCAATCTCAACAAGATTGTATCGGCCGACCAGGGACAGTTTTCTATTGAGGACCGCGACCAGAACACTCCGTACATCAAGAAAGTAAGAGTGGTAACTACAATAGTCTATTCGTTGAAGGATTAATATGCAACCACGACATAGAGACAATTACGAATTTCTCACGCAGGCACCCGTATCACGTGTCATCCTCACGATGGCAGTGCCTACAATTGTCTCTATGCTTGTGACGTGCCTTTATGTTATTGTCGATACCTACTTCGTCGGTCAGCTCAACACACAGTCGACTGCCGCAGTCGGTATCGTCTTTCCCTTGATGTCGCTTATTCAAGCCATAGGCTCTTTCTTCGGACATGGCAGCGGTGTCTATATGTCGCGCGAACTTGGCGCGCGTCGCACCGACAATGCCTCGTCGATGGCCACTACCGGATTGGTTTATGCTTTGCTGACAGGCATTGTGATTGCCATCCTTGCATTATTCTTCTTGCGCCCACTCTCACTATTGCTTGGTAGCACAGCCACCAGTCTTCCTTATACCGAGCTATATATGGCTATCATATTGCTTGGCACTCCTTTTCAGATGGCCTCATTCACTCTTAACAGCCAATTGCGCATGCAGGGTAATGCCCGTTATGCAATGTGGGGCATCATCAGCGGAGCTTTGCTCAATGTCGTGCTCGACCCCATATTGATATTCGCTTGCAATCTTGGACTGCGTGGAGCTGCGCTTGCTACCGTCATCGGGCAGTTGGTTAGTGTTGCCGTGCTGCTTGCAATGTGTCATCTTCGTGCTACTGCTGGGGTGCGTCTTCGTCCGCGATACTTCTCTCTGCATTGGCATTATGTGCGTGAGATAGTATATGGCGGTTCGCCTTCGTTGTCGCGACAGGGATTGGCAAGCATCTCTGTTATTCTTCTTAATGTTGCTGCTGCTGGTTATGGCGATGCCGCCGTGGCTGCTATGTCAATAGTCAGTCGTGTCACAATGTTTGTAATGGCAGTTATCGTTGGTCTTGGACAAGGTTTTCAGCCTTTCTGTGGCTATTGTTTTGGAGCAGCCCTGTACAACCGTTTACGTCATGGCTTTTGGTTTACTGTGCGTGTAGGTTTCATCTTTCTGTTGTTCTTTTCAGCAGTATTCTTTTGCTTTGCCGAACAGACCATAGCCGTTTTTCGCGATGACGCCATTGTCATTGCCATTGGAAGTACGGCGTTGCGTTGGCATCTTGCCGTCTATCCGCTCAATGCCTACATCATGGCTGGCAATATGATGCTGCAGACCACGCGTCGTCCCATACGTGCCAATGTGCTTTCGTCGGCTCGCAAGGGTCTTGTTTTCATTCCTTTTATACTTATTCTTCCGCATCTATTCGGACTTATGGGCATTGCCATGTGTCAGGCGGTGTGCGATGTAGTCACGTTTATCATTGCTATTCCAATAGTGCGTAGTGCATTCCGTGAAATGACATAAAATTGGAATAATGTTCCATTTATGGTAAAATAAGTTTAAAAACGTCTGAAATATAGTTGCGAAACTTGCAAATGTCAAAATTAATCGTTATATTCGCAATATCTTAAAAACTAAAAAAGGGTGAAGTCTCACATCTCCAGTATTAATCTAAAATGGCCGACAATGAGACATAGGCCAGAATGGGAGGATGGCATTATGAGAACAACAAAGAGAGTGTATGATTTTGAATCATTTGAGCTCGACAATATCTACAACGAAGAAGACGATCGTCAGTTTCGTGTGGATCGTATAGATTCATCCATTTGGTATAATTAATCATGTCGCTATGATTGATTGACTATGTACAAATCATCTTTAGAACATTTCCCAAAGAGAACGAGTAACCCACACCCCGCAAGCACTCGCCCTCTTTGGGGATTTCTTTTTTTATAACATCTGATTCTTCATACATCTATTGAATATACCGTACGACCTCATCTGTCGGTCGAACTCGTTTTCTGTCATCACTACTGTATATTTATTCTTTGGATAGCGTTGTATCATGCCGTTGATTTTCATTGCCAGCGTTTCAGCCATATTGCCGTCGATGCAGGCAAACAGATGAGCAATGTTGAACACAACGAGTCGCGACGGCAGACAGCATTCTTCTGTTTCATTGTCAGACTTCAGAATGTCAGCAGCCTCGTCTATGCTATTCGTAAACCTATGTTCAACGTTCGCCCATTGCTTCTCGCTTGGCTGTTGATTGCAGATTTGACGCTCGTCGAACAGCCTTTCTCCCATACGTAGCATTTCTTCTGACGTGTCCACTCCAACATATTCAATCTTGGTCATTTCTGCTGCAAAGCGCTGGGCGAAGGCAATGCCGTAAGTAGCCGGACCGCAACCTATGTCAATCATTACAACATGCTTGCCACAACTCTCAGCCATCTTCATTATGCTCTGATACTTCTCACGCCACACGGTTTCGGCTTCTTTCAAGTATTGCGGCATGTAGTAATGACAATACATTCTTACTTGGTCTTCGGCAGACACCACTACAGACTTGTCAATCTGCCTGTTGTAGGCGGTCTGTGGCGTTTCAAAGTCATGTCGTCCGTAGTTGATAATTGTCTTCTCGAAATCCTCGCCCAGTCCAAGAAACCCATTGCTTGCTGCTGATACCTCAAGTTCTTTAACCTTGAATTCGCCTTTGCAATACTCTATAGGTGGAATGTCGAAGAAACAATCCTTGTCTTTCAGATACATCAACAGCTTGTAGAACGTGAAGTTCTCCATCAGAATGTCGGCATTACCCACCATTAGCAGTTGCAGTCGGGCGCGTGTCATGGCTACATTCAGCTTGCGGTCAATCACCATTCCGTCCTCCACGAAAACGTTGTTGGTGAGGAAGTTCAGCTGATTGTATTGCTGCACCGTGAATCCGTAGATAATGTAGTCGCGCTGACTGCCTTGATATCTCTCTACCGTGTCGATGGTGATGTTGTGCAGTACGGCAATGCCCGACTGGTCGATGGCGCTGCGCACAGTAGCAATCTGGTTGCGGTAGGGCACAATGACACCTACAGTCTGGTTTTCGTCAAACCATTCTTTGGTCTGCCTGTAAATCTCGACTACCGTTGCAGCAATCATTTCTGCTTCCACCTGGTTTGTCTTCACCGAAGCAGAAGTTCTTGGGCGTGGTGCTGACACGAACGCCACACGTCGCATACTCAACAGTTGTGCTATTCCGTTGGTGGATGCTGTCGGACTGTACGGCAACGTCTGATGATGCAATGGCACCACTTCAAGGCGGTTGCCGTAGAAGGCATAGTTGGCAAACTCGGATATTGTCTGGTGCATACGTCCCTGACGCGTTAGCATATAGACATAGCGCGGGTCGTAGCCCTCATCGGTCTTGAATTGCGCCAGCAACCGTTCGAATAGCGATCGGCGGCAGTCTGTAAGATTGATGTCGCGCAACAAGGGTTCGTCAACAGCCGATTCCTCCTGCGTCTGTTGTACAACGGCAGGCAACTGCTTGTGGTCGCCTATCAGTACAAAGCGTTCTATGGCATTTCTGCCTCCCGACTTGGCGCTGAGCAGGCCAATCAGGTGTGGCTCCAGAATCTGTGACGACTCGTCGATAATGGCAAGGTCGAAGTGTTTTATCTTAAAAAGGTGGATGTTGGCGTTCAATGCTGCAGTTGTAGCACAGAACACACGCATTTGGTCTACCACCTCCTTTACCTCCTTGCCCGTACGGCATAGCTTCACTCTGTTGCTGAGCAAGTGGTCATGAAAAGCCTCGTCGCAGTTCAGTTCCGAACCTATGCGTATGAAGTCGATGTTGCTCTCCACCAGTTTCGAGCACATTTCGTCCACAGCACGGTTGGTGTACGACAGCAATACTATGTTCGAATGCTCTTCGGTGAGTTCCTCTTTCAGTATGTTTAGCAGTCCGAACGAAGTCTTTCCAGTTCCCGGAGGACCGATAACCAGAAATATGTCGCGCGACTGCTTGGCTCTTTCCACCAGGGTGTTAAACCTCCCGTATTCGCCACGCATGTGTATGTGTTCGTCTACGGTAGGCATGCGCTGGCTCAGTATCAGGTCGCGGCGCTCCTTATTTGCTGACAGAAAACTGTGCAGTCCGCTGTACAGAGCGCGTGACGACGACTCAAACATGTCGTGCTCTATAGCCCAACGAGTGCCCTCGGGTGCATCAAACACTTGTCGGTCGGTTTGTGAATTGCGCAGCACAACCTCGACGTCCTTTGTCGTGATTTCCTTTATCGAAGCGCGGTTCACCATCTGGGCGCAGGCGTTGGGCACGTTGCCCTCCATATATGGATAGACAATAACGATGTCGCCCTTGCGGAAATTGGATGTGTCGGCCGACTGTTCCATGTCAAACTTCAGTTTCAGACTCTCCACCATTCCATCGGCTGAGAGTCCGAATTCCTCAATCGTCATTTCCTCATATATATTGCCTGCCGCCCGCTTGTCCTCAAGAGTGTCGAGCCAGATGGCTGCAAATCCACTGTCGTCCTTGGTCTTGTTGCCCACCTTGGCAAGCAGATGTTCGCGTTCCACGAATTTTAGGAATCGGAAGTAGTATGTCCGCTCCAGTTCTGTAGCCTCATGTATTGGGCGTAGTATGTTCTCTAGTTCGGGTCGTGTCCATTCCTCCCACAGCCGTCCGGTCACTCCCTTGCGGTTGAGTTTGTCGGCTGTCAGATTGCGCAGTACGCTTATGCCCATATTGCCTGGTGTCAGATCTGTCCACGTGAGCAGATTTCTCATGCGTATTGCTCGCAGCGTCAGTTCCGGCAGATTGGCAATCGACACCAGTCCCTCGGCATATTTCGAATAGAGCAGCATAAAGTGGCGCAGCTGGTCGGAGTGTTTCTTGAACTCGTAGTTGAACAGGGCACGATATAGTGACAACTGTACAAGATGCTTCTCTTGCGGCACAGGTCGGTTGGGATTGTATTCGGGCGACGAGAAAGGCACAAATTCACCCTTGCCCGACTTCTGCTCTATTATCGTGGTGCGTCCTTCCTTCTCGTGCAGCAAGTCGAGACGTCCCTGTATACCGAGCACGTCGCTGAAGAAGGTAGGCTCCAGCACCACAGCCTTCGGGTCGTACTCGTCCACTTCCTTGGGCAGGTCGTTGCCTATGAGTTTCTGTATGTTCTGTTTCTGTTGGCGTGCGTCCTGGTAGAACTTCTGCACCGTAGCCTGGTCGTTCATGTCGTCGCACGAAGTCAGACTTATGGTGTTGGTCTTGAAGAATTCCATAACGCCATCGCCGAAGGGCACGTTGCGGTTGTGTACCGTGTCGTCCAGAAAACGTCCTGCAAGATTACCGAGATGGATGTGCACCGTGTTGGCTTGTGGCTTCAGTCGGTTCACCATGTTCACGTATGGCGATTCGGCGTAGGTTTCGAAGCACGAGGCTATTGTCGTGATGTCTATCAGATAGTCGGGTTCGTAAATGATGAGTTCGGGCATGCACACATCCTCCTCCATGCGAATGCGCACGAGGTTGAGCTGTGTGTCTGCCGAAAGTATTTGTTTCAGATAAGTCCAGTCGCCCTTTCCTCCCAGCGTCAGATAACGGTTTTGCTGTCCGTAGCAGATCTTAAGTTCCGAAGCGTTCTGTTCTTCTGTAGCGTAAATGTAGTCGTCGTCCCACGAACGTACGATGCAGCGCAGCAGGTTAATGTCGAACTTGCTCCAACGTCCCTTGCGGTCCTTCTTGGGCAGCAGCCTGTTGAGCGACTGCGGTATAGCCGTAACTCCACACACATAGCTCACCAGTAGGGCTGTCGACTTTATGTTGTATGCCAGCGCCTGCTCCAGTTCTTCGTTGCTCATGCTGTGCATAGCGTTCAGCTCCTTGCGCGTGTCGTGTATCAGCATAGCCGTTTCGGTAGGGATGCCGTGTTGCTTCGTCAGATAGTCGAGCTTGGCAAACATACCGATGAAGTTGATGCTGTTGTGTGCAATGCCCTGATTTACCACGCGTTTGAAGATGTCGCGCAGTATGGCGTATTTCTCGCGTATGGTGAAGTCGGCTGTGCACACGTCTTCCAATTGTTCGTAAAACGACATGGCGCAGTCGGCTGTATATGCTATGTTTTCGTTTCTGTTGTTATGTTCCATTCTGTTTGCAAAGGTAGTGCAAACCTAAGACAAGTCAAAAAAATCATAAGTTCATTTTCCAAATCTTATAATCTTTATCCTTAAATCTGTAACACCTTATATAATAAAAGCCGTAACTTTGCACTTATGGAAAAGAAAATACTCCCTGTAATGGGAATGGCATGTGCTGCTTGCAGTGCCAATGTAGAGCGCAAGCTCAAGATGATGGACGGAGTGAAGTCGGTAGCCGTATCGCTGCCTGGCCGAACTGCCATGGTAGAATACGACGAGCGTGTAGTGACGCCCAAGGATATGAAACGCGTCATTGACGGTGCCGGCTATCTGCTTATTATCGATGACGAAACGCGTGTCGACGCATTGGAACGCAATGCCTACCGACAGCTGAAGCGACGTATGATACTGTCGTGGCTGTTGGCGCTTCTCACCATGTCGGTGTCGATGGGGTGGGTGAGTGTAGGTTCGCGCGGTGCTGCCAACCAGGTGCTTCTCATCATAGCCTTGTTGAATATGGTGTATTGTGGACGCCAGTTCTATGCTAATGCATGGCACCAGCTTGTACATCGCTCTGCCAATATGGACACGCTTGTGGCTCTGTCCACTCTCATCTCGTTCGGCTTCAGCGTGTTCAATACCTTTTGTGGCGAGCAGTTCTGGGGATTGCGTGGCATAGAGTGGCACACCTATTACGATGCGTCGGTGATGATTGTCACCTTCGTGCTCACAGGTCGCTGTCTTGAACAGCGTGCCAAGCGGTCGACCGCCTCAGCCATACGTTCGCTCATGGGACTTGTGCCCAAGCAGGCACACGTGGTAGTTGACGACGAAGTGCACGATGTGCCGCTTGCTACTGTTGCCACACGCGATATTGTAGAGGTGCGACCGGGAGAGAAGATACCAGTTGACGGTACTATAAGCACAGGCGAGGGCTATGTAGACGAATCTATGATAACTGGCGAACCGGTGCCTGTGCGCAAGCAGTCGGGCTGTCGACTTTTGGCAGGCACGATAGTAAGCGAAGGCACTTTGCGCTTCCGTGCCGAACAGGTAGGTCAGCAGACGGTGTTGTCTGGTATAATACGTATGGTACAGGAGGCGCAAGGCTCGAAGGCTCCCGTGCAGCGTTTTGTCGACCGTGCAGCCCTTGTCTTTGTGCCTTGCGTGCTTGGAGTTTCGATACTAACCTTTGTGCTGTGGCTTGCCATAGGCGGAGCGGCAGTTCTGCCTCAGGCCGTATTGTCTGCCGTGTCGGTATTGGTCATAGCCTGTCCGTGTGCTATGGGACTCGCTACGCCTACCGCCCTGATGGTGGGCATAGGCAAGGCGGCGCAACAGGGCATTCTGGTCAAGGATGCTACAGCCGTAGAGCAACTCTGCCGTGTAGATGCACTCGTTATCGACAAGACGGGCACGCTCACCATACCTAATCGTAATGTTGATTTCCGTTCGGCAGCCGACATTCCTCTTGAGAATCGCGAGCAGCTGAAGCCCCATGCTTCCGAGGCAATAGCCATGCTCAAGGCGCGTGGCATTGACGTGTGGATGATGAGTGGCGACCGTGAGGAGGCTGTTGCCTATTGGGCTAAGAAGGCAGGTATAGAGCATTGGCAGAGCCAGTGCCTGCCGCAGGATAAGGAGAATATAGTGCGTCGTCTGCAAGGCGAGGGTCGTCGTGTGGCAATGGTTGGCGACGGCATTAACGACTCGCAGGCTCTTGCCCTTGCCGATGTCAGTATTGCTATGGGCCGTGGCACCGACGTGGCAATGGACGTTGCGCAAGTGACGCTTATGGGCGACGACCTGCGTCGCATAGCCGATTCCTGTCAGTTGTCGCACCATACGGTAGGCATGATACGACAGAATCTTTTCTGGGCATTCGTCTACAACATTGTCTGCATCCCCTTGGCTGCCGGATTGCCGCATGTCTTCGGCGTTGATTTTCAGATAACGCCAATGTGGGCAAGCGCACTTATGGCTATGTCGAGCGTAAGTGTTGTGATGAATAGTCTAAGGTTGAAGTACAAGAAATAGAAAGCGTTGGGCAGTTGAATTCCTACTGTCCGAGAATTAAAATTCAACTGTCAGAAATAAGGACTCTTTTTGCTCTTCAAAAGGAGTCCTTTTACCCTTCAAAACGAGTCCTTTTACCCTTCAAAACGAGTCCTTTTGCAAGCCAAAACGAGTCCTTTTGCTGTCCAAAACGAGTCCTTTTGAAAGTGAGAAGGACAACTATTCAAAACGTGATGTTTTTTGCTACCTCGCGGGGAAGAATTTGTTTCCTCCCGAGGTAGCGAATTTTTTCTGCCGAGACAGCAGAAAATCTCTGCCGAAACTTTAATGTACGTTGTAGTATGAAACAATATTATATTCTATGGTTCCTAATCTCTTCTTCCGACAAGCCCGATGCTTGCACTATAGTTTCTAAAGGTACTCCAAGAGAAAGGAGATTGGCGGCTATCTTTTCCTTAGCTTCTTTTTCGCCTTTAGCCATACCCTCAGCCATTCCTTCCGCAAACTTCGTCTTCTCAGCCGTCCTTATGGCATTAACTATGTCGCGGTAGGCATTGACGCTATCCTCGTACATTTTTAGCTCTTGCGTATTAAATTTGGAAATTTCAGCTTGCTCAAAAAGCCTTGTAAAGACACGTTCCTGGAGAACTGCTGGGCGTTGCATAAGTCTGGAGAGATTCTTAAGCACATACATCCATTTGTCATACATAGTCACAAGTTCCGATTCCTGCTTGTCGAACTTCGGAATCTCAACATAGATATACGTCAGTTTGTCGTAGAATATCTCGTGCGTGTCCACCTCCATCAGCTTCACCTCATGGTGCCAGCGCTTGGCATTCTCAAGCCCATCCGCAAAGTTGAAGTTCAGCAGACCGATTGTATAAACGGGATTAAGATGGAAGTCCCAGTCGCCTCCACGTTGCGCCTGCTCACGTATGGGGAACGTAGAATAATAAATAGTGCGGTCCTTAAAGAACTCCTGATACACGTTCTGCATCTCCACTATAAACTTCTCGCCCTTGTCGTTCTCACAATATACATCGAATATGGCACGGCGTGCATCGGCATGGTCGCCAAGTTGCTCGGAATTGAGATACGTGATGTCCTGAACGTTCTGCTCGCCATGAAACATAGCATTCAAGAAACTGATGAGCAACTCCTTATTAAATTCAGAGCCGAAAAGTCGCTTGAAGCCAAAGTCTGTATGTGGATTAATGTATTTCTCTACCATAACGCTGCTATTTATTATTTCATCAGCAAATATACAGCATTTTTATTGATTTATAAACAATAGACATTAAAAACTTAGTTTACCAAAACCATCTCTTCATCATTCTATGGCAATGTCAAGTGTCAGCGTTACCAACAGTCTTCGGTTGTCATAGTCTTAAATAAAGACTATGACAACCTCATGAAATGTACTTATCCTATTACCAACTCATCAATGATGTTCTTGACGCCGGTACTGTTGATCTGCTTTCGGAAGTGTACGGTATAACCATTTGCTGTCATGGCCTTGAAGAACTGCTCAGCACACGAAATCTTGGTGTCCTCATCAGGTGAGATATGTGACTCCTTATCATACGCCTTAGTCTCAATCACGATGTTCAGTTCTTTGGAGCCGTCGGACTTCTTGACCACATACATAAAATCTGGACTATAGTTACTTGAAGCCACTGTTGGAATACATATGCTGTGTGATGGAATCTTGCCATATACGATGACTTCATCTATCTCTGTCTTGATATTCTGTAATTCCAAACCTGAGTCATGAGCATAAGCATCATAGAGATACTTGACGGGTGGGTCGCCTGGCACACTCTTATTGCCAATGTATGCCTGAACAACTTCATCCTTCACTGTTCCATCAGCATTGGTGAGCTTGGTTTCCTTCACTGTGTAGTTGGCTTGCTTATAGCGCACAAAACCAACGAGCTGGTCACATTTCCAATCATCTACAGCACCTATCAATCTGGTCAACGAACTATCGTTGAACATTTCGTTGGTGAGATGATAGCCACCATTTGCTGCTTCACATATAGCCTTATGCAGAATATGAATAGGAATGTTGGTGTATCTTGAAGCTCGCTTTAGGTACTCATTATAGCTATAATGGCGGTCATGCAATGTCAATTCTGCATGAGCACCTTCATTGGCAACTGCTACGTTTCCCTCGAATTCCAAGACTTTACGAGATGACTCTACGGTCTGAAGAGAGAATACGTGCTTATCATTGATGATTGAAGGCAGTTCGGCTTCTATCTTCTTGTCTATCGCCTTATCAAAGTACAGAACGTACTTCCTATTCAGTTGTGCCCACAGCTCTCGCAGTTCCTCAAATCTTGCCTTACGGATATGAATCTTATCATTACGACTGCTGTTACGATTGATGATACGATTGGTATTCACACCACTTGTAACATCCTTAAACTCAGGATATTCAATCAACATATCATCAAACTTCTCTGGAACCACCTTCTTATCAAAGTCGACATAACCTTTAGTCATCAGTTCAATAAAGAACTTATTGACTTCGATATTGCGCTTCTCGGCAACCTTGATGATATCTTCTGCGGTAATTGAAAGCGGACTCTTCTGGTCAGCGTCAAGTTCACCATTGATTTCAGCCACCAGTTTGTTGGCAAAGTCCTTCTCCGTAAAATCTACAATGTAGTTGAGCATGAAGGAAGAATCGCTGATGCGGTTTCCTGCACTGTCAACGGGCAGACGCAGTCCACGGCCTACCTCCTGCAACTTACTGATTTCTGATCCACTTGAGCGCAACTTGCAGATAGTAAACACATTCGGGTTATCCCATCCTTCTTTCAATGTCCATTTAGAGAACAGGAATCGCAGGACGTTTGGCTTGCCCTCCTCATCCGTAAAGCTCAAGAGTTCTTTCTTGCCATGAAGAATCACCTTCACCTCGTTAGCAATATTCTCATCCGAGTCGTTATTGTCTTGTGAGAAGTATCCTGCACATGAAGCATCTATATTTTCAAGAGTGGCTTTCAGATAAGCCTCGTATTCAGGAGTGTTCTGTCGTGCCAGTTCCTTCTTTACTCTTGCATTCAATATATCGATAAATTTCTTTCTGAGCCAGCCATCGTTCTTACCTTCTGGTCCGCGGAAACTTTCAATACTGTCAATAAAGAACAGAGCCAGTGTCTTGATTGGCAGTCCTTCGCGACAGAAATTCTCACGTTCTGTCTCAAAGTGACGCATCAAGGCCAGCTCTATCATACCCTCTTGATAGGACATACCGTATTGATCAGGGAAAAACTCTTCGCCAGTCTGCTTCTCCTGACCATTGCTCAGGCTGACACCATTTTTGCTGATAGCCTCTACGACAACGCCATCCAAATCATTATCAATGGAGCCAAGACTCTCACCCACATGAAGCGTGAAGGTCTTACCTGTATTGTCTGCACTTGTCAGCTTCATGTTGGCGCTATCACCTTTCACGGTTGATAGTACCTTCACCTTCTTTTCAGCCTTCTTACCTCCAGGCAACTCCAGATGCTCTTTTGCAACGCCCTTTATGAGTCCTTGATTGAAAGAATCTGCTGCATTCAAGTCATAAATTAGTTCTTGATAGTCCTTTACCGCATGTTTGTTCTTACCTTTACCTACCGTAAGCTCTGGGAATGTAGCACCATAGCGCAACACCAACTGAGGTCGGAAGTTCTCAATAAGTGCAGTATATGATTTGCTAGCACGCTCCACACGATGCGGCTCGTCGATAATCAACACAGGCTTAGTATCCGCAATAGCATCCACTGGACGATGGAATTCGCCCAGCATCTGGTCATAGTCCTCACGAGTCAGCAACTTACCATTAGTAATGAGTTGCGTATTAAGCAACAGCACGTATATCTTATGCTTGGCATGGTGAGTGCCATAAAAGAAATGTCCTACGGCAGAAGGCATATTCAGACGCCCCTTCTTCTGTTGCTTCTGAGGTTCCAGTAGGCACAACTCTATCTCTGCATTGTAGTTGCACACCATCTCAAAGTGGCGTTTCACCTCTTGTTCCTTTAGGAATGATGCAGTACCAGCCTTGATAGGCAAGGTAGGAACGGCAATGATGAACTTGTTGAATCCGCAACGCTTATGCAACTCAAACATGGTTCGGGTATAGACGTATGTCTTGCCTGTACCCGTCTCCATCTTGACATCGAGAATACGATGATAAGGCAAGTTCTTAATCTTATCCGACAGCATATAGGGCGTCACCCTTTGCTTGGTGGCTTTATCCAATATATTGCCATTCTTACGCACCAAGCGTAAAGCTTCACCATCGAGCTGTCGCTTCAATAGTGGGTTCTGGTGGCTCTGCTTAGCATGTTCCTGTATAGAAGCCTCTACAATAGCAGCAACGCCGTCAACAGGCATCGTCTGATGTGCGAGGTTATTTTCGAGTTTTAATTCCATGTATCTTATACTGCTGGGAGAAGTTGATTTATAGCGTCAATGATAACGAAGTAGAATTCTGCATATTTACCCTCGGAATTTGGATGTTGCAAGCCGTCTCTAAATGCAATTAGTTCATCTTCATTGAGAACCCAAAGTGAATCAATTGCTGCTTTACGACGACTATTCAAATATTCGCCATCTAATCCCAATATATCAATGTCCTTTTTTGCTTCTTCATCATTATAATGGATTTTACCGTTTAAATCATACCAGAAAGCATTTTCACAAGCTCGATTTAAAGGAGAATAGGTAATCTCTTTAGATCCCTTGGCTTCATCACAATGAATATAACCTTTGCGTTGAGCTTTTGACTTGGAGGCATCTTTCCTAAGTTCAATTTCTTTCTTAGTCGCTCTACATGAAAGAAGAAGATTTTTATATTCACCAACAAACTCTCTATGAGCTTCTTTAGGCAAAACATGTTCAACTCGATATTGAGGATTGAAAGGATATTCCAACTTCATCCCACAATAACAGCATACGCCACCTTGCTCTGAATACATCTGCTCCTTTAATGCAAAAAGTGTGGGCATATCGCGAACAATTTCATATAGTTGTCCTCCTGATTTACCAGCATGTATCTCGGAATTTCGAAGACTATCTTCGTCCATATTAAGTTTTTTCAATTCCTGCTCGTGCTTAATGACAGTAGGAGTATCATAATGCTTTTCTATGTACCTCATTTGCCAATAATTTCTATACGGTTAATGATAGCACGCAGTTGTACCAATTCTATTTGGTCGGCTGGAGTCTTTGCTTCGAGTTCAGCTACAGTTGCCTTTGCTGCCTGTATATCTTTCTCAGCCACTTCATCCCATGCTTTGTCGAAGAGTTCTTGAATCTCAGGTTTACGCTTGCTCACATCCATATTCTCTTCCAGCATCTGATTATAGTCAATGCCATGTATGTTGCGCCATTCCTCTGGAGCATCGCACGCAGGAGTCATACGCATCACCTTGTTTCTGCCAGTAACAGTATCTATATCCGTCAACACCAATGGTGAATGTGTAGAAACAATAAACTGAATGTTTGGGAAGGTTTCTTGGAAACACTGGAGAATTACTTGCTCCAGTGCAGGATGCAAGTGCAGATCGATTTCATCAATGACAACGATGCCTTCAGAATCTGTTGTTCCATTCAGAATATATGAACGGTACGCTATGTCAAGAGCCATATAGAAGATACGCTTGTAACCGGCTGGCAACTTCTCGAATGGTGGGTTCTGCCCATCTTTCGTTTCCAGACAGAGTCCATCTTCTTCATAAACGCTGACAAATACATTCTGCACATCGATTCCTGGCAGCTTCTTAGAAAAATTGACAAGACACTCCCGAATGGAAGATATTTCTGGGTTATACTTATTGAAATCTTTTAGAGCATTTTCCAATCTTGCCCGATGGAGATCCACATCCTCACGATATTCATTTTCATTGATATCACCTGAAGCCTTTAACTTTTCACATTTAGCCAAAGCCGACTCTTCTTGCATCACATTCATCTTAGCTCTATTCCATATTGTCCAGATTTTAGTTAATCTTGTTATCCAAAGGTCTGAATAAGCCGTTTCATCATCCCAACCAAGATAACCAAGATTACGCAAAGACAACTGGGTCTTTGACAAAGTTGATGCTTTAGTAGAAATATGCGGAAAACTGTCAGAGAAATAAGCAAATACAGGGAAAGTACCGGTTTCCTTAATCCTTGACATCAACAGCTTATAAGCAGTTTTATATTTCGAAGGCTGCAATGCAAATGTTGATGTTAATGCATACATATCCCAATCTAAGGTAGTTTCCAAAAAGTCTGCTTCTGCATGTATACAGATGTAAGGAAGAGATAAACCAGACTTTTCATCTCTAACGATGTCTTCCTTCTTTCTATATTGATTAGGTCTAAGAGATGGGAATCCCGAAGACAAAGTGAGTTCGCCTTCCTCCACTTTGTCATTTTTAAAAGCGAAGCTCAACGCCTTATGTATAGCATGTATCAATGTAGACTTGCCCGAACCATTCTTGCCAAACAGTACGGTTACACCGGGTGCGAACTCAATGGTGTAGTCGCGGAAGCAACGGAAGTTGCTGATATGTAATTTCTTTAGATACATTGTATATCGTCTTTTAATATCTTACATCTATGTTTACAGTCAAAGTCTTGTTGCCATCCTTCAGCGTGCGGAGGTTCTTCTGCAGTTCCTCACGATGGGTGAAGCCGAAACTGTAGCCGAAGATCACAATGTTGTGAGGAGAGAACGGCTCACCATTATACTTATCCATCAAGGCTGCAATGCTTCTTTCGTCGAAATCATGGTCCGGATTGATCATATATAGGTGGTCACCCTTCCAGTAAGACTTGTAATTGCCAAGCATCACTTCCTCTGCATCCTCGGTCAAACCATATCCGTCAGCGACGAGCCATGTGCGAAGCACGGTCTCAAGACCGAAGTCATCCACATTCAAGGTCGTGATATTATTGGATATTGGATCAAACTGTTCCATCAGCAGCAATGCGTCCTCTTTCGGTTCCTCCAAGGTGTAATGTTTGAAGCCAAGGTCACCTGCAAAGAGCGGATTGTCTTCCTTAATTTTCTTGGCGGCTCGCTTGATGCGCTCAAACCCCACATAATCATATGTTGTTGGATACCCCAAAGACTCTAACCAATTTATAGTATTTTCTATTGTTTTTTTCTTAGATGCATCACAATTTTCAAGTCTATCTTTGAGATTAAATGGTAACTGAACCAATACAAAACTACAATTTCTTTCAGAGGAACAGTGTTGCATAACAGAATCTGCCGTAGTAGCACTTCCCCCAAAGAAATCTAATACAATACAATCCTGTGCATCAGCAAAGCTAAGTATCATGTTAATATATTTGGAAGGTTTGGGGTAATCCGCATATTCGCCCCCTAAAAGTGCTTTTAATTCTGTTGTTCCATTCTGATTATTTATCTCTTTATCCATCCATATGGTTTTACGTTTAGTATTACGTTCACCATTATCTCTTTCTAAATAATCTTTTATATCAATATCATATTCCTGACGTTTTTTTACAAATCTTGGAACAAGTCGATATATCTCTTTATTACATTTTTCTTTACCCCACATCCAACGCCCATCACGTCCATCAGATTTTTTGGGGACTACCACTTCCCAACCTTCTTTTTCAGACAATGAGATTTCTTTTGTATTAGAATTTACATATATAGGGAAATACATATCTGGTCTATCAGTACGTAATGATGCAGATCCTCTCTGGCGTAGACCTAACAGCCTATATTTTTTGCCATCTCCATCATCATAACAATATTCTGCTTTCTGTTTTTCTGTTAGTTCTTTACCTTTCACTGAAGCCTGATCTTTATTTTTTGCATAGCATAAAAGATAATCATTAACCGTAGCTACAAAAGTATCAGATTGTCTTCCTCTTGGATTTGATTGAACAATTATCTGTGCTATCAGATTTTCCTCACCAAACACCTCATCACACAGCCTCTTCAGATTCGCCTGTTCATTATCATCAATTGATATAAATATTACGCCATCATCAGTAAGCAAGTCGCGCGCGAACGACAAACGAGGCAACATGAAGGTGAGCCAAGCCGCATGGCTGGCACTTCCACGACGAGTCATAGATAGAATACGCTCAGCACGCTCACGACTTACATCCAAGCGTTTGGAAAGATCATCAGCTGTGAAGTCGAACTTGTCGTTGTACACAAAGCCATCAGAGCCTGTATTGTATGGTGGGTCGATATAAACCACCTTCACCTTGCCGCTATACGACTTCACCAGATGCTGTAGAGCATCCAGATTGTCACCACTGATATAGACATTCTGACTATCCTTGTTCTCTGGCTTAGCATTATGCTCCTCGTCAGGACGAATGAGCGTGGTAGTGTCCATATTGGTAAGCATACGGGCGTAGTTCTTGCCCAACCAGTTGAAACCGCTTGTTTCGTCGGTGATAGTAGTACCTTCAGGCAATGCAGCCTTGAAATCCTCTATATCAAATTCGCCATCAGTATGGAAGCATTGTGGAAAATACTTTTTCAGCACCTCCAATTCTTTCAGTCCCGCTGCGGCATCAGCGTTGTGATTCATTATATCTTTTATCATATTTTATATCGTTCATTAATTAAGATGTAGAAAAAGAATTTATCTGCTTGGTATCCAGCGGTTCTCTACCGACACTTCAATGCTCATATTGTTGTTGAAGTTGTAGCGAACGGTTGCACCGATGCGGTCGCCGAAGTTGTAGATGTCGTAAGGCGAATATGAGGGCATTCCGTAGAAGTTGCGGCTGAAGCCACCTAATGTTCCGTAGCCTGCGGGACCATAGCCGTAGTAGCCGCCGTAGGGACTGAAGCGCAGACGGTTGGAGATGTTGTTGGTTATAGTCTTCTGTCCGTAGACGTAAGCCTCCCAATGCTCGTTGAATCGATAGCCCATTACGGCCTGCACTCCTGCGTCGCGCCAGTTGTCGCCTGCAAAGTTGACATTGTTGAGATATCCGCCCACGGCTATCGACAACTTGTCGTTGACAGGCATGGCGTACATCAATGCTATGTCCTGCTGAAAGCCGGCTCCATGATGGGCACCTTTGCCAAACTGTGCAAACACCGAGGCTCCTAACTGCACGTTGAGTCCACGATGAAGAGCCCAACTATTCCATCCGCTGAAGCACATAGGATAGCGTGCTATGGCTTCGGGCTGACCATAACGATTGATGCGCGGCAGATGGAGCGAGTCCTGATGAATATCGTTAGAGATAGGGGTTGACTGTTCGGCTACTTCTGCTTCACGCCATTGGCGCGAGTGTCCGCCATAGCGTGTGGGCATAATGCGCTGTAGGGCAGAGTCGTCAAACTTGGCGGATGGGGTAGTGCTGCCGGTGTTGACTTCCTGGGCTGCCAATGTTGAGGCCATAGTCAATAGGATGACTATGACGGCAAGCGCTCTATTGATTTTTATGGTGCGTGATATTGTCATTGTTGTAAGATGCTTTATTCTTTGTTTGCCACAAATTTACGTATAAAGCGTGTAAAATATTGGTGTTTTCATACACTTTAACGATATTTTCCTTAATATTATTGAGAGTTATCCGTGATAAATATTACCTTTGAGGGCACATATTGTAAACCTAATAATAATATCCACTAACGACAATGAATATATTCAAAGCTTTATTCGGCAGCAAGAGTAAGCCGACAGAAGAGGTAAAGAAGGACGTGACACGTGATTTCAACGTGCTGAAGTATGACGGTGTGCGAGCTTTGCGCGAACGCCAGTTCGACTATGCCATCCAGTGTCTGTTGAGAGCCATTGATATGAATGGTGCTGATTTGGAGTGTCGCGACTATCTGTCGCAGGCTTTTATCGCCACCGACAATCTGTCGCAGGCTTACGAACAGTTGCAGAAGATGGCTGAAGAGTGTCCTGATAATATAGCAGTTTTGTTGCGCATGGCTGATGTGGCGTATATGATGGAGAACTATACGGCTATGGCCGATGTGTGCGAGAAGGCTATGATGCTCGACGGCGACAACGTACAGGTGTATTTCTACTATGCCAAAGCGTGCTGCGGTCATGGCGACCTGACCAATGCCGTGGTGATGCTGAGCAAGGCTTTGATGCTGAATGCTGACTTTGATGCAGCCCGATTGCTGCGTGGCGAATTGCTGCTTGAGAGTGGTGACGTGGAAGAAGCAGCTGAGGATGCTGACACCTTGTGTGCACGCATTGAGGGCAATGAGGACGTGCTGTTGCTCAAGGCACGTGTAGAGAAAGCCAAGGGATGTATGGCGGAAGCAGAAATTGCCTATGGTAAGGTGATTGACGCCAATCCGTTCTCGATCGATGCTTATAGAGAACGTAGCGAAGTGCGCAAGGCGTTGGGCAACAACGAGGGTGCCAATGCCGATGAGGCTGCTGCCAATGAGATGCAGCAGGAGCCCCCGCAGCCTAACGAAGGCATTGAGCAGAATATAAAGAAGAAAATGCAGCAAATGGACCCGTATAAGGTTTTTAATAATGAGTAAAGCCCAAAGCCCCACCCCCGGCCCCTCCCCCGTAGGGAGGGGAGCGGTATGCTTGGCTGCTTGTTTTCTTGGCTGTTTGTCTCTTATCTCTCGTTTCTTGTCTGCTTGTCCTCTCGTCCACTATATATATAATAAGGTGTAATCTTATATTATGTTCCGCTTTTTGTGGAATTGTAAGGAAAAGTTCATTTTTATTGACATTTTATCGCTAAAAATTTGTGTGTAACAAATAATTGTTTTACATTTGCACAAAACAAAAATAGAATCAAGTTATGAACAATACTTTTGCATACATTTATCGATTTTACTTTTACTTTACAAGAAATTGTGAAGCGGTAAGTCGTGTGCAAATTTAGACTTAGGTTAGAGTGTATAAATAATAAACAATATACGAACCCCGCTTCACACAAACGTGAAAGCGGGGTTTTTTTAATTTAATACAATGAAGAGAATAGCTATACAGGGCTTCCACGGCTCTTTTCACGACATCGCCGCCCATCAGTACTTCAAAGGCGAGCAGATACAGCTTATTTGCTGTGCCACCTTCGAGCAGGTGTACGAGAATATGCGACGCGACCCTACCGTGATAGGCATGACGGCGATAGAGAACACGATAGCCGGAAGTTTGCTGCACAACTATCAGTTGTTGCGCGATTCGGGTGCTACTGTGGTGGGCGAGCATAAGCTTCACATCGAGCATTGCATCTGCTGTCTGCCCGACGACGACTGGTCTACGGTTACTGAGGTGCACTCTCATCCGGTGGCGCTGGCACAATGCAACGCTTTCCTTGCCAATCATCCCGACATAAAGGCTGTTGAGGCAGAGGACACGGCGGGTTCGGCAGAGTACATAGCCAAATACAAGTGCAAGGGATGGGCTGCCATCTGCAACGCTTCGGCTGCAAAACTCTACGGACTGAAGGTGCTGCAAGACCAGATACAGGACAACAAGCATAACTACACAAGGTTTCTGGTGGTAGCCAATCCCAACAAGGCCGACTTCCTCCGTCCGCTTGAAAAAGCCAACAAGTCGAGCATCGTATTTCATGTGGCTCACGAGGAAGGCTCGCTGTCGAAGGTGCTGACAATTCTCTCGTTCTATGGCATCAATCTGACGAAGATACAGTCGTTGCCGGTAATCGGGTGTGAATGGGAATATCTGTTCTACGTCGACCTGACGTTCGACAATCTGACACGCTATCGGCAGAGCATCGATGCAATAATTCCGCTGACACGATCGCTCAAGATACTTGGAGAATACGAAGCGTGCTAAGCACGCAATTAGGAATGATGAATGAGGAATGTTGAATGAGGAATGGTCGGCGAAGCCGATGAAGAATTATTCAATGAAGAATTAATAAATTCCACACTCCACATTCCACATTCCACATTGCGGCTCTGCCGCAACCAATTCAACATTTAACATTCAACACTCAACATTATGACAATACAACCCGCCGACCGACTCTCGTTGGTTCAAGAATATTACTTCTCGCGCAAGCTCAAAGAGGTTGCCAAACTGAATGCAGAGGGACAGGACATCATTTCCCTCGCTATAGGATCGCCCGACATGCCACCGTCGAAGCAGACTATCGACAAACTGTGTGAGGTGGCATCAAAGCCCGAGGCACATGGCTATCAGCCCACAATGGGTACGCCGGAGCTGCGTGAGGCAATGGCAGGATTCTACAAGCGCTGGTATGGTGTCGATGTTGACCCGAAGACCGAGGTGCAACCGCTCATTGGTTCTAAGGAAGGCATTCTGCATGTGACATTGGCCTTTGTCAATCCAGGCGAACAGGTGCTGGTGCCCAATCCCGGTTATCCTACATACACGTCGTTGAGCAAGATTCTCGGTGCCGAGATTGTCAATTACAATCTGCGTGAGGACAACGGATGGCAGCCCGACTTTGACGAACTGGAGAAGATGGACCTCTCGCGTGTCAGACTGATGTGGACCAACTATCCTAATATGCCTACCGGTGGCAACGCCCGTCGCGAAACCTACGAACGACTCGTTGCCTTCGCCAAGAAGCACAACATCGTTGTAGTGAACGACAATCCCTACTCGTTCATCTTGAACGACAACCCGATGTCGCTGCTGCAGGTGCCTGGCGCAAAGGACTGCTGCATTGAGTTCAACTCGATGTCGAAGAGCCACAACATGCCGGGTTGGCGTGTGGGAATGTGCGTATCAAACCCCACTTTCATCTCGTGGATATTGAAGATAAAGAGCAACATTGACTCTGGTACGTTCCGTGGAATACAGCTCGCAGCTGCCGAGGCTTACAATACCAACACTCCCGAATGGCACCGCGAGGCTAACATCACCACCTACCGTCGTCGTCGCGACATTGCCGAGCAGATAATGACCGAACTCGGATGTACGTTCGATCCTAATCAGGTGGGAATGTTCCTTTGGGGAAAGATTCCCGAGAAGTATAAAGACTGCGAAGAACTCACCGAGCGTGTACTGCACGAGGCACGGGTGTTTATCACTCCGGGATTTATCTTCGGTAGCAACGGACAGCGATACATACGAATCAGTCTGTGCGCCAAGGACGAGAAAATCAAGGAGGCGCTGGAGAGAGTGAAGGGAATGAAATAGAAAGCCCTACCCCCAGCCCCTCCCCCGTAGGGAGGGGAGTGATGTGCACAGCTAATAAAAAAATAGAGAGTATAAAGAAATAAGATAATAAGAAATACAATAATAACAAAATAAGCCTTACATACTACTCCCCTCCCTACGGGGGAGGGGTAAGGGGGTAGGGCTTCTAAACGATTACGACTATGGATTTAGAATTACAGCCATTAAACTTACCGAGTGACAACCCACGCCCATTCGTAATTGCCGGACCGTGTTCGGCTGAGACCGAAGAGCAAGTAATGACAACTGCACAGCAGCTCAAGAAGCTTGGATGCAAGATGTTCCGTGCCGGTATATGGAAACCGCGTACCAAACCGGGTGGCTTCGAGGGCAACGGCGAGATGGCTTTGCCTTGGATGAAGCAGGTGAAGGAAGAGACAGGCATGCTCACAGCTACTGAGGTGGCAACTCCTGAGCACGTGGAACTGGCTCTGAAGTATGGCATTGACATATTGTGGGTAGGAGCGCGCACATCTGCCAACCCGTTCGCCATGCAGGCACTTGCCGACAGCCTTAAGGGTGTTGACGTTCCGGTGTTCGTGAAGAACCCAGTCAATCCCGACCTTGAACTGTGGATTGGTGCTATGGAGCGTATCAATCAGGCTGGCGTAAAGCGTATGGCTGCCATCCATCGCGGTTTCTCAAGCTTTGACAAGAAAATATACCGCAACCTGCCTATGTGGCAGATTCCAATCGAGTTGCGCCGCCGCATTCCCGACCTGCCTATCATCTGCGACCCGAGCCATATTGGCGGTCGACGTGAACTGATTGCTCCGCTCTGCCAGCAGGCTATGGACCTTGGCTTCGACGGACTTATGGTAGAGAGCCATTGCTCGCCCGACAACGCATGGAGCGATGCCAAGCAGCAGGTTACTCCCGATGTGCTCGACTACATTCTCGGACTGCTCGTAGTGCGTTCGGAGACTGTCACCACTGAGGGCATTCACGAATTGCGTAAGCAGATTGACGAACTCGACAACAGCTTGATGGAACTTCTTGCCAAGCGTATGCGCGTGTGCCGCGAGATTGGCCAGTACAAGAAGGAGCACAACATGACCATTCTTCAGACCGTACGCTACAACGAGATTCTCGACAAGCGTGGCGCACAGGGTTCACTCTGCGGTATGGATTCGGAGTTTGTCAAGGAAATCTTCGAGCACATACACGAGGAGTCGGTAAGACAGCAGATGGAGATAATTAATCAAAAGTAAAAAGCGCTTCGCGAATTTTGAATTTTGAGTTTTGAATTTTGAATTATTCTCGGCTTCGCCTGCGATTTTGAATTTATGAGTTATGAATTCTCAATTCAGAAGTCGTCATTGGTGAGCAATTCAAAACTCAGAATTCAAAAACTCAAAATCGCCAACGGCGACCAATTCAAAATTCAAAACTCAAAATTCAAAACTCAAAAATGAAAATACTTGTTCTTGGTGCCGGCAAGATGGGCAGCTTCTTTCTCGACGTTCTCAGTTTCGACCATGAGACAGCTGTATACGAGAAGGATCCGAAGCGCATGCGCTTCACTTACAACTGCCAGCGTTTCACCACGCTCGACGAGATAAAGGAGTTCCAGCCGCAGCTCGTCATCAATGCCGTTACACTTAAATACACTATATCAGCCTTCAAGGAAGTGATGCCAGTGCTTCCCGACGATTGCATCATCAGCGACATATCGTCTGTCAAGACCAATCTGAAGGAGTTTTACGAGCAGTCGGGACATCCATACGTCTCTACTCACCCGATGTTCGGTCCTACATTCGCCAACCTCGGACAACTCTCGGAGGAGAATGCCATCATCATTACAGAGGGCGACTATATGGGTCGCATATTCTTTAAGGACCTCTACGCACGATTGGGACTCAACATCTACGAGTACACCTTCGAGGAGCACGACAAGACCGTGGCATACTCATTGAGTACACCATTCGTCAGCACCTTCGTCTTCTCTGCCGTCATGAAGCATCAGGATGCGCCGGGCACAACATTCAAGCGCCATCTTCGCATAGCCAAAGGAGTGCTCAACGAGGACGACTATCTGCTTCAGGAAATTCTGTTCAACCCGTACACCAGCGGACAGGTGGCACAGATACGCGAAGAACTCGGCGAACTGATTGACATCATCGACAATAAGGATGCCAAGCGTATGAAGGCTTATCTCACAAAGATTCGCAACAACGTGAAGCAGGATATTGAGAATATATAAATACGTATCAATCTTTCAGTAGTAAAGCGCATTGCTTACAAAACGAAAGTGATTGTGTGTGATTTTGTTGCAAATCGTATATTAATGCGATTTTTTAGAACTAAATTGTTGGTAGTTATGCAAAATCTGATTACCTTTGCAGCAATAGACAGTGTTCAAGGATAGCTATTGTATAAATCGACATGCCCCTACGATGAATTCAAGGCGATAGACATGGGACACTTTATGCAAGAAAAGAAATAGATAAACCAAGAAACAATATGCAAATGAAACATCAGTTAAGAAGCGCAGTGTGTACTGAAGGCCGCCGTATGGCAGGAGCTCGCGCTCTTTGGGTAGCCGCAGGTATGAAACATGAACAGTTTGGCAAACCCATTATTGCTATTGTCAACTCGTTCACACAGTTTGTACCTGGTCACACACATCTGCATGAGATTGGACAGATTGTGAAGAAGGAAATTGAGAGTATGGGTTGCTATGCTGCCGAGTTCAACACCATCGCCATTGACGACGGTATCGCTATGGGACACGACGGTATGTTGTATTCTTTGCCGTCGCGCGACATTATCGCTGACTCAGTAGAATACATGGTCAACGCACACAAGGCTGATGCTATGATTTGCATTTCCAATTGCGACAAGATTACTCCGGGTATGCTGATGGCGTCTATGCGCCTTAACATCCCTACCGTGTTCTGTTCGGGCGGACCTATGGAGGCTGGACGATGGAACGGCGAGAATGCCGACCTTATCACAGCTATGATTAAGGGTGCCGACAAGACAGTTTCGGATGACGAACTGGAGAAGATTGAGAAGTGCTCGTGTCCGGGATGCGGATGCTGCTCGGGTATGTTCACAGCCAACTCTATGAACTCGCTTACCGAAGCCATCGGTATGGCTCTGCCTGGCAACGGCACTATCCTCGCAACTCACAAGAACCGTATCGAACTCTTCAAGGCTGCAGCTCGTCAGATTGTGAAGAACGCCTTCGCCTACTATCAGGACGGCGACGAGAGCGTGTTGCCACGCAGCATAGCCACTCGCGACGCTTTCCTCAATGCCATGACTCTTGATATTGCCATGGGTGGCAGCACCAACACCGTGCTCCACTTGCTCGCTATCGCCCAGGAGGCTGAGACCGAATTTACAATGGCTGACATCGACCGCTTGAGCCGTCACGTGCCTTGCCTGTGCAAGCTCTCGCCAAACACCCAGAAGTATAGCGTACAGGAGTGCAACCGTGCTGGTGGTATTCTCGGAATATTGAACGAGCTGAACCGTGGCGGACTGATTCACGGCGACGTGAAGCGAGTAGACGGAATGACGCTTGCCGAGGCTATGGCTGAATACGACATTACAGGCGAAAGCATTTCTGCCGAAGCCGACCGTATTTATCACAGCGCACCGGGCAGAAAGTTCTCTACACAGATGGGTAGCCAGGATGCCCAGTGGGAGTCGCTCGACGCCGACCGTGAGAACGGTTGCATCCGCTCGCTCTCTCACGCCTACACTAAGGATGGCGGACTGGCTGTACTCTTCGGCAACATTGCCCAGGACGGATGCGTGGTTAAGACAGCAGGTGTAGACCCGTCAATATGGAAGTTCAGCGGTCCTGCCAAGGTGTTCGACTCACAGGAGGCAGCTTGCGAGGGCATCCTCGGTGGCAAAATCAAGAGTGGCGACTGCGTTGTCATCACTCACGAGGGTCCGAAGGGCGGTCCGGGTATGCAGGAGATGCTCTATCCTACATCTTATATCAAGAGTATGCACCTCGGCAAGGAGTGCGCACTCATCACCGACGGCCGTTTCTCGGGCGGTACGTCAGGACTCAGCATCGGACACATCTCGCCTGAGGCTGCAGCTGGTGGCAACATCGGAAAGATTAAGGATGGCGACATCATCGAGATTGACATCCCCAACCGTTCAATCAACGTGAAGCTCAGCGACGAGGAACTTGCAGCACGTCCGCAGCAGCCGCTGACACGCGACCGCCATGTAAGCAAGGCATTGCGAGCATACGCCCAGAGTGTAAGCTCGGCAGATAAGGGTGGAGTGAGAATAATCTAAAAGCCCTACCCCCAGCCCCTCCCCAGTAGGGAGGGGAACGGTATGCTTTGCAATTGACAAGTATTGGCTGATGCGATGATGATTGGCTGATAATATAATGTGAGAGAAAATTAAGTGTAATAATAAAAAATTCCCCGACAATACCCTTTAAACTCTAAGTAGAAGTTTTCGATATCAATAAAATTGATTAGCAAATCATATTACTCCCCTCCCTGCGGGGGAGGGGTAAGGGGGTGGGGCTTTATATATA
>NZ_JADYUF010000037.1 GCF_021531655.1 Leyella stercorea | reverse complement strand
CATTCGTGAGATTCGAGATATTCGTGGTGAAAGATAAACAACACGAATCGAACGAATCACACGAATCTTAAAGCACTGCAGCATTCGTGAGATTAGAGTGATTCGTGGTGAAAGATAAACAACACGAATCGCACGAATCACACTCTAAGTTTGCAGAAGAATGCGACGCAGTCGCATAAATGTTAAATAATCAAGGTAAAACTATGATTGCTAAAGACAGTTTCGTACCTTTGTTGTAAAAAGGTAGAATCGGTCTGTCGAAGAGGTAAACCAAGAATCTCTCTAGTCTGAAGACTATCATTCGTTTAGGACCTCATCGACATAGTTGCAAAGACCAGATAGAAAGTTATCGGCTCTGAGCCTTGTTAGAGTGTTAGTCCATACAACTATTGACCAATTCTACATAATTAAACTCGTACAAAGATATGAAGAATTTATTTATTGGAATTGATTTTTCGAAAGAAAAAGTAGATGTGGCTATCATTTTTGCAGATGGACTGACAGAAACAGCTGCACGAGTGTTCAATGAGTTCAAGACAACAGTGTCTGGCTACAAGCAACTGGTCAAGTGGGTGGAGCTGAATTCCTACGGCATAGACTCTTCCATGTGGCTTTTCTGTGGCGAGAATACTGGCGACTACAGCAAGGGACTGTGCAACTTCCTCTACGGCAAAGGCTACGACATGTGGCTTGAGAACGCCAAGAGCATCAAGGACGCATCAGGTCTCAGACGATTGAAGTCTGACCGTGCCGACGCCTCGATGATTGCCGAATACGCAATGAGAAATTACGACAAAGCCATTATGTACGAGCCACTTAGCGAGTCACTTGCGCAACTACGTGAGCTGTTCCTCTACCGTCAGATGGTCGTAAGACACAGATGCAGCTTTCAGGTGCGTAGAGGCGAAAAGCGACTCACTATGGAGAAGTCGCCCGTCAAGACAATGATTTCGCAGAGCGGACGACATATCGTGTATGAACTTAACAAGGAAGTCGAGAAGATAGACAAGCGAATCGCCGAACTCATCAAGTCGGACGAAGAGCTCACCGAGGTGTTCACCATCGTGACCTCTGTGTCAGGAATAGGAACACAGAACGCCGTCTGCCTGATGGTATACACCGACAACTTCCGCCGTTTCAACTACGATTCAAGGAAGATTGCCTGCTACTACGGCATAGCCCCATTCGGCAAAGATTCGGGTACCAGTGTGCATTCCGACCCTCATGTGCACTACATGGCGAACCGCCAGATAAAGGCCATGCTGACGCAGGCTGCACTGGCTGCCGTCAACTTCAATCCTGTTATTGCAAGGTACTATATGCGACTCGTAGAACGTGGAAAGAAAAAGCAGGTTGCACTGAACAATGTAAAGAACAAACTCATACATTTGATCACAGCTATGGTCCGGAATCGCCAACTTTTCTCACCTGAATATAAAATATCAGCATAAATTAAAAATAATGGTCAAAATATTTGGATTTTAACATAGAAAGCGAATAGAAAGACACAGCAACATTCGTGAGATTAGAGTAATTCGTGGTGAAGGGAAACAACACAAATCGCACGAATTATAATTAGCATTAAGTTTATCACATAAAAATATTTATATGAATACAATTATATATAAAAAGGAGAGTTATGATATTATCGGTGCAGCGATGAAAGTATATAATTTTCTTGGACATGGTTACCTTGAGGGTGTTTATCAAGAAGCACTTGAAATAGAACTTAAACGTGCTGGTATACCAACAGAGCGAGAGAAAGAATTACAGATTATCTATGATGGTATTGTTCTATCACAGAAATTCAAAACTGATTTCGTTTGCTATGACAAAATAATAATTGAGTTGAAAGCAGTATCTGCACTCAATGATGCACACCGCTCTCAACTATTCAATTATTTACATGCCACTAAAATGCGTCTAGGACTTCTAATAAATTTTTGCAACCCCAATGGATTGGAATGGGAACGCAAAGTACTATAAAGATAAACAACACGAATCGCACGAATCACACGAATTATAAACACAGCAACATTCGTGTAATTCGGGATATTCGTGGTGAAAAATAAACAACACGAATCGCACGAATCACACGAATCTTAAAACACTGCAACATTCGTGAGATTAGAGAAATTCGTGGTGAAGGGGAAACAACACGAATCGCACGAATCACACGAATTATAAACACAGCTGCATTCGTGAGATTCGAGTAATTCGTGGTGAAGATAAACAACACGAATCGCGCGAATCACACGAATTAAAAACTCAGCTGCATTCGTGAGATTCGAGATATTCGTGGTGAAAGATAAACAATACGAATCGCGCGAATCACACGAATTATAAACACGGCTGCATTCGTGAGATTAGAGTAATTCGTGGTGAAAGATAAACAACACGAATCGCACGAATCACACGAATCTTAAAACACTGCAACATTCGTGAGATTCGGGATATTCGTGGTGAAGAGAAACAACACGAATCGCACGAATCAAACGAATTATAAACACAGCAACATTCGTGAGATTAGAGAAATTCGTGGTGAAGGGGAAACAACACGAATCGCACGAATCACACGAATCTAAAAGCGCAGCAACATTCGTGAGATTCGGGAAATTCGTGGTGAAAGATAAACAATACGAATCGCGCGAATCACACGAATCTTTAAGTACGGCTGCATTCGTGAGATTCGAGTAATTCGTGGTGAAGAGAGATAATGAAATTCGTGGTGAAATCAAAAGGACTCCTTTTGCAGTGTAAAAGGACTCGTTTTGCACCTCAAAAGGACTCGTTTTGCACCTCAAAAGGACTCCTTTTGCAAGGTAAAAGGACTCGTTTTGCGAGCCAAAAGGACTCCTTTTGAAAAGCAGGCGTTTTCGAGGTGCCTGAAAGGAGCGATTTGAAGGGTATAAAACAGTAAAATTGATATAAAAACAAAGGACAGAATATGATATTAGAGATTTCGAATGTATTGGTGTCGAGCGACATCATCACCGAGCAGTTCTGCTGCGATCTGGACAAGTGCAAGGGCATTTGCTGTGTGGAAGGCGACGCCGGAGCACCCGTGACTATGGACGAGATAGCCGGCATTGAGTCGGCTCTCGACACGGTGTGGGGCGACATGTCGGCATCGGCGCAGGCTGTTGTCGACCATCAGGGAGTAGCTTATACCGACCGCGACGGCGACCTCGTGACGAGTATTGTGGGCGGCAAGGACTGCGTGTTCACCTGCTACGAGGGCGACTGCTGTCTGTGCGCGCTCGAACGAGCCTACCGCCAGGGCAAGACCCAGTTCATCAAGCCCATATCGTGCGCCCTCTACCCTATCCGCGAGAAGCGTTTCAAGGACGGCACCGTGGCTCTCAACTACAACCGTTGGGACGTATGCGAGGACGCAGTGAAGAAGGGCAAGGAGTTGGGACTGCGTGTATACCGCTTCCTTGAGGGTCCGCTGGTGCGCCGTTTCGGTCAGGAATGGTACGACGAACTGTGTGCCGTTGCCGACGAATACATCAAGGCTTATAAGTAGACGGGACGCAAAAATGACGATTTTTGTGAGATATTCCAAATTTAATGGGTAATTTTGCACCTATTATAATAATAACAACGTATCTCAGAAAATATGGTACTCAACTACATCTGGATAGCCTTCTTCCTCATAGCATTCGTCATCGCCACCGTGCGGCTGGTGTTTATGGGCGACACCGAGGTGTTTCCAGCCATTATGAACTCCACGTTCGACACGTCGAAGACTGCGTTCGAGATATCACTCGGACTCACCGGCGTACTCTCGTTGTGGCTCGGCATAATGAAGATTGGCGAGAAGGGCGGCGTCATAAACGTTGTGGCGCGCGTGCTGTCGCCCGTGTTCACACGTCTGTTTCCCGACATTCCGAAGGGTCATCCCGTCACGGGCAGCATCTTCATGAATGTCGCTGCCAACATGCTGGGGCTTGACAACGCTGCCACTCCGCTCGGACTGAAGGCTATGGAACAACTGCAGGAGCTGAATCCGAAGAAGGACACCGCCACAAACCCGATGATTATGTTCCTCGTGCTCAACACGTCGGGACTCACCTTGATTCCCGTCAGTATCATGGTGTATCGTGCACAGATGGGGGCGGCACAACCTACCGACATCTTCGTACCCATTCTTCTCGCCACGTTCTTCTCTACGCTGGCGGGCATCATCTTCACCTCGCTCTACCAGCGCATCAATCTCATCAACCGTACCATGCTGCTCACGCTCGGCGGCATGTCGGCTGTGGTGGCTGCTATAATATGGGGCTTCGCACAGATGGACAAGGCGCAGATGAACGTTGTGAGCACTTCGGTGGCTAATATCCTGCTGATGCTCATCATAGTGATGTTCATCCTGGCTGGCATGCGCAAGAAGGTGAACGTCTACGACGCCTTCATCGAGGGCGCAAAGGACGGATTTACCACCGCCGTCAGAATCATCCCTTATCTCGTGGCTATACTCGTGGGCATCGGAGTGTTCCGTGCTTCGGGCGCAATGGACATGCTGGTGGACGGCATCAAGTGGACCGTTGCTGCTCTGGGTGGCAACACCGACTTCGTGGGCGCTCTGCCTACGGCGCTGATGAAGCCCCTCTCGGGCAGCGGAGCACGCGGCATGATGGTCGACGCTATGACCACCTACGGTGCCGACTCGTTCGTCGGACGACTCTCTTGCATCTTCCAAGGCTCTACCGACACCACCTTTTACATCCTCGCCGTCTACTTCGGCAGCGTAGGCATACGCTATACCCGTCACGCCGTAGCCTGCGGACTGCTGGCAGACTTGGCTGGAGTGATTGCGGCAATAGCTATCTGCTACATGTTCTTTTAAAGGTAAAAGAGTAAAAAGGAAAAAGAGTAAAAAAAAGAAATACCCCACTATGCAGCAAAATCCATTCAACCGCCCTACCAATCAGCCCGACAGCTACAAGACGCTGATTGTTTTCCGCAAGTCGGAGTGTGTCTACGACATCACTTTCTACTTCGTAAGCCGATTTCTCGAACGCAGTCACGACCGCACGGTCGACCAAATGCAGCAGGCGGCACGCTCGGGCAAGCAGAACATAGTAGAAGGCTATAGCGATGCCGAAGGCTCTACCGAGATTGAACATAAGCTGACGGTAATAGCCAAGGGCAGCCTTGAGGAACTCAAAGAGGACTACAAGGACTATCTGCGCAACCATGGTCTGGAGATATGGGGGCCTCAGCATCCCAAATACCGGATGGCACAGCCACTGTGCCGACGCATCAACGACAGCGCATGGTATCGAAGGCAGATAGAAGGACGCTGCGCTGAAGAAATAGCCAACATCGCTCTGATAGTGATTCATCAGACTCTCGCCATGCTACGCGGACTCATCGACTACCAGAACCGCAAGTTCTTGGAAGAAGGTGGAATAAAGGAGCAGAGATACAAAGCAAGAGTTGACTGGAGAAACGGAAAAAGATAGGTGTGCGCAAGATTAGTTTGGTGGGTTTGGTAGGTTTTGTAGGTGGCATAGGTATAGTAGGCAGCAGCCAAAACCTACCAAACATACCACACCTACAAAACCTACCAAACCTACCAAACAAACAAAACAATAACAACAATTCAATATGGCAAATCTCAAATCACTTGCTAAGGACACCGCCATTTACGGTCTTAGCAGCATCGTAGGCAGATTTCTTAATTATCTGCTTGTACCTTTGTACACGGCAAAACTGTCTGCCGCGAGTGGAGGCTATGGCATCATCACCAACGTATATGCCTATACGGCATTGCTGATGGTGATTCTCACATACGGAATGGAGACCACCTTCTTCCGCTTCGCCAACAAGGAAGGCGAGGATCCGCAGAAGGTATACTCTACAACATTGATGTCTGTAGGATTCACATCGCTGCTGTTCGTGGTGCTGGTGCTGACGTTCATCAGCCCGATATCATCGTTCATGGGCTATGCCGACCATCCGTCGTATATATGGGTGATGGCTGTCACGGTGGCGATAGATGCCTTCCAGTGCATACCATTCGCCTATCTGCGATACAAGAAACGCCCTATCAAGTTCGCTACCTTGAAGCTTCTGAACATCTTTATGGCAATAGCACTCAATCTGATGTTCTTCCTCGTGCTGCCTGCCATATACGAAAGCAACGGCGCGGCGGGACTCATCGCACAGATATACGACCCTACCGTTGGCGCTGGCTATGCCTTCTATGTCAACCTTTTCTGCTCGGCTGCGCTCACCTTCTTCTTCTGGAAGGAACTGGTGGGCATCAAATACAAGTTTGACAAGGCGCTGCTGCGTCGCATGTTCTCCTACTCATGGCCTATACTGGTGCTGGGCATAGCCGGCATTCTCAACCAGACTGCCGACAAGATTCTCTTCCCCTACATCTACGAACGCAGCGACGCTCACGCCCAACTGGGCATTTATGGCGCCGCATCGAAGATAGCCATGATTATGGCTATGATAACCCAGGCGTTCCGCTATGCCTACGAACCGTTCGTGTTCGGCAAGTCGAAGGACAAGGACAACCGCGAAACGTACGCCCAGGCGATGAAGTTCTTCATCATATTCACTCTGCTGGCGTTCCTCGTAGTGATAGGCTATCTTGACGTGCTGAAGCATATCATCGGTCGCGACTACTGGTCGGGACTGCGCGTGGTGCCCATTGTGATGGCTGCCGAGATAATGATGGGCGTGTACTTCAATCTCTCGTTCTGGTACAAACTCATCGACAAGACCATCTGGGGAGCCTGGTTCTCGGGCGCAGGATGTGCTGTGCTCATAGCCGTCAACGTGCTGTTCGTGCCGCGATACGGCTATATGGCGTGCGCATGGGCTGGTTTTGCAGGCTACGCAACGGCTATGGTGCTGTCGTATCTTGTAGGTCAGAAGAAGTATCCCATCAATTATCCGCTCAAGTCGATAGGCGTTTACGTGGCTATAACGGTGCTGTTCTACTTCTGCATGAACTTCGCCAACGAGCATCTGCCCAACTGGGCGGCGCTCGCAGTGAACACTGTGCTCGTAATAATGTTCGTAGCGCACATCATATATCATGATATGCCGCTGAAGAAGATATTCAAGTAGAATTTTGTAGGGTTTGGTAGGTGCTGTAGGTTCAGTAGGTTTTGTAGGCGCAAGCCTACCTACTAAACCTACAACACCTACAAAACCTACCAAACCTACAAACAAGATAATCAACAATCAATAACAATCTCTAAATGAAAAAGAATCTTATTCTCGCGGCTGCAATGCTGTTGTCAGCCGCCGCAGCACATGCCGACGAAGGCATGTGGACGCTCTACAACCTGCCACATGCAGTGTACGAGCAGATGAAGACTTACGGATTCTCGGCTCCCTACGAGAAGCTGTACAAGGGCGAGGACGCCATCATGAAGTCGGTTGTCAACTTCTCGGGCTACTGCTCGGGCGTTGTCGTATCGCCCGACGGACTCGTGCTGACCAACCACCACTGTGGTTTCGAGGCCATCCGTTCTCATTCTACTGTTGAGCACGACTACATGCTCAACGGATTCTACGCCAAGTCGTTTGCCGAAGAGCTGCCCAACAAGAGCATGTTCGTAAGTTTCATGGTGGAACAGAAGGACATCACTCCCGAACTGGAGAAGCGTGGCATCAAGAACATGACCAACGACGAGCGAGCCAAGCTCTTGAACGAGGTGGAGAACGAGATGATCAAGGAGGTACACGCTAAGGACAAGACTCTCGACCTGGAAATAAAGCCGTTCTACGAGGGCAACAAGTACTATGCAACTACCTACCGCACATTCCGCGACCTGCGTCTGGTGTTCGCCATTCCAAAGTCAATGGGTAAGTTCGGAGGCGAGACCGACAACTGGATGTGGCCGCGCCAGACATGCGACTACTCTGTATTCCGCATCTACGCCGACCCGAAGACCAACGGTCCGGCTGAATATTCGAAGGACAACGTGCCTTATCATCCACAGCACTGGACAAAGGTTTCGATGGACGGATATAAGGAAGGCGACTTCGCCATGACCATCGGCTATCCGGGTTCGACCGAACGCTATCTCTCAAGCTACGGCATCCGCCAGATGCGCGACGCTGAGAACGCTCCACGTGCACAAGTACGCGGCGTGAAGCAGGACGTTATGATCAAGCACATGCGTGCCGACGAGGCTGTACGTATCAAGTACGACTCTAAGTATGCACAGAGTTCAAACTACTGGAAGAACTCATTGGGTATGAACAAGTGTATCGACTCTGTAGGTATCGTTCGTCAGAAGGCCGACTTCGAGGACCGCATCATGGAGTATCAGAAGTGGACCGGCTACCTCAAGGGCAAGCTCGACTTCGACAAGATGGCTCAGCTCTACGGCAAGCAGCTTGACGTTACCAAGGAGTTCACAGCTCTGCGCGAGACATTCGGCGGCACTTCTGAGTTCAACTCACGCGCCATCCGTCTGGCTATGATGGTGCCTGCAAAGGCTGGCAAGGCTGCCAAGAAGGCCAAGTCGACCTACGTGTTCGAGGACAACAGCGCCGAATGGGACGCAGCACTCGACAAGGACGTGCAGGCAGCACTCATCGACAACTTCCGCAAGTATGTATCTGCCGACCAGCTCCCTGCCTTCTACAAGACTATTGAGGAGAAGTTCGGCGGCGATTCGCGCAAGTATGTCGACTGGCTGTACTCTACTTCGGTAGTGATGAAGAGCGGCAAGAAGATCAAGCTCAACGAGAAGGCTCTCGCCAAAGACCCCGGCTACCAGTATGGCAAGCAGATTAACGAGATGATGAACAAGTGCCGCAGTCTGCTCATGCCGCTCCGCGAGGAGATAGCCGAGCAGGAGAAGTATCTCTGCGACGCCAAGGTGCGCATGGAGCAGGAACTGCCCCACTACTCAGATGCCAACTTCACCATGCGTCTTTCGTACGGTCAGGTGGGCGGTTACTTGCTCGGTGGCAATCCGTCGGGCTACTACACCGACGCTGCTTCTATCGTTCGCAAGATGGAGTCGGGCGAAAAGGGCACCATCGACTACCAGGCTGAGCCTATTATGAAGCAGCTCCTCTCTGCCAACGACTTCGGCAAGTACACCGACAAGACTACTGGCAAGATGCAGCTCTGCTTCCTCACCAACAACGACATCACAGGCGGCAACTCAGGTTCGCCCATGTTCGACGGCAAGGGCAATCTTATCGGTCTGGCATTCGACGGCAACTGGGACTCATTGTCAAGCGACATCTGGTTTGACAAGCGTCTGGCACGCTGCATCGGTGTAGACATCCGCTACGTACTCTTCCTCATGGACAAGTGGGGACATGCTGATCGTCTGCTCAAGGAAATGGGCGTTTCGGGCGAGAAGTAAACTGCCTGAAACACAGCGAAATAAGAACATCAAAAAAAATGTAGCCCTTTTGCCTTCCAAAAGTACCCCTTTTGAAGTGCAAAAGGGCTCCTTTTATAAGGCAAAAGGACTACATTTGGAAGGCAAAAGGACTCCTTTTATTTTATGGTAGCAAAACAGCTACTTTCTACCTTCATTTTTTCTACTCTATCGGCAAGCCCAGAAGCGTGCGCCATTGACAGCCATACGGGTTTCGAACACACCCGCTTCGTCGGGATTTACACGTATGGTCTCGCCGTCGCTGAGACGTGCCTGGATAGTGCCGTCATCGTTAAAGCGGAATATCTCCACCTTCTTTCCGTTCTGTTCCTGCGACCATGAATTGGTCTTCTTGTCGTAGATGAAGCTGACAACTTCACCGTTTGGCGAAGTGACTTCATATCCGTTGCGCAACGTCTTTACCGCATAAATCAATCCATCCTTACCGGTCACCTCCTGAACAGTGCCTACCTTCTGAGCCATAGGGTTGCTGCCCGACCAGAACTCAATCGTATTGAGCACCAAGGCATCAGCAACAGCACACACAGCATAAGCCGGCGAGATGAGAATGAATATGATCTCGTTGAGGAACTTCGAACTTGTAGCGTGGGTGTTCCACTTGGCAACACGGTTGAACAAAGAGAACGAACCTACGCAAGAGCTGGTTAGCAAAGTGGCAGCGAGCAATAGCGCCGACACCTTAAGATGTCTGATTTTCATAAGCATATAATTTAAAATATCCGTAAAGTTAGTAAAAAAAACATTGTAAAGGCCATAATAAGGTCTATTTAACAGTTTTATGCATATATACATTGACAAGTTATAACTAAAAAAACATTTGATATGTCAGATATATTTCGTACATTTGCATCTATATCAACATTATAAACCATACAGAGATGACCTTACCTGACTTAAAAGACATAACAGTCGAATACGCCATACGCATGTGCGGAGGCAGCCATATTGACAACGACATTCTCATTATTGACGAGATTGCCAACATGCCATTGCCTCGCGAACCACGACGCATGCAATGTCTGCTGCTGGCATTGTGTACCAAAGGCTCGGCACGATATTTTGTCGACTCTGTAGAACATAAGGTGGAGGCAGGCGACCTTATCATCATCAACCAGGGACGCGTCACCTACAACTGCACCATGTCGCCCGACTGCCGCGGCATTGGCATCATCATCAGCTACGACTTCTTCAACGAAACCATCAAGAGCGTACACGAACTGTCGGCACTCTTCCTCTTCGCACGCAACCACCCCGTATTCAGTCTGCCCGAAGACAAGGCCAGCTTCATACGCCATACGTTGACCTGCATGAAGCAAAAGATGGACGAAACCGACAACCACTTCCGTCGCGAGATGATGCAATCGATGTTCCTCACTATGGTTTACGAAGTAAGCAACGTGATATACAGCGTACAGTCGCGCACCAGCGAGCACAATACGCGTGCCGAAGAAATCTTTACAAAGTTCATATTGCTCGTCGAGAACAACTTCCGCACCGAACGTAGAGTGAGCTGGTATAGCGAGCAATTGTGCATCTCGCCCAAATATCTCTCCGAAACGATAAAGAACGTGTCCAAACGTACACCCAACGAGTGGATTGACGCATACGTTACGATGGAGCTGCGCATGCTTCTGCGCAACACACAACGCAGCATCAAGGAGATAGCACAAAGCCTTAACTTCTCCAATCAGTCGTTCCTCGGCAAGTATTTCAAGGAGCATGTGGGTATGTCGCCGTCGGAATACAGACGCAGTTGAAGTTACATTCCGTAGCAATAAACATGCAGCCATGTTACAAAACGGTACTTTACATGTCGATAATATTACAAAATAATACATCTTTCTTGCTATAAATCAAAAACAGTATTTATTTTTTCGATTTTTATATTGCTTTTTGAAAGTAAATCATTAAATTTGCAAACACTTTGATAGGTTTTTCAATGGTTTACTAATTAAAAGCAATTGAGATGGGAAAAACACAAGGCCATCAAGCCAGCCATGCAATGGCTGGCGAGAGATTTTCAGGACTTTACAATGCCGCCTACGAACACGACGCGTGCGGTGTAGGAATGGTAGTGAATATTCATGGTAACAAGAGCCACGAATTAGTAGACAACGCTCTGCGCGTACTTGAGAATATGCGCCACAGAGGAGCCGAAGGTGCCGACAACAAGACTGGAGACGGTGCGGGAATCATGCTTCAGATTCCTCACGAATTCATACTGTTGCAGGGCATTCCGGTGCCTGAGAAGGGCAAATACGGCACAGGTCTCGTCTTTCTTCCTAAAGACGAGCCACAGCAGCAGGCCATTCTGTCGATAATGATTGAAGAAATCGAGCGCGAAGGACTCTCGCTCATGCACCTGCGCACTGTGCCTACCAATCCCGAATGCCTCGGCGTGTCGGCACTTGCTACCGAACCCGCCATCAAGCAGGTTTTCATTACGGGCGTGACCGACGACAAGGTGCCCACTTTTGAGCGCACATTATATATTATACGTAAGCGCATTGAAAACCGTGTCAATAACAAGGACTTCTACATCTGCTCGCTTTCGAGCCGGAACATAGTTTATAAGGGTATGCTGTCGTCAATGCAGGTGCGCCAGTACTACCCCGACCTCACCAACAATTACTTCACTTCAGGACTGGCGCTTGTTCACTCGCGCTTCTCTACCAACACGTTCCCCACATGGAGCCTTGCCCAGCCGTTCCGCCTCTTGGCACACAACGGCGAGATAAACACCATTCGCGGTAACCGCTCTTGGTTCAAGGCACGCGAGAGTGTACTCTCAAGCGAGGCATTGGGCGACATCCGTGGCATATCACCTATCATACAGCCCGACATGTCAGACTCTGCAAGTCTCGACAACGTATTCGAGTTTTTCGTGATGAGCGGACTCTCACTGCCGCACGCTATGGCTGTAATGGTGCCCGAAAGCTTCAACGACAAGAACCCGATACCCGAAGATCTGAAGGCTTTCTACGAGTATCACTCTATACTTATGGAACCGTGGGACGGCCCTGCCGCACTGCTGTTCAGCGACGGAAGATACGCCGGAGGAATGCTCGACCGCAACGGTCTGCGCCCGGCACGATATACTATTACCAAGAACGACACCATGGTCGTGGCATCCGAAGTGGGTGTCATGGACTTTGACCCGACTGAGATTGCCGAAAAGGGACGCCTGCAACCAGGCAAGATTCTCCTTATCGACACTCAGGAGGGCAAAATCTACTACGACGGAGAAATCAAGGAGCGCCTCGCAAGCGCCCATCCTTACCGCCAGTGGCTATCAACTAACCGTATACAACTTGAGAAACTGCACTCCGGACGTAAGGTAGACAACTCTGTCGACGACCTCACACGCAAGGAGCTGATGTTCGGTTTCGGCGAGGAAGATGTCGATGGCACAATCGTTCCGATGGCTACCAACGGTCAGGAACCTACCGCCTCAATGGGCAACGACACTCCGCTGGCTGTATTGAGCGGCCATGCGCAGGTGTTCTTCAACTACTTCCGCCAGCAGTTTGCGCAGGTTACCAACCCTGCCATCGACTCTATCCGCGAGTCGTTGGTCATGTCTTTGTCGGAATATATAGGTCGTGTGGGCTCAGGAATTCTCTCGCCCGACGAGTCGAATTGCAAGATGGTGCGTCTGCCCCACCCCATTCTGACCAACACTCAGCTCGATATACTGTGCAATATACGCTACAAGGGATTTAACACCGTCAAGTTGCCTATGCTGTTTGAGTGCAGCAAGGGCGAAGACGGACTGCGCGAGTCGCTCGACGCACTCTGCAAGAAGGCCGAACGCAGCGTCGACGACGGCTACAACTACATCATTCTCAGCGACCGCGATGTCGATGAGGAGCACGCAGCCATTCCTTCGCTGCTCGCAGTGAGTGCCGTTCATCATTACTTGATTTCCGTCGGCAAGCGTGTGCAGACCGCCCTTATCGTAGAGAGCGGTGAGATTCGCGAGGTGATGCACGCCGCATTGCTCTTGGGCTACGGTGCTTCGGCACTCTGTCCGTACATGACCTACGCCATACTTGACGACCTTGTTAAGCGCGGAAAGATTCAGGAGAACTATCCGACAGCCGAAGCCAACTACATCAAGGCAGTGAAGAAGGGTCTGTTGAAGATTATGGCAAAGATGGGTATCTCAACCATCCGCTCATATCGCGGAGCCAAGATATTCGAGAGCATAGGTCTGTCGGAGGCGCTGTTGAAGACCTACTTCGGTACAGAAGTGAGCACTATAGGCGGCGTTGGACTCGAAACCATCGCCCGCGACGCAATCAGCATGCACAACAAGGCCTTCAACAACCACAAGAAGCTCGACTTCCTGCCCAACTTCGGACAATTCCACTGGCGCAAAGACGGCATACGCCACGCCTGGAACCCCGAAACCATCGCTACACTTCAGCTTGCCACACGCACTGGCAATTACGCTAAATACAAAGAGTTCACGAAGTTTGTCGACGAGAAAGAAGAACCAATCTTCATCCGCGACTTCTTCGATTTCAAACAAAATCCGATACCAGTCGACGAGGTAGAACCCGTCGAGAACATTGTTAAACACTTCGTGACGGGTGCCATGTCGTTCGGAGCTCTGTCAAAGGAAGCTCACGAGGCAATGGCTCTTGCCATGAACAAGCTCGGCGCACGCTCAAACACAGGTGAAGGCGGCGAGTTGAGCGAGCGTTTCCACGAGACTGTGGACGGCGTTTCGCTTTCGAGCAAGACCAAGCAGGTTGCTTCGGGACGCTTCGGCGTAACTACAGAATATCTGGTCAACGCCGAGGAGATACAGATTAAGGTGGCGCAGGGTGCCAAGCCGGGTGAAGGCGGACAGCTGCCGGGCTTCAAGGTGAACGAGGTGATTGCCAAGACGCGTCACTCTATTCCCGGAATCTCGCTCATTTCGCCTCCTCCTCACCACGACATCTACTCTATTGAGGACCTGGCCCAGCTCATCTTCGACCTCAAGAACGTCAATCCTAAGGCAGCCATCAGCGTCAAGCTCGTTGCCGAGAGTGGCGTAGGCACCATCGCAGCGGGCGTTGCCAAGGCCAAGGCCGACCTCATCGTCATCTCAGGAGCCGAAGGTGGCACTGGTGCTTCGCCTGCATCGAGCATGCGATTTGCCGGTATTTCGCCCGAAATCGGATTGTCTGAAACTCAGCAGACACTCGTCAAGAACGGTCTGCGCGGTCAGGTTCGCCTGCAAGTGGACGGCCAGTTGAAGACAGGACGCGACGTTGTGCTCATGGCTCTGCTCGGTGCAGAGGAGTTCGGATTCGGTACTGCTGCGCTGATCGTGCTCGGTTGTGTGATGATGCGTAAATGCAACCTCAACACATGTCCAATGGGCGTAGCCACACAGAACCCCGAACTGCGCAAACTGTTCCGCGGAAAGGCTGAATATCTGGTCAACTACTTCACCTTCGTAGCCCAAGAGGTGCGCGAATACTTGGCTCAGATGGGCTATCGCAGCCTCAACGAGATAGTAGGACACACCGAACTCGTCGTCACAAAGAAGGACGAGAAGAATCCCAAGTCGGCTCTGCTCGACTTCCACCGACTTCTGTTCCAAGAGCCCAACGGCTGCACACTCTATCATACAGCACAACAACGCCACGAGCTTGGCGACGTATTGGACCAGCATCTGATACGTGGAGCGCAGAACGCGATAGAACATCAGGACGAGGTTTCGCTCGATTTCGCCATCAAGAACACCGACCGTGCCGTTGGCGCAATGCTTAGCGGAATGATAGCACAGAAGTATGGCGAGGCAGGACTGCCCGACAAGACCATCAACGTGAAGTTCAAGGGCTCGGCAGGACAGAGCTTCGGCGCATTCCTCGTTAAGGGTGTCGACTTCAAACTGGAAGGCGAAGCCAACGACTACTTCGCCAAGGGCCTCTCAGGCGGACGCATATCAATACTCCCGCCCATTAGAAGCAACTTCGCAGCCGAGGACAACATCATAGCCGGCAACACCGGACTGTATGGCGCAACAAGCGGCGAACTATACATAAACGGTAAGGTTGGCGAACGCTTCGGAGTGCGCAACTCGGGTGCTACAGCCGTTATCGAGGGCGCAGGCGACCACTGCTGCGAGTATATGACGGGCGGTCGCGTAGTAGTACTGGGCGAAACGGGACGCAACTTCGCTGCCGGTATGTCTGGCGGCGTAGCTTACGTGTGGGACAAGAACCACAATTTCGACTACTTCTGCAATATGGATATGGTCGAGATCAACCTTGTCGACGACAGCAACTACCGCAAGGAGCTGCACGAACTCATACGCCAGCACTACCTATACACCGGTTCGAAACTCGCACGCACCATGCTCGACGATTGGAACCGCTACGTTGAGGACTTCATACAGATTGTCCCAATCGAGTATAAGCGTGTGCTGCAGGAAGAGCAGGTACGCAAGCTGCAACAGAAGATTGCAGACATGCAGAGAGACTACTGATTTGCGCGAGGGCGCAAATCAGAGTTTGGAGTTTTGAATTTTGAGTTTTGAATTATCGGACGGAGCCGATTAGGAATTGTTCAATTTTGAATTGATTTATAGAATCATCTTAAAACCAATACTGAACAACCCAAAACTCAAAACTGGATAATTCAAAATGCGAAAAGCGCACAACTCAAAATTCAAAACTCAAAACCCAAAATTGCGACTGCAAGTCGCAAAAATTCAAAACTCAAAACTCAAAACTCAAAATTAGGAATTATGGGCAATCCAAAAGCATTCCTCACTATACACCGCAAAGAGGCGGGCTACCGCCCCATACACGACCGCATTCACGACTTTGGTGAAGTCGAACAAACACTCAACAGCAACGACCGCCGACAGCAGGCATCACGCTGTATGGACTGTGGCGTACCCTTCTGCCACTGGGCATGTCCTCTGGGCAACAAGGCACCCGAGTGGAACGACGCCCTATACAAGGGCGACTGGGAGCTGGCTTATCGCCTGCTCAACTCTACCAACGACTTCCCCGAGTTCACCGGACGCATCTGTCCGGCGCTGTGCGAGAAGGCTTGCGTACTCAATCTCGTTGAACACGAACCTACAACCAACCGCGAGGACGAGTGCGCCATTACCGAACACGCATTCCAGGAGGACTACGTACGCATAGAACAACCCGAACGCAACGGCAAGAAAGTATGCGTCATCGGAGCCGGACCAGCCGGACTCGTGGCTGCCAACCGCCTCAACCACATGGGCTACTCGGTAACAGTTATGGAGAAGAACGAAAGCGCTGGTGGTCTGCTGCGCTACGGCATTCCTAACTTCAAGCTCAACAAGGCTGTCATCGACCGCCGTATCGCTCTGCTCGAAGAGGAGGGCATCGTATTCAAATACAACTCACCAGTCGACGTAGAACATCTGCCCGAAGGCTTCGACGCTTACGTTGTATCAACCGGAACACCCACAGCACGCGACCTCAAGATTCCCGGACGCGAACTGAAGGGCGTACACTTCGCTCTCGAAATGCTCTCACAGCAAAACAGAGTGTTGGCAGGCATGGAGTTCAAGAAGGAAGAACTGGTCAACGCCAAGGGCAAAGACGTGCTCGTTATTGGCGGTGGCGACACTGGATCAGACTGCATCGGAACGGCACACCGTCAAGGATGCAAGTCAGTGACACAAATTGAGATTATGCCGCGACCCGTTGACGGACCCGACGATCCGAAGAATCCATGGCCCAACTGGCCTCGTACACTCAAGACTACATCGTCGCACGAGGAGGGATGCACACGCCGATGGAACATCAACTCATTGGAGTTCCTCGGCGACAAGAACGGCAAGCTCACCGGAGTGCGCGTTCAGGAGATAACATGGAAACCCAATCCCGATGGCGGACGTCCGCTGATGGAGCCAGTGGGCAAGCCCGAAATCATCAAATGTGAAATGGTGTTGCTCGCAATGGGATTCCTCAAGCCCGAACAACCCAAGTTTGCCCCCAACGTATTCGTAGCCGGCGACGCAGCCAACGGAGCCTCGCTCGTAGTACGTGCTATGGCAAGCGGAAAGCAAATAGCTGCCCAAATAGATAAATTCCTATCGAAGTAATTGCTTTTATATGTCCTGTTGCTGAAACAGAACAAATGGCAGCTATATAGAGACGGGGGCGTCGCCGAAGAGGCAACGGCCCCGTTATTTTTTTGCCCGTCAAACGACGGTTTTCGAAAAGGAGTCCTTTTGGTCTTCAAAAGGGTTCGTTTTGCATTGCAAAAGGAGTCCTTTTGCAACCTAAAAGGGGTCCTTTTGAAAGCCAAAAGGAGTCCTTTTCAAATTCGTTCATTACAAGCGGCTGAAACAGTCATTACAAGTGGGGCAAATCGTCGTTACCAGTGTCTGAACAGCTCCATATTCACTCGCACGCCCATTCCGTCGAAACGCCAGTTGCGCTGTGCTACGAACCAGCCCAGCGACAAGGCTCTTGTGGAGAATCCGTAGCCGTACTCGATGTAGGGATTGAGGCGTTTGACGGAAAGGGCGTTGATGTATATACGCTCACGCTCAATCAGTCGGCCGGCTATGGGAAGCCACGACAGCAGTAGCAGCGGTGTCTCGTAGGCGGCATTGGCACGCACGTAGTATTTCGAGGCGTTGTACCACTGGCTGTTGAGCAACTCGAATGTGCATGCCCAGTCGTCGTTCCATCCTCCGGGAATGTTGTTTTCGCGGAAATTAGAGTAGTCGAGGAAGTAGCTGCCGAATCCCTTGTGTGTGTAGAATCCGGTGCCGGCGCGCAGCTGCAGATAGCTCAGCGCCGAGAGATGGTGCTTGTACTGTCCGTCTATCTCCACACGCTCGTAGTCTGTGTCCGACCCCATGAACTTGCGTATGCCACGCTCGTAGTCGATGGTCAGGATAGGTCCGTTGTAGCCCATGGGCCTATAGGTAAGCTCGGCGATAGGTGCTACGGAGTTGTACGAGTCCTTGCGGCCCAGAAGGTTGAAGCTATGGTTGTCGACGGCAGTACGCTTGTGCGACACTATGCCCAGTTCCAGTCCCCAATGCGACGACGGGTCGTAGTGTGCCACGGCCTTGAAGCTGTGCACGCTGAAGTTGGTGAGGTTGAGACGCGACCAGTCTATGCTGTCCTTGCGTTCCAGTCGGATGGCATCCATCAGTTCGGAGTTGTATATATGTCGTCCGCTCGACCACTCGGTGCGTATGTAGGCGTTGCGTCGCTGGTTGATATAGAATGTGAAGGGGAAGTCGAAGTATATCTGCTTCTGCTTGAAGGAGTAGCCGGTCTTGAATCGCAGCTGCAGGGCCTGGCGTTCGTTGAAGAAGTAGGAGCCTCTGATGTCGAACTTATACGTCAGTCCGCGGCGCGCACTGTAGCTGAACGACAGCGGATTGAGCACCGGACTGATGCGGAAGTTGCCCTGCTCGTGCGTGCCGAACTTGCGTCGGGTGCGCATCACGAGGCGTCGTCCTACGTTCTTCCAGAGCAGTTTGGTCCACATACGGGTCTTGCTGCGCTGGGTGGCAGTGTCGGCTTGGCGTGCGTCGCGTGCTGCGTAGTAGCGGCTGTAGAGATACTGCTCGTGGCTGTTTGCGGGTATGGGTCGCACGAGATTGAGCAGCGCCGTGTCGCGGCGGTTGACGATCTGTACAGAGTCGGGCAACTTCTTGGGCAGGTCGTACACCGTTGTGTATTCGGCGGTGATGTCGTTGCCGAGAAAAAGGAAGCGGGTGTTGAGGTTGCATTGTGCCGGCATGAGTGTCTTGACGCCCTCGTCGCCCGTGGTCATCGTTACATGGAAGCGCACGAGGTCGTACTCGCCGTCAAACGAAGTTTCGAGTATCCGGCCCGTCGATTCCTCTATACGTGCCCATCCGCGCACCAGTTTGGTGTTCTTGAGGCGCGGCCTGAAGCTTACGATTACGGCTCCGCGCATAAACGGACTGACCTTGTAGCGGTAGAAACGGCGGTTGCGCACGTGGAAAGGCGATATGATTCGTCCGTCGATGAGCAGTTCTTCGTAGATGAGAGGAGTGAGATATTTCAGTACGGTGGGCATTGTTCGCATGCCGTAAGGTATGGTGTTGCGCTCGAGCATCTGCGTAAGGTGCATGTCGCCCGGACGTTTCATCATCATGCGGTCGTAGGTTTCGCCCACATGTTCGCGCACTCCGGTGTTTGCAATGGCATACATCGTCGGAATGGCGAGCAACAGACAGTTGCGGCGGTTGGTACGTATGTCGTACTTCAGATATGCATAGCTCTCCTGAGCCTTCAATCCTACGGTGTCGACCGAGGCTGCATAGCCGAACACACGCTTCATAATCTGAAGCGCGTACTTGCGGTCGGCGGCGTGGGCACGGGTGCATCCAGCCATCGTCAGCACGATAACGAGCAGTATGTTTAAGAAGTATCTCACGGTTATATATTCGTTGCAAAGTTACACCAAATTTCATGTATCCCACATTTTTTTGTTTAAAAATTTGGCATTCTGCTTTAAAAGCAGTATCTTTGCACCCGCAAACTTATCCATTAGGTATAAGTTGGACTTGTAGCTCAGTTGGTTAGAGCAACAGACTCATAATCTGGAGGTCCCTGGTTCAAGCCCAGGCTGGTCCACGCTTCTATTACAGCGACTTACGCTTCGGCGTAGGCCGCTGTTTTTAGTTTACGGGGTTTCATTCCAGCAGTAGGTTCTAACTCCACCATACCCACACATACTACTTGTTTATAAAATCCACGCTACATGCAGCGTTTTGATTTTATTTTATTACCTTTGCAACGTTTAATTAAGCATTTTGCAATGCTCCAACCATGTAATGTAGCATTTTGAAAGCCGCGAAGTGATAACACAAACACGTCAGATATGGATAACGTCAACGATTTTTTCGCCACGCTCAGCTCGTGTCTTTGGGGCTGGCCAATGATGGTATTGCTACTTGGCACCCACATTTTTCTAACTATCCGCCTGCGTTTCCCTCAACGCAAGATATTCACAGCCATCCGTCTGTCGGTACAACGCGACAAATCGCAGAAGGGAGACGTGTCGCAGTTTGGCGCGCTTGCTACCGCTCTTGCTGCCACAATAGGTACGGGAAACATCATTGGTGTTGCTACGGCGGTGGCATTAGGCGGTCCTGGAGCTGTGTTCTGGTGTTGGTTGACGGGCGTTTTCGGCATTTCTACAAAATATTCCGAGGCTTTGCTCGCCATAAAATACAGAGTAAAGTCTGAGAGCGGACGCATGCAGGGAGGTCCGATGTATACTCTGGAACGAGGTTTGGGCTGGCGCAAGATGGGATTTCTCTTTGCCTTGTTCACAGCAATAGCAGCATTCGGCATAGGATGCACGGTGCAAGCCAATGCCATTTCGACCATAATGCATGCTTCGTATGGCATCAGCACGGAGTTGAGTGGCAGCATACTGATGTTGCTTACGGCTGCTGTGCTCATCGGCGGAGTTCGAAGCATATCAAAGGTGTGCAGCATGCTGGTTCCGTTTATGGCATTGCTGTATGTGTTGGGATGCGTCTACATATTGTGTGGCAATGCCTGCTACATCGTGCCGGCGATAAGACTGATAGTGCATTCGGCATTCTCGCCGGAAGCAGCAGGAGGCGGATTTGCGGGCGGTTCGGTCATGATGGCAGCCCGTTACGGCATAGCGCGCGGTCTGTTCAGCAATGAGTCGGGACTCGGTTCAGCCCCAATCGTTGCCGCAGCTGCACGCACAAAGAATCCGGTACGCCAGGCTTTGGTATCGTCAACGGGCACATTCTGGGACACGGTGGTGATATGTGCGCTCACCGGGCTCGTCATTGTAAGCAGTATCATAGCCTATCCCGACATCGACTACAGCGAAGGTGCTGAGCTGACGAAGATGGCTTTCTCGAAGATTCCAGTCATCGGTCCGTTCATATTGAGCTTCGGCTTGCTGACATTCGCCTTCAGCACCATTCTCGGATGGGGCTATTATGGCGAGCGAGCAATGGAATATATCAAGGGAAAGCGCTGCACCTACGTCTATCGTCTGCTCTACATCGTGGCAGTATTTGCAGGCAGCGTTGCCAATCTCGCTATAGTGTGGAACATAGCCGACTGCATGAACGCCCTCATGGCTATTCCTAATCTGCTGTCGCTGATATTCCTGAATGGCGTAATCGTGCATGAGACGCGCAAGTATCTGTGGCGCGACCGACTCGACCGCGAGATGAACGAGTAACCTTACACTTCGTTCTGCTCGCTTAATTGTCTTCGCAAAAAGTCCTCCAGCGTTTTCTTGTCGGGCAACTGTAGCATGTACGTGGAAACAAACAGCTGGTTGTCCATGCCCGCAAGAGCATACTCAACCATTTTCTTTCCCTTGCGAGTGCAGAGGAGAATGCCGATAGGAGGATTGTCGCCGGGTTGCATTTCGTTCTCGCGATAATGAGATACGTATGCGTTGAGCTGTCCGAAGTTCTCGTATGAGAATTCCTCGTTCTTTAGTTCGATGATTACTCCGCAATGCAGAATGCGGTTATAGAACACAAGATCGGGATAATAATATTCGTCATCGATGATAATGCGCTTTTGTCGTGACTCTAAACAGAAGCCCTTTCCAAGTTCAAGAATGAACTCTTGCAGATGACTGATTAGTGCATTCTCCAAGTCATGTTCGTCAATAACGTCCTGCGGTTTCAATCCAAGAAACTCAAAGGTGAAAGGTTGGCGTATCTGTAACTCTGCCGAATCATGACCTTGAACGGAAGGAAGCGACAACAGTTTGTCCGGATTGGTGCTGATACCAGCCCTTATATATAGGTTGGTACTTATCTGACGACGAAGCTCACGAACCGACCATGTACACTTGATGCACTCCTGCTCGTAGAAATAACGGGCAAGAGGGTCGTCGAGAGTAAGTAACTCAACAATATGAGAGAATGACAGTGACGATATTATTTTTTTGCCTGAAGTTTTGAATTGGTCCGACACTGTCGGACTTTTTTCTTTTTGTTTATTATCAGACCAAAAATTATCGTTTGTTGACAATGCGTTAACTCGTTTTACTAATTGGTCCGACACTGTCGGACTAATTGCAGGAACTAAGTTCTCTGCCATCTGAGGATAGTGAAGGTAAAAGCTTCGAGAGTTTTTTAATAGGGTTATGTTTATTCCCTTCCTATTCACTCTCTCCTCCAGTTTCTTCAGCAGCTTCGCCCCATACTCTGCCCTATCCTTGCCGTGCTGTTCATATTCCACGATGTAATAACCTATGAGCCAGTTGCGCATTGTCTGCAAACGGTTGATCGCTTTGACCGCAGAAGACAGAGCGGCATCGTGAGTTGACTGAATAATGGAAGTCAAGTCGCCAAAGGAGTGAAGCTTGTTGCTCCAATCCTCAAAAGGAAGTTCCATGCCGTCATGGGCGTATGTTGATATATCTTTCATAATGTAGTTGTTGTATAGATGTTTACAAAGATACAGAAAGCAACTCACAATCCACCATAGAATCCTAAAAATCATAGAATTTAGGTATTGTGTAGAAGTTAAAACCGAGCTAATTTTGCAGCGGTGATACGACCGAGCAGAATGCTTGGCGGTGATAAAACCAAGAACTTTAACCATAAATTTCTAAATAAAAACAACTGAAGATTATGAAGAAGACTGTAATCATCTATGGCACAAGCACTGGTACTTGTGAAGACCTGGCTGGCAGAATAGGTGCCAAACTGGGCGTAGACAACATCATCAACGTCACCGACCTTGACGACAGCGTCATCGCCGACAACGACAATCTGATTCTCGGCACATCTACATGGGGTGCTGGCGAGGTGCAGGACGACTGGTACGACGGACTGAAGACGCTCAAGGGTGCCAACCTTGAGGGCAAGAGTGTAGCCATCTTCGGCTGCGGCGACTCCGAGTCTTACCCCGACACCTTCGTAGGCGGAATGGCTGAGCTGTACAACGCAGCAAAGAATGCAGGTGCCAACGTTATCGGTGGCGTGTCTACCGACGGCTATACTTTCGATGACTCGGAATCGGTGGTTGACGGAAAGTTTGTAGGTCTGGCGCTCGACGAGGTGAACGAAGACGACAAGACCGACGAGCGCATCGACGCATGGGTGGCTGAGATACAGCCCAGTCTGTAACCAATACATCTGTTCTTACTCTCATATTTAAATCCTCAAGTTCACAATCATGCAGCAATCCACAGTACTACCCATAGACATGAAGGTTCTGATGAACCATATATACGAATACAAGAAGGGTGTGCGCCGTATGGTGCTATTCACCTTCAACAAGAAGTATGAGGACTTCGCCATACGCCGTCTGGAAAGCCAGAACATCAAATACGTGATCCAACCCGTTGGCAACGACCGTCTGAACCTATACTTCGGCCGCGAGGAGTGCCTCAACGCCATACGCATGATTGTGACACGTCCGCTCAATCTGCTCACTCCCGAGGAGGACTTCATGCTCGGCGCGATGCTGGGCTATGACATTTGCGCCCAATGCGAGAGATATTGTGAGCGCAAGGACAAATGCAACTGTCATCTCAATTCGTAGATACCGTTTACGGATATAACCTATAGGAGGGTGTGCAAAACTCTAAGCAGCACGCCCCGAAGGGGGCAGAAGCCCATAGCCCAGGGCACACGCCCTGGGTAAAAGTATCCCAAATAGCAATGCGCCCTGTAAGGGCAAAAGCGTTAATAATCAATGCTTTTGCCCTTACAGGGCGCATTGCTATTTTCAATTCGTATACCCAAGGCGCTGCCTTGAGCTATGAGCCTATTGGGCTTTCAGCCCGCATTGTTTGAGTTTTGACACGCCCTACCCTCCTATGGCAGCAGCTTTCAGTTTGCTGTATTTAAGACAACTGAACCACTAACAACCAATCATCAAACTACCAATAATCAATCACCAAACCACTAATAATTAAACACTAAAAAAAATGTAGTCCTTTTGCATTGCAAAAGGGTTCGTTTTGGTGTGCAAAAGGAGTCCTTTTACAGTCCAAAAGGAGTCCTTTTGGAAGGCAAAAGGACCCCTTTTGAAGAACAGCCGTTTTTTTAGTCGGAAACAGCAGCAATCCTACATATAGAATAAGGTATAAAACATTGCCGACCGAACTTGTTTGACACACCCTCCTCCTACTGTCTTTGTCGGCGCAACTGCCTTATACGCTTCAGTCGTCGCTGTCGTTGCACACCGCGCAACACTCTCATTCCCACTACGGGCCATGCCGGAATATGCTTCACCTGATGGCGTACCATCGGGATGTCCCACAACAGCATGAGGGCAGCAAAGAAGAGTCCGGCTATCAGAGTCCATCCGAACAGTATCTTGACGCTTTGCGCCAGAAATCCCTCCACAATGCCATTCATCATCTGCGGAAAGTTGACCGCCCTGGCACTCATGCGCACGCTGTCGACATAACCCGAACAACGGGCAAATCCGTCAGCAACGTAATACCTCATGCCACGTCCGTGCAGCGCCGCGCCAACGAGTCCGCCGACAAACATGTGCAGAACATTGAACACCGACAACGCCTGGAAGAAGTGCTCGAACGACATGATGGCATGCAGACACCACATAAAAGAAATGCACAGAACGGCGTAGCTGAATCCGCGCCAGAGGATTGGTATGCGCAGCTGTTCGATGCTGATGTTGGAGTCGACAAGCACGTAGAATCCGCCGGCATATATGCAGAACGCCACCAGCGCCAGCGCTATCAGCTTGTACACGTTCCATCGCATCAGCTTGAGCCAGCCTATCGAGAACAGACATCCTGCCACAATGCCCGGCAACGACCACTGGTTGAGCGCCTCGTAGGTGTGGTCGGCGTAGTGCATCACCTCCTCGTAGTACACCATTTCGAGCACATGCTCGCACGAGAAGAGCGCCTCCACCACTCCGATGAGCAGTACCACGGGCACCACATTGTGATAGGTCCACATAGCCGGTTCGATGTAGGGCTTGGGATGGTGCATCATGCGTTGCAGACATACGGCGAGCGTGATGAGCATAGTGCCCGTGACAAGGCGGAAGTCGGACGAGTGCCACCAGTCGAGCCAGTCGCCATAGTTGAGCAGCCAAGCCACCTGCAGCCACAGCACACACCACAGCAGCGCACCCATCCAGTCGATGCCCTTGAGCGGAACGATTTGCGGCATGGCATGGAAGGGGCGTGTCAGCAGAGCCTGCACAAGCAGCACGACGAGCATGAGCGCCATGACGAGCCAGTGCATGTAGGTCCAGTGCATGTCGAAGGCAAACCATGCGGCGAGATAGCCAGCCACCTCAATGGAGCAGAGCAGAATGATGTGCAGTATAGGGAAGAAGACGCCGAAGTCGCGCTTGGGTGTCATCCACAGCTGTATGGTGGACATACACTCGAATGTGCCTTGTATTTTAGCCATACCGCACAGCACGCACAGCGCCCACAACAGCGGCAGCGGCATACGGAATGTAGCCAGCAGATTGCACACCACTATCACGGCGGCAGACGTCATGAGCAGCAGCTTGTTGCTGAAGCGGAACTTCATGCGGAAGAGTACGGGGAAGTAGAGCGCCATACCGATAAGCGTGGCGTACAGACACATCTGCACATCCTCGCGCATTATGCCCCACTCGCCCACTATATTGTTCATGGCACCCAGATACATGCCGTTGGACAGCTGGAAGCAGAACGCCAGAACTACGTATATCCACGGCCTTATCCACTTGGGCACAAAGTCGTGATACATGGGCATGGCGAACGTCATGGGAGGTCCGCCAGCCGCATGCTTGCTATTAGTGTTGTTGTCCATAGAGGCTACTTGTTGACAGTACATTCAACGTTCATGCCTGCACGCAACTTGGCGAGCTTCGACTTGTCGCCTTCAAGATGTATGCGCACCGGTATGCGCTGCTCCACCTTGACGAAGTTGCCCGTAGCATTGTCCTGCGGAATCACGGAGAAAGCCGAACCGGTAGCGTCGCTGATGCGCTCCACGGTGCCCTCAAACTCTACGTCGGGCACAGCGTCCGCCTTGATGCTCACCTTTGCTCCGAGGCTGATACCGGGCAGTTGGGTCTCGCGATAGTTTGCCACTACCCACAGCTCGGAATTGTCCACGATGTCGACCATAGCCTGACCGGGCTGCACGAGCTGGCCCACGTGTATGTTCTTCTTGCCCACCACGCCGTCAGCTGTAGCCGTGATGACGGTGTACGAGAGGTTGAGTCGGGCGAGCTTAATCTGCGCCTGCGCCACGTCGATGGCAGCCTTGTTCTGCGACAGACGATGGCCCTGCTCCTGCTCGGCACGATTCAGTGTGGCACGGCTGCGCACCACCTGCTCGTAGCGAGCCTTGGCAGCGAGATAGTTGGTGTGTATCTGGTCGTACTGCTGCTGTGTCACGGCGTCGGCTTTGAGCAGTTGGGCGTAGCGCTGGTCGTCCTGGCGTGCGTTGTCGAGCCGTACACGAGCCTCGTCGATGCCGGCATCCGACACGCTCATGTTCTGTCGTGTCACGCCGATGCCCGAAGTCGTGGCATCGCCGCCTGCCATTTCGCGCTGCAGGTTGGCCTCAGCCTGAGCCAGCTGGAGGCGGAACTCGCTGTCCTCGATTATCACGAGAGTGTCGCCCTTATGTACGGGCTGATATTCGCTGAATCGTATCTCCTTGATGAATCCGCCCACACGGGTATTGACGGGTGTGATGTGCTGCTGCACGGTGGCGTTGTCGGTGAACTCGCCGTCGCCGAAATGCACGAAATGATTCACCACAAGCCATGCTCCGATGACGAGCAGAATGAGTACGCAGATGTTGTATATGGTTCGCAAAAGTTTCTTGTCCATGTCGTTGTTGTTATTTATTGATGTTGAAAAAGTTGGTTGTCTTATTACACATTATTATATATTGCCGGCAGCATAGCGCACGTTGTAGTAGGTGTAGGCTATGTTGATGCGGGCGTTAACTTCCTGCAGTTCGGCGTTGAGCTTTATGTTCGACGCGTCGATCATGTCGGTGATGAGCGCCAGCTGGTTGTTGTAGCGGTTGCTCACGACCTGATAGTTCTGCTGGGCCAGCTCCACACTCTTCTGCTGGGTGCGCAGTTCGACAAACGATTGCTTGTGCATTGTGTACGCCTGCTGCATGTTGTTGTTGACAGTTTCGGCTGCAACGCTGTGGGCGGTGTTGCTCAGTCGCAGCTGCTCCTTGGCTCGGCGAACGGACTTGTTGGACTTGAAGAGCGAGCTGAGCGAGTATTTCACGCCGACACCTATGTACCAGATGTTGAAGTTCTTGTCAATGGGCGGAAGGTCGTAGGTGAACGGTCCGGCAAAGTTGTCGGCTGCTACGACGGCTATCTTGGGCAGGAGTTCGCTCTTGCTCAGCTTGAGCTGCTGTTCAGCCATCTTCACGTCGATGGCAGACTGCTGCAAAACGGGCGAAAAATTGGCTGCTTCGGTTTGCAGCAATTGCTCCGAATCGAGGTTGTCGTCAATGGCTTCAAGATTCATGTCGGGCACGATGGTGACGTCGGCGAGTCCGAGCGTGTTGCAAAGCTGGTGGTTTGCGATGCTCTTCTGGTCTTCCAAGCGTCGCTTGCCGAGTCTGAGCGACTCCATCTGCAGCTCGTATCGTGTCACGTCGTTCTTCAGTGCCATGCCCTGCTTCTGTCTTGACTTGATGTCGTCGATGAGTTTGGCGGTGAGAGTGATGTTGCTGTCGTACACCTTGATGCCGTTGTTGAGCTTCATCAGCTCCAGATACTGTCCAAGAGCGACGAAACGCATCTGGTTGCGGGTAATCTGTACGGCGTTCTCGCTGCGTTGTTTCTGCAGTTCGGCAAGTCGGATGCCGCTGTTGATGGCTCCGCCTGCATACACCACCTGCTGCGCCTCAAGCGCAAAGGAGTTGCCGAAGTGGGGCTGTGTTATGCCCTTGGCGTTGGAGAAGTCGCGGTCGGTCATGAGCACGTTGCCGTTGTAGCTTGCCGTGAGCGACGCGTTGATGTCGGGCAGGCGCTTGCTCTTGGCCTCCTCTACGGCACGGCTGGCTACGTCGACGCCCGTCTTCTGCGCCGTGAGCACATTGCTGCCGCTCTCAATCAGACTGAATAGTTGGTCAACTGTCATGCTGCGCTGTGTCTGAGCCATGCCGCTTACAACCGAAAGCAGACACACGCAGACAGCGCATAATAATCTTTTCTTCATTATTACGATGATGCTTATAAATAAAAAACATTGATTTTGCGACTGCAAAGTTACGCATTTCCGCCACGCCGATTATTTATTAAATATCTACAGGAATGGGACATTTCGGAACTGTCGTGCCGTTTTGTCATTTAAAATAGCGATATTTGCAGCACAAATCAGAACGCAAGCTTATAGAAGAATACTGTAGATATGGAACTCAAGGATATAGAAATGCGCTCCAACCGCAAGGCTTCGCTCAAGACACGCAGTCTGGACGAATGGCTGGGCGAGTACGTGGTGATTGACTACGGAATGATTGTGCTGTGCAGGGAGGGCGAGGCTGACTTCAGGGTGAACTTCACGGAATGGCGGCTGAAGCCCGGCTCGGTGATAACGCTGTTTCCGGGCGACGTGGTGTCGATAACAAGCAAGAGCGAGGAGTTCAAGGCTGAGACGCTGCGCTATGCCGCGTCGCTGCTGCGCGAAGCCAGTCTGCAACTGGAACATACCGTGTACTCCGAACTGAAGACCGACCGCTGCCGTACCGAGTCGGCTACGCTGACGAGCATCGTGAGCAATATGCTGACGCTGCTGCGTCTGTACTTCGAGCAGGAGGGCTGCATCTGTCTCGACCAACTGGTGATGCTGCAGCTGAAGGCTTTCTTCCTGGGATTCTACGACTATCTGTATCGCAACCCTTCCGAGCGCAAGGCGGAGAGCGAGAGCCCGCGTACCAAGGAACTGTTCAATCAGTTTATGCGCGAACTGGAGCGCCGCTACCGCGAGTCGCGCGACGTTAGCTACTACGCCGAACTGCTACACATCTCGCCAAAGTATCTCAACATGGTGACACAACGCATGACCAGCCACACCATCAAGACCATTATCAATCAGTATGTGGTGTTGCAGATAAAGCAATCGCTCACCACTGAGGAGAAATCCATCAAACAAATAGCGTGGGACTATCACTTCAGCGACCTCTCGTTCTTCTGCCGATACTTCAAGCAGCACACGGGTATGACACCGCAACAGTTCAGGAAGAGGGAGTTGCGCTCCCCCGTTGAGGGGGTGAGCGCAGCTCAGTTGTGATGTTGAGGTGGTGAGATAGTGTGGTTTGTGGGCTAAATGTAGGAGGTTATGGCGTCCCCGCCATAACCTGAGCAAGCAATAGGTACTGCTGTTCGTGTATTCGGTCGTTTTGAATATAACTCCTAACATTTAACACTTAACATTTAGCGCTGAGCACTTAACACTTAACATTTAACACTTAACATTTAGCACATAATTGCCAAAAAGCCAAGATTTTAGTAATTTTGCAGAATGTCAATCCACACATTATTATGAGAATTAAAAACATGCATATTACATCGTCGTTATGGTTGCTGCGGGTTGTGCTGCTTGCAACAACGTTGTCGCTGGCAATGCCGGATGCTGCCATTGCGCAGGAGAAGAAGCCACGCCGTAAGTTCAAGGCTTGGCTGATGTGCGCCGATAGCCTCCGACTGGAACTAAGACGCTCCGCCGACCGCGGACAGATGCTGCAATGGACCGACTCTGTCATCATGGCTGAAATCAACAAGAGCAAGATGAGCGAGAAGAGGAAGCAGCGCTACATGCGTAGACACATCAAAATACAGAAGCGACTGGCACGTTACGACCGCCAACTGTTCCGTGGCGACTCGCTCCTGGCTGCCAATTATCATAAAGTCAAGTACGATACCGCCTACATAGGACGGCCCGACGCACGATGGACCATTAAATACCGAGGCAATCTGTCGGGTGCCGACATGCGCACAACAAGCGTTACGGACGGCGTGCAGAACCGCTCGCGCGTTACAGCCGACTGCCGTGGAACGCTCAGCATGGCTGTGGCTTACCGCGGATTGGGACTGGGCGTGGCTGTCAATCCTGCCAAGTTTGCAGGCAAGTGCAAGGACTTCGAGTACAACCTCAACTCGTATAGCAACCGCTATGGATTTGACGTGGTGTTCCTGTCATCAAAGACATATCACGGATATAAGGCTGCTGACGCTGAACGCATAGACATACACAAGGGACAGATTTCGCAGAATGCGCTCAACCTCAACTTCTACTATGCCTTCAACTATCGTCGGTTCTCCTTCCCTGCCGCCTTCAGTCAGAGCTATATACAGAAGCGCAGCGCAGGAAGCTGGATGATTGGCGCAAGCTTCGACGGTTCGAAGACGGAGCTGAGCGACATGACCATCCGCCTCAACGAGTTTGCCGTGGGTGCCGGCTATGCCTACAATCTGGTAGCATTCAGCCACTGGCTGTTCCACCTCTCTGCCCTACCCACCGTGACTGTATACTCGCACGACTATACTAAGACCAAGACCACTGCCGACGATGGCAACGACCAGACTGCAACCAACACCATGCGCCACGACATGAAATATCATTTCCCCTCGGCAATCATCACGGGACGTGCCGCCGCCGTATACTCTTGGCGCAACAAATTCGCAGGTGCCACAGCGGTGTACAACTACTCCGTAGCCGGCGATGAAGACCATCTGCAAGTGAGAAGAAACAAATGGAGAGTGAGAATGTTCTTCGGATTCAGGTTTTAGGAGCTGCGCTCCAGTTGTAATGTTGAGGTGTTGAGATGGTGTGGTTTGTGATAATTGGTTGAGATGGTGAGGTGTTGTGATGGTGAGATGGTGTAGTTTGTGGACTAAACAATATAATTCAAAAAACAAAACGGCGGACTCCTGCGCGACGCACAAGCAAAAAACAATATTCAAAATGTTTGCTTGTGCGTCGGACGGGAGTCCGCCGTTCCATTATAATACTGTACAAACTGCACAGCACATCACTCCCCTCCCTGCGGGGGAGGGGCTGGGGGTAGAGCTTCTATGGTAGAGCTTTATCCTTTAATAATATAAAACTCCACCGGCTGACCATGCTGGCAAGTCACAGTAAGGATCGTTTCTGTAGCTGTGGTCTGTACTTTCACCTTGTCGTTAGGCTGTGCCAGGTTCCACTTGCCCTTCATTACAATCTGCTTAACGATGGGACGGCTCGGCTCCTTTGTGGTGAATGTCTTCTCCGAGATATTCAGGTTAGGGTCGCACACGCTCATCACGATGCCCCCATCCGAAGCCTTCTGCATCACCATAGTTTCGGCAGGAATCAGGCTGAAGAGCTTGTCGCCTTGCGGCTGATAGGTGTCGAAGGCAGCGTAGGCAGTAATGCCCGTGAGCTTGTCCGTCACTACGTGAGCGGTGTTGTCCTTATGGAGTATCTGATAAGGAGCCTTGCTGCGGGCTGCGTCAAGCTCCTGCTTGGTGGGCTGAACAAGTACCAGATATTCGTACTGAGCATCCTTGGGCGATACGCCGTGGTTGATATATGCCGAGGCAAACGTTCCTTGAGTTGGCTTGCGGGTCTTCTCGTGGCACGACTCCTGCTCGGCTATCTGCACACGGACGTCGCCAGAGTTGAAGATGTAGCAGTTGTTGTAGCCGTCCTGAATGCAGTGAGGCTTGCCGTCGTTCAGTTCAAGGCTGAAAGCGGCATCCTTCAGCTTGCCGTCGACATAGATGTCGCTCTTGCCCTTGGTGAATGTGCTCTGGAAGAGGGTGGTTTCGGTAGGATATGTAGCGTTGCTATTGCTGATGCCGGTGCCGAGGCAAACCATACGGTTGTCGAAACAGAACACAGACTTGCGTGCTACGAAGTCGGGAGTGAAGTTCTTCATCTTGCGCTCCATAAGCTTCATGGCAAACATTCCGTTCATTCCTTCAAGCGAACTCGCACCTGAGAAGTTCTCCTTGCTGTGTGCCATAGTAGTGCCGGGAAGCGGACTGTCGAGCATATCGAACGGCAGATGAATGGTAGTGGTGCCCGGCAGGCGGTTCCAATCCCAACCGTTCTCGTCAAAACCGCTCGCCTTGCGCGACGGATAGCCCATAATCTGTACCGAACCGTAGCTCTGGTAGCGACCGTAGCGATTGTCCTTCTTGTATATCTCGGCTCCCCACACGTCGGTGGTGTAGCCCTTCAGCGTCACCATCCAGTCGCTGCGGCGGAAGATTCCAGCCGAACCGTAGTTGTATACGAAGAATCCCTGCGGAGCCTTGGCAGGCTTGATGCCCTCCTTACGGAAGTAGGCAGCTTCGGGAGTGTTCTTCTTGCAGAGGCGCAGATAGTCGGCTGCAAGATGACGGTCGAACTTGTTGCCTTCGCCCGAGAGGTCGCCGGCAAGTGCCAGATAGGCAAACGAGGCTATATCGTCGTCCTTCATCGACGAGCCGAACGGATGGCGTCCGCTTATGCCTACGCCCCACTCGTACATATTACTGTAATTGCGCATTGAGAGGAAAGCCTGCTTCAGCACCTGACGAGCCTCAACCGTAGGCACGTAACGAGTATGGTTGGTGAGCGAGACGTACTGGCCTATCATGGCAAGCACGCCCGTAGTGTAGGCAGGATAGAAACCGCCATGATGGAATGTGGTGCCGTCGACCTTGATGCCGCCTATTGTTCCGGGAGTATACTGAAGCGTTCCGCTGAGCCAACGTGTCAGTCCGGTAAGGGCACGAGCACGTTCGCACGGATTGACCATAAGCAAAGACGACACGGTCTTGGGCATGAGCAGAGTGTGCCACGAGTCGAGCAGCTCGTCACGTCCTGCCTTGGCTGGCACGCGAGTCTCCTGCAATGCCGACCAGAAGATGAGCGTAGAGAGTATGTTGTCGCGATTCTTCGAACGCCATATAGCGTCGCGCATGAGCCATGCGGTGTTGTACACGCGGCGAATCTGATAGCCGTAGTGATGGTTGGTGCCCATTCCACTGCCGAAGGCGAATCCCTGATTGATGACATAGTCCCAAACGAGGAAGTAGTTATTGGATGCTTCAGCCGAGTGATTGCAATAGGCATCAAGAGCAAAACCAGCAAGCATGTCCTCAACATCATTGAGAGTTATCTCGCCCTTCTTGCGGTTGAGCTCGTCGGGAGCTACAATCGGAGCACCGGTGAAGCCGTCGCCACTCTTGCGTATATTCACTTTCTTGAATGTAGCATACGCTTTCTCTACCTGTTTCTTTGGTGCCACGCGCACGTCGAGAGCCTCAGTGAGTCGCTTTTCAACAGTTGCGAGGTCCTGTTTCTCGTCGGCTGTAAGTTGCTTTGCCAAAGGAATGTCGTACTTATATTGCTCCCACTGCCACACACGGCACCAATGCCAGAGGTCGCGATAGGTCAAAGAGTTGTTGCTGGGCATCTGAAGGTCGGGGGTGGTGCGGTCGTTAATCTTCTTCACTGGGAAGGTGAGACGGTCAAGATATACCCTACCCTTGCGCTCGGGAGCAATGATGCGATAGCCCGCAACGTTATGGTTCTTCTTGTCGCCCTGCATGTTTTTGAAGCCAATCCAGCAGGCACGCCATCCGGCAGAATAAAGGCGGAAGGCAAACCGATAAGATACGTCGCCGTCAGGAGCGTAGAATTCGAATCGCAAAGAATCTTTCTGTGGACGCTCGTTGTATATCCACAACATTATGCCATTATCGTCCTTCAAGGCAAAGGGCTTCTCTACGGCTACGTCAATCACGCTGCCAGGCGTGAAATTCCATTCCAGACTCTTGGTGCCTTCCTTATAATAATCGGAAGAAAGAGCGAGTTCTTGAGGCTTCGAGCATTTGAAGTTTTGCGGAATCCGGTCCTCAAAACCAACGAGTTGGGCAGAGGCTGCAGCGCTGAATGATAATAAGAATAATAGCAAATTTAAGATCTTCTGTGTCATAGTAAATTGGTTAGATACGGTAATTTACTCAAGTTTCGGATTTAGACTTTGAGGTTGAATTTATTGTATAAAAAAGGCTTTGAGTATTTCCGTATGTC
>NZ_JADYUF010000036.1 GCF_021531655.1 Leyella stercorea | reverse complement strand
GTCATATGCCTTGTATGAAGTTTCTGTCCGTTAGGTCAGATGTTTGCCGCCGGCTTCTTTCAGATTCCAACTCACGATGGACACCCTTGCCTTTGGCTATGTAATTCCCGCTATTAGGGCTTACTTGGGACTTGCACCCGTTAGACAATGCTCGTGCCGAGCATACAAAAGCAAAGGCCGCCCGGCATCACTGCCAAACGGCCCAATTCAAATTGTCATTATCAAACAATTACAAACTGCTTTTTCTTAATCTTTCTATTTTCAAAAAACCTTTTTTACTACTATCGCATTGTAGAACCTAATCTGCAATTCTACTTTTTCTGAATACCTAATAGTTTCCGTCAATTAATATTTAAATCGTGTATTCTGCCCGTGGCCGCCATGCGACATCCGGACATTATATATATTGATAGTTTTTGTGTCACTCTTCAGTATATACTTATACACGTATTATACGTCTTAACAGCGGTAGCAAAGTTATAAAAATCTTCGGAATAAGCACTTGTCAAAATGTAAAAAAATATACCAAACGGTAAAAAAGCGACTCTCAAAACGTGCATTTAAATCGGAGTCCGATTGCTATTTCTGTGCGAAGCGTAGCATATGAGACACCTATAGAGCCATTTCGCTACGATATTGCTGCGGACTGCACCCGTTTTTCTGGATAAAAGCACGACGGAAGGTTGACAGCGAATTGAATCCCGACATCTCAGCCACTACCTCAAGAGTAAGGTCGGTGTCACTCATCAACTGCATTGAATGTCCGATGCGGTAATCGTTGACGTATTCGTAGAACGACTGTTCGCATGTCTGATTGAAATACTGGCTCATATAGGTACGGTTAGTGCCAATGCTGTCTGCAAGATCGGAAAGACGAAGCTTGGGATTGAGATAGACCTTGTCTTCTTCGAACGCCTTCTGTATGCATTGCGCTATCTGAACATCGGCAGAAGTGGTCACGGCAGAAGGAACAGATGATTCGGTTTCGGAGGGCAGGGAGAACGTCTGCACCCCTGAAGTTTGCACCTCAACAGACTCACTGTCGCCTCTACACGCCACCGCCTTAATCACTACATCCAGTCTGTTGATGAAATAGCAGACCACCGACCATGATACCAATGAGGTAATCATATAAATCAAGTCGGAGAAAAGCCTTGAAACAGTGCCTGATGTACCCATGCAGTAAGTATAACATAGAACAACAGCATCACTCCACGAAGCCAATGCAGATTGATTTCTTCATCATACGAATACTCCTCCTTCAACCGACGATGATAGACCGGCAATTCACGCAGAGTCCACACGGCACACCATGTGCCGTAGGCGATAGACATTGCAATAAGAACATAGAAAAAGAATGAGTTGACGAAGACTATATATAATAAGGAGAATATCAAAAACGGTAACTCAGCCAGTAAGCCACGACGCAACGTAACAAAACCTGGACGACAGAACTCGAACAACACCATGGCGTAAACCGGTACGGTGACTATATCGAAACACGTTGACAAACGGTCGTGGAAACAATTGTCTGCATAAAAAGAACTCACCAACGGCAAGTCCTTAATGTACTGTAAGCACACCAACAACATGAGTGCACCTATCAGACGTTTGGACAACGGCAGACTGCGACGGCTGAATATCCAAGCCATCATCAGATGAAACATTATGCACATGCAGTACATCAGATATAGTATATGTTCGAGTTCAATAGTTAGCAGTTTGTGCAGGCTATGGCTTCAAAACCATAGCCTGATGAAAATTCAGTAAATTCAGGTAATTAAGCGTATCAGAACATCTGACTTACTCTTCTCACGCCAGCGACAAGAGCGTCAATTTCTTCCTTTGTATTATACAAAGCGAACGAGGCCCGCACCACACCCTGAACGCCAAGACGATCCATGACGGGCTGGGCACAATGATGACCGGTGCGCACGGCTATGCCAAGACGGTCGAGCAGTGTTCCCATGTCGAGATGATGTATGTCGCCGACGAGGAACGACACTACCGCATCCTTGCCCTCGGTGGTGCCGAAGAGGCGCATATTGGGTATCTCAGCCAACTGCTGCATGCAGTATTCGGTGAGTTCGTGCTCATGTCGGGCGATGTTGTCCATGCCGAGAGCCGACACATAGTTGATGGCTGTAGCGAGTCCGTGGGTGGCTACATAGTCGGGAGTACCTGCCTCAAACTTGAACGGAAGTTTCTCGAACACCGTCTTCTCGAAGCTTACACTCTCTATCATCTCGCCTCCACCCTGATAGGGCGGCATGCGGTCGAGCCACTCTTCTTTGCCATACAGCACTCCGATGCCCGTCGGACCGTAAATCTTATGACCCGAGAAGGCGAAGAAGTCGCAATCCATAGCCTGCACATCTACCGCAAAATGAGGAGTCGACTGCGCTCCGTCTACCAATACGGGCACGCCGTGGTCGTGGGCTATGCGGATAATCTCATTCACGGGATTGACAGTTCCGAGCGTATTGCTGACATGAGCTACGCTGACAATCTTGGTCTTTTCGCTGAACAGTTGCTCGTAAGCCTCCACATCGAGCTTTCCGCTATCATCCATCGGTATTACCTTGAGCGCAATGCCACGCTTGGCGGCTTGCAACTGCCAGGGCACTATGTTGGAGTGGTGCTCCATAACAGACACTATCACCTCATCGCCCTCGTGCATAAACTCCTCGCAGAACGAAGAAACGACAAGATTGATGCTCTCCGTTGTGCCACGGGTGAAGATTATCTCCTCGGTCTTGGGAGCGTTGATAAACTTGCGCACGGTTTCACGAGCAGCCTCGTGCAGGTCGGTGGCACGCTGCGACAGATAATGCACGCCACGATGCACATTGGCATTGGCGTTGAGATATTCATCGCGCATAGCATCGAGCACGCACAGTGGTTTCTGTGTCGTAGCCGCATTGTCGAGATAAACGAGCGGACGGTCGTAGACGGTGCGCGAAAGTATGGGGAAGTCGGCACGGACTTTATTGATATCGTACATATTAGTAATGGAAGAGGGAAAAGGGAAAAGGGAAAAGTGAAATATCAAATAGCCTAAGAATAGAGAGGTGTGGAAAAGTGAAGAGGGGAAAGTGAAAAGTGAAGAATCAAATAGTAAAGAGAATAGTCTATTCTTCTAAACATTTGGATTTTTCACTTTTCACTTTTCCTTTTACTTGCACATTTTGCAGCCTTCACACTTGCTCAGTTCGCCACGGAATCGCTTCTCTACGAGATAGTGCAGGCGGTCGCGCAGTGGTTCAAGCTGTATCTTGTCGATCACCTCATTGACAAAGGCGAACTCAAGGAGCAGTTTGGCTTCCTTCTCGCTGATGCCACGCTGTCGCATATAGAACAATGCGGCGTCGTTGAGCTGTCCTACGGTAGAACCATGCGAGCATTTCACGTCGTCGGCATATATCTCGAGCATCGGCTGGGTGTACATTCGGGCAGTCTTGGTGGCGCAAAGGTTCTGGTTCACCTCTTCGCTGACAGTCTTCTGCGCTCCGTGACGCACGAGTACACGACCTGCGAACGCTCCCGTCGACTTGTCGTCGAGTACATACTTGTAGAGTTCGTGACTCGTACAGTGGCTCACCTGATGGTCGATGAGCGTGTTGTTATCGACGTGCTGTGTTTTGTCGGCTATCACGCAGCCGTTGCACCAGCATTCGGCACCCTTACCCCTCAGCATCACGTCGAGACGGTTGCGGGTCACGCCGTTATGCAGGGTGATTACATTGTGGTGGAAACGTGAGTCGCGCTGCTGCTCAACATACACGTTCGACACGCGTGTGTTCTTGTAGTGGGTCTCCTCCATGCAGTACAGCTCAAGCGAAGCGTTGGCTTCGACATAAGCCTCTATGACCTGCGTTGTAAGGAACTGGCTGTCATCGGCGGCATGGTCGCAGAAAAGGAACTTGGCATTGGCGCCTTCCTCCATGACAATGAGCACACGACGGTTTACCATCAGGTCTACCGAAGAGCGCAGGATGTTTATCACCTGCACCGTCTTGTCTACAATGACATTCTTCTTGACGTACACCAGCAGTCCGTCCTGTGCCAGCATTGTATTGAGAGCGGTGATGCCGTCCTCGTCGGTCTTTGCCAGACGGGCGTAGTATTTGGCAACAAACTCAGGATTCTGCTTGGCATAATCGGCAAGCGACGCTACAACGATACCCTCTGGAAGATTGTCCTTGGGCTGCAGTGCCTGGCGGAACTGGTCGTTGACAATGAAGTAAAGTGATGTGCTGAGGTTTGGCACGTCACAACGGAATGCCTTATATGGGTCGACCGGCACTTCGATACGGTTGATGTTCAATCCGTAGTTTGGATCGAAGAGCTTGTCTATGGTTGTATATTTGTATCTCTCAACCTTTCGCGACGGGAAACCCAAGCGCTCGAAATCAGCAAAGGCAGCGTCACGCACGGCGTTCATTACGTCGGCGCTGTGGGCGCAGATTTGTTCGCGTGTGTCGCGATATAGGTCGATATATTGTTGTTCGCTGTTCATTATTTTGAGTTTTGAATTTTGAGTTTTGAGCTTTGAATTGTTGCGACGTGGTCGCAATTGTGAGTTTTGAATTTTGAATAAATCAAAATCGGCTTTGCCGATAATTCAAAACTCAACATTCAAAACTACTCTTCAACCTCTGCTTTAATCCAGTCGTAGCCTCGCTGCTCAATCTCCTTTGCAAGCTCCGGTCCGGCAGTCTTCACGATGCGTCCCTTGTAGAGCACGTGCACCACGTCGGGTTTAATCATATCGAGCAGACGCTCGTAGTGAGTGATGACTATGGCTGATGTCTCAGGATTGTGCATTTTGTTTACACCGTCGGCAACAATACGCATTGCGTCAACGTCGAGTCCTGAGTCGGTCTCATCGAGGATGGCAAGCTTCGGTTCGAGCATAGCCATCTGGAATATCTCGTTGCGCTTCTTCTCACCGCCCGAGAATCCCTCGTTAACAGAGCGACGTGTGAACTTAGAGTCGAGTTCTACAATCTTGCGTTTCTCGTTCATGAGTTTCAGGAAGTCGCCAGCCTTAAGTTCGGGCAGACCCTGATACTTGCGCTTCTCGTTGACAGCAGCCTTGAGGAAGTTGGTCATCGATACGCCCGGTATCTCCACCGGATACTGGAATGAGAGGAAGATTCCTTCGTGTGCACGATCTTCAGGCTTCATCTCAAGGATATTCTTGCCGTTGAACCAAGCTTCGCCCTCAGTCACCTCATAGAGAGGATTGCCTGTGAGCACAGCACTGAGAGTAGACTTGCCAGAACCGTTAGGTCCCATAATGGCGTGTATCTCGCCATCCTTGATTGTGAGGTTGATGCCTCGGAGTATTTCCTTGCCAGCGATTGTGGCGTGGAGGTTCTTTACTTCTAACATATCTTGATTTTATAAATTTAGTATGAATTGAGCACTTTGTTGAGGTTCGACTTATGGCGTTCTTTCTTCGTCTCCCTGTTAGGCTCGTCGTCAGAGTAGTATAAGCCAAGAGCCTTACATATGAATTTGTAGATACTGTTGCCGTCGTCTGATGTAAAGCAGAACGGGAATGTCGCCTTCACCCCTATCTGAATGTTATGGCGGTGCATGTTGGAGTGCATCCTGTATACTGTAGGCTGTCCGCTGTATGTGGAGATTACGCGAGTCTTGCCGTCAAAGGCGAGCGGAAAACCATATTGGAATTCCAAAGCAAGCGAAGACAAGATGTAGCAGTCAAGACCTACGGTCGGGGCTACACTCAGTCGTGGATAGCTAATGTCGTAGTTGCGCTCATAGCTGTGAGTTTCTCCAGTGCAACTCATGTTGTGCTGTTCATGCCGCGAGCCAACATTGGTGTAAGTCATAAGCGAGGCATAAGGCTGAATGGCACAACTGGAACGTAGCGGATAGTAGCGTACACCGACTGATATATTGCGCATTGTTGCCGAGACATCGCTGCTGAACCACTCCAGAGTCTCCGCATTATAGCCACCAACCAACGAGAAATGGTCATTGGAGAGATAATACTCCAGCATCAAATTGCCCATAGGCGAGCCGAACGCCCCTGCTTTTTCCACATACGACTGCGACTGTTCGTGGCTTGCCGTAGTAGGACAAGAGAGATTCATGCCTGCAATGACAGCCCAACGACGCGACGTGTCGTCATCGTCGTCATTGGCTGCCGACATATATATAGGAGCTGCTAAGAGTGCGGATGTCAAGAGAATCTTGTTGAACATATATTAAAGATTTTAGTCTTGGATTATTGCCTGCGGCTATTTTGAGTCTTGAGTTCTGAATTTCGAGTTTTATAAACTCATAATTCAAAATTTATTAATTCAACATCGGCTTTGCCGACCGTTCTAAATTCAAAACTCAAAACCCAAAACTTTTATCCTACCGTTCCTTCCAACGATACGCTCAGCAGCTTCTGAGCCTCAACGGCAAACTCCATCGGCAGTTTGTTTAGCACTTCCTTGGCGTATCCGTTCACGATGAGTCCTACAGCTTGCTCGGTCGGGATGCCACGCTGGTTACAGTAGAAGAGCTGGTCTTCTGAGATTTTTGAGGTTGTAGCCTCGTGCTCTACCACAGCAGTGTCGTTGTGGATGTCCATATAGGGGAATGTGTGAGCACCGCAGTCGGAACCGAGCAGCAACGAGTCGCACGATGAATAGTTGCGGGCGTTGTCGGCATTGCTTGTGGCACGCACCAGTCCACGGTATGAGTTCTGGCTGTGTCCAGCAGATATACCCTTCGAGATGATTGTCGACTTGGTGTTCTTGCCCATATGAATCATCTTCGTTCCGGTATCAGCCTCCTGATAGTTATTGGTCACTGCAACTGAGTAGAACTCTGCCTGCGAACCATCGCCACGCAGAATACATGATGGATATTTCCATGTAATGGCAGAACCTGTCTCCACCTGAGTCCACGAGAGTTTTGAGTTGACACCGCGCAGGTCGCCACGCTTTGTAACAAGGTTGAGCACACCGCCCTTGCCATTCTCGTCGCCTGGATACCAGTTCTGCACCGTCGAATACTTCACCTCGGCATTGTCGTTGACGATAATCTCCACAATAGCGGCGTGCAGCTGGTTCTCGTCGCGCATCGGAGCGGTGCATCCTTCGAGATACGAAACGTAAGCATCGTCGTCGGCAATGATGAGAGTACGCTCAAACTGACCCGTGTTGCGGGCGTTGATGCGAAAGTAAGAGCTCAGCTCCATCGGACAGCGCACGCCCTTAGGGATATATACGAACGAACCGTCGCTGAATACAGCACTATTGAGCGCTGCATAGAAGTTGTCACGATACGGCACTACTGAACCGAGATACTGCTTCACGAGGTCGGGATGGTTCTTTATGGCGTCGCCGATTGAGCAGAATATGATGCCCTTCTCAGCAAGATGCTGTGTGAATGTTGTCTTCACCGACACTGAGTCCATAATGGCATCTACAGCCACTCCGCTCAATGCCAGGCGCTCTTCAAGAGGAATACCAAGTTTGTCGAATGTCTTCATCAGCTCTGGGTCAATCTCCTTCTTCTCGTCCTTAGGCTTCTTTGCGAGCGGGTCGGCATAGTATGAGATTGCCTGATAGTCGATTTCGGGCAGATGAACATGTCCCCAAGTGGGCTGCTCAAGTTTCAGCCAGTGGCGGAACGCCTCCAATCGGAACTCAAGCATCCATTCTGGCTCTCCCTTCTTCTGGGAGATGAGCCGCACAACGTCCTCATTGAGTCCCTTGTCTATGATGTCGGTGTGCACGTCAGTGGTGAAGCCGTACTCGTATTTCTGCTCTGCCACCTGGCGCACAAAGGCATTTTTTGTATCTTTATTTTCCATTTTTGCAGTAAGTTAGCCGGATGCCGGGCGCTCATTTGAGCCGTGCATTCCGACGTTCTGTTTTAAAATGCAAAATTACTAAATCCGTAGTGATTAAACGAAAAATATACATTATTTTATTATAACAAAAAATTGCCGTGCAAGGAAGTAATTTCCAACACGGCAATTTTGCTTATGTAAGTGTATTACAGAGTCTGCTTAACTTCAATCTCGGTGAAGGTCTCGAGCACGTCACCCTGCTGGATGTCGTTGAAGTTGACGAGCGAGATACCACACTCGAAGTTGGTGGCAACCTCCTTAACGTCGTCCTTGTAGCGCTTGAGGGCAGCAATCTCGGCGGTGTGAACCACGATACCGTCACGAACGACGCGGGCCTTGTCGGCACGGTGTACCTTACCCTCGGTAACATAACATCCGGCAACGGTTCCAACCTTAGAAATCTTGTATACCTCACGTACTTCAACCTGACCGGTGACAACTTCCTTCTTCACCTTGTCGAGCATACCAATCATGGCTGACTTAACGTCGTCGATAGCGTCGTAGATGACTGAGTAAGTGTTGATTTCTACACCCTCCTGCTCAGCAAGCTTGCGTGCTGCTGCCGAAGGACGCACCTGGAAGCCGACGATGATGGCATCAGAAGCATCAGCGAGCGTAACATCGCTCTCTGAAATCTGTCCCACAGCCTTGTATATAACGTCCACCTTGATCTTCTCGGTAGACATCTTGATGAACGAATCCGACAGAGCCTCGATAGAGCCATCGGTGTCGCCCTTGACGATGATATTGAGCTCTTTGAACGATCCTAGTGCGATACGGTGAGAGATGTCCGACAGTGTAAGACGCTTCTGAGTACGCAGTCCCTGCTCACGCTGCAGTTGCAGACGCTTGTTGGCAATGTCACGTGCCTCCTGCTCTGTCTCAAGAGTGTGGAATGAGTCGCCCGCTGTTGGAGCACCGTTGAGTCCGAGGATGATAGCTGGTTCAGCCGGTCCTGCCGACTCAATGCGCTGGTTACGCTCGTTGAACATTGCCTTGATACGACCCCATGATGTTCCGGCGATGATGTTGTCGCCTACGCGCAGTGTACCGTTACTTACGAGCACTGTCGAAACATAACCACGACCCTTGTCGAGCGACGACTCGATAATAGAACCTGTGGCCTTGCGGTTAGGATTGGCCTTAAGGTCAAGCATTTCAGCCTCAAGAAGCACCTTCTCCAAAAGATCGTTCACGTGCAAACCTTTCTTGGCACTGATTTCCTGACACTGGTATTTACCGCCCCACTCTTCAACAAGGAGGTTCATTGCCGACAGTTCCTCACGTACACGGTCGGGGTTTGCACCTGGCTTATCAATCTTGTTGATAGCGAACACCATCGGGACATTGGCAGCCTGACAGTGTGCTATTGCCTCCTTGGTAGTAGGCATCACAGCGTCGTCGGCAGCGATAATAATGATGGCGATATCGGTCACCTGAGCGCCACGGGCACGCATGGCGGTAAACGCCTCATGACCCGGAGTATCGAGGAATGTTATCTTGCGTCCGTCCTCAAGTTGAACGTTGTATGCACCGATGTGCTGAGTGATACCACCAGCCTCGCCGGCGATAACATTTGTCTTGCGTATATAGTCGAGCAATGATGTCTTACCATGGTCTACATGACCCATTACGGTAACAATCGGAGCACGCGGAACAAGATCATTCTCGTCATCCTCCACCTCAGTGATAGCCTCCTGCACCTCAGCGCTGACATATTCGGTCTTGAATCCGAACTCCTCTGCTACGAGGTTGATGGTCTCGGCATCCAGACGCTGGTTGATTGACACCATAATACCTACGCTCATGAGTGTTCCGATTACCTGGTTTACCGATACATTCATCATAGTAGCCAGTTCCGAAACAGTCACAAACTCGGTCAGCTTCAGTGTTTTGCTCTCCTTCTTCTCCTCGCGACGCTCCTCATTCATCTTTTCCTGAGCAGCCTCACGCTTCTCCTTACGGTACTTGGCACCCTTCTTGTTTTGGTTCTGCTTGCTTGTGAGTCGAGCAAGAGTCTCCTTCACCTGGCGCGCTACGTCCTCGTCATTTAGCTCAGCGGGTTTCTGCTGTCCGCGTCCACGGTTCTTCTTCTTGTTCTTGCCGCTTCCGCCACCGTTACCTCCGGCGTTGGTATTCTTTCCACCCTGTCCGCCTGGCTGGTTGGCAGCTGCGTTTATATCTACACGAACCTTATTAATACGCTCGCGCTTCTTCTTGTCACCGCGCTGTTGCTGCGATTTCTCCTCACGCTCCTTGCGCTTTTCTTCCTTCGACTTCTTCTTGGGGCGTGTGCTCTGGTTGATCGCATTGAGGTCGATTTTGCCGAGTACGTTCACCTTAGGTGTATTGAGCATCTTCTTCTCGCTCTTTGTGGTGAACAATGTTGAGTCGGTCTTGGTCGTCTCAGCGGCTGATGTCTCGGTGGTTGCGGCTGGTTTCGCATCCGTTGTTTTGGCAGCCATAGTAGGCTCCTGCTTCACTTTGGGTTTGTTCTCTTTGTCTTGAACCACTGGCTTTTGTATTTTTTTTGTTTCCGTCTTCTCCACAGTCTTGTCGGCAGTAGCCTCGCTGCCCTGTGTTGTTTTGTTGTTTGCCGGCTTCTGACTAACGGCAGCAGTCTTGGCCTGAGGCTCCTTACGAGCCTCAGGTACAGCTGGCTTCAGCTCGGAAGGTTTCTTTCCGATACTGTCAAGGTCAATCTTGCCCAACGGCTTATACTGCTGTTGGGTAGATGATGAAAGAAGTCGTTCGGCACGGTTGTCGTCCTTCTTCTTTTCTTTCGGCTTTTTCTGCAAGAGTTTTTCAGCTTGAGAACGCACCTCCTTGTCCTGCTGGAAAGCTCCAGCGAGGGCGTTGTACTGAGCGTCACTCAGTTTGAAACTCGGCTCGGCCTTCACCTCTCCCAGTTCGCTTCTTTTCTCAAGGAACTCCACTGCCGTCTGGAGTCCTATATTCAACTCTCGTAATGCTTTGTTTAACCTGATGCTCATATTTATCTGTTTTAAAAGTAAAAGAGTAAAAGAGTAAAACGTCTGCCTACCTCTGCTTTGTCCGCTACTCTGTTTACGTCTTTTCCTTTTGCTTTGTTAGGGTTTAAATTTATTACTTACAGCATGTCCATGACATGCAAAACTTGAGTTCCTATTAGATACTCGCTAAGGGAGTTCCAAGAAACCTCGCGGTTTCTGAAGCCCCCTTATATGAAATATCCGCTTACTCGAACTCGGCGCGGAGCACTTTCAGCACGTTGTCTACGGTCTCCTCTTCGAGGTCGGCCTTTTCAACAAGCATGTCGCGTGGTGCATTGAGTACGGCCTTAGCGGTGTCCAGACCGATGCCCTTAATGGCATCAATCACCCACTGGTCGATTTCATCAGAGAACTCGTCGAGATAGATATCCTCGTCGGCATCCTCCTCGCTCACCTCGCGGAATACGTCGATGGTGTACTCGGTCAGCATAGACGCAAGCTTGATGTTCATACCGCCACGGCCGATAGCAAGGCTCACCTCCTCTGGCTTAAGGTAAACCTCAGCCTTGTGGTTCTCCTCGTCTATCTTGATAGTCGACACCTTAGCGGGCGAAAGTGCACGCTGGATGAAGAGCTTTGTATTGGCGGTGTAGTTGATTACGTCGATATTCTCGTTGCACAGTTCGTGAACAATGCCGTGCACACGGCTACCCTTAACGCCTACGCATGCTCCTACCGGGTCAATACGGTCGTCAAAACTTTCAACGGCAATCTTAGCACGCTCACCCGGCATGCGTGCGATGCGACGGATGGCGATGAGTCCTTCGGCTATTTCGGGCACCTCAGCCTCCAACAGACGCTGCAGGAACATTGGGCTTGTGCGCGAAAGTATAATCTTGGGGTTATTGTTCTCGTTGTCTACACGCTCTATGACGGCGCGTATTGTCTCGCCCTTGCGATACTGGTCGGCAGGAATCTGCTCTGCCTTAGGAAGGATGAGTTCGTTGTTCTCGTCGTCTACAACGAGTACCTCACGCTTCCAAACCTGATAAACCTCAGCTGCGATAACCTGACCTACGCGATCCTTATACTTATTATATAGCGAGTCGTGCTCAAGTTCAAGAATCTTTGATGCGAGAGTCTGTCGCAAGTTGAGTATGGCACGGCGGCCAAACTTGGCAAATTCAACACGTTCTGATACGTCCTCACCTACCTCGTAGTCGGGTTCTATCTTGCGTGCCTCTTTCAGAGCGATCTGCTTGTTCTCGTCCTCTACTTCGCCGTCAGCTACAACCACACGGTTGCGGTATATCTCGAAGTCGCCCTTGTCGGGGTTGACGATAACGTCAAAGTTCTCGTCGCTGCCGAATATCTTTGCCAGAACGTTACGGAAGCTCTCTTCCAGAACGCTTACTAAAGTGGTGCGGTCGATGTTCTTGGTCTCCTTGAATTCCTTGAACGAGTCGAACATGCTCACAATATCGTCTTTCTTTGCTGCTGCCATAGCTTATTTGAAATTTATTAAGTATTTTGTATATTTCACCTTATCCATCTGGAACGCACGGTCTACTTCCACAATCTGCGGACGCTTCTTGCCTTCCACTTTCTGTTTCTCCAGAACAGTCACCACAAAGTCATTGCCTTCGGCGCTCTTCAGCACGCCTTTGTACTTCTGACCATCGGCATCGAGCACCTCCACGTCCTTGCCGACAAAGCAATGATACTGCTGCGGCACCTTAAAGGGCTGGCCCAATCCTGCCGAACCCACCTCGAGTTCGTAGTCTTCCTCGTCGCGGCTCAGATGATCTTCGATGTAACGGCTCAACTCCACGCAGTCTTCAATCCACACGCCATCAGCATGGTCTATCTCAACTACAATGCGGTCGTCGGGGCTTACTTCCACGTCGACAAGAAAGTATTCCTTGCCGTCGAGCCACTCATTAACAATACTTTTTACGGTGTTTTTGTCTATCATATAAATACATTAGAGAATAAAAAATGAGGAGCTCTCTCGGAGCCCCTCATTCCACTGAACGATGCAAAATTACTAAATTTCTGCAACGTACACAAATATTTACTACATTTTCTATTACACAGTCCCCAAAATAGCAATATACAACTGTAATAACGGCTAAAACCCCATTGTTTACAGTGCATACAACTCCCCTCCCTGCGGGGGAGGGGCTGGGGGTGGGGCTTTGTGTATTTTATCTTCCTATCCACGCCTCAGGGTTCAGGCGGTTCTGCATTTTACGCAACTGGAACTGAAGGATATTATCTTGTGCCACAGAGCCCAGGCTCTGACGTGTAGACACCTTCTGTCCGCGCTGAACATTGACCGAACGCAGGTTGCAATATACCGATATGTAGGCTCCGTGGCGCACCATCACCACGAACGAACCGCCGTATCCGAACACGGCACTAACCTCGCCGTCGTATATTGCGCGTGCCTGGCAGCCGGGCTGACCCATAATGTTTACGCCCTTATTGTCTATAGTCACTCCCTTAAGTCCTGCAACACTGTTCTGTCCGTAGTGGCTTACTATGCGTGCACTACCTGTTATCGGCATTGGCAGACGACCCTTGTTGGCCTCAAATCCGCCCGACATCATACGGTCGACCGACGACATCGTGTTGGTCTGTTCAACATTCTTGCGTGCTTGCGCTATCTCCTTTGTAGAGCGTTGTTCGTCGGCTCGCGCCTTACGCTCCATCGCTTCACGCTGTGCTTCAGCCTCACGTACACGCTGTTCGGCTACCGCCTTCTGTTCAGCAGCCTGACGTGCAGCGGCATCGGCAGCTGCCTGAGCCTTCTTCTTAGCTTCGGCATCGCGCTGACGCTGCGCTTCTACACGTGCAGCCTCCTCCCTTTCCTGCGCAGCACGGGCCTCTGCCTTTGCACGTGCTTCCGCTTCGCGAGCCTCACGCAGTCGGCGTTCGTTCTCAATACGTGCCTTTTCTGCCTCAGCACGCTTACGTGCAAGCTCTTCCTCACGACGTTTCTTGGCAGCGGCAGCCTCAGCGGCGCGTCGTTTTGCTTCCTCGGCAGCACGTACACGAGCCTTCTCCACCTCAATGGCAATGAGTCGGTCTATCTGTGCGTTTATTGCCGAAGCGTCCTTACGCTGCTTGTCTATGACGCGCTGTATGGTCTTCTGCTGTTTCTGCAGCGAGTTCACCACCTGCTGTTGCTCCTGCTGCTTGCCCTCAAGTTGCTTTCGTTCCTGTTGTCCGCGATAAAGCATGTTGCTTTTCTGACCCTTCACCTGCTGCAGCTGTTGATGTTTCTCGTTCACCTGCGCCTGTTTCACCTTCACCATCTCGCCCTGCGCCTTCTGCCATGAGGCATACTCACGCACAAAGCGCAGTCGTCGGTACATCTGGGCGAAGTTCTTCGCCGAGAAGATAAACATCAGACGGTCTTGCAACGTATGCTGTCGGTTGATGTATCGCATCGACTTCACATACTTAGCCTTACGCTCCTGCAGTTGCTTCTGCAATGTAGTAAGCTGGGCGTTGAGCAGTCCGATATTGCCGTCGATATGATTTATATCCTTCTGAATACCGTCAATATTCTTCTGATGCTTGTCTATCTCGCTGTTGATGACGAGCAGATCGTTGAGTCGTTTCTTCACGTCTGCCTGATTGGCACGCAATGCCGCCTCCTGCTTCTTTATCTCCTTCTGCATGGCAGAGCGTTTCGACTGCAATCCGCGAATCTCGGCTGTAGAATAATTTGGACGTGCCTTCTTTTTTGACGTAGTCCTCCTGGCTGTAGACTTCTTGGCTGTTGTATTTCTTTTTGTGCTGGCAGCCTTTCTTACCTGAGCCTTTGCTGTCGTCTTTTTTCTATTCTGCGTAGTGGTAGTCTTACGCTGCTGCATGAGCGTCAGAGCCGTCGCATCCACTGGAGCGACAAGCATCACTATGGCAATAAGTGCCATTAAATACTGCTTCATTGGCTTTACTGTATTGACATGAGTTTCTTGAGAATGTCCTGAGCTTCTATCTTCTTGTATTTACCCGACAGTTGTGTCGTAGTGTCCCAGTCGGCCGAGTTCTTGGGTGACGACATTTTCACCGTCAACTGCACTGTCTGCTGACGTCCGGTGACTGCTGTGGACACGGCAAACTGCTGCGACAACGGAAACTGACGACCGTCAAACGAACGGAAATTGTCGTATGTCCACACGAGCGACGACTTGCCATGAGCTGCACTATCATAGTTAGCACCAGCTCCAGTAATCTGCGCTGTACTCTTCGAAGCCTTCCACTGATATTCCATATTGCCGTTCTTGAAGCCTACGGGCACAGTTGTAGCCATGTCAGCCAGACCGCATGTGAATCGGTGCAGCATCTGTTCGTTCACCGTTTTCTCTCCAGGCAGGAACAGCTGGTTCCAGAACAGAGCCTGGAGCGAGTAGAACGACAGTCCGTTGTCTGCCAAAAAGCTCACGTCCTTGTACGAAGCCTTGATGTATTCTTTATGAAAACGGTCTACAAGCAGCACATAGTCGGGTGTGAAGTCGATGCGGGCTACCTCAGTACGTATAATGGGCAGCAACAGCTGCAGTCGTATCACCTCGTCGCGACGCATGCTTATCTTGCCGTCGCAGCTGAAATCCTTGTTGCCTGCAACCAGTCGCAGGTCGGCACCGGCTACGATATTACGTGCCTGCACCTGATTGTCCAGCACACGCTTCAAGAACGCCTGCTGTTCCGACTTCTGTGTCTTCGACAGCCCAGTTGTGTCACTTCCGTCGCCTGCCACCTTCTTGCTGGCACATGAGGCGAGCAAGAGCACTACAGAGAGTATCGTTATTAGTCGTTTCATTGTCTTATTGTTACTCTATCTTCAGTTTCTTTGTTTTAATCTTTCTCGTCAGCACAGCCTTGTCGCCTCCTGACTTTAGTGCACGCTGCCACAGTTCTACGGCACGGTCGGTATCGCCGCACATGCAATAGATGTCGCCGGCGTGTCCTATCACCACTGCACTGGGTCCGTTTGTCGAATCGTTGTCGTTCTCAAGCGCCCTGTCTATATAGGCACGTGCCTCGTCATATCGCTTCTGCAGGAACAGTATCCACGCGTACGTATCAAGATAGGTGGAATTGGTAGGCTCTGCCTGCACCGTCTTGAAGCTCATCTGCTCTGCACGCTTTAGGTCGCGACGCAGTTCTGAGAGATAATAAGCATAGTTGTTGAGCACAACAATGTTGTCTTCTTTCCACTTAAGACTGTTGTCGTAAGCCTCAAAAGCTTCCTCCTGACGCTTCTTCTTAAACAGGATGTCGCCCATCGAACCGTAGAAATCGCTTGCTATGTCGGGGTCGGTACGGTCGTTTATCTCCCCCACTCCACGCTTCAGAGCGTCGAGAGCGCGGTCGTCGTCATCCTTCTGGAAGTATCCGAGTCCAAGAAAATAATAGAACACCATGTCGTCAGGGTTATACTGCGTTCCGGCAGTACTCAGACTGATCACCTCGTCCCATTTCTTCTTGTCCCACTTGTCTTGTATCAGCTTCACACGAGCCATATTGTTGTCCGGCTCAATGCTGAGCGTATGTTCAAAGGCGGCGTTCACCGAGTCGTCTGGCATTCCCTTCAGCTTCATGTACATAGCCTTCATATTTGAAATGTCGGCATCCTTGGGCGATGCCTTCATAGTGCGGTCGAAGAGGTTAAGCACCACCACGCTGTCACCACCGTTCTGCTCCGACTCCTTTATAGCCTGCTGCAGCATGGTCACCTTGGTCTTCGGCTCGGTCTGCGAACTGAAAAGTATCTTCTCGCGCAGTTCGTCGGCAGCCGCATTGTCGCCACCCGAACGATAGTAGTCGTACATCGAGTTGAGGGCGAATGCATTTTGTGGATCGTCAGCGAGTGCGCCCTGCAAGTATTTGAATGCCTCGTCGCGACGGCTGTGATTCATCAGCCAGTTGCCCAGCATCACCTTATAATTAGGTTCGTTGGGATGTGCGTCGTTCAGCGCCTTCAGCATGCGGTAAGCGTTCTTTGTGTCGTGACGCATCTCGTAGACATTCATCTTGAGCAGTGTCAGTTCGTCGCTCTCGCCGTCAACCTTTTCCATACGGTCGATGGTGGAAAGCATGCGCGAATAGTCCTTCTTGGCCCCGTACAGACGCACGAGAATGTCGAGGATATCGGTACGCTCACGATAGTGTGAGTACAGATTTTCGTATGCCTTGATTGCGTTGTCGTAGTCGCGCTGCTGTATATATGTAGCTGCTACGCTCTCCTGATAGGTGTCGTTGGCTGGTTGCAGACGTGCAGCACGCTCCATATACTTCGTGGCTATAGAGTCGTTGCCCGTATCGAAGTACTGTTGTGCCAGCCGATAGTAGGCTTCGGCAGCGTTGGGGTTGACCGTTCGGCACGAGTCTAACAACTGAAGGGCTGTAGAATCGTTGCCCCTTAGCTGACAGCACACCGCATCGAGAAACAGCCTGTCTGCCAATGGTGTGGCGTCGAGCAGCTGCTTGGCGCTGATGGTCATCGTGTCGGTATCGGGACGTTGTGCCGAACCTTTAGTGCGGTTGTCAATGCCGGTGGCAATGGCTGGCGCAATGGCGAGCAGCAAGACTGCTCCGATGCCGATTATCTGATTCTTGTATGAATTCATTATCGTTAATGTGTTACCTGCTTACTTCACTCCAGTGTGGCCGTATCCGCCCTCTCCGCGTTCGGTCTGGTCGAGTTCGTCAACCACTTCAAACTGTCCTTGCTCATGACGTGCTATCACCATCTGTGCAATGCGCTCGCCTTCGGTGATGACAAACGGCTCGTTAGAGAGGTTGACGAGCAGTACGCCTATCTCGCCACGATAGTCGGCATCGATGGTTCCGGGCGAATTGAGCACCGTTATGCCGTGCTTAAAAGCCAAGCCTGAGCGTGGGCGCACCTGAGCCTCATAACCAGGGGGCAGCGCCATGTACAGACCTGTCGGTATGATGCGGCGCTCCATCGGATTGAGCGTGATTGATTCGTCGATGTTGGCACGCAAGTCCATGCCGGCACTCAGTTCGGTAGCGTATGCCGGCAGTTGCTGACGGCCACGGTTTACTATCTTTATTTTCACCATATTATATTGTCGTTATCTTATGTTTCTTATACAATCAATCTGCAAAAATACTGATTATTGACGAGATAACGGACGTTTAGCCATAAAATAACATTAATTTAGGGTAGCCATAATAGGCTACAACGTCCCCACCGCAGACAGAACGGGCTGTATACTATAAACAAAAGGAGGAGAACCCGCTGGCTCTCCTCTCCATCTACTATAATTATAACTAATTATAAATACAAGTTTCACAACTTGAGATTAATATAACGAACATTACATGTCACACGTGATTGTTCCTGCAATGTTTCCATTCATTGATTTCAACTTCAATTTCAGTACACATCCGTTATTGGCATTCACCCCACTCGGCACAACCAAAATATAATACAGCATGCCATTCTTAGATGAAATGACTTCTGAAGAAGAAACAACTTCTATACCATCGGCCTTTAGAATAACACCGCTGCACTCCAGCACACTATTGCCTTTCAGACATTCTAATGTGATGCTCTTCATATTGGAAAGCATACGGGCAGGGATATGAAACTCGAAATCCTTAGTCTCTCCAGAGCCAAGACTCCAAGTACCTACCATGTTCGGACGATTCAAAAGTAGCGAAGCTGCAGAAATATCCTTAGACAAAGCAAGCATTTCTTTAGCAAAACCTACGATATCAAAATCAGTATTCCAGTGGTAACTGTCATGATTATCCTCAACCCAACGACGCTCCCATTGAGCCAGGTTTACTTGCTCGCCACTTTCACGTCCACGATAATATTCCTTCCAACGACCCAGATAATAGTTTCCAATCAAACCACTCCATATACGTGCTGCATAATCATCTACAGGCGGTCCCCAGACGGTCACAATACGGCGGGCATTGGTTTCGTATTGTTTACGCTGCGCATCAGTATGAGCTGACTTCTGAGCGAACGACAGCCAGCGGTCAAGACGAAGCGTAGGATGTTGCGAAAGAATACGATCCATTCCTAACATCAGAGTTTCAAAACGACTTTGAAGGAAACGAGCCTTAAGCGTATCACCCAAGAGATATTCCTGATCGATTAGTCTTGTTAGCAATTCTGCCTTACCGCCCAGATAATGTGCGGTCATTTCACACAAATCAGTCAGAAAATAAGGACTGTCCTTCAACTTGTCGGACGCAGCAATAAAGCTTTCCAAGCCACGGAAATAGTCCGCATTCATATTGATTGAACCATTCTTCACACTGCCCGGACGCAACTGCCAGTTAAAACGCGGATGATCGGTAAAACCGCCGTATACAGATTTCATTAGATAATCCCATGCTGTCATGAGTTGTTCGGGAGCAGCACCATAACGGTTCAAACTGTATTGTCGCAACCATTCGCGAACATCGATGTGGCGATTGCTCCATCCTGCATCAGTAACCAGTTCGTATAGAACCTCATTGTTTTCTATACCTTCGGGTGCCAGACCATGTGCCACCAGATTGCCGCGGTTGGCTGAAGCAAGTGCTTCGAGGTGACCGTTAGCATAAAAGTCAAGCACACCTGTCATTCCTACTTTGCCTCCCATATTCGGGATTACACTATACACCCACTGTTTGTTATAAAAGCCTTTATAATACTCCCAGTTTACTTCCGAATGCCAGAAATGCTTGTTATAATCCACTGCCAAATCGAGCAGAAGCATTTTATCGTCTGGCACACGCGATACAAGTGCCCCTAATGTTTCATAATCCCAGATATGGCGTTGATAGCCAAACATCCACCCCTGCATCACCCAAACGGCATTCTTATTGGCTTTCTTTATAGCATTATACACCTTTTCGCCATAAGTAGCTGCCATATCATACCGGGCAGGATTACCCTTTTCCGGGAAAGGAATGTCCATTTCATTGAAACTGTCCACCAGATAATAGTCGCACTTGCCAAACTCTTTCTCCCATTCACGTATAAAAGTCTCCGAAATCTTTGCGAATAAAGGCTCTGTTGGCGAAATCATCCAGTTGTGAAAAGCACCTCCCCAGTGTGTTTCCACAATGTTAAGATTAGGATAGATGCGCTTGAAGGCTTCAGGAATAAATCCGGGAAATCCAGGACAAATGGGTTTCATACCTAAAGAGCGCATACGGTTCAATATTTTATGCTGTAGTGCCAATTGGTCTTTGTGCCAGTCGGCATTCAAAGGGCCGTCAATGCCACTCACGTTTCCCATACGCATCCAAGGCAAATGTGCAGGTCCTACGAAATATCCATTTATCTCTTCGTCGGTCAGTCCCATCTTCTTCCACACACGTGCCAATATAGCCTCATAGCCAACAAGTGCAAGAGGCATATTTATGCCATGTAGAGCCATCCAGTCTATTTCCTGCTCCCAGCGTGTCCAGTCCCAATAAGGCATGCTGTAGCCGTATGTACATACATTAAAGTAATAATGATTCTGAAAAGGAGAAACCACCTTCACGTCATTAGTGGCAGGGAGTGAAGACGGAAGCTGTATGTTGTTTCCGCTCCATGAGTACATTCCTAACTTATGTGCTTTCACATAATCATAGAATCCACGACACAGAGCCACATTGTCCGATCCTTTCAGACGAAGCACACCGTTCACAACCGAATACTCGTAGTACATATTGCTACCATCCTTCCTAAGTTCCAGACTTATAGGAATAGAAGACTGTCTACTTACTCGTTGCAACACCCCAAGGGCTTCATCCGTATTACGGGCAGAGACCGTAAAAACAGACAATACACTAAATAACAATAATAAAAATCTATTCATAGTATTCACTATGTTATAAGAGGGAGTCAAAAGTCAAAAAGATGATAAATATGACTATCTATAGGAGGGTATAGCATCCCTGCTATACCCACTCAATCTACTGTAGATAAAGGCAGAGTGGGTAGGGCAAGGATGCCCTACCCTCCTATGATAGCAGCCTTCAGCCCGTATAATTGACTTTTGACATACTCTCCTTTCTACCTATAAACTAAGTATAGATTGGCCAACAACAATTATTTGTTGGCTTCTCCAAAGTCGAACTTACCATTGTCAACGCCCTCGAATACGAATACCGACGACTTAGGCATAGTGATAGTTATCTGCTTGTCGATGTCCACAGCCTTGCCTACGGGCAGGCCCTCAATGCCTCCCTTACCAATACGCTGGTCGGAGTATGAGCTACGAAGGGTGATGGTTGTCTTGATATAAGCAGGGATGTCGAACACCTTGCGCAGGGTTGTTGTTAGTGTCTGACCTGCAACATCTGGATTGCGCAGAGCAAGCGTTGTCTTCTTGCCGTTCCATGCTGCCCAACCATAAATGTTGGCCTTCTTGCCATCCCAAGGATTGCCACCTACCCAATGTACGTCGGGCAATACATCAGCATTGCGCTGCTGCCAGTCCATAGCATCAGCAAGCTGCTTCCATAATGTGCCCTTCTTACCCTTACGGTTCTTTATCTCGTCGAGAAGCTTGTAGTCGGTGTAAAGTTCAACCATTGACGAGCCACAACCGAATGCACAACGCATCTCGCGCACAATGCCGTCATAGTTCATTGTCTTAGACACTGCACCGAAACGGGTAAGGATAACGCCGTGTGTCATCAATGTATTGATAGGACAGATGGGCGAACGGTCGATGAAGTTCTGATGAACAAGGCGGTCGCGATAAGTAATCCACTGTTCGCGGTCGTCGCCAACGCCAATAGTACCGAAGTCGCCTTCCTGACGCCATACCGCATCGCTCACATGGAACCAGAACGGTGAAGCCCATGTACCAACGGTGGTGTTGTAGAAGATGTCCTTACGCTTCTTGCGAACATCGTTCTCGATGCTGATGATTGCCTCGCAGTTTTCAAGTCCTGCATCGGTCATGTCCGGGCCTACAGCCGAGAACTGGGCGCTGATGCCATCGTACTTGAAGAAGCGGAAGTCGTACTTGTCAATCATGTCGCTTGAGCACTTTACGAAGTAGTCGTAATAGGCAGGGTTGCTGAGCTGCATGCCACCACGTCCGCGCCAGTAGCCACGGCGATATTCGCCACTTGCTCCATATCCGCCAACCGGACCGAGCCATGCACCAATGCCTACACCCATTTCGCGAGCCATAGCGTCTACTTTCTTGAATCCTTCGGGGAAGTTTGGATTGAATGTCCATGTTCCGTAAGCATCCCATCCGTCGTCGAATACAAATGCTACCGGAGCCTTGCCGTAAACGTCGTAGAACTTCTTCTTCCAGTTGCTCACTACGTCCTCGCACTGTGTGGCTGTCATATTCTCCGAATAGTCGCCCTTAAGGTTCAGTTTGTCCTCAGCGTCGTACTTGCCACGGTTGCCGGGAGCGTTGTTGCGGTCGATATTAAGCTCATACCATGAGTTGTAGATTGTCATTGGATGCCATGCAGCAGCACGCTCACGCTCGCTGTATGCAAGAAACGAACGGCGTGGCTGACCCTCAGCCACAAGACCTACAACACTGCTTACATTCCATGTCTTGCCGGCATTCAGTGTGGTGTGACGCACCCAGTTGCCCACCATCGGAACTACGTCGCGGTTGTTGATAGTAGCGATGTCGGCAGGATCTACATTATTAGTATTGACACCCATAGGAGTCTCAAGACCTGCAAATATCTTGTTGCTAAGGAGTACAGCACCACGAGTGTTGCCCACAACAACGGGAGCCGACTTAGCCTTGCTATTGTCTACGGCATAAATCATCGGCTTGATGTTATCCATGCGTACATCCTTGTCTGATGAAATGCTCATCTCTGTACGCAGATAGTGCGAACCGTCACGCAACACTGCACGCCACTCCACCTTGATGCTGCCACGAGTAAATACAGCCTTTACGCCCTTACCATTGAAACGCTCTGAACCCTTGGCTGCCTTTTTATCGGCAGTATATGTTTCGCCCTCAACGCTCACGAGTTTCATATCCGAAGAAGCAAACTCGGTGCAGTCGGCAAGGCGCACACTGAACAGATCGTTTGATGGCAGCAAGTCCATAGCGCTGCATCCATCAAAGTGCAACTTGCCGTCAACAACAGAATAAGATGCTTCCAACAAACTGTTTGAGAGTACAAATTTCTGGGCTTCAACCTTCAATGCAGCTACTCCAGCCTGCTTCTGCTGTGGGAACACTACCTTCTGAGCGTGAGCTGTTGTAGCAACATTGCCCAACAAACAACCCAAGAGAAGCGCTCCAAAAGTATTTCTAAGATTATCTTTCTTCATTTACTCCTTTTATGATAAGTTCTATTTAAAAAGAATAAGGTGGGAAGGTAGAACCACAGAGCTCTCCTCTCACCTTATTCTCAACTCCTATTTTACACTAAGTATAAAGCTTACTTATTAAGATTTACACTGATTGTCCAAATTTTTGATTTGCCATCGGCAGCCTTCACAATGTACTTGTGGGGTTGTGACCAATCGGCAGGAACACCCAGCTTAGGTGCGCCTTCAACAGGCTGCATAACTGATGCTGTAGAGATGTTGACTGCAACAACGATATTGTTGATATTAACGTCAGCCTTCTCTTTTTCAGTGAAGTTTGTAGGCACCTTGAATGTCAATGCACATGTAGCAGCCTCGTTGTCGATAGCCTGACCTGTGCGCTGCAACTGCTTCTGGATAACCTGCACCTCACCGCTGGCGTTGATTTTGTCTGTACCCTTATAACGATACCATGCATAACCTGCTGTGATGTCGCATCCATCGTATGTGTCGAGCTTTTCAAGATCGCTCTCAAGACAAGAGGTGCAACTCAGAGCCATGACAAACATGGCTATAAAGAATTTCAAGATTTTCATATTCTTTGTTTTTTGTTTCTTTAATTAAATTACCAACCCTCATTCTGTTCGTGGTCGAGACCGTATGACTCACGAGTGTCGAGGAATCCCTGAGCAATAGGGAAGAGATAACGCTTAGTGGTGAAGTTACGGTTAGCACTACCAAGAAGTGTCACCTGATTGATGAGCAACTGTGTGCGGTCGCGTGAAATCTCAATCTTGTAAACTGGGCGGTCGAGATCGTAGATAACGTCGCCAGCCTCGCGTCCGTTGTTGGCATAGCCACCATACTTACCCCAGCGCAAGTAGCTGAAATAGATGTCGCCATTCTCATTTGCCATCTCTACACGGCGCTCGCGGATGTAGTCGGCCCAAGCCTCAGCCTCTGTTGTAGCTGTAGATGGAGCAATCTTACCATGCTTTACGCGTGTGGCGTTGAGAGCCTCAACAGCTTTGGCAACATCCTTCTTCAAGAGGTAAGCCTCAGCAAGGTTCATGAAAGCCTCGCCTGTGCGGCACATGTTGTAGTGGAGCTGTACTTTACAATCGAAATATGCACGTGGCTCAGGGCTCTCGATGTTCGACTTGCGCCAGTAGTAACCAGTAGTAGTGTTGTACCAGCCACCGTCTTCCTTATCACGTACGCCCATTGAGAGGTTGCCTCCAAGGTTGGTTTCTACAGTCTCGCCAATCCATGTACAGCCGTCGTAAACAATTGAAGAAGCAAAGCGTGCATCGCGACCGCTATACATCAACTTCGAAAGGTTGGTTTCCGAACCTGCCTTCAGCTTGTGGTAGCGCAGATTGGTAGGATGAGCGCTATTAAGCTGTGCAAAGTCCTGAGGAGTAGGAATGCGACGAGCATTGCCGTTTACCTGCTCGTATGAATCAATCTGTCCAGCCGCTGTAACAGTTGTCGGGTCAAGGACGTCTACATTCTTCTTGTACTGTGAGGTCTCCCACCAAGGCAGAGCCTTACCAGTCTCCTCGTCGGTAACGAGATACTGGTCAACCATATCCTGTGTCGGGAAGTAGATGGCCCATCCCTCAAATGTACGACCGTTAGGATTCTGCACCTTAACAGGCGACTTTGAGTTAGTTACATCGTCCGCTCCGATGTTAGGATATGTGCGGATCAGCTCCTCGTAACCACCAATTGTAGAGTTTGCCTTCAAACGATAGTAACCCCACAGAATCTCTGGATTGGTCTCGTCCTTCTCGTTGAACATGCCACCATAGGTGTTGCTGAGTGAGCAGTTCTCTGTTACGTCCTTAGCATAGGTGATGGCCTTGTCGAGATACTCAGTATTCTTTGTGTAAGCGTAAGCCTGCAACAATGCGCGGCTCAACAGAACTTCGGCAGCATACTTTGTAGGTTCACCTGGCAGAGCCTCAGTAGGCAAGCCAGGTATAGCAGCCTCCAAGTCATCGATGACATACTTGTAGCTCTCGGCTACATTCTTAGTCATAGGAATAGTGGCCTTATCCTCATCTTTTTCTGTAATGACCTCACACATAGGGACAAAACGTCCCATCTTGCGTGCCTGGTCGAAGAATACAAGGCCACGGAGCAGACGACCCTTGGCAATAATTTCTGCCTTATCACCCTCGGTCATGGCTGTCGAAGCCTGAGCCTTCTGGATGATGAGGTTGCAACGGCGGAGCAGTGCAAAACGATTGATGCCGAAGTCGGAACTTCTTGAAAGGCCAAGCTCGGTAGCTAAACCATCAATGCCTTCGCCTACTTGTGAGCACTTAATACCGTTAGGTGTACGAGCCTCCCAACTTGCACACGAGCCATTGCCAGTGAACATTGTTATGACATTGTCGTAGGTGGCATTGACGAAAGCATTTGCTGTGGCTTTAGAACCCCATACAGTAGCCTCGTCGAAGGTAGTTGTCGGATGAGTATCCAACGTATCTTGGCAAGATGCGGCACCCATAGCAAGAATGCCGAACAATCCTATCTTAATAATATTATTTTTCATAATTGTTTAGAATCCTAAATTAATTGTAAATGCAATTACTCGCTCTACCGGATAGCCATAGTTCTCTGCTGAAGAGTTCTCTGGGTCGAGTCCGAACTTGGTAGCCTGAGAGATTGTGAAGATGTTCTGTCCTGAGATACCCACCTTGGCGCGTGAGAGCCATGCTACGCTGCGCAGCAATGAGTGCTTGAGGTCATAACCGAACTGGAAGTCCTTCATACGCAAGTAGGCACCGTTGATGAGCCAGAAGTCACTGCTCTGATAGTTGTTGTTCGAGTTGAGGCTGGTGTTGGCCATGAGACGCGGATATTTAGCATCTCTGTTGTTAGGTGTCCAAGTATCGGTCTGATAGTCGAATGCCACTGGCAATGTACCTGCCTGGCCTGTCTGCATAGCTGCCGAACCCGGGATGTACATACCGAAGTTTGTAGAACCCTGGAAGAGCATGCTGAGATAGAAGCCCTTGTACTGGAAGTTCATGTTGATACCGAACTGGCCGCGTGGCATAGATGCCTTGCCCAGACGACGCTGGTCGCCACCGTCAATCATACCGTTACCGTTGGTATCCTCATACTTGATATCACCAGCTGTAAGATAGCCAGAGTTCAAGCCACTAACATAGCCCGGGCTATTCAATACATCGTCTGCATTCTTGTAGTAGCCGAGATTCTTGTACAATACGCCATAGTAGCCCTTCTGCTGCTGCTGACGAGTGTAAGGATTCATGTATGAAGACTCGCTCTCGCTGCGGTTCAAAGCCCAAAGCTGGTCGAAGTAGGTGAAGTTGCCCGAGATGTCATACTTCAAGTCGCCAACGTTGCTACGCCATCCGAGCTGGAGTTCCCAACCCTCGCGACGGAATTCGCTGTCTGACTTAACGCGTGGCAGTCCTACACCGATAGATGTGTTGAGATAGCTGTCACCGGTAGGCGACTGCAGATAACCCTTTGTAGAGTAGTAGAAGTAGTCGAACGAACCGTAGAGACGGTTGTTGAGCGATGCGAAGTCGAAGCCGATATCAGTCTGGCGTGTGGTGTACCATGTGAGGTCGGGTGAAGGCAGACTGCCCTCAGAGAATCCCGGCACATACTTGCCGTTGATTACATAAGCCTGGTTGTTAAGGCTGTATGATGTAAGATAGGCAAAACGACCTGCGCTGCTGTCAAGACCTGTCTGACCATAAGAAGCACGGAGCTTCAACGAGTTGAAGATATTCTTCTCGACAAGGCTCTTCATGAACTTCTCCTCAGAAATAACCCATCCGAGAGCTCCACTGAAGAATGCGCCCCAACGATGGCCCGGTGCGAAATAGTCAGAACCATCATAACGGATGCTTCCCTCTGCATAATACTTGTTGGCATAGTTGTACTTCACCTGACCAATCCATGCAGCACGTCCGAGTTCTGACTCCGAACCGCTGTTCAACTGGTCGTTGGCAGGACCTACACCCATCTGGTCGATAGAGAAATCGTAGCTGCTACGTGTAGCATCGTACGATTCGCCCTTCTCGTAATACTGCTCGAAACCACCGAGAGCCGAGATGTTGTGCTGACCGAATGTATTAGCATACTCGACGAATGCCTGGTTGGTGTAAGAGTAGCCTGTGCCAGAACGGTGATAGAGCTGTGGCTTGTTGGCATACTGAGCTACGTCTGATTCCCAGTCGTACTGAGCTGCATCCTTGCGCCAGTTCTTGTAAGTCTCGCCATAGTAGCGGTAGTTGCTTGCAAGACGAACCTTCAAGCCGTCTACCCAAAGGCATGACCATACCAGCTCGCCCTTACCGTTGATAACGTTAACAATGCTACGCTGGTAACCTGCATCGGCTGCTGTCTCTGCAACGGGGTTGTCGGTAACGTTGTATGGCAATCCGAGACTATTAACACCAGGACGCATAGGCGACTGATTGTTAATGTGCGAGAATACATGATAGTAACTATTTGAAGTAGAAGTGTAAGGGTGCTCCTGATGCTGGCGATAACCGTCAAGGGCAGCGTTAACCTGCAATCCGAGAGCCTTGATTGTAGCCGACTCTGCCAAGCGGAATGTAGTACGCTTCATCCAGTGGTTGTCGCTGCGATAGAGTGAGTTCTGGTCTATATGTCCTACTGACATATAGAACTGATGAACATCATTACCACCTGTCAATCTTACAGTGTGCTTTGACTGCGGTGCCCAATCTCTGAGCACAAGTTTGCGCCAGTTGGTATCACCGAAGTTGAGCGGGTCTGATCCGTCGCGCATCTTCTGTATAGCCTCTGCTGAGTAAACCGGGCTTTCCTGACCATTCATAAGGTCGTTGTTCTTAGCTACGTTAGCCCATTCAGCACGCTCGTAAGAGTGCATCTTCTCAGGCCAGATACTTGGCTGTGAGAACGACATGTTGAAGTCGTAGTCGATGCTTACCTTACCGCTCTTACCACGCTTAGTTACAACCTGTACGATACCGTTAGACGCACGCGAACCGTAGACCGCAGTAGCAGAAGCATCCTTAAGGATTGACATTGACTCGATGTCGTCGGGCGAAAGGTTGCGGAAGTCAACAGAAGAACGTACCACGCCGTCGATAACGTACAAGGGATCGCCACCACCACGGATACTAATAGAAGGAGTAGAGTTTACACCACCACCGCTTGCCTGCACGATAAGACCAGGCGAACGACCGGCAAGACCCTGTGCAATGTTGGTGACAGGAAGGTTAGACATTTCATCAGCCTTTACAGTAGATACAGAAGCAATCAAGTCGCGCTTCTTTGAGCTACCATAACCTACAACCACAACTTCGTTAAGAGCCTTAGAGTCTTCTTGGAGAATAACCTTAATGTCCTTTCCGTTGAATTTAACTTCTTGGGGTGTAAAACCGATGTAAGAAATTACAAGTGTCTGACCCTTCTGAACACCAGCAAGCGAGAAGTCGCCATCAAGTGCTGTAATGGTTCCAGTCTTGTCAGAACCCTTCACCTTAATAGTTGCTCCAATTACAGGTTCGCCAGTCGAATCTGTTACAATACCCTTGACAACATCTTGCGCATTCACGGTAAGCGATGCACCTAAAAGGATTGTCGCCAAGCCAGCCCTCATGGAGAACTTAAAAGCATGTCCTTTTTGCATAATTCTTTTGGTTTGTTAGTAAATATGGTTATTTAATGGTTTAATCGTTGTTATTGACGATATTTATATATGTTGCTGCAGACGAAGGTTAGTATCGTTGCAGTAAATGGTCTGTAGGTTTATAAATTAGTCTTTGCAAAGATATAACAAATTCTAAAAACGGCAAAGCAACTGTTAGTTTTTTTTTAAAATACGCCAAAAAATGTTGCGGTCAGGACAAAAAAGAGGGCTTATTAAGTGTTGAATGTTAAATGTTAAGTGTTGAATTGGGGGTTAAGATAAAGTTTTATCCATCATTAAAATAGACATTGCTAACAGTAGGAGGCTATGGCGAGGACGCCATAGCCTGCGCAGTCAGCCTGTACATTCTTATTATCAATAGAGCATAAGAGTCGACTCTATATATTCGCTGTCTTTATATTGCAGCCATACAAGCATATAGAGGAATGTTTGTCATCCAATCTTGTTCCATATAAGGAAGCATTGAGAAACGTATCGCCTTGAGTTCCGGATTGCAGGTGATAAAGGTTCTAAGTGACTTCGACTTTACATTTACTTCAGCCTTTACCTCTATCGGAACCACTTTGTTATGACTCTGTGTAATAAAATCAATCTCAATAGTTGAATTGTTGACCGAATGATAGTAGAGCGACATGCCTAAAGCTTTCAACTGAGTGAAAACATATAGTTCGGTAAAAGCACCTTTGTATTCTGAAAAAACATTGTCGCCAACAAGTATCGATTCGGCAGGAGTTTCAGCCATAGCCCCCATTAGTCCTACGTCATGCATAAAAAGTTTGAAGGCATCGGTATCCTCATAGAATTTAAGAGGTAAACGAGGAGCATTGACTCTAACCACCTTATATGCAAGACCAGCATCAATCAACCATTGTATTGCTATCTCAAACTCAGTAGCACGGGCACTTTTCTTTAATGCTCCATATATGAATTTCTTATTCTCCTTAGCTAACTGAGCCGGAATACTATCCCAAACCATATTTATACGAGGCACTTCGCGTGCTGGAGCATGCTTGGAAAAGTCGCGTCGATAATCAGCAAGAATCTGTTGCTGGATACTTCTTATTTCTTGCAGGCTGTTGTGTTCGACGTATGCCAATACGGCTGCAGGCATTCCACCTACATAATAATATTGTCGCAAGAGACCGATAAGCTCCATTTCAAGCATGTTGATGACCGTCCAGTTTTTGTTTACTATGATATCAACCAACTGCGTTTTGCCCATAGCATTTAAGAATTCTAAAAAAGTCATGGGATAGAGACGCATCTCCTCAACTTTGCCTACAGGATACGAAGTGCCATCATGGAGCGACAATCCAAGCAAAGAGCCAGCCACAACAATATGAATGTCGGGCGTTTCCTCACAAAAGAATTTCAATGCTTCCAAAGCCTTCGGACAATCTTGTATCTCATCAAGCACTAACAAAGTGTCGCCAGGAGTGATATTTACTTGACTGATGGCAGACAAAGCCATTAAAATATCGGCTGTGTTTCCACTCTTCTCAAACACTTTTCTGACCTTCTGATTGCGATCAAGGCTGAAGAATGCGACTTTCTGATATTCTTTTTCGCCGAATTCACGCAATATATAGGTCTTGCCTACCTGCCTGGCTCCATTAAGAATCAATGGTTTACGTGTCTTCTTATTCTTCCATCTTAACAGTTGCTTATAAATATCTCTCTGCATAATTACACTTTTTATGATGAATATCCGACGCAAATATACACTTTTTCGGACGAATAATCAAGTAAACCTTACACTTTTTCGGACGAATAATTAAGCAAACCTTACACTTTTTCGGACGAATGCAACTAAAAGCGAAGCCCGTCCCCTACCCCTCTCCAGCAGAGAGGGGAGCGATATGCAATGAAATTAGGCTCATCCGATATTTGCACTTATAAATTATAGTTTCACTCCAAATATCGGATGAGTCATTTTTCTTTACTTTTTGTTCTTCGGCGACTTGCTGAACTTATACGCCACCTTCATCATCGCATAGCTTGGCAGGCTGTTCAGCCATGTCTCCGAACGGCTTTGTCCACTTACATTATACTGTGTGCTCGACAGATTCTGCAGTATGTCGAAAGCCTCGGCTGTGAACGTCAGCTTGCCTTTGCAGAACGAACGTGCGAGCGAGGCGTTCCATACAAGGTCACTTGTGTTGAACGATTTGTCGCTGTAGCCACGACGGCAATACTCCTTGATATCGGTAGATAGCGTTATGCCCAACGGCAAGGTGTAAGTCATGCTGCCGCCATAGTCAAACTGGTAGGCATTGATTTTATCGAAGTTGCTGCGGTCGCTGACGCTGTGTTTCCATTCAACCTTGCCACCCAAGCTGATGCTCAACTTCTCCTTTTGGAAATGCAAGTAGAGGCTGTTGCCCAACTCTGAGTTGAAAGTGTAGCATACCTGCATAGGGTCATCGTCGTAGGCAATGTCGAATTCCTTGCGGCGCAGTCCGTTTACCCACAGTTTATAGTCGAGATTGAACAAGCGGGCCTTGCCGAGAGCTCTACCATAAGATACGGTTGACCAGAAGTCCCAGTTGCCTCCTCCACCGATATTGTCGCTCATATATGTGTAGCCACCCGTCTGAGTGTTGTATCTTGTGCGCGCACTTACATTGTTGTGGTAGAAGTTACCCGTAAGGAAGAATCCCACATACTGCTGGTTCTTGAGTCCGCGAAGGCGCAAGTTGAAGTCGTAGTGGTGAAAGAGCGATTTCTTCAGATTAGGATTGTTCACGGTCACCGACAGCGGATTGGAATTATCCGTATATGGCATAATTCTGAAGAAATCGGGAAAACTGCTCTGCACATAATACCTAACGAACAAATTCAATTTACTATTAAATTTATAGTAGAACATATCAGGTCGGAACACGAATCGGCTTCTTGTGGCTGTGGTGTCAAGAGCCGCACTATGGTAGTTGATACGCTCGTCTTCATCAACCAGCTTGAGTTCTATTTGAAAATACGAGTCGTCAGCATTTCTTCGAAACGTTATATTACCGCCCGAATTTCTCTTCAATGTATTGTAGCGTCTGCTTGTGTTGTTGTCAACCACATCCTCAAGCAACTGCATGTTTGACGGGAGAGTGGCATACATCATTTCCGGATTAGCCATCCACTCGCCGCCAAGTTGGTCGAGACGATAGTTCATTCCCGTTGTTGAGTTGTAGTCCTGCGAGAAAGTGGGTCCTGCCAGCACAGTCCATTTGGTATATGGTATCTCCAGTCCATAGCTCAGGCTGGCATTCAAGCTATAGCTATTCGATTTTCTATCATTATAATAGTTGCGCAGGTCCTTGTCGCCAGTCTTAAAATAGTCATTGCGGCTAAGACTGAAACTCTCGTCAGGATTGGAGTTTTTGTAGTTTACATTCACAGACATTTCGATTCGGTCGCCCCATGCCAACTTGTGCCACGTCTCCAAATCGCTATTAATACTCAACGTGCGTCCCTTTGACAGTGAGCGGTTGAGCGAGCGGTTGGTGATAATGTCACGCAATGTGCCCTGCACATTCTCTGCGAATGTGGAATCGATAGTAGAGTTGATGTCACCCCAACGGTTAGGCTCGACAGAATAAGTGGCACTACGGCTTACGGACAACGACTTGTTGTCGTAATAGTCAATACTTGTATCAAACACTAATCCAGTCTCTCCCTGTAGTGATATAGAGTTATAAAGATTAAAATTATGGTTGCTGGTGCGCGAGTCGCTGATGTTGCGGCTAAAGATATTGCCGGCAGAGGCAAAACTCTCCGTTGAATTGCGCGACATGTCGTGCGTATTATCCCAGCCAAACGTTATGTTGCCCTTCTCGTTGAATTTGTCATTCTTCGATGCTGTGCTGAAGTCGATGCCAACTTTGCGTGTGGTCTTCTGTCCCTGAGGACTGTTGGCAGGCGACCAGTCGCCTTTTCCTCCCGGTCGGCGTGTCTCGTTCATGTTGTTAAGATTGCCGAATATAGATAGTCGTGAGCGGTCGGTGTAGTAGAGTCCGAATAGTCTTCCAAGGTATCGGTCCTTGGTGCCACCCGCCGCCTCCATGTTGGCTATGTATCCACGGTTGTACTCACGCTTCAGTCCAACATCCATCACATAGTCCTTCTTAGCCACTTCCTTGCCCATAAGTCGGCTCTTGTCCGAAGAGCGGTCGTACACTTTTAGCTCCTTTACAGTATAGTAGGGCAGATTGTCAAGCATAATCTGGTTCTTTCCCTTAAAGAAATCCTTACCGTTGAGCAGCAGATAGTCTATCTTCTTGCCATTGACATAGATGTCGCCGTTGCTCTTTATCTCCGCACCCGGCATCTGTCTGATAAGGACGTCGAGCATGGAACCGTCGGGCACATTGAAAGCGCTTGCGTTATATACAAGTGTGTCGCCACGGTAGGCAAACTTCACTTTGGTGCTTGTCACCACAACATCGTCGAGCATCACCTCCTTGTTTGCCTTCTTTTTCAGAAAGAGCGCAGGCATCTCGAACGACTTGTTGCGTGCTATATATTTTATTCTGTGGTTTATACATTTGGTCTCATATCCGTCACACTCAGCCTTGATGATGTAGGTAGCTGGGCGTGCTGGAACATTAACATTATAGAATAGGTCTCGTCCCCATCCACTTGTAGTAATGGTGTCTACCACTGTGCTGTCCTGGTTCATCACGGTGACAAAGGCTTTCAGATCCAATTGAGTGAAAGAATCCTTCACTTTACCACTAATCCGGACTGTATGCTCCTTCTTCTTGCTTTGTTGTTGATTCTGTTGTTGGTTCTGTTGTTGCGGACTGTAGCCACTTGCTCCCACCGGCAACATAGCAACCAGCAGAGTAAGCATCAGATAAATTGATTTCATAGTTATTTCTTTAAGTAATTGTTCAAGATTAATTCTATTATATGGCATTGAATGTACAAAAGTACATACTTTTTTTTTTATGCACAAATAAAACAAGCACAAAAAAATGTATGCGCAAAGCAAAAAGCGATAACATAAGTAATTAATGGATAATTCATGGAAATTCGTGACTACACAACACATGATATTATTGCCATAAATTATCTATGAATGTAGACAACCACTTCATTCGTTGTCCAGTTGTGGGATGAATTATCTGCAGTTCAGCTGCGTGCAGATACATTCGTGGCGCTGCTGTGCCGCGTCCGTATAGCGGATCGCCGAGAATTGGAGTGGCAAGACCGAGAGGGTGGGCACAGTGTACGCGCAACTGATGCGTGCGACCCGTGTGTGGATATAGCCACACGAGGGTGCGACCGCCCTGCGTGCTGACGACACGATAGGTGGTGACCGACGGTTTGCCGTGCTCCATGTCGACACGTTGGCGCGGACGGTCCATTATGTCGGGCATCAGGGGCAGACTGATTGTGCCCTCATGTGTGGCAGGAACGCCGTCGAGCACAGCCTCGTAGCGTTTGGCTGCGGTGCGGCAGGCAAACTGCTGTTGCAGGGAATGATAGGCTTCGAGTGTGCGTGCCACTACCATCAGTCCGCTGGTGTCGCGGTCGAGGCGGTGCACCATTATCGGATTGCCGTCATACTGGAGCCAGCGCTGTCGCATTATCGACTCTACGCTCTCCACATTGTCCTTGCCCGGCACCGAGAGCATGCCTGCCGGCTTGTCGACAACGCATATTGCGTCGTCCTCGTACACTATCTTCAGCTCTTCCGATGCGGTCGCCGTGAGCGGATTGGGTTCTACGTCGAGCCCCTGAAGCATGTGCGTCAGTATGGGCAGGCACTTCGAACGGCATGCGGGATAATAGCTCAGATGATGGCGTATCTCCTGCCGTGGCGACTCACCCCACCAGAATTCAGCCATGCACACGGGTTGGAGTCCGTGGCTGTAGGCATACTGCAACAGCTTGGGTGCGCAGCAGTCGCCAGCCCCAGCGGGCGGAATGCCATGTGTGGTGGTGCTGAATATGTCGATGAGGTCGCGCTCTTCGCCACGCGCGTTGAGCATGCGGTATTGCGTGAAGAGCCACCGCTGCAACTCGTCGCTCATGCTTCGGCGGCGCTGTCGCAACGCTGCTATGCGTTCGTCGTACTGCTGTGTAAGGGCATGGGCAGCCGAAAGCTCTGCATCGAGACGCTGCTTTAGCCGGCGAAGGTCAGCCTTCAGCGTCTGACTCTCGCGTGTCATGGCAACCGCTTCAGCTTCGCTGATGTGCACGAGTCCTGCCTGGGCATCGCTGCGACGACGGTCGCGTTCAGCCTTGGCGCTTGCTATGCGCTGCTTCATGGCAGCAATACGGTCGGCAGCCTTCTGTCGCAGCGTCGCTTCTTCAGCTTTGACACGCTTGTATTCATCCGAATGGCGTATGCAGTCTATCTCTCTGTTGATGTCGGATATGCTGCGTTCGGTCACCTTAAAGTGTCCGTCGGGTTGCTGGGCATCGAATACGGGCGGCACAAAGTAAGCCCAGTCGTTGCGACCGGCAAGCAATCCGGAGTAAGCGGCAATAAATCCTAACTCGTAATTCCCAACTCCTAACTCGCAACTCCTAACTCCTAATTCGTAATTCCTAACTCCTAATTCGTATCTTACTACAAGTACTCCGAACATTTTGCCACAACTCGTCTCACCATGCCAAACGCCTGACTCGACGATGTGGCGTTGCACTTCGGCGGCGGCAAGGCGGCAGAGCGGATGCGGTTCGTAGCAAAACGGGAAGGTGAACTGGCGGGGTGGCAGTATGTCGGTATTTAATATATGTACAAGTCGGTCCATTGTTTATCCTCTTGAATACTCCGCAGGCGTGATGCCATGGGTGTGCCGTCGGCAGATGTGTTGTGCTGAATGGTGCGGTAGCCGTCGTACGAGTAGAGTCCGTTCTCGGTGCCCAGCCACACCATTCCCTGCTCGTCCTGTGCTATGGAGCACACGGTCGAAGCCTCAGCAATGGCTATATTGCTGAATGTCTGGGCTGATGTGAGCGCTGAGAGCAGCGCAAGTATAAAGGTGAAGAGTAAAGTTCTCATTGCGATATCATGTGGGGTTAAGACATTTTAATGGTTTCTATTTCACGGCGTTAAATTACAAAAAAAATGTCATACTCGGAAGAACAATGCCAACATTCTGCTGCTTACGCCATAAAATCGGCTGCCAACCGCGCTCCTGGCGAAGAGAGCAACAGAGCAGCAACCGCACGGCTAACTCGCTGAATATAAAGGCATAAGGTTCGTTTGTTGCGCGTCAGACGACGTGGCGTAAAATGACAGGAAAACAAAAGGACTCCTTTTGGAGTGCAAAAGGACTCGTTTTGAAGGGCAAAAGGACTCCTTTTAGAGAGCAAAAGGACTCGTTTTGGAGTGCAAAAGGAGTCCATTTTTAAAGCGTTGAATTGTTAGTGGGGAAAGAGTGATTGCCAGTGGAGGGCGTGTCAAAAGTCAAAGCAGCACGCACCGAAGGGGGCAGAAGCACATAGCCCAGGGCACCGCCCTGAGGTAAAAAGCCACCAAAAACAATGCGCCCTGTAAGGGCAAAAGCGTTAATTATCAATGCTTTTGCCCCTACAGGGCGCATTGCTATTTTCAATCCATACACCCAAGGCGCTGCCTTGGGCTATGTGCTTATTGGGCTTTCAGCCCGTATAATTGACTTTTGAACACCCTCCTCCTACAGATAGCCTTCTTCTTATATTTTCGACTCTTGACTTTACCCTCCTGAGCAGTTAGCATATACATTCGTATTGCAATTATTTGCACCACTGCTTGCGCAGGGTATGGCGGGGGCGCCATACCCTCCTACATATATACAACATCCTTACTGCTTAAACTTCTGACACTCCCTATCCTTTCTTTTGTCATTTACATTTCGGCCAAACCCTTTGTTTATGGGCGTTTGCGAGCGTTTTTGTCTGTTTTGTTTTGCCTTTTGTCCAATTTGTGATGCGGTTTTCCTTTTATTCGTTGTAATTTTGCAACCGAACCGAAAACCTATCCGTTTCAAATCTTCAAGAGATAAAGTGAAAAGTGAAGAATCCCCGAGGGGAAAAGGGAAAAGGGAAAAGTGGAAAGTAAAAATCCGTTTGCTTTAAACAAATACTAAAAAGAAAACTATAATGAAACTAAAGAATATATTATATGGTGTGATGATGGGAACAGCGGCGCTCGCAACCAACAAGGTTGACACCATAGCTTATCTGCATTCTACACACTTACAGCCAAGTGGGAGGAAATCAAGATTGTCGACCGCGAGAATTCTGTAGTATATGGCTCTGATCCGAGCGACCAATTCACACTCTCTTCATTCCTTAAACCGCTTCTACTCGCTGCCTTGGCGTTCGTCACGTTATCTTCGTGCAGCGACGGCCACGATACAATTCCGCAGAAAGAACCGACCTACGACATGACCGGTTTTGCAAAGGGTGCCGACGTGAGCTGGCTCACACAGATGCAGGCTTCAGGCAAAAAGTTCTACAACAGCAACGGTACCGAGCAGGACTGCATGTCGCTCTTGCGCGACCTTGGTGTCAATTCCATACGTCTTCGTGTATGGGTTGATCCCGCAAGTTGAGAATTATTATTAAACTCAATATATGATAATCATTTAACTCAAGTTTCGGATTTAGAATTCAAGCCGTTTGAGCATACTCTCTAAGTGCAGCCAATCTCTTGTCATTC
>NZ_JADYUF010000035.1 GCF_021531655.1 Leyella stercorea | reverse complement strand
ATCTTTATAGGGTAAAACAGTTGTTTGTATAAGAAATGCAGATTGTTAAAAACACAACAATATTATTTGATCCATATTTTGTGCGTTCCAACTTTTTTCATTAACTTTGCAAAAGTATTTGAAATACAAACTATAATCATTACTGCGCTTGTGGCGGAATTGGTAGACGCGCTAGACTTAGGATCTAGTGTCCTGCGACGTGAAGGTTCGAGTCCTTTCAGGCGCACCATAAGAATCTTAACTGCTTGAATATGGGCAGTTAGGATTTTTGATTATATAAATTGCCGAGATTTTGCCAACATAATTCGTCGCTAATTTGTTGTGGTTGGCAAAGTTTATGTTGTTTTCATCCGTATTTCTTATAATTTCATTGAATTTCACTTGACATCACCCATATTATGAGTCGTCAAATGACACCCTATAGTCAGATAGATTAGCTCACATATTCACCAACGCTATAGCGACCGATTGACATACGATGGAACTTGGGAAAACAACCTGTTCAACTTTATTCGCATGGTCATTCCGAAACTGACACGTGATTTGCCTCACCCTTTCAGTATGGACGGTGTATTGAGACTGCCTATTGAGCAGATTTACAAAGGTGTCGAGTCAAAGGCACGTAATCAGCGTATGCAGAATATGTTCCGCATGATAGGCTATGGCGAGAACCTTGGCTCGGGTTTTACACTCATTCTAAACGCATGGAACGAAAAGCATTGGATAAAGCCTGAGTTACTGGAACAGCCTGAACTTATGCAAGTAAAATTGACATTACATATTCAAAACGATGTTTCATATAGTTCATCGAATGACCCAATAAATGACCCAATAAACTTGAGCGAGAGGCAGAAGATGATTTTGCGGATGTTCTCAGAAGAAAAGAATCTAAGTAGAGAAAGGCTTTGTGAGAAAACCGGATTGTCGGATGCCACCGCTAAGCGTGAAATAGCATTTCTCAAAAAGACTGGCTATTTAGAACGTGTCGGCAGTTTCAAGAGTGGATATTGGAAAGTGTATCAAAATAATTGTATTTTGGGCCAAATGTTCAATGGATGGAAAATAACAATGAACATTTGGACTCATTATTTACCGTCCACATCGCCGCCGACACGGCGATGCACCTATGCCACCAGTGCTCATCATCCTAATCTTTGTCTCGTCCCCAACCATAGTATGGCGAGCCACCATCGCCATAAGACTCTGCATAGGTTGTAGCCTTATGGATATCTTATTCGTTCGCTCTTTGATGCATCTCCGTTATGCTTTCGTTATGCCTACGTTAAGTTTCCGTTATGCCTTCGTTATTCCTCCGTTATGACTTCGCTTCATTAACGGAGGCAGATCGAGTTCACTACGGAGGTAGATCGAGTTCACTACAAAGGATGAACGAAGGACGAACGAAGGATGAACGAAGGAATATGATGAGGATAAGAGGTGAAATGCTACGTCAACAGCAAACGTTGTTATTATACAAAACTATGACTAACGATGTTGCGTATGTGAAATCAGCTTTCAGTAAAAAATCTTCGTATCAAGGCATGATGCGGTCATTTCAAGGCATGATATGGTCGTTTCATGGCATGATACGATCATTTCAAGGCATGCAACATATCTTTATATCACGTTCCTGACATTAGTGATACGATAGTAAAGGGACATGGTGTCGTATTATATATTAGAAATAAGAAATGAGAGATTAGGAATAAGAAAGGAGAGCCATTGTTGACTCTCCTTTCTTTTACTTGCTTTATATGTGCTTTATTCAGGTATTGCTGTAACGATTACTACACGATTGAGATTGTTGTTCTCATACGGTTGTGCATTGCTACCTATGCCTTGTGCCTCGATACGCGACGGGGCGATGTTGTAACGTTCTATCAGAATGTTTCGCACGCTGTCGGTGCGGCGTATGGAAAGCATGAGGTTGGTCTTAGCTTTACCGGTAGCCTTGTCTGCATAACCGTCCAGACGTATGCGGGCAGACGGATTCTGCTTGAGATATTCCACGATGTTCTCAAATACGACATTCTGCTTCTCTGATGGTTTGGCAGAAGCATAAGCGAAGCTGATGGAGGCGAGACGGAACGGATTCTGTTTCTTTGCCACCGGTTTCTCTACTATTCGCTCCTTGTAGATGGGTCGTTCCACAATCCTTTCTACCATATACACCGTGTCGACCACGGCTTCACGATGTTGTTTACGGCTACGTTCTTTCTTGGCGCATACCTTGGAAGCATTGAAGTTATAGGTCAGTCCGAGTGTGGCTCCAAGCGTTGGCTCGTACATTTTGCCCGTGATGCGACCGTCGAAATGGTCGGGCATGAGAGCCGAACCTATTTCAAGATTTACATCCAGGCATTTCGTTGCTTTGTATTTCGCCAAAACCGAGAAGTTGGCTGTAAGCGAGTTGGTGGCTGCCGTTCCACGATAAGCGAATGTACGGGCATAACCCAATCCGACAGCTGGAAGCACGTCGAACTTGCCCTGACCGCTTAACAGCAGACGCGAAAGGCTCACCATGAAGTCGGCATGAGCATTGACGTAGCGCAGATAATGACGATAGGTGCCGTCGGGGCGGACCGTCACATTATCTATTACAGGGTCGTGAGGACCATATACGGAACCGTCGGTCTGCGGATCACGCAGATAGAGTCCTTCGGATGTGGACATACCGTTGAGCGCATAGCCTCCAACCTGCAGACGCAGGGCGTAAACTGGAGTAATCCACTTGCCCACACCGATGCGGTATGAAGGTGTGAGACGCTTGCCGAAATCCAGTTTGCTGGCATCGCTCGAGAAGATTGTCTGCACGCCTCCGCCCACATCAACAAACCATCCGTCCTGTGCTGATGCCGGGAGCATCGACATGGCCCCCAGCATCAAGCTAATTATAGTTTTCTTATTCATATATACTGATAGGTATTAAGCTTATTCAACAATGACGAAAGCAGGAATGCGAGGTTCGCCAGTTGTGCCATAGCTTTCGCCATTGGCAAACTTGAATGCTGAGACTGCCTGATACAGATAGGCATTACGGGTGGAATAATACTTCAGCGTGACGGTTTCTTCTGTTCCCATGCTGCCGTTTATCTCCATACGGAAGACATATTCGCCGTTTTCTGTCTGCTCTGCCTTTGCCGTACCGCGACACTCTGTACCTACAAATGCTGCCATCATGTCCTCGGCAGTTGCCTGACGGGCAATGTTCTGTGGCAATGCTACGCAAGCCGTCATCTTAAGCGGATGCTTGCCGTTCACTACGAGTGGTAGGGTGAGTGGATTCTCGAGTGATGCTTCCACCTTGCCGTCGGCAAACGTAATGCATGCAGGTGCGGTGAACACATAGCTGTTGCGATGGCTGTAATAGCGAATGTCTACAGCTGCTGATTGTGAGCTGACGCTGTTTATCACCATCTTATACACAGATTTGCCGTCCTTTTCGCCCACTATTTCGCCTATTCCGGCGCATACATTTCCTACGAAAGCCGCCAGCTTGTCGCCGCTCTTGTCGGCATAGCTGCCTGTAACGGCGTCAAGGGTGAGGTAAGCGGTCATGCTGCCTTGCGGTACAAAGGTGAGGGTTTGTGGCTGGTCTTCAGAACCAATCACCGAACCTCGCTTGCCGATGACGTATGCCTGTTCGGAAACGTACACCTGCTTCTTCTCTGCGCTGTAATAGCGGAACGTCATCTTCTCGCCCTCTGCACGACCGAGTATGTCATACCAATAGAGCATGTCAGCCTCGTTCTCCACGTGCTTTATGCCGCGGCACTCGTCGCCTACGAAAGCCTGAAGTTCGTCGCCATTACCGATGGCGAACGGCAACTGTGCCTTGTCTACCTTCACCCATGCCTTGGTGGCAATGGGGTAGGGGCCTGACTGCTCGAAGTCGGGGTACTTTGGGTTCTCGGCAGTACCGTAGATTTTGTCAACTTCATACTTGACGTCGGCTGCTACTGATACGTACACGCGCTTAGAGGCAGCGCTATAATAGCGGAACTCCACATTGCCGTTCTCGCTTGAAGGAGCCTTGACGTGAATGAAGAACAGGCGTACACCGTCGTTCATTACCTTCTTAGCCACTCCACGACACTCGCCGCCAATGAAGGCAGCCATCATGTCGTCGTCGGCAGCAAGAGTCTCTAGTATTGGACTGAGACGCACTACGGCTGTCATGCTCATCGGATAGACACTCTTGTCAGGATCGGTCCATGACGGAGCCTGCTCGTTGCTGCTGAAGTCGGCTTTCCATCCTGGGGCTGAAGCAGGGGCGTTGTCCGCCACCTGCCATACCGGGACATCGCTGACAAAGTCCTCTGCAACCGCGCTCCAGTTAGGAGCGGGTTGCTGTGGATAAGTCTTGCCATCCTCTTCTGTGCATTGTGTCATGAAGAAGCACAATGCGGCAATCAATGAATACTTTATATACTTCATATAGATTATCTGTTTATATTACTTCTTGATAGCTTTCGTAGAGTAAATCTTGCCATCGATAGAGATGCTTACGATATACACTCCCGAAGGAACTGTATTGCCTACATTCCATGTGAGGTCTACGTTGCCATTGTCATTGCAGTTGTCCCATGCTATGATTCGCCTGCCGCTTACGTCGCTTATGAAGACGTCGGTATGGGCGTTGCGGTCTACATTGGCACGGATCTTCAGCTGCGAATCGAACGGTGACGGATAGACATAGAGTCCGCCTTCATTGCCGAGGAAGCTTATGCGCATCGGTTCGTTGATGGTACCGACATTGCTGTTGGTTGCATAGCCGATAGCGTCTGCAGCTTTGGCGATGACGTTGCCGTTGCGTTCAATGGTCATGTCTACAGTTGCAGGCTTGTCGCCACCCACGGTAAGCATGAAGATGGTTCTGCCGTCGGGCAGGTTTATTGATTCAGCATTGCCGCGTGGTTCGCCTGATATATAGCTTACAAGACGGTCGCCTTGCTCAAGCTCTACACCTTCTACTTCTACTACAGCCGTCATATTGGCAGAGTATGGGAAGTATCCTGATGTGTCATCTGCGTTTTGGGCTACAGCTACAGCCGCTCTTGTCTTGCGTCCTACTGAAGTCTTCGACGGATACTGCAGCACGGCGTCGTCCTGCGACTGGCGCTGGAGCATATAGCCCTTGCCATTCTCCATATATGTAAGACTGCCTATCCATCCCAGATTGCCGCTGTACATAGCCATCTGTGTCTGCGACTTCACGATGTCGCCATCCTTTGCATCATAGCCAGCGAGAGCTTCTTTGAGTGTGAAGTTGTCAGATGGCAGGTATGAGATGTAGTTCCAGCGAGGTGTTCCGTCAGCCTTAGCTCCGCGGATTGTGAGCTTGTGCGATGTCGGATCGACTGCCGGACCTGAGATGTTCAGAGTCTGAGGCTGTGAACTGTGTACGAGATACATCTGGTCGTTGTCAATGCCGGTGAGCGATCCCATCCATCCATTGCGCTTGGTCCATGATGCGAAGCCGTACTGCTCGCTCTTTACCTGGTCGTCAGAAGTCCACTTTCCGTCGGCAAGCAACTTGTTGAGGTCGTTAAGCTTGTCGGATGCGATGTTGGTGGAAATCCACGTCCATCCCTCATTCAGGTTGATGGTCTGCACACGATAGTCCTTAGCTGTGAACAGCACAGGCTGTGAAGGACTGCCTAAAACTGAGTTGTTGGCGAAGCTTATAGGCTTTTCGCTCTCTGCGATGTATGTACGTCCGGTGCTTGCGTCCCAGATGCGGAACTCAAGGTCAGAATTGCTTACGTCATTAGAGTAGACCGTGAGCATAGCATAGTACATATCGTTCTGCTTGTAGTAACGGTTGTTGCATACGCCGACGCACTTTCCGCCACTGAATGCAGCGAGCATGTCCTCATTGTCGGAAGAATACACCTTATTAATATACAGCTTGCCGAAGACAGACATATTATACTTGAAGTCAGCCGGATTGACCGTCCACTCAGGTTTCTCGCCTTCCACCTTAACGGTGAGCTGCAGAGCCTCGACCACATTGTTGTCGCCACGCAGATAGAGAGTCTCGTCGTACGTACCGATGTTCAGACTCGGGTCGATGGTCAGAAGGATGTCGGCAGACGAAGTCGGGTCGATGGTGCCGCTTGCCGGTTCTGCCTCCAGCCATGAAGGAAGGTTCTCGATGGTGAAGTGTTCGATTGAACCGCCGTTGTTGAGTGCCTTCACCTTGAGAGTCTTCTCCTCGTTGAGCTTCTTCACTACGGTGAGAGCGTTGTCACTCCACTTCAGCTGGTTGCGGTCGATGTAAGCGCTCCATGTTATCGGTGAGAGAATCTCATTGCCGTTCTTGTCGCGTACGCCGTCAACGGTGATCTTCACGATAGTCTTCTCGATACGCTCGTAAGGCTCCTTCAGATTGATTATGAGAGCATCGTTATTGACTACGAAATCGTAAAGAAGCTTGCTCTCGGGTCCCTTTGCCTTAATTGGCGCTGAGGCCTTGGTCTCTACATCGCCTCCTACAGCCACTGCGTCAGGCACTTTTTGTGTCGGGTCAGCCTGCTGCTTCTGGTCTTTCAGAGAGAACTGGAGTTCCTTCACGCCCTGCCATTCGATGTATGTCTCGAACGGATAGTAAGCCAAGAGTCCCTTCTCGGTGCCGTCGAGTCGGTTGCTGTTGCCGTTCTCCACGAGCGTCTCGCTCTTATAGAGATTCCATACACGCACCTCGTCAATCTCACCCTTGAAGAAGTTGTCGGCTGTCTCATGCTGAAGGTTGTCAGCAGGAGTCCATACACGTGCACCGAGGTGGATGTAAGCCGCTGCTATACCACCGAGGTCAGCTGCTTCGAAGTAAGTGTTGAGCTTGCCGTCCACGTATATCTGTCCGCGACCGCTTGTACGGTTGACAGCTACAGCAACGTGGTGCCAGTCGTTGTCAGCAAAGCTTCCGTCGCATGCCACACGCACTCCATTGTTATGGAATACCAGTCTGCCTTCCTCCAGATTAAGAGCGAAGAGATTGAGCGAACCGCCCATTTCCTCACCGTCGCCACGTCCGTTGGAGATGATGGTAGCTGTCTGCTGTGCCTCGTCAGCCTTAAACCATGTCTCGATGGTGTAGTCCATAGTGTTGTCTACTACACATGAACTGCCCGAAGAGAGTTTCAGATACTGGTCCTTGCCGTTGAATGCAGCTGCACGACCTTCCGGATTAGCCCATTCACCTCCACGCATATCGAGGTTGGCTCCATGTGCCTTGTCGGCAAGCACGTTGCCCTTAGCCTCCGACATAGGATAGTAAGCAATGAGATTGCTTTCTGCTCCAGAGAGCATAGTCAGCGAGTTGGTCTGAAGACGTGCTGGTGTAACCACCTTGTCCCAGATACGTGCACCATGCATCTTGCCGGCGAAGTGTCCGCTTCCGTCCACACTGGCTCCGAACACATAAGCGCCCTCGCCATTATACTCGCCCACCTCAGCAGCGCTGATAAGCTGATTGTAGTTGTAGTAAGCCGATACGTTACCCTCATTGTTGTATACGAGAGCTACGTGTGCCCATGTACCCTGTTCGTAATCGAACGGACGGTCACTGATAATGGTCTTGTCGGCCACCTTCACCTTCAAGCGGTTGTCGCTTGTCGTTGCAAGTTCGATAGAACTGTTGGCATTGCCCTGACTGAAGAGTACTGCATCCTGCGGTTTGTCTGCAAGAGTCCACATTTCTATTGTCAGGTTCTTGCCGCTCCAATTGCGTTGGAACTCAGAAACAAGTTCGTCGTTCTCGCCGTCGAGTCGTACGCTTACGCTATGGTCGGTCTGTGCACCGTTGCGGATGCCCGTTACCGAGAAGTTGTTGTCGGTGAGCAGTCCGTCGGCTATAGGCTCGTTGAACGTGAGCTTCACCTCATCGTTGACAGTGAGCACGCCGTTGGCAGGTTGTGCACTACCGAAGAGGCGCGGATTATACATATCCTTGATGCCGCTGTGTACGGCAGAATAGTTATATACCTCCTCATTGTTGATCATGCTCGTACCTACAGTGCGCAGGTCGTAACGCTGATCCTGCTGGTCGTCCATAAACCAGCGATACTTGATAGTACCGGCATCAGCAGCCTTGATCATCTCTGCATTCATACCATTCTTCACTGCCTGGTCGAAGAGAGTCTGGTCGTTGTAGTAGCTCATGAGCGTTGTCCAGTCGTTGTCGCTGCCCGACGACGGCTTGAACTGAAGCATGATGCGATGGAAGTTGTCATAGTTCACATCGAATCCGTCAATCACTACGTCCATGTAATGCTTCTGCACGCCGTTCACCTCCGCTGTTGCCAACTTGGTGTTGTATGTCCAGTTGTCAGTAGGCTTCTTCAGGCTCACGCTTGTGGCAGAAGGGGTGAAGTGAACGCTGAACGTCACGTCGTCATATACATCGTCCTGGAAGTCGGTGGGGTCACACTGACACTGCGACTGAAGCATCAGTCGGAGATTGTCGTAGTTCATCACCGAACCCTTGCGCACTTCGAGTGTCTTGGTAAGTGTTCCGCCTGCCGGTACGAGCAATGCTCTGCCGTTGCCGATCGGTGCGCCATCGATGAGCAGCTGTGCTCCGTTAGGATTGCTGGCATCGTCAATAACGAGGTTATACCAGTTGTCGTCCTGCGACTCAGAGTTGTTGCGCAGATAGAGCGTGAAGTAAGCCGACTTGCCAGAAGGAACATTCTCGATGAAGTCCTTTTCAACGGTTATCTCCGGAACTTCCATCTGAACGGTAGCCTCATTGATGACGTGCTGTCCCGGTTCGTAATACTTGGTCTTGTATTCGCCCTCGAACGGACAAGACGTAGCACCGCCACGGGTCTTGAAGATGAATGTAGAGAAGGTCTGTCCCTTTTCATTCTTCATGTCCTTGTACTTGATGTACTGGTCGCCGTTCTTGTATCCTGCCTCGCGGCATACGTCTACAGAGATGTAGTCAGAGCCTTCCTCTGCGAGCACGTAGCCCTTGCAGTGGCGTGCACTTTCCTCAGTTGAGAACTCGCCGCCGTGTTCGGTGGTAAGGCTCTCGTCTACAGTGAGCACCATACCAGTGCCATTGAGTGTCCATCCGAAGTTGTTGGTGAACTGAGCGCCAATCAAGATAGAGAAGCGTTGAGTCTCCGAGCGTCCAACCTCATACTCCTCAGAGTATTCGTAAGAAGCACCGCCCTGGAACGAATGGTTCTGCATGAGTTCTGCCTTCACCTTCTGTTCCTCGTTATTGCGAAGCTGCATCTTCCAGTTGTCAATCGACTGATTGAGGAACATGATAGTATCCTCCTTCAACGGCTGTCCTGCCGGAGTGTAGATCTTGTAACTTGGTCCGTCAATCGGGTCGGTGGCATTGGCACCCTTAAACACCTTGTCGTTGTTGCTCTTGCCGAAGTTAGGATCGTCAGCTGCCAACTTCGAAACGTATACTGGGAGTTTGGTGTTGTCAGCCATTGCCTGGAAGTCGACACCTTCAGCCGGCTGATGCAGCAACTTGTTGCGTACATCCTCAAGTTTAGGCAACAGCACCTGCTCGATGTGCACCTGCGGATAGGTGAACATAGTGCCATACTTCTGCGAAAGTCCCAGACCAGTAGTCTTCACAAGCAGATATTCACTGTTTTCGGGAGTAACATTGCCGAACAGTTCGTATTCTGAAGGATTGGCCTGATACATCTCACGTGTAGTAACGGCGATGTTTTCGGTCTTGCCTACACCGATATTGGTAGAATAGCCAACGAAGAGGTCGCCGTCGCTTCCTACATACTGCGGGTCGCTACTTGTCTCGAAGCGTGTGGTAGTGGTCATCGTCTTAGTGTCAGAGTCTGTACCACCGATTGTCTCACTGTGAGAAGCTCCGAATGAGAATTCGTTCTTCACGTCGTTCTCGTTCACCACTCCGGCACCAAGACCGGTGAAGGTGATGACCTTGGCACCAACCTTTGCCTCGTTGTTCAATACTCCCTCGTTAGTGACATTTCCCTCATATGTACTTGTAGAAGTAACTGTCACACCCTTCTCAAGATAAGCATAAGAGTTGCTTCCCGGTGGGTCGCGCAGCACGAAGAGCACCTTGTCGGGTCCGTTCGTAACGAAGTCCGATCCCAGAGTCTTTGCACCAATTACGATAGCCTTAGTATTTCCCTTGCCGTCAAAGCCACCCTTCCAGTTGATTGTTGTAGAAGATGTGCTTTCGCTGTTTTCGCTGTAGGTCATATCCATAGCTGCTGAGCGCAGAGCCGAAGTCATTTCCGGGTTGTTAACCTGGAAAGTCCATTCAGCCTCACCGTTCTCGTCAGTAGTGATGTCTTCTTGCGTTCCGTACGCAATGTCGCCTCTACTGAATGACAGTTTAGCCTCAGGCGTTGGCACGATGTCTTCCTTAACGCCTTCCTTACGTCTGCCGTCCTTATCCTTATATTCGTACACCTCCGCTGTGGTGATGTGATAAGTGACGTATTGTCCCTGCTCATACACCGGCACGCCGAGTGTGTAAGGCTGTGCAGCATTGTCAGGATTGTAGGTCTTTACCTTTATAGTTTTTGTTTGGTCGAGGGTAGCGATGCTGAGTTCTTCCTTTCCGAAGAAGTCCTGAAGCTTACCCTTCACCTTCTCCTTTACGATGATTGACGGAGTGTAGCGCTTGATGAACTGCTGCTTCTTGTTGTAATATACAGTGTCGCTGCAATTGACATACTTGCCCTGCGTAGAGATAGAGTCGACATAAGCATTCACCTCGCTCTGCTTTGCAAACTCGTTGCTCAAGTTGAGGTCGTCGCCACTGCCCGGGATTTTGTCATGACCAGGCACTACTACATTAATCTTATACTTCTCAGGAATGAGGTCGGCATAGAACTCACCCGTTTCTGCGTCAGGATAGATAGTAATCTTGTTGCCATTGTAAGCTACGCGGTTCTGGTGCTGCTTGCTTACGTATGCGCCCTTGACGTGATTGAGTGTAGTCTCGCGAGCTTCAGTTGTCATCTTGTAAGCATCGTTCTGATAGGTGAGTTCGATGCGTACGTCGTCAGCAAGGTTGTTCTTCGAAAGAGAATGTCCTACAGGGAACGCCTCCTGCTTGGTACCTCCGGCAACACGTCCGATATAACGTACTGTTGTAACGTCAAAGATTTCGAATCCGTTGTCGTCGTCCTGATAGTTGCGGTCGGTTCCGTCGCTGTTGGTAATCTTACCGCCGTTCTCAAATGTATGGTTGGCAAGCACAGCCTTCACCTCGTGCTGTCCTACAGGTACGCTTATGGTGAACTGTCCCTTAGCGTCGGTCTTAACGATATTGCTCTTGCCGTCCATTACGGTGACACCGTCAACGGCAAACGAAACACCCTCAACGGGCACGTTGCCACCCTTATACATCACCTTACCCGAAATGTTGAACGATGACTTATCCGTGAAGTTCACGGTGTGGCTCTGTGCCTGCGAGTTGATGAGGCGCAGCTCCTTAGCCGACGCAAACTGATGTATGCCAAGAGTAGGCACAATCATATAGGTGGTTCCGTTGCCGGTGTAGGGCAGCGAACGAATCTGGTATGAACCGTCTACAGCTGTGTAGCTGCTGTAGCCGAGCTGTGCAGAAGTAGGAATGTCTTTTGAACTGATCGTAACATCCGTAGCCACACCATGGTTCATGTTGTACTTGGTGCCCTTGTACGATATGTCGTAGAAGGCGTTGTCTACCGAATAGTCGAAGGTGTAGTAAGCCTGCAGGCCGTCCTCATTACCTACGATATAGCGGTCGTAGTCGTTGGCGAGGGTGTCAGCATTGAGCGCCTTGTTCCAGATACGAACTTCGTCGATGGCTCCGGTGAAGCCTTCACCAATCACCACCTTATTGTCGTTGCCCGTAATCTGAGCCGTACGCTTGGCTTCTGCCACTGCCTTACCGTTTATATATATAATAAGGTGTGTGGCGTCTGCCACTGCCGAGAGGTGTACGAACTGTGCCGAAGAAGCGTAGTCCTTGAGTTTCTTCGAAGTCTTCAGTGTCTGAGAGCCTACCGTGAACTCAATATACTGGTTGTTGTATGCCAGCTTGTACATGCCCGGCTTCTCGATGATAGTACCTTCCTTGTCTGCTCGTACCCATGCCTGGAGTGTTGCAGCCTTCGTAGCGTCCTTCAAGAGCGACTCGTTGTCGACGGTAAGCTTTGACGCACCGCTGAAAACGTACGACTTGCCGGGAACGCCAGAGCCTTCGGTAGGCTCAGCTGTAACCTTTGCTCCAGCCACTGCCTGTCCGTTTTCGAATGTTACGCGGCCGTAGATGTCGCCCGTAGGTGTGCGGAAACCAACGTCAGTAAGTTCCTCGTCGCTCTCAAGCAGATTGCCAGAGCACATCACCTGTCCCTTGATACGATAGTCGTAGACGATGCCGGGAATGGCGTTCACGTCGTTATAGTAATAGTCGTTCTGAGCCTCGTTGCCCTCAGTAACGGCTATCTGCTTATAGTCTGTATCAGGAGCGCCATGCTCCTTGCGGTTGATTACGAAGCGCTCAAAGTTGCCCTTGCTGCTCCATGCCAGTTCAACGCGGTCTGAGTAGTAGCCCTTGCCGGCTGTAAACGTAACAAGATTGCCTATGCTTGTGGGCATGATTGACTCCGGTGCTGCCACTGGGGTCAATGTGCCGTAAGCCTCGGCAGGCTTCACGGTAAGGCGGTAACGATATTCGTTGCACACCATTATCATGTCGTCAATATATTTGCCGCTGAGGAAATCTTCCTTCGACAGCTCGATGTTGTCAGTAGTATTGGTCGTAACGTTCACACGTGTAAGCACCGCTTTGGTGCCCGAACTCCAGATGTCGCCCTCAGTCTGCCAAGTGATAGTGGCAGTCTGGTCGTCTTCACTAAGCTTAGCATGTACAGAACCTGCCGTAACATTGCTGTGCTTTGCAGAAGCCGAGAGAGAGGTCTGCTTGCTGAAAGCGTTGTTCCATACATCAGAGTTGCCTGTATGCGAACGCTTAATGCTGAATTCATAATTCAGGCTCTCGCCTAAAGGTACGTCAAACTCATAGCTGTATGCTGTCTTACCAGCCATATACTTGATATTCTGTGTGGTTGTCTCCACAGCATTTGTCGCCCTATTCGTACTCTTGATTGTGAGCACCATATTGTCCTCAATGCAGTTCTGCGTCGGAGCCGCACTGAGATTCCAGTTCACCTTCGCCTTGCGCGTCACCTGATCATAGTTGGCGCTGATTTCCTTCACCTGCGGATAGGCAGGACGGGTTTTATTGGCAGAGCTTGATGTCTCGTAAATTACCTTATTGTTATAAGTCGGCTCGTAGTGCTGTATAATCTTGTATTCAGACGGATTGTCAAGATTCAGACTCTCCACTGGGATAAAGAACTCTCCACTGCTATTAAGACTCGCATCGATAGTGGAGATGTTTGGCACGGGGTCACCGTTTGAATAGCAGAGTCTGAAATGTCCCTTTTTGTCAATGGAGTTCTGCTTTGCCGTTCCGTCTTTTTTCCATGCGATGACATAGCCTGGCTTATTCCCCTTTACGCCATAATAGGCATTTGTGATTATAGTCGGCGTACAGCCGAAATGGGTGTCTACAGTTGCAGTGAAATCAACGTCCTGATCCGTCGCCGTTTTCAATTCGCGCCACCATACTCCCTTGTATTTTACAAATACGTCTTTTCCGATTCGGTCCTGTATCAGCGGAATGGTGATCTTAATGAAATAAGATCCCTTGTCGCCATCTGTTTTTCTGAAACCAAGCCATTGTACGTATTTCTTGTCGATTCCCGTGACCTGATCTGAGTTAGGGTCATAGCTTGTCCACTGGTCTTTCGGACCTTTGAGATGGATGTCGTATCCAGCCACACTGACATCAAGCCAACCGTCATCACGACAGAATCCGCAATGGCCGGCTCCTGCTCCACCCCACGATTGGTAAACGCGGATGTCGAGTACGATAGTGGCATTTTCCGCATCGTACCATTGACTTATCCAGCTGTCCTGCCAATCGTCATACGCCGACGCCTTCTGCACTGAGAACGCCATCAGCATCATGACACAAAGGAAGAACTGCATGAACCTTCCCGCGGACGTTCGCATGGAACGCCGCGTAGAAACAGAATTGCTTGCAACCCGCCCGTCCAAATATGGAGGATGTTGCTGTTGTCTTCTTTTTTTCATTTTCAGATGTTTTGATTATTGTTTATGATTTGATTTGATCTTATCTTTATGCAATAGAGTTATAGGTTGGTTTCTTTCATAGGGCAAATTTAATGTTTTTCATTAAAATTAAGTGTCTGATTCGTGTGCGTAAATGTCCAATTCATATAAAAAAGGTGTCCACTTCCTACGAAGTAGACACCTTACAGAGGGTTTTTCAGTAGTTTTTTATGAGTTTTTGGCTCTCCATTCAACAGGAGTGCATCCCTCCTTTTCCTTAAAAATCCTATAAAGATATGACCTTGAAGAGAAACCGCATTCGGCAGAAATGATGTCGTTGTTGTAGTCGGGAAACTCCTTCATCATCTTTTTGGCAGCATTGAAACGTATCTCGCCGAGCCATATGCGGAACGTAGTGTTCTGGCATTGGCTGAAGAATTGGCTCAGTTCGTTTTTGCTGATATCCAGCGAAAGCGACAATGTGAGCATATTGACCGAACTGTCCTTATAGCCTATGTCGGCACACCATTTGTCGAGTGCCGACTGAATGAAGTCGATGCGTTCGGCAGAGAGTGGCAGTGGGGCAGGCTCGCTGTCAGGTTCAGATTCCGGTTGCAGTACGTCGCTGTCTGTAGCCGATGCCTTGCTTTCCGAATTGTCCATATCTGCGGTAGCTTCATTGTCACGTTCCTTGTTCAACAGTTCTTCGGTAGGCACATAACTGTAGCCGAACGCCACAAAGTTGATGATGAAGAACAGTAATATGACAAGTCCCACCGGACCTATTATATATAATGACTTGGTGGAAAGAATGGCGAACGGCACAATCAATGCACTAAGAAACAGCAGCGCAAGACTGGCGTGTGCATACCGCATAAAGGGTTGCATGTCATTGGCAGCCATTGCTTCCATAATCTTCTTGCGCCTTATTATCTCTGTCGTTATCATATATATGCAGTACACCATATTGCTAAAGAATATGGCAAGCATCACATAAATCCATACGCCCATGTCCAATGTGCCAGTAATACAGTAGCCCGTACCGAAGGCTGCAAGCATGGCTGCATATACTACGGCGCAGATCAGGTTCATCTTCTTGCGATTGCTGTGTGTGGCTTCGATGTTGTAGATGGCCATAGCAAGGAGCGTGAAGCATGGCAGATAGACCAGTATGTTGACTACAGCTCCTACATCTTCGTCCGAAGCCCTGAATCCATAGCACATTTGCAGGAAATAATGGATTGCCATCAATAGCAGGGACGAGAATATCATCCAACGCGAACACTCATAACGCCTGTTGATCCATCTGACGTGAATGCGCGTAATGCCAATGAAGAATGCGCACACAAGCATCAGTATCATACAAGCGAACTGTAATAAATATAACATAAGAATTTGATGTATATCGTCTATATGACTATTGTACCTATTATTATATAACGGATTCCTTGGTTTTGGGAATATGCAAAGTTACTCAAAAAACGGATAAAATATCGTCCGTATCTGCTTTTTTCTTGCTAAAAAAACAAATATTCTGACCCCGTATCAGCTTTCATATCAATATATTTTATATATTTGCATACGTCGATTGTAACGACGTACTACTATATCTATTATCAAACTTAAACATACCGTTATGAACAACATCCCTTTAGTTTTTTGGCTGATTCCTATTGCCAGCGTTGTAGCATTGGGAATGGCATGGTTTTTCTTCCGCTCAATGATGAAAGAGGAAGAGGGTACTGACCGAATGAAAGAAATCGCCGAGCATGTCAGGAAGGGTGCCATGGCTTATCTGAAGCAGCAGTATAAGGTTGTGGCTATTGTCTTTGTGGTGCTTGCCATAGTGTTTGCCTTTATGGCTTATGTGCTGAAGGTGCAGAATCCGTGGGTGCCTTTCGCTTTTCTTACGGGCGGATTGTTCTCAGGACTGGCAGGCTTCTTTGGCATGAAAACCGCCACTTATGCTTCGGCGCGTACTGCCAACGGAGCGCGAACGGGGCTTGACAAGGGACTGAAGATTGCCTTCCGAAGCGGAGCTGTAATGGGTCTGGTCGTTGTCGGACTCGGACTGCTCGACATTGCAATATGGTTTATCGTGCTGAATGCCGTCTATCAGGGCGAATCGACTGCCCTCGTCACCATCACCACTACTATGCTTACCTTCGGAATGGGTGCTTCCACACAGGCACTGTTTGCCCGTGTGGGTGGCGGTATTTACACCAAGGCCGCCGACGTTGGAGCCGACCTTGTTGGCAAGGTTGAGGCTAACATACCCGAGGACGACCCGCGCAATCCTGCAACTATTGCCGATAACGTAGGCGACAACGTGGGCGACGTAGCCGGAATGGGTGCCGACCTATACGAGAGCTATTGCGGTTCGATACTCTCTACAGCCGCTCTTGGAGCCACGGCATTTGCAATGAACGGCGACATGCAGCTGCGTGCCGTCATAGCGCCGATGATTATAGCAGCCATCGGCATTTTCCTTTCGCTCATTGGTATCTTCATGGTGCGCACCAAGGAGGGCGCTACGATGAAGGAACTGCTCCATTCGCTCGGCTTAGGCACCAATGTCAGCGCCTTCCTTATAGCAGTTGCCACATTCGTAATACTTTATATGCTTGGCATCGAAAACTGGTTGGGACTCTCGTTCTCGGTCATAAGCGGACTGATAGCAGGTGTCGTGATAGGTCAAGCCACCGAATATTACACCTCGCACAGCTATGTGCCGACGCAGAAGATAGCCGAAGCCTCGCAGACAGGTCCTGCCACTGTTATAATAAAAGGTATAGGCACGGGAATGATTTCGACGATGGTGCCGGTTGTTACCATCTCGGTAGCCATCATGCTGAGCTATCTTTGCGCCAATGGATTTGACATGTCGCTCTCAGCCAAGTCCATCAGTACCGGTCTTTACGGCATAGGTATAGCCGCTGTGGGCATGCTCTCAACACTCGGCATAACCCTTGCCACCGACGCTTACGGTCCGATAGCCGACAATGCAGGCGGTAATGCAGAGATGAGCGGCTTAGGCAAGGAGGTGCGCGAGCGTACCGACGCTCTCGATGCACTCGGCAACACCACCGCAGCCACCGGTAAGGGATTTGCCATCGGTTCGGCTGCACTTACAGCCCTTGCCCTGCTGGCGTCGTACATCGAAGAGATTAAGATAGCCATGATACGTGCCGTGGACAACGGCAAGCAATATATCGATGCAGCCGGCAATGTGTTCGACCCGACGAATGCCTCGACCGTCGACTTCATCGAGTTCTTCCAGGTGAACCTAATCAATCCTAAGGTGCTCGTAGGAGCGTTCCTCGGAGCCATGGCAGCATTCCTCTTCTGCGGACTGACTATGGGAGCCGTGGGTCGTGCAGCCGAGTCGATGGTGCAGGAGGTGCGCCGTCAGTTCCGCGAGATAAAAGGAATACTCGAAGGCAAGGCTACGCCCGACTATGGCCGTTGTGTAGAGATAAGCACACGAAGCGCCCAGCGCGAGATGATACTGCCGTCGCTGCTTGCCATCATCATCCCGATTGTTGTAGGACTGGTGCTCGGTGTGGCTGGCGTATTGGGGCTGCTCACAGGCGGACTAGCTGCAGGCTTCACGCTCGCCGTGTTCATGTCCAACTCAGGTGGAGCCTGGGACAACGCCAAGAAGATGATAGAGGAGGGCAACTACGGAGGTAAGGGTAGCGAAAACCACAAGGCCACTATCGTAGGCGACACCGTAGGCGATCCGTTCAAGGACACCTCAGGTCCGTCGCTCAACATCCTCATCAAGCTCATGTCGATGGTTAGCATCGTAATGGCAGGCTTGACAATCGCCGGATTGTAACAGCCCAAAAACTCTAATTCTTACCCCTTTCCATCCTGCTGGATAGGGGTTGGAATTGGGACTTAAAACTATACATTTCAAAAAGGACTCCTTTTGCACTCCAAAAGGGGTCCTTTTGCATTCCAAAACGAGTCCTTTTGCTCATCAAAACGAGTCCTTTTGCAAGCCAAAAGGAGTCCTTTTGAAAAACAATGGTTTTTCACTTGCAAATCCATAGCTTTTCCCTTGTAAATCCATAGCTTTTCCCTTGTTTTATCCGACATTTCGAGTGAAAAGATTAGAAGTTCAATTTTCCTATGACTTGGCAATGCAGATAGTAGGAGGCTATGGCGTCCCCGCCATAGCCTGAGCAGTCAGACGATACATTCTTATCATTCGTTTATTGCACCGTTGCTTGCTCAGGTTATGGCGAGGACGCCATAACCTCCTACAGTTAGACTTTCATTAATACTATTGCCTCGCTCCATATTTCGCACAAACCTTTTTCACTTGCAAATCCGTTGTTTTCCTCTTGGTTTCAATTTTCGTTGCCGCTTGTGCCGTGCTATGCATAATTAGTTGTATCTTTGCAGATAATATCGGTAAAAAGGACGAAACTTACAACAATCATATAAATAAACGACAAATGAAAAGACTACTGCTATTATCTGCTACGACAATCCTTTCAGCGGTTATGTCGGCACAGACCGTAGAGCGTATGGACAATTTGAAGCCCGAACAGAAGTCGATGGCTGTCAGCTTGAAACTCACTGGCGAATTATCTACCGACCGTAAGGGCGACTACCGACAGATGCGCGACCTCTGTTTTCAAGTACGCGACATCGACCTCAGTGACGCTAAGAGCACCGAGATTCCGAAGAATGCGTTCCATTCGCGCCACCAACTCCTCAATATTGCGCTGCCAAAGGTGCTGAAGACCATCGGAACTCAGGCCTTTTTCGCTTGCGACAAGTTGCAGAACATCACCATCCCGGCATCGGTAGAGAGCATAGGTGCTGCCGCTTTTTCGGGCTGTAAGGGCATGACCGAACTAACAATAGAGGGTGCTCCCGTCATCGGCGAATACGCTTTCGCACGTCTGTCGGGACTGAAGACCGTCAAGGTCAATTCGAAAGTGCCGCCAAAGGCTGCCGTTTCTTCATTCTATGGTGTAGAGCCAGGCAGCGTTAAGCTCATCGTTCCGAAGGGCAGCGAGAAGGCTTATATGAAGGCAGCAGGCTGGAGCCGCTTCTATGCCGAGCCGAAGATGGCAAAGGAAGTGAGCGACCCGACGCTGTGCCTCACCCCAATGCCGCAGACCCTGACCGTTCAGAAGGGTGCTAAGGCGCTGAACGTGCAGACAGCCTGGAATATATTGCTTGACAAGAAGGATGATAATGTATTGAACAATGAGGTGGAGCGTGCTCGCGAGATGCTTACTGGTCGTATCGGCAACATCGTAAACAGCCGTCAGCGTGGCTTGCAGCTTGTTCTCGCCCTCGACTCGTCGCTCGACGACGACGAGGCTTACACTCTTACTGTAGACTCTAAGGGCGTGAACATCAAGGGCAAGACTCCGCGCGGCGTGTTCTGGGGACTGATGACTCTCGACCAGATTCTTCTTGGTTCGGGCAATAAGGAGTGTGTTGATGCCATTCCGCAACTCTCCATCAAGGACACTCCTCGCACTCACGTACGTGAATTGATGGTCGACCCTGCCCGTACATTCATTCCGCTCGACGAGCTGAAGGCTTTCATCCCCGAAATGGCTCGCTACAAGCTCAACGCTCTGCACCTGCACCTCGTAGACGACCAGGCTTGGCGCATTGAGATTAAGAAGTATCCGCAGCTTACCGAACAGGCTTCATCACGTTGGGGTCAGGACGACCTGCTGATGCCTTACAAGGGCTATTACACTCAGGAGCAGATGCGCGACTTGGTGAAGTTTGCCGCTCAGTATCACGTGGAGATAGTACCCGAGATTGAGATGCCGGGCCATGAGGTAGCTGCTATCAGTGTGTTCCCCGAACTTACATGTCATCAGCGTCAGGTGCCTATCCGCACCACATGTGGCGTTTCCAACGAGCTTCTTTGCCCGGGCAACGACTTCACATACGAGTTCTTGGGCAATGTATTCAAGGAGATTGCCGACATTTTCCCGTCTAAGTATATCCATCTCGGTGGCGATGAGGCTGGCAATCCGGCACTCGACTGCTGGACCGACTGCCCAAAATGCCAGGCTCTGAAGAAGAAGCTCGGCATCACAACAACCGACCGTTCGGAGAACTGGAAGCTGCAGGGATATATGTTCGACCGCGTTATCGAACTCCTGCGCGACACTTATCACAAAACTCCGATGTTCTGGTATGAGACCGACTTCAAGAAAATCCAGCCGGGATGCGTCACCTTCGCTTGGCGCAACGGACTCACCGACAAGGCTCTGCAGGCTGCCGTTGAGAACAATGCACGCATCATGCTCTGCCCAGGCGAGCACTGCTACTTCGACTATCCGATGGCTAAGGGCGATATGCCTGAGGTGAATTGGGGTATGCCCGTAACTTCGCTCAAGGCTACATACGCTCTTGATCCGGCTTGGGGACACGACAAGAAGTTTGAAGAGAACAATCTTTTCGGTGTTGCCGGAACGCTCTGGAGCGAGTGCATCACATCGCCCGAGCGCATATACTATCAGGCTTATCCGCGCTCTATCGCTCTGGCTGAGGCAGGATGGAGCCAGCAGCAGAACCGTTCGTGGGAGTCGTTCATCAAGCGCATGCGTCCGCTGGCTAAGGATATGATGCGCCGTGGTGTGACTTTCTCAATGGAATACTAATCAAACCAAACTTTTATAATCAGGATGAACATCAAGACTGTAATCTTGTCATCGGCTGTCGTTATGGCTGCCATGACCACTAATGCCTTTGCCGCACAGAAGAAAGCGGCAAAGGCAAACAAGAATCTCACGGCTCAGATTGAAGCCGGAATGCGCTCTATCACCGAGGATGCAGCGCGCGCTCACGTGTGTTTCCTCGCCGACGACCTGCTTGAGGGCAGACGTGCGGGCGAACGTGGCTCGCGTATTGCCAAGCAGTACATCATTTCGCAGATACGTCAGGCTGGACTGAAACCTCTGTTGGGCGATTCGTACGAGCAGCCTTTTGAGGCGTCCGCTGTGCAGAAGCTGAAGCGAGGTGTGCGCTACTATGTCAATGCCGACTCGATTGCTAATATAAAGAAAGGTGTATATCGGTCGATGGCGCTTAGTAATGTGCTCGCTGTGTTGCCTGGCAAGAAGACTGACGAGTATGTTGTGGTGGGCGCTCATCTTGATCATGAGGGCGTGTACAACGACTTGGCTGGCGACAAGATATACAACGGAGCCGACGACAATGCTTCGGGCGTGGCTGCCGTGTTGCAGATTATGAAAGCCTTTGTAGCAAGTGGAGTGCAGCCCGAACGCACTGTGGTGTTCGCTTTTTGGGACGGTGAGGAGTTTGGACTGCTCGGTTCTCAATACTTCACCGACCACTTCGCAGAAATGTCGAAGGTGAAGGGCTATCTCAACTTCGACATGGTGGGCAGCGGTACAAGCAGCAAGTATCTGATGTACTTCTTCACTGCGGCTCATCCCAAACTAGGCGAGTGGCTCAAGAACGATATCAATAAATATCACTTCAGCACTTTCGAGCCCGATTATCGTGCTTGGGAGAATCCCGTTGGCGGCAGCGACCAGCAGTCGTTCCATCTGAAGGGAGTGCCTATCGTGTGGTTTCACACTGGCGGACAGCCTCATTACAACCAGCCGTCAGACGAAGCGTCGACCATAAACTATCCGAAGCTTACGGACATAACACGCGCTTCATATCTCACAACTTGGCATTTGGCTAATGAAGCGGAATATTAGTTGAAAGTTGAGAGAAGTATCATTGAAAGTTGAGAGTTGAAAGTTGAGAGTTATGATATGTATAGTTGATTATATTTCAAAACTATAATTATAAATGGTAATCATAACTCTCAACTTTCAACTCTCAATTTTCAATTAGTAAAGCAGCATCAGTCCGGCAAACGCCGCCCAGCATATCATTCGTATAGGGTTGATTTTTAACGCCATTGTACCAATGAGTGTGGCTGTGAAAATATAAATGCTGATGCCGAAATACCAGGGGTTTATTGACGGTGCCGAGAAATTCTCGCTGTTCATTAACAGCAATGCGGCGGCGGCAATAAGCCCCACTACAGCCGGGCGCAGACCCGACATGATGCTTTGCACCATCATTGAGTTCATGTATTTCATGAACAACCGACTAATCATAATCATAAGAATGAACGACGGTAGTACCAGTGCCAGTGTGGCAGTGGCGCTGCCCAGCACAGCCATTGTCTCGCCCATGGCAGCATTATGTACAGCAGTGTATCCGCAATAGGTAGCGGCATTGATGCCGATGGGGCCTGGCGTCATCTGGCTTATTGCTACAATGTTGGCAAATTCGGCTGATGTCATCCACGCGTTGTGTGTCACCGTCTCGCTCTGAATGAGCGACAGCATTCCGTAACCGCCTCCAAATCCGAACAGACCTATCTTGAAGAAGGTGAAAAAGAGTTTCAGAAATATCATTCGGTTGGTTTTATTAATAGTCCATACAAATATCCGCACATTCCTGCTGCGGTAAGAACGAAGATAGGATTCACTTCAAGCAGCCATATAAGCAGCGCGCAGGCTATAGGAATCCAGCAGTTTATCCATGTGATACGGGCTGCACGACCCATGCTGAACACCGGTGCGCATATCAAAGCGACTACAGCCGGGCGTATGCCGTTGAATATGGAGCGTACCACTTCGTTGTCTTGAAACTGATGGAAGAACATGGCTATGAGCAATATTATCACGAACGACGGCAGTGCAACGCCCAATGTGGCGCACACGGCACCTCCCATCTTGCGCAGCTTGTAGCCTATATACACGCTCATGTTCACAGCCAAAGCTCCGGGACACGTCTGTGCCACGGCTATAAGGTCGAGAAAATCCTTGCGATCCATCCATTTATGACGGTCTACTATCTCCGATTCAATCTGTGGAATCATAGCATAACCGCCGCCAAGAGTGAAAAATCCTATTTTAAAAAAGATACGGAATAAATTGATGTACATATAAAAACCATTCCATAAACAGAAAAAGCCCCACTCCCAACAGACGGTATTGACATACCGCTCTCTCCCTTCTGGGGAGGGTTGGGAGTGGGGCTTTATTAATTATTTATTGTTCTCAATCCACTTGCGTGCATTGACGAATGCCTCAATCCAAGGTGTAACGTCGTCCTGACGACGCTCGGCAGGATACCAAGCGTTCTGCCATGGGAAGATGGCGCGCTCCAAGTGGGGCATCATTGCCAAATGACGGCCGTCGGCTGAACATATACCAGCTACGTTATAGTCTGATCCGTTCGGGTTGCCAGGATACTCTGCGTAGTTATAGCGAGCCACAACGTTGTACTTGTCCTCAGCCTCAGGCAATGAGAACTTGCCCTCGCCGTGAGCCACCCAGATGCCGAGCTTGTCGCCACTGAGTGAAGAGAACATCACGCTGTTGTTCTGCGGAATCTCCAAACCGAGGAATGTGCTCTCAAACTTGTGCGAGTTGTTGTGCAGCATACGTGTGCGGTGCTCGTGCTCAGGATTGATAAGGTTGAGCTCAACCATAAGCTGGCAGCCGTTGCAGATACCCAATGACAGGGTGTCCTTGCGTGCATAGAACTTGTCGAGAGCCTCCTTTGCCTTCGGATTGAAGAGGAATGCACCTGCCCAACCCTTAGCCGAACCAAGCACGTCGGAGTTAGAGAATCCGCCACAGAATACTATCATGTTGACGTCTTCGAGTGTCTCGCGGCCGGTGATGAGGTCGGTCATCATAACGTCCTTAACGTCGAAGCCTGCAAGATAGAGCGAGTATGCCATCTCACGCTCGCCGTTTGTACCCTTCTCACGGATGATAGCAGCCTTGATGCCCGATGCTGTGCGACGGTCGGCAGATATTCCGTAGCTATCGAGTGAGCCCTTGAACGAGTCGTGGAACTTCATTTCTACAGGCTGCTTCTTGTAGTTGTCGCGGCGTTTTGCAGCACAACCGTTGAAGCTCTGGTCGCGGTCGAGCAGGTAAGAGGTCTTGAACCATGTGTCGCGCAGAGCGTCGATGTCGAAGGTATGAGTGTATTCGTCCTTCTTGATGACGATGGTGCGCTCTGAAGGAGTGGGATAACCGATCTTGGCGTAGCCGATACCGTTCTCCTCCATGTAGTCCTTGAACTCCTCCTTGTACTTGTCTGAAACCTGGATAACAACGCCCGGGTTCTCGGCAAGGAGCATCTTGATGATGTCGTTGCCTGCAAGGCTGTGCAGGTTGATGTGCATACCGCCCTCAGTATTGGCGAAGCACATTTCGAGCAATGTTGTAATCAGACCGCCGGCAGAGATGTCGTGACCAGCCATAATCCAACCCTTCTCGATCATTTCCTGAACTGCGTTGAAGCAGTCGGCGAAGTATTCGGGGTTCTTTACGGTAGGAACGTCGTCGCCAACGAATCCGAGGCTCTGTGCAAAGGCACTGCCGCCAAGACGCTGCTCGTCGAACGAAAAGTCGATATGATAGAGTGAAGAGTTCTTATCGTTTACCAATACGGGCGAAACAACCTTGCGTATGTCCGAAACCTCGCCACCTGCGCTTACGATAACGGTGCCCGGAGCGATGATCTTCTCGCCGTTGGGATACTGCTGTGTAAGCGACAGCGAGTCTTTACCGGTCGGAACGTTAATCTTCAAGTCGATACAGAACTCACTCAGTGCCTTAACGGCGCTGTAAAGACGAGCGTCTTCGCCCTTCTGCGAGCGGCAAGGCCACATCCAGTTGGCTGAAAGCGAAAGGCTGTTCATGCCGTCGGCAAGAGGAGCCCAAACGATATTGGTCAGAGCCTCGGCTACAGATAGAACCGAACCAGCTTCAGGTGAAGCCAAACCAGCCTGCGGAGCATGGCCGAGAGCAGTAGCGATACCCTTCTTTCCACGATAGTCGAGAGCCACAACGCCGCAGTCTGACAGCGGCAGCTGAATCTGGCCCTGGCACTGCTGACGTGCAATCTTGCCCGTTACCGAACGGTCTACCTTGTTGGTCAACCAGTCCTTACATGCCACAGCCTCAAGTTGCAGCACGCGGCTGACGTACTTGTCGAGTACATCGTCCTTACCGTTCTCTGATGTTTCTTCGTGAGTATACTCGGCATCCTTATAGTGACGCTCCACAGTTTCGTCGCGCATGATGGTCTTGGGTGAGTGACCGAACATCTGAGCAACGTCCAAGTCGAACGGCTTAACGCCGTCGCCCTGCTTGAATGAGAAGTGGGCGTCGCCCGTTGTTTCACCTACTACATACAGCGGAGCACGCTCGCGCTCTGCAATACGGCGTACGTGGTCGATGTGCTTCTCGTCGATGAGCAGGCCCATACGCTCCTGGCTCTCGTTGGCGATAATCTCCTTAGCCGAGAGAGTCTTGTCGCCGATAGGCAGTTTGGTCATGTCAATCTCGCCACCGCACTCCTCTACGAGCTCCGAGAGGCAGTTGAGGTGACCAGCCGAACCGTGGTCGTGGATACTTACTACCGGGTTTACATCCTCCTCGCACAATGCGCGTACGAGGTTGTAGGCACGTTTCTGCATCTCAGGGTTGGCACGCTGAACGGCGTTCAGCTCGATACCGTTGCTGTAACGGCCGGTATCAACTGACGATACAGAACCGCCACCGAGACCGATGCGATAGTTGTCGCCACCAACAACGACAACCTTGTTGCCCTTCTGCGGCTCCTTCTTGAGGCAGTCGCGCTTTGTGCCGTAGCCAACACCGCCTGCAAGCATGATCACTTTGTCGTAAGCATACTTCTCATTGCCCTCCTGATGCTCGAAAGTGAGCAACGAACCGGTGATGAGAGGTTGTCCGAACTTGTTGCCGAAGTCGCTTGCTCCGTTCGAAGCCTTGATAAGAATCTGCTCCGGAGTCTGATAAAGCCACTTGCGGACGGGCATGATGTCCTCCCAGTCGCGTGTCTGGTTGTCGTCGTCATGAAGACGCGGATAGGCTGTCATGTACACAGCTGTACCGGCGATAGGCCATGAACCAACGCCACCGCCCATACGGTCGCGAATTTCGCCACCCGTACCAGTCGCGGCACCGTTGAACGGCTCAACGGTAGTAGGGAAGTTGTGAGTCTCAGCCTTGAGCGAGATGACGCTCTCGATGTCCTTCACCTGAAAGTAGTCGCTTGTAGACTGGTCCTTCGGAGCGAACTGCTCTACGACCGGACCCTGTGCGAAAGCCACATTATCTTTATAAGCAGAGAGAATCTTGTTGGGGTTCTCCTTGGTGGTCTGCTTGATCATTGCAAACAGCGACGACTCCATTTCCTTGCCGTCGATGATGAATGTACCGCCGAATATCTTGTGGCGGCAGTGCTCAGAGTTGATCTGTGCGAAACCGAATATTTCAGAGTCTGTAAGCGGACGGCCCAATTCCTTCTCTATCTTATGGAGATATTCAATCTCTTCAGCCGACAGAGCCAGACCCTCCTGCTCGTTGTATTCCTCGATGTTCTCCACGCGCTTGATAGGCTCAGGCTGGTGGTTAACGGTGAAGATGTCCTGGTTCAGACCCTCGTACATGCGCTGAAGCATAGGGTCGTGGTCGGCATCTTTCGAGTCGACGGGGAAGTACTCCTCTATACGCGAAATGCCGTGGAGGCTCATATTCTGAGTTATCTCTACGGCATTCGTACTCCATGGAGTAATCATTTCGCGGCGTGGGCCCACGAAGAAGCCCTCGACGGTCTCACCCTCTATGAGTGTAGCACCGCCGTACAGCCAACACAGTTCATTGATCTCATCTTGTGAGAGCTGGTGATCCACTTCTGTAGCGATCACGCTCTTGCTTGGAGTCATGAAAAATAAAATCATACTGCTTGTATATGTGTTTTGATTTGAATTCTATCGTTTGCAAAGTTACTACTTTTTAATCGAATGTATACCGATTTATATTATTATTTATTTTATTTCATCGTTTTTCCTTCTCTTAGCAATCCAAAAACAGCTAAAACGCCAATCCAAAACAGCTAAAACACCTATATAATAAGGTGGTTTCACGGAATAATTCACCATGGTTTTCAAATGTAGTCCTTTTGCCTTCCAAAAGGATTCCTTTTACACTCCAAAAGGACTCCTTTTGCACATCAAAACGAGTCCTTTTTAAAGGCAAAACGAGTCCTTTTGAAAATGAGGGAATGAAATCTCTGTTTTCAGACAAATAAAACCAAAATTTCTGACAAATTCATACCGAAACCTTGCACAAAACCTTTTGTTTGTGCAAGGTTTTGTACTTTTTCTGTTAATAGACCTTAAATAAGTATTTGTTTTTACGGAAGAATAGGACAATCTGATTACCTTTGCAACCAATATTTTAAAGGTAATTAAATTAAGATGAACAAAATCAAGACAGTTTGCTTGACAGCAGCGATTGCCTCAAGCAGCTTTTCGTTTGCAGGAGGACTACTTACAAACACCAATCAGAACATAGCTTTCAACCGTATGATGAGCCGTGAGGCGTCAATCGGCATTGACGGCGTTTATTTCAACCCGGCTGGCGTTGCGTTTTTGGGTCAGGGTCATCACCTCTCGCTCAACTGGCAGTTGGCTTATCAGCACCGTTCTATCAAGAACGACTACCAGTTGTTCACCAACAACGTGAACAATCCTTTCACTCCACGTACATTCAAGGGTAAGGCTTTCGCCCCCGTCATTCCCTCACTCCAATATGCTTACAACAAAGGACACTGGTCGTTCCAGGCTAACCTGGCACTTGCCGGTGGCGGTGGAAAGTGTACTTTCGACAACGGACTTGGTTCGTTCGAGAAGATTGTGAGCGAAACAGCTATGGGAGCATGCGGACTTGCTGATAAAATAGATGATGTTCTTGGTGCTACTATGTTTACTTCCGATCAGGCTTTTGGAAAGACAGGCAAGTATACCTACGACAGCTATATGCACGGTCGTCAGTATTACTACGGTATTTCTATAGGTGCTGCTTATAAGGTAAATGACAACTTCGCAGTATATGGCGGTGTGCGTACCGTATATGCATTGTGCAGTTACTATGGATATGTACGCGACATCAAGGTAGGCAACATGCCTCTCTATCAGGTTCTTGACCCTACCAAGACCAATGCAGCCGATATAGAACTCAGCTGCGACCAGACCGGACTCGGATTCACTCCGATGATTGGCGTAGACTTTAAGACTGGCCGCTGGAACTTCTCGGCTAAGTATGAGTTCAAGACCCGTATGCGTCTTAAGAACAAGTCGGTAAACCAGTCTCCGTCAATCGGTAACCTTCCAAGCAACCTTGCCACACAGATGAATGGTATTCTTACCAACAAGTTTGTTGGCATGGGTATGGGAGCTGAGGCAGCTGCTGCGGCTGCCCAGAAGAAGACTGCTGAAGTGCTGGGTAATACTTCAGTACAGGCAAAAATGCTTGGTCTCAAGCAGCAATTTGACTCAGAGCTTGACGAAGCAATCGGCGAATACGAAGACGGCAAGAAGATTGAGGGCGACATTCCTTCGCTTCTCACTGTAGGTGTAGGCTACAAGCCAATCGACGAGTTGCGTATCAACGTAGGTTTCCACTGGTTTGACGACAAGCACGCTACTTCTTACAACAACCGTCAGAAGAAGCTCGACCGCGGAACTTTCGAATACAGCGCAGGTGTAGAGTACGATCTCAACAAGAAGTTCACCGTAAGCACCGGCTGGCAGCGCACAAGCTACGGCATGACCAACGACTACATGGACGACAAGTCGTTCATTGTCAGCTCAAACTCTGTAGGTGTAGGTGGTGTAATCCACCTCTCAAAGAAGATGGATTTGCAGGTGGCCTACTTCCATACTTTCTACGAGACAATGAAGACACAGAAGAACAACTATTCAGCCGACTTCACTCGTAACAACAATGTGTTTGGAGTAGGACTGGACATCAACTTCTAAGTCTGAACGAATAAATTGCTTAAAATTCCGCCATATACCTTAAGTTTCGGTAACAAGTGGTTATGCGGCAATCGCATCGATATTAATTTATCGTGTGATTGCCGCTTCTTTGTATGTTGCCAATGGCTATATCACCCTCTCAGCGCATCACCGTCTCATCACAATATTTGCATTTTTAAGCCCTCAAAACTATGGGTTGAGCGCACAAGGAAATCTTAAACTCGAAATTCTCGAGTTTTGCGCGTGCAGCGGTAAGCTGTTGATACACACGTTGTTATTACGTAAGCGTAGCAAGTGTGCAAAAAAAATATCGTTAAAAGGACTCCTTTTCGTCGCAAAACGACCGTTTTTACCCTCCGTTTAGGCCCCTTTTGCTTTACAAAAAAGGCTCCTTTGCATTCCAAAAGTAGTCCTTTTGCAATGCAAAGAAGCCTCGGATGGAGATAGAGAGTGGTATTTTACGTTGAAAAACCGATAAAAACCGCCTCTGAAATTTCTAGAATCATTTTTCGTTTTGTAACACTTTTTTACTGCGTGTACAATATTTGTATTGCCTTTACTTCTTCGCCTCAGGATACGATATACGTGTGTGGTATATTGCTTTGAGGCGTTCGATGAGTACGATTTTGGCGAGGGCTATGTCGCGGAATGTGATTGGACAATCCTTGAAGTAGCCGTCAGCCACGTCGCCGTCGATGATTTTGTTTACCAGTGTGGCGATGTTCTCCTCTGTATATTCTGTTATTGAGCGCGAAGCAGCCTCCACGCCGTCGGCAATCATGAGGATTGCCTGCTCGCGTGTGAACGGGTTGGGACCCGGGTATTCAAACGGCTTCGGGTCAATCTCTTCGTCGGGATGCTCATTCTTGTATTTAATGTAGAAGAACTTGGTCATTCCCGTGCCATGGTGGGTCACGATGAAGTCGCGTATGATGGTAGGCAGATTCTCACGTTCAGCCATTTTCACGCCCTCGGTGACGTGATTGATGATGATGCGTGCGCTCTCCTTATAGTCGAGGTGGTCGTGTGGGTTGACACCTGCTTGATTTTCGGTGAAGAAAACGGGGTCGGCCATTTTGCCTATGTCGTGATACAGCGCACCGGTACGCACCAGAAGCGAGTTGGCACCAATCTTATTGGCTATCTCGGCAGCAAGATTGCCCACCGTGATGGAGTGCTGGAAGGTGCCGGGCGCTATCTCCGAGAGGTCGCGCAGCAGTCCGCGGTTGGTGTTGGACAGCTCAAACAGCGTCACGCTCGACACGAATCCGAACATCTTTTCGACGATGTACATCAGCGGATAGGCGAGCAACAGCAGCACGCCATTAACCACAAAGTGGTAGTACATGTCATGATCCATGATGGTGAAGTCGTTGTCCTGAATCATCTGCAGAGCCAGATATACCAGTGCGCTGCCCATTGCCACGAGTATTCCGGTCTTGAACACCTGGGCACGGCGTGTCAGTTCGCGCAGCGAATAGATGGCTATCAGGCCCGCTACAATCTGAATGATGATGAATTCGTACTGGTATCTCACGGCGATGGTGCATATAAGCAGCATCGTGACGTGCGAGATGAACGCCGTGCGCGAGTCCATAAACACACGCACAAACATCGGAACCATGGCGAATGGCACTATGTAGACGCTCAGAAAGTTGTGGCGCATCATTATAGCCACTATCACCGGGAAGAGCGTAATGAGCGAGTAGAGCATGGCGATGGAGCGCGGCTTGTTGAAGTAGTCGCGTCGGAACAGGGCGAGATATATGGTGAATAGTGTCACCATAAGGGTCACAAGTATTATCTGTCCGATAATGGTGCTTGTTATCTCATTCTGCGTTGCCGAGCGGCGTTTTATCTCTCGCTCGAACGAGTTGAGCACGCGGTAGGTGTATTCGTCGACAATGTCGCCACGGTCAATCACCTTTTGTCCGCTCATCACCATTCCGCTGGCAGGCGGTATGGACGACAGCAGGTCGTTGCGTTCGGTCAGCGAGCGTTCCTTATCATATATAAGGTTAGGCTCGATGTAGTTGTTCAGATTGCAACGCTGTAACAACGGGCGTTGCTGTGCTACCACGTCGTCGAGGAATATCTGCTCGTAAGCCGACAGCGTAGAGTAGATTTCGTTGAGCGGCATGGTCTGTGCGTTGTTGCCTATGACCACGCGCACCAGCGAAGTGGAGTCGCGATATATCTCGTTGTATTCGGGCGTGTCCATGATACCCGTCTGATACAACCGGTGCAGCTGCTTGGCTATTATGTCGATGTACTGGTGTGGCAGTCCGGGAATGCCGTCGTGGAAGTCGGAGAGGAACTTGCTCACCTGCTTCTTCTCCACCGTCTTGTCGTAGTTGTAGTAAGGTTGGTAGGTCTGCAGCAGCGAGTCCTCCTGGGCTTTTATGGTCTCGTCGGTCTTGTAGATAGGAAAGTCGAACTTGGCAATGAACGAGCCGTACATCCACGGCTTGCCGATGTCGTATCTGAATCGCTGACCCTCGTTGCGCGGCAGCGACCATACTATCACCGTCACAGTCACCAATACCAGCGCTATACGGGTGAACATATTGCGCCAGAAATGTTTTCTGCTCTTCTCAATTCTGTACATATATTGTCTTATTATAGGTTTGGACTGCAATATTACAAAAAAAATGTCTAAATTGAGAAAAACTTACTACCTTTGTACACAAAAATAAAAACATACTATAATATGTCAGATAGAAAAGTAAGGGTGCGCTTCGCGCCAAGCCCAACAGGACCTTTGCACATCGGTGGTGTGCGTACAGCATTGTATAACTATCTATTCGCGCGTCAGCACGGTGGCGACTTGGTGTTCCGTATTGAGGATACCGACTCTCATCGCTTTGTGCCTGGAGCCGAAGATTATATCATCGAGTCGTTCCGTTGGCTCGGTATCAAGTTTGACGAAGGAGTTTCGTTCGGTGGCGATCACGGCCCGTATCGTCAGAGCGAGCGTCGCGCCATATATAAGAAATATGTCGACCAGCTCCTTGCCGACGGCAAGGCTTACATAGCATTCGATACTCCCGAGCAGCTTGAAGCAAAGCGTGCGGAGATTCAGAACTTCCAGTACGATGCCAAGACACGTATGCAGATGACCAACTCGCTCACTCTCCCGAAGGAGGAAGTAGAACGTCGCATCAACGACGGCAAGCAGTATGTGGTGCGTTTCATGGTTGAGCCGGGCATTGAAGTGCATGTAGACGACATGATTCGTGGCGATGTGAAGATTAAGAGCGACATTCTCGACGACAAGGTGCTCTACAAGAGCGCCGACGAACTGCCCACTTATCACTTGGCAAATATCGTTGACGACCACCTTATGGAGATTACTCACGTGATACGTGGCGAAGAATGGCTGCCCAGCGCACCGCTTCACGTTCTGCTTTATCGTGCCTTCGGATGGGAAGACACTATGCCTACATTCGCCCACCTGCCGCTTCTGCTCAAGCCGGAGGGTAAGGGCAAACTCTCGAAGCGCGACGGTGACCGTCTCGGTTTCCCCGTGTTCCCGCTTGAGTGGCACGATCCCAAGACTGGTGACGTTTCTTCAGGCTATCGTGAGAGCGGCTACTTCCCCGAGGCTGTAGTCAATTTCCTCGCCTTGCTGGGCTGGAATCCGGGTACAGAGCAGGAGATGTTCTCGCTTGACGATCTTGTTGAGCAGTTCGATATACACAAGTGCTCTAAGTCGGGTGCCAAGTTCGACTTCCAGAAGGGCATCTGGTTCAACCACGAGTACATCCTGCGCAAGTCGAACGAGGAGATTGCCGACCTCTTCGCACCTATCGTTGCCAACAACGGAGTGGACGAGTCGATGGAGCGTATAACACAGGTTGTGGCTATGATGAAGGACCGTGTGAGCTTCGTCAAGGAGCTTTGGCCTCTGTGCTCGTTCTTCTTCATCGCCCCTACAGAGTACGACCAGAAGACCGTCAAGAAGCGCTGGAAGGAAGACTCAGCCAAGGTTATGGGCGAGTTGGCAGAAGTTCTCAACGGCATAGACGACTTCTCTATCGAGGGACAGGAGCCCGTCGTGATGAAGTGGGTAGAGGATAAGGGCTACAAACTGGGCGACGTTATGAACGCATTCCGCCTTGCGCTTGTTGGTATAGGCAAGGGTCCGGGCATGTTCGACATCTCGGCATTCCTCGGAAAGGAAGAAACCATCAAGCGTTTGCAGCGTGCCATCGAGGTGCTTAAGTAAACCTTTGATACAAATATTTAAAAGAAACAGGAGGTTATGGCTTCGTGCCATGGCCTCCTGTTTTGGCATTCCGACAACCGTTTTTCTGCATTCAAACTACTATACAACAACCTCATAATTAGCAATAATCCCCCAAAACGAGTCCATTTAGACCCGAAAAGCATAAAAAAACGTTCTTTTTTGTTGCTTTTCGGTTTTTTTTATTTAAGTTTGCAACCTATATAAATATATATGAACATGAAAATCATGTCATGGCAAAGCCTTGGCATGGTGAGAATTTGAATTACCCTTATCATAAACTTAAAACAGTGAAATGATGGACTCTCAAGAGAAAGCCTTGAATCAAGGTACACAAGAAGTGGCGAATGTGGAGAACGTAGCTGAAGTCAAGAACGTTGACACTCCCGCCGAACAGCCGGTGGCTAACAACAAGGTATACAAGACAAAGCAGGAGGTTGTAGAACGCCTGAAGCAGATAGCACAGAGCGATGACAATCCTGACAAAGATGAGATTGATCTGCTTAAGACTGTATTCTACAAGTTGCACGTCGCCGAGCGCGAAGCACGTCTGAAGGAATACATCGAAGGCGGTGGCGATCCCACAACATACCAGATTGTGCCCGACGAAGACGAAGAAACATTCAAAGAGCAAATGGCTGTGGTGCGCGAAAAACGTGCAAAGGTGTTCCTGGAGCAGGAAGCCGAGAAGCAGGCCAACCTTGAGAAGAAGCTCGCCATCATCGAACGTATCAAGGCAATGGCTACATCGCCCGATGAGGCCAACAAGTCGTACAATGAGTTTAAGGAACTGCAGCAGGAGTGGAAGGACATCAAGGCTGTGCCGGCAGAGAAAGCCAGCGAGCTGTGGCGCAACTACCAGCTCTATGTCGAGCAGTATTACGACCTGCTGAAGCTCAACTCGGAGGCTCGCGAGTACGATTTCAAGAAGAATCTTGAGATAAAGACCAAGCTGTGTGAGGCTGCTGAGAAGCTCGCCGATGAGGAAGATGTAATCAGCGCATTCCACCAGTTGCAGGAACTTCATCAGCAATATCGTGAGACTGGTCCCGTTGCCAAGGAGTTGCGCGAGCAGATCTGGACACGCTTCAAGGCTGCATCGACCGTCATCAACAAGCGTCATCAACAGCACTTTGAGGACCTTCGCGCCGGTGAAGAGGAAAACCTCGCACGCAAGACCACTCTCTGCGAGAAGGTAGAGGAGATTGGCAAGCTCGAAAACAAGGGCGCTGCCGACTGGGAGAAGCACTCTAAGGAGATAATCGAAATACAGAACGAGTGGAAGACCATCGGTTTTGCACCACAGAAGATGAATGTCAAGATATTCGAGCGCTTCCGTGCAGCGTGCGACGACTTCTTCGGCCGCAAGACTGAGTTCTTCAAGCAGCTCAAGGCAGCCTATGCCGACAACATCGAGCGCAAGAAGGCCCTCGTCGAGAAGGCTAAGGCACTGGCTGAAAGCACCGAGTGGAAGTCTACAAGCGACAAGCTCATCGCCCTTCAGAAGGAATGGAAGACCGTAGGTCAGGTTCCAAAGAAGCTCGGCGACCAGCTCTGGAACGAGTTCCTCGGAGCTTGCAACAAGTTCTTCGAAGCACGCAAGGCTGCCAACGCAGGCACACGTGGCGAGGAACGTGCCAATCTCGACAAGAAGCGCGAGCTCATTGCTCAGCTCAAGGGTCTTGGTGCTGAAGCCACAAAGAATCAGGTTCAGGCTCTCGTCGACGAATATAATAAGGTGGGACACGTGCCCTTCAAGGAGAAGGACGCCCTCTATGCCGAGTATCATGAGGCGCTCGACGTTATATATCGTCAGCTTAACATCACCACAAAGCGCCGCCGTCTTGACGACTTCAAGTCGAACATCAAGAACATGGCAAAGCGTGGCGAGGAGGCTTTGGGCTCAGAGCGCTCACGCCTGATGCGTCGTTTCGACCAGCTCAAGCAGGAAATCCAGACCTACGAGAACAATCTCGGTTTCCTTAACGCAAGCTCTAAGAAGGGCAACAGCCTTATCGACGAGATGAATCGCAAGGTGCAGAACCTGCGCGACGACCTCGAACTGGTTCGCCAGAAGATTAAGGCTATCGACGCTGAGAAATAAATGATATACAATTATTTTTCAAAATAAGTTGCACAGCGCTGCAACGACAACTCGCATTGCCAGCGATTGGTAGTGCGAGTTTTTAAAATATACGCCCCTGTATAATTTTATTCATTTTATTAATTAATTCAACAAATCTATGTACAGACACAGATTTAACGACAGACAGGCTCTGCGCTTCAAGCATTTCTCGCGCCGTAGCTATGCTCTGTTCAGCTGTATCGGACGTGAGGTGCTCATCTGCACCCTTAGCGTGGCAACTTTGACCTACGCCAAGGCAGACGGAATCAGTACCAAGCCTGCTGCTACAGCAATGGCAGCCGACTCACTTGGCCGTCAGGAGGTGAAGCTCGACGAGGTGCTTGTCACCGGTTCGCGTGCTCCGCTCACTGCGTTGCAGTCGGCAAAGATTGTGACTGTCATCTCGCGCGACGACATTCAGCGTGCGGAGGCGGCAAGTATCAACGACATTCTTAAGTTAGCCACGGGCGTCGATGTCCGTCAGCGCGGTGGCTTTGGTGTACAGACGGACATCAGCATCAATGGCGGCACGTTCGACCAGATTACCATTCTATTGAATGGAGTGAACATGTCAAGCCCGCAGACCGGCCATAATGCAGCCGATTTTCCCGTTTCTCTTTCTGACATTGAGCGCATCGAGGTTCTCGAGGGTGCTTCGGCACGTGTGTTCGGATCGTCGGCGTTCAACGGAGCCATCAATATCGTGACGCGCACCGACAAGGAGAGCAGTGTGCGTGTGTCGGCCGAAGGAGGCTCGTTCGGCACATTCGGTGGCGATGCTGGTTTGAGTCTTCGCACGGGCAGCGTCAGTCAGCAGCTCAGCGGAGGCTATACGCAGAGCGACGGTGGCACAGCCAACAGCGATTTCAAGCGCCGTCGCATGTATTACATGGGTTCTTGGGAGTCGCGCTATGTCAATCTGTCGTGGCAGGGAGGTCTGTCGTCGCAGGATTATGGTGCTTCGACATTCTACAGCGCCCGCTTCAACAACCAGTGGGAGGCTACACGCCGCTTCATGGCATCGGCTCTTGCCGACATTCGTCCGTTTGCCGACGAGCGTCTGGTGTTCTCGCCCTCGGTATATTGGCACCGCGACGTCGACCATTATCAGCTTACGCGAGGCAAGGAAGGTGCCAAGAACGGCGAGAACTATCACCGTATGGACGTATATGGAGCCGCTCTCAACGCCCATGCTACATGGCTGTTGGGCAAGACAGCCGTTGGTGTCGACCTGCGCAAGGAGCATATACTCAGTACGGCATACGGAATGCTGCTCGACGAGAGCGAGTGGACCGCCATACACGGTTCCGACCGCCACTACGACCATCGTGGCGACCGCACCAACACGAGCCTATTCCTCGAGCATAACGTGATTCTCGGTGGCTTCACTTTGTCGGCTGGCGTACTTGCAAATCGCAATACTGGTCTTGACAACCGTTTCCGTTTCTATCCTGGTGTAGACATCTCTTATCGTCCGAGCGACAACTGGAAGTTCTATGCATCGTGGAACAAGGCGCTGCGTGTGCCCACATTCACCGACCTTTATACTTCAAATTCGGCACAGCAGGGCGATCCCAACCTCAGCCCCGAGCGCAATTCTACCTTCAAGATTGGTACACGCTACCGCACACGTGGCGTTGAGGCTGTGTTGAGCGGATTCTACTCAGAGGGCAAGAATATCATCGACTGGGTTTACCCAACTTCCGAGAGTCGTAAGTATCAGGCGATGAACATCGGCAAACTCGACAATATGGGCTATTCGGCTGACGTTACGCTCAATATGGACGAGCTCGTTCCGGGTTCGTTCATCACACGCATCAAGGCTGGTTATGCCTTCATACATCAGAAGCACGAGACCGACCGCGAGATATTCGGTTCGCTCTACGCCTTGGAATACTTGCGCCATAAGGCCACATTCCAGCTCGACCATCGCATCTGGAGTCGTCTTTCGGCATCGTGGGCAGTACGTTGGCAGCAGCGCATGAACAACTATTCGCCTTATACAAAGGTGGATGTCAAGCTGATGTGGACCGCTCCGTCGTACAGCCTTTACGTAAAGGCCGACAATATTACATGCCACAGATACTACGACCTGGGTGCTGTGCGCCAGCCGGGATTGTGGATTATGACAGGCGGAAGCGTTAGAATAGGGTTGTAAGAGATAAAAGCCCCACAAAGCCCCGAAA
>NZ_JADYUF010000034.1 GCF_021531655.1 Leyella stercorea | reverse complement strand
TAATTTGAGGCGATCATCCTCTGATAATTCAAGTACTTTTATTGGTTTCATAATTTACTTTTTCTATAAAACGGAAAAATAACCATATTAGTACTGATATATATATAAATAATTTAGATCACTTACTTAGTAAAAATTTTCATAGACTTCATACAATGATAATTTAAGTTCACATTCTTTTGTTATGTCTTTACCGTATTTTGTTAATACATCTGAAATGTTTAGAGTTCTATTAAACTTGTATCCTTTATAAGAAAATAGTACTCCATCAACACGTCGTGTATAATAACCATTTATAGGAACTATTACCTCAATTGTATTATGTGCGCTTATACTGTAATTAGAAAATTTAATCGAAGATACATGTACATGGCTAATAAGACTATAATTAGCCTTGTACACATATTGGATTTTATTTCTTTTTTCTTTTATCTACTTCATTTCCAACTGCTGATGTGCCAACTCCTGCTGTACCATTAGACTTAACGCTTTCGGTTACATATTTAGTAGTCGTTTTAACAGATTCACCTTTTAAAAGAACGAAGATTGATAAAGTTTATTGCTTAGGATTACATCATTTTACAAATGAAAACACTATATGCTTGTGTCGGAAAAGTATAAAAGTCCTAATTTCTATGTTTCTCTTCTTGTAAATTATGGGATATTAAGAAAAACATCGTATCTTTGTCGCAAATTTAGGCATTCTTTGTATATTGCAAGGTTGTAAAAGAAAAAGAATATAGCTCGTTTCTAAATCGTTAGCAGTTACATTCTTCAAAGTATTTAGCTCGCTGATATCCAACCAATAAAAGATTTCGTTACGACTGTTATTTAGAGTAAAAAACAATAACTTTACAGACAATATATAAGAGTAATTATGAGATTAAATAAAATTCATCATGTAGCAGTGATTTGCTCCGACTATGAGCGGTCGAAGCAATTCTATACCGATGTGCTCGGATTAAGAATTGTCAGTGAGCATTATCGCAAGGAACGTGATTCGTGGAAGGCAGACTGTTGGCTTGGTTCTACGTATGTAGTGGAGTTGTTTTCATTCCCCAATCCTCCTGTGCGTCCATCATATCCCGAAGCAGCAGGTCTGCGTCATCTTGCATTTGAAGTGGACAATTTGGCTGAGGCAGTTGACGAACTTGACTGCAAAGGTATTGTACACGAACCAATACGCACAGATGAATATACCGGCAAGCGTTTTGTGTTCTTCAGCGACCCCGATAAATTGCCGATAGAACTGTATGAAAAATAATTCCGCCAACGGATAATATATAAAGAAATGTATGCAAATATCGTACAGGCAGTAAAAAAGTGTTACAAACAGAATTTCGATTCTGGAGTTTACGGAAGCGTTTTTTATATGTAACGGAAGTGGCGGATGCCATATATTTAGTCATTCTGGGCTTCTTTGCACTCCAAAGGGACTACTTTTTGAGTGCAAAGAAGCCCTTTTTAGATTGCAAAACGACTACTATTGCAATGCTATTAGGGCTTATGAGGAGGGCTAAAGTTGCCCTTTAGAAAAGAAAAGGAGCCTTTTCTGATGGCTTGCAATTGCACATCTACACTCTAAAACACCGCAACACGCTGAGTATTAAAGCAATAATCGCTGCACGCTCAAAACTCACGAATTTTGAGCTAAAGATTTCCTCGCGCGTTCAGCTCGCAGTTTTGAGCGGTCAAGAATGCAAATATAGGAGCGGGCTGCGCTCCACTTAGGTTGAGGAGGTGATGTGCTGATGGGGTGTAGTTTGCCAACCGAACTATCACCATTATACATAATAAATATGGTTTAAAAGTCAAAAAATCAGGCAAGCGTGTTTTTATGTGCAATAGTTTGTATAACTTTGCAGTCCAAAACGTATATTATGAACCAGGAAATAGAACGCAGGCGAACTTTCGCCATCATATCACACCCTGACGCAGGTAAGACTACGCTCACCGAGAAGTTCCTTCTCTTTGGCGGCCAGATACAGGTGGCAGGTGCAGTAAAGAACAACAAAATACGCAAGTCGGCTACGTCCGACTGGATGGAAATCGAGAAGCAGCGTGGTATCTCTGTGTCGACTTCGGTTATGGAGTTTGACTACGAGGGCTACAAAATCAACATTCTTGACACTCCGGGTCACCAGGACTTCTGCGAAGACACATACCGCACTCTTACAGCTGTCGACTCTGCCATCATTGTAGTGGACGGTGCGAAGGGTGTGGAGACCCAGACACGTAAGCTGATGGAGGTGTGCCGCATGCGCAACACTCCGGTTATCATCTTCATCAACAAGATGGACCGCGAGGGACGCGACCCGTTCGACTTACTCGACGAACTGGAGGAGGAACTCCAGATCAGCGTGCGCCCGCTGTCATGGCCTATCAACATCGGTGTCAAGTTCAAGGGTGTGTACAATATCTACGAGAACAAACTCGACCTCTTCAAGCCCGACAAGCAGCGCGTGACTGAAAAGGTGGAGGTTGACATCAACTCTACAGAACTTGAAGAGCACATCGGCGAGCAGGATGCCAAGCAGCTGCGCGACGACGTGGAGCTGATTGACGGCGTATATCCCGAGTTTGACGTTGAGACTTACCGTTCGGCAGAAGTGGCTCCCGTATTCTTCGGTTCGGCATTGAACAACTTCGGTGTGCAGGAACTGCTCAACTGCTTTGTCAAGATAGCCCCGTCGCCAAGACCAACAAAGGCTGAGGAGCGCACCGTAGAGCCCGAAGAGCCGAAGTTTACCGGCTTCATCTTCAAGATTACAGCCAACATCGACCCCAACCACCGCTCATGTATCGCCTTCTGCAAGGTGTGCAGCGGCAAGTTCGAGCGCAACAAGCCCTATCTGCATGTGCGTCAGGGCAAGACTCTGCGTTTCTCTTCGCCCACTCAGTTTATGGCTCAGCGCAAGAGCACCATTGACGAGGCATGGCCAGGCGACATCGTAGGTTTGCCCGACAACGGCATCTTCAAGATTGGCGACACACTGACTGAGGGCGAGAAGCTTCACTTCCGCGGACTGCCTTCGTTCTCGCCGGAGATGTTCAAGTATATCGAGAACGACGACCCAATGAAGGCAAAGCAGCTTGAGAAGGGTATCAACCAGCTCATGGACGAGGGTGTGGCACAGCTGTTTGTCAACCAGTTTAACGGTCGTAAGATTATCGGCACCGTAGGTCAGCTGCAGTTTGAGGTGATACAGTATCGTCTGGAGAACGAGTATAACGCCAAGTGCCGTTGGGAACCCGTTCATCTGCACAAGGCTTGCTGGATAGAGAGCGACGATGCTGATGAACTCGAGCAGTTCAAGAAGCGCAAGTATCAGTATATGGCCAAGGACCGCGACGGACGCGATGTATTCCTTGCTGACTCGGGCTATGTGCTGTCTATGGCTCAGCAGGACTTCAAGCACATCAAGTTCCACTTCACAAGCGAGTTCTAAGAAAAGTAAAAAGGTAAAAAAGTAAAAGAGTAAAAAGGTAAAAGAGTAAAAAGGCTGAAGAGATTATTGTCTCTAAGACTATACATAAAGCAATGAGGGTGTGTCAATTTTGTTTTGACACACCCTCATTTTATTTTCGAGGCTTTCCCATTTTATTTATACAACCGGATTCAACCGTTCAATTTCCTGTCTCTGCAGACCAGTTGCTTTTGCAATGTCGTCAATTGACATTCCCATATTTAATAAATTTCTGGCAATCTCAACACGTCCTTCTGCTCTGCCTTCAGCTCTGCCTTCCTCCATGCTTCTCCTATTAGAATCGACAAGAAGCAAGCGTTCTGCACCGAGTTTGTCCCAAAAGTCGTCGTAGGCAAGAAGCTCATTTTTCGACATTGCTGATTCTTCTACAGCCTTTAGTGCTTTAGAGGTCTCGGGATTGTCCAACAGTTCTTGCGGAACTTCCTTTGTATGCTCATCTATCTCTGTCAGAAATCTAAGCCACAGCACAGCCATTTTCTTTTCTTTGATGGAATGAGCCTGGAATTTTGGAAGCTCCACGAATGTGAAATGAAGTCCGTCGATAATCTCGTCGCTATGCAGTTCGTGCACAACATTGTAGTTATGGATAAACTCATCCGGATATTCCTTCATGAAAGTCTCGTTGACAAGATTGAGCGAATAGACAGGCTGTAACATTTCATACTTGCGCTTTTTGTCAAGCTGACGCACAAAAGCCTTGGAAGCATTAAACAGCACACGCTGTTTGAACGCCTCTGTCCACAGCATCTGCATTTCTACAATAAATTGTCTGTTTTTCACATCACGACATCTCACGTCAACAATACTGTTCTTACCTACGTAAGTGTCGGGCACAAGTTCAGGCGACAAATACTCAACGCTCTCTATCTGCTCGTCATCAGCCAATGGCAGCAGGGCGTTAAGCAGACTGATGAGCAAATCCTTATGCTCACCAAATATCTTCTTGAATGTGAGGTCGGCTTTAGGGTCAAGATATCTCATAGTGGAACTATATTTATTGTTTACATATTGTTATATATGGCAAATATACGAATAAAAATCGACAACGTTGTGGTTTTACAGTTTAATTGTTGAGATTAAAATGTATATTTATATATGAATACACGTGATGAATTGAAAATTAATATTTACCTTTACAGCCGAATAAGAAACAACAAACATAAGAAATGAAACCTTTCGCAAAACAAAAAATCTACAGCAAGTCTGTATTCAAGACATGGAGTGTGGCTTTGCTTGCAGCCACTTTGGGTTTTGGCTCGTACACAACGGCTGCTGCCAAATCCGACAACAACTCTACAGCTAAGGAAATTGAGAACTATTTCGGTCAGCGTCTGGCTGGAAAGGATGCGCAGCTCAACTGCAATGCCAAGGTGAAGACGGCTGACGTGGCATCGTCAAGAACTATGCTTTGGGAGGCTTGGAAGCGCGCCAACGACGCACAGGACAAAAACATAATGGTAGGACTGCCCAACCTGTCGGATGCCAAGACCGGCAAATGGCAGTTGCCAGCCAATCTTGAGCCCAACGCCATTATGCCATATTATTATGGTAAGAAGGTGGCAGCCGGTGAGACTGTACCTGCCGACGGACTGCCACTGTTCGTCTATATGCACGGTTCTGGACCGAAGGCGCAGGAATGGATAACCGGATTAAAGCTCGCCCAGATGTTTGAGGATTCGCCTTCCGCCTACTTCATACCTCAAATCCCTAATGAGGGCAACTATTACAGATGGTGGCAGAAGTCGAAGCAGTGGGCTTGGGAGAAGCTGCTGCGCATGGCTATGCTATCGGGCGAAATCAATCCGAACCGCATTTATATGTTCGGCATATCGGAGGGCGGATACGGATCGCAGCGTCTGGCTTCATACTATGCCGACTATCTGGCTGCTGCCGGACCTATGGCTGGCGGCGAACCGCTGCGCAATGCTCCTGTTGAGAACTGCGCCAACATCGGTTTCTCTTTCCTCACTGGCGAGTACGACCGGATGTTCTTCCGCAACCAATTCACCACTGATACCAAAATGGCGTTTGACAGTCTGCAAGCTCTGCATCCCGACCAGTTCAAGCACCGCATCGAACTGGTGCCCAACTGCGCCCATCAGATTGACTATCGCCCCACAACACCATGGCTGAGCAAGTTCACACGCAACCCTTACCCCAAGCATATGATGTGGGAGGACTTTGATGTAGACGGACGTCATCGTCAGGGATTCTACAACCTGCGTGTCGACAAGCGCCCCGTCCTCGACCCGATGTCGCGCACTACATACACAATGGACATAACGGACAACACCGTAAACATTACAGTGAAGACCGTGACATACGAGGTTCTGCAGACCGACCCATACTGGCACAGCATCGAAATGAAGATAAAGCGCCACTATTCGGAAGCCACCGACCTGCAGTTCACCGTGTTCCTCGACGAGCATTTGGTAGATATGAACCGCAAGGTTACGGTGATGGTCAACGGCCGTAAGGTGTTTGCAGGCAAACTGAAGCCTAACCTTCAGAACATGGCAGAAAGCCTGGCTACATTCGGCGACCCTTGCCGCATCTATCCAGCAGCTGTTCAGGTGAAGCTGTAGACTACTTGTCTATCTTGCTTATCTCGCTTGCCTCCCAGTCCTGCCACTGCTTCATGGCTTCCTGCCAATCGGTCTGCTCGCCAGCGGCAACAGCGTCCTGCATCCGGGCTGCTTCGTCGCGCTCACGGTCGCGTGCTCGCTTGGCTTTCATGTCGGCAATGGTCTGGTCGTCGAGTATGCGTATGGCACCACGGTGTATGGCGTCATACAGTTCCTGCTCGCCAAATGCATGTCCCGGCACATTAAAATCGGAGATGTTGAATTCATACTCTACACGCAGCTTATGACGAATATCCTTCTGCTTGGCACGGTTGGCACAGTTCTTCAGTCGCAGTAGCTTGGCAATGCCCTGAATTTCGGAATCAGAATATTTGTTTCTTCCCATACAAATTTAATAATAGTCTGAATTAATAATTTTCGTAATCAATTATACATACATTAAAATAATGGCAATGTCCGCAGCATTCAATGCAGACATTGCCATTGTTTTATGCTTAACAACTTGCAAAATTAGCTTATTTTGTTAAATAATCTACTTTTTAACCACAAATATTTGTTTTGTTCGAATATAAGCTATATATTTGCGGTATCATTTTTTGATGATTTCGATTTTTACGAAATCAACAGTTATGAGGTTGGTAGCTTCCTGCACCAACCTCTTTTGTTTTTCATGCGGTCTCGTCATCGAGCTACACGCAACTCAGAACGGTCGATGTCGCCCGAACCTTTCTTTGAGGTGTTGAGCGTGCGCAACGTTCCCTTCAACTCTACGTCGCCACTGCCGCGCAGGTCAATATCGGCATTGCCACAATTGATGAAATCAAGATCGAGGTCGCCACTGCCTTGCAACGAAGCCTTCACGTCGGCTACACCTTTGAGCGTAGCGTCAAGATCGCCCGAGCCTCTGAGTGCTGCATTTGCATTGCGTGCCTTCAGCATCTTCACCTCAAGGTCGCCACTGCCAAGCAGTTCGAGATTGGCTGCAGCACAGTCAACGCCAAGGGCTTTAACATCGCCACTGCCACGCAGACGCAACGAAATATTATCGCACAATACTTTGCGCAGGTCGACATCGCCCGAACCTGAGAGCTCCACGTCAAGAACATCGGTGTCGATATTGCTTTGCGCTTCAAAATTGCCCGATCCTTTCAGATAGACAGAAGTAATGTCTGGCGACGATACATATACGGTGAGGCGCGCCGGACCGACTATTCTCATTCCACGACCTTTAGTTGTAACAACAAGAGTCTCGCCATTCTGCTTTATGTTGAGATTGTCTACCAGACTCTTGGTTCCCTCAATACGCACCGACGATGTCTTGCCTTGAACAAACTTTATATCAGCCGAGGTGTACGACTCAATCTTGCAGAAATAGCCAACCTTAACTACACGTTTCGCGAAAGAACGGTCTGCCTTCAGATCCTTGCTCGAATAGCATGCTATGCATGCAACACTCATCGTCACCAAGACAATGAATGAAAAGATACGTTTTGCTGTCATCATAATACCAAATATTAATTATTAATCAGATTTTTGACGCAAAGCTACAAAAAAAAGTTGCAAAAACGAAAAAAAGTTGGCTGTACCATACTTAATTTGTAACTTTGCATCCAATACATTATTTAAACAATGGGTATAGAATTATTAACCGCGGCGGAAGCCGAATCACTCAAGGCATATATCAACTCAGCCGAACACATTATTATTTGCTGTCATAAGTCACCCGACGGTGACGCCATCGGATCGTCACTTGCATGGGCCGACTATCTGCGCACGCTCGGCAAAAACCCCGAAATCATTGTACCTGACGCTTATCCCGACTTTCTACAATGGATGCCAGGCTCCGAACGCATCATACGATACGACAAGCACGCTGCCGACAAGGCCGACCCGATGCTTGCCTCAGCCGACCTGATATTCTGTCTCGACTTCAACGGTACCGACCGTGTGGACGATATGAAGGACGCTTTGGAGCAGTCGCCTGCCAAGAAGATTATGATCGACCACCATCTCGACCCGCACATGGACACAGTTCTGACCATATCTCACCCGCATATGTCGAGCACCTCCGAACTCGTGTTCCGTATAATATGGCAGTTGGGCGGATTCGAAGAGATGTCGCGCAAGTGTGCCGTGTGCATATATTGCGGTATGATGACCGACACGGGCGGATTCACCTACAACTCTACACGTCCGGAAATTTTCTATATCGTCAGCCAATTGCTGACCAAGGGCATCGACAAGGACAAGATATACCGCAACGTATTCAACAACTTCAGCCCGTGGGCAATACGTCTGCGCGGCCATCTGATGAGCCAGAAACTCAACGTGTTTGGCGACATTCACGCCTCCTACTTCACCATCTCGCGCCGCGATATGCGCGACTTCCACTTCATCAAGGGTGACGCTGAGGGGCTTGTCAACGAACCTCTGAAGATAAAAGGCATGCGCCTGTCGGTTTCGCTGCGCGAGGACGACCGCCGCGACAACACCATCTGGGTGTCGCTGCGCTCGGTAGACGACTTCCCCTGCAACAAGATGGCAGCCGACTTCTTCAACGGCGGCGGCCACCTCAACGCCAGCGGCGGCAGACTCTACTGCTCGCTCGACGAGGCTGAACGTATAGTAAGAACGGCATTTGAGCAATACAAAGACCTGCTCACGAAATAAAAAACGTGAAATATTGTCAACCCAAGGTGACATTACATATAATTTTTGTACTTTTGTACGATAATTAGTGATTACAATCAAATAAAAAAGAAAAAGCAATTGATGAAAACGTTAAAATTCTTGACGCTCACACTCTTAGCCATCGTGGCTCTTGCTTCGTGTAGCGACAGCGAAACTTATGCCGACATGAAAAAGAAGGAACGCTCGGCTATAAACCGATACATTGCCAACCAAAAGATAAAGGTCATATCTGAGGATGTATTCAATGCACAAAACCAGACCACTAACGTTGACAAGAACGAGTGGGTATTGTTTGACGGCACTGGCGTTTATATGCAGATTGTGCGCGAGGGATGTGGCAAGAAACTGGAAAGCGGCAAGACCGAAAAGATACTGTGCCGATTCAACGAGTACAATATTCTCGAATCAGACTCTACACTGCAATGTTCCAACATCTACTCATACCTTTGGGAAGTAGAAAAAATGACAGTGAAAAATACATCAGGTACATTCTCTGGCACATTCGACAAAGAAAGCAGTCTGATGTACAGTACATACAGCTCAACAGCTGTTCCTTCGGGATGGCTCGTTCCGCTGACTTATATCAAGCTTGGCATTCCGGCTTCAGCAACCGACGAGATTGCCAAGGTGAAACTTATCGTTCCGCACTCAATGGGACAAAGCAATGCCTCGCAGAATGTCTATCCGTGCATGTACGAGATAACATACCAGTTGGGACGATAAAACAGAATCGGCGGCCACACAACAACGGCCACCAACATACTAAAGACTAAAGTCAATCATTAATAAACATCATTACTATGACACTAATCAAGTCAATTTCAGGTATCCGCGGCACTATCGGCGGACCTACGGGCGACACACTCAATCCGCTCGACATCGTTAAGTTTACAACTGCCTACGCTACATTCATGAAGCGCAATGCCAAGACTGAAGGACGCGGCAAGATAGTAGTTGGTCGCGACGCACGTATCTCTGGCGACATGGTGCGCAACATCGTGTGCGGTACTCTTATGGGTATGGGACTTGATGTTATCGACATCGACCTCGCAACTACTCCTACTACAGAGCTGGCAGTACGCTGGACTGGCGCTATGGGTGGTATCATAATAACAGCAAGCCACAACCCACGTCAGTGGAACGCTCTGAAGCTGCTCAACAGCGAGGGCGAATTCCTGACAAAGGAGAACGGCAACGAGGTTCTGGAAATCGCCGAGAAGGAAGACTTCGACTATGCCGACGTTGACAATCTGGGCCACTACACACGCGACGACTCTATGGACGCACGTCACATTCAGAGCGTACTCGACCTCAAACTGGCTGACGTAGAGGCTATCAAGAACGCTAAGTTCAAGGTTTGTGTTGACGCTATCAACAGCGTTGGTGGTGTTATCTTGCCCGAACTCCTTAAGGCTCTCGGCGTAGAGTACACTATACTCAACAGCACACCTAACGGCGACTTCGCTCACAACCCAGAGCCATTGGAGAAGAACCTCCATGGCATCATGGACGAGATGAAGAGCGGCAAGTACGACCTCGGTATCGTTGTTGACCCCGATGTTGACCGTCTGGCTTTCATTTGCGAGAATGGCGAGATGTTCGGCGAGGAATACACACTCGTAAGCGTAGCCGACTACGTACTCTCTCACACACCGGGTAACACCGTAAGCAACCTCTCTTCTACACGCGCTCTGCGCGACGTTACCGAGAAGCACGGTGGCGTTTACACAGCATCGGCAGTAGGCGAGGTCAACGTTACTACCAAGATGAAGGCCGAGCACGCCGTTATCGGCGGCGAGGGCAATGGCGGTGTAATCTATCCGGAGAGCCACTACGGCCGCGACGCATTGGTAGGTATCGCTCTGTTCCTCTCTTCACTGGCTCACAAGAAGTGCACAGCAAGCGAGTTGCGTGCTACATTCCCAAGCTATCAGATTGCCAAGAACCGCATCGACCTCACCCCGTCTACCGACATCGACGCAATCCTCGAGAAGGTGAAGGAGATGTTCAAGGACGAGAAGATTACTGACATCGACGGCGTTAAGATTGATTTCCCCGACAAGTGGGTTCATCTGCGCAAGTCGAACACCGAGCCTATCATCCGTGTATACAGCGAGGCTGCTACAATGGAAGAGGCTGACGCACTGGGCAAGAAGCTCATGCAGGTAGTTTACGACATGCAGTAATCAAATAATACAAAATGCCGCAACATCCAATTTCATAGATGGATTGTTGCGGCATTTACGTTTATGACACTTCAGACCTTACGTTTGGAGTTATACAATTGACTTAGGGTGTTTCACCATAAAACAGAACAGACATGAGCAAATCCTTCTTTACAGCAATAGCCATAGTTACAGCTATGCTTACATGCACCAATGCCATGGCACAACAGGCCGACAACTTCCCCTACCCTACAGTGCCCGACACACTGCGCACTGCCGAAACACGTGCCATGTATGTGATGGAACACTACTGGGACCGATTCAACTTTGCCGACACCACACTCATGCACCGTCCCGAAACGACCGAACAAGGATTTGCCAACTTCATCGACCTGTTGCCGCGTGTAGCTCCGTCGACTGCCACTCTCGGCATAAAGGCATTGGCAGACCACCTCTACAACATAAAGACCGGCAAAGAAGACGACAGCAAAACACCCGAACTAATACGCGATTATTTCGCCACACTGACGGAGAAATATCTCGGCGACTCCGAATCACCGCTGCACAACGACTTGCTCTACGCTCAGTTTCTCGACGTCATGTCGGCAAATAAGTTTGCCTCAATGGCCGAACGCACACGCAACGAATACATGGCACGCAACCTGAAGAAGAACCTTCCAGGCACTACAGCCACCGACTTTGTGTACATCGACCGCAAGAACCAGCAACACCAGTTGTACAATCTGAAAGCAAAATACACATTATTATATTTCTACGACCCCGACTGCGACCACTGTCACGAAATCGCTGCACAGATTGCAGCAATGCCTGAAACGTCATCGCCAGCCATCAGCGTGCTCGCCATATATCCCTATAGCGACTCCGACATGTGGAAGACGAAGAAGTCGCGCATGCCCGCCACATGGACCGAAGGCTACAGTCCCGACGGACAAATCACCACCGATGACATATACTACATCAAGTCGGTACCGTCGGTATATCTGCTTGACGAACAAAAACGAGTAGTGCTGAAGAATCCAAGCATCACACTACTGCAAAATACATTACGGAAACTGACGGCAACAGCCACCAAGTAATATTATAAAAACAAAAAACCGCGAGGCTTAATAAGCTTCGCGGTATTTGTTTTCGTCCTTATCCTCAAGCATCGAGAGATAGCTCTGATAGCGTGATGCAGCTATGTAGTGCTCTTCAACGGCTTTCAGCACGGCACAACCAGGTTCGTGAGTGTGCGTGCAGTTGTTGAAGCGGCAGTCCTTCGAGAAGTGGAATATATCCTTGAAGTAGCTTGTCAGCTCTTCAGGCTCGATGTCGAACGTTCCGAAACCCTTGATGCCCGGAGTGTCGATAATCCATCCACCCTCGGGAAGTGGCAACATCTCAGAAAAAGTAGTGGTGTGCATACCCGTGTTGTGAGCGTCGGAAATTGACGACGTGCGCAGGTTGGCATCAGGAAGGATATGATTGATGAAGGTAGACTTGCCCACACCGCTGTTGCCGCTGAGCAATGTTATCTTGTCCTTCAGCATAGGTTGTATGCTGTCCATACCCAGTCCCGTAGTGGCCGACACAGCCACACACTCGTAGCCAATCGTACGATAGAGCGTCATCATCATCTCCTGATAGTGACGTTCTTCATCCGAGAGAATATCGGTCTTGTTGAACACGAGCACAGTCGGAACGCTGTAAGCCTCGGCAGTGGCAAGAAAGCGGTCGATGAAAATGGTGCTTGTCTGCGGATAGTTGACCGTGACGATAAGAAAAGCCTGATCGACATTAGCCGCAATGATGTGGCTCTGCTTGCTCAGGTTTTGCGACTTGCGTATGATATAATTGCGTCGGTCGCAAATGGCAGTGATGAAAGCCGTGCCCTCCTGATTGCGCACAATCTCCACACGGTCGCCCACAGCAACGGGATTGGTGCTGCGTATGCCTTTAAGGCGGAAGTTGCCCTTTATCTTGCAGTCTACATTCTGCGCGTCGTCAGTGCGCACAGTGTACCAGCTGCCCGTGTTCTTTATTACTAAACCTTGCATTGAATAAAAGTAAAAGAGTAAAAAAGTAAAAAAGTAAAAGGGTAAAAAGGTAAAAGGCAATATTATTCTTCGCCTCAATTCTACCTTTTTACTCTTTTACTTTTTTTTACCTTTACATTATACTGTCATGATTTCCTTCTGCTTTGCAGCGAGCAGGTCATCAACCTTCTTGACAAACTTGTCGTGAATCTTCTGGAGTTCGCCCTCAGCGTCCTTCTCCAAATCCTCAGACAGACCGTCCTTGATAGCCTTCTTCAGCTTGTCCTTTGTCTCCTGACGTGCGTTGCGAATCTCCACTTTAGTGCGCTCGCCAATCTTGTTGCACTGCTTGACAAGCTCCTTACGGCGTTCCTCTGTAGGCTGCGGAATGCCAAGGCGGATAATCTCGCCGTTGTTCTCGGGAGTGATGCCTACGTCGCTATCCATGATAGCCTTCTCAATCTCGCGGATCTGCTTCTTGTCGAAAGGACGGATAGCGATAGTGCGTGGATCGGGCACAGTAACGTTGGCTACCTGGTTCAATGGCACCATCGAACCCCATGAACTAACTCGAACGCCGTCAAGAATTGCCACGTTGGCACGTCCGGCACGGATGCGTGCAAGCTGCTCCTCAAGGTACATTGCACCCATTTCCATGCGCTCCTCGGCACTGTTCAATGTTTCTTTTACGTCTATCATATTAATATTGTATTAGTTTCGTACAGTCGTTTTTCAATATTCGATTTGCAAATTTAATGAAAATACTTGATACTACGCTACAATACAAACCAAAATTATTGCAATTATACTCCCTACATCACATTTAATATGGTTGACGCCCAAAAACACGACAATGAATATTTGCTTATATTAAAATTATTGGTAAATTTGCATAACTATGAACTAAGAGATGCATATAACTAAAACAAACTATGATAATTTTTTCTAAACGAATTTTTCTTCCGGCATTGGCTCTGATGATGCTTTCGGGCGCTGCCAATGCCGAGAATATCAGCGTGTCTACACCCAAGACATCGCTCGTAGTGGACGCCACCAAGGGCGGAGCATTCAAATTCGTGTATTATGGCGACAAGCTAGCGGATGCCGACATAGCCACACTCCAGGCTGGCGGAACGGCTGGCAAGGACGCTTATCCGGTGTATGGCATGATAGGCGAATCGGCTGCTGCACTTTCGGTGCGCCATGCCGATGGCAACATGACTCTTGAGATGGATGTTGATAGCTTCACCACTACAGCCGAAAAGAACGCCAAAGTGCTCAAAGTGAAGCTCAAAGACCGCGTATATCCCTTCTACGTCACCGTGTGCTACCGTGCCTACAACGATGTGGACATTATCGAGATGTGGACCGAGATAAGCAACGGCGAGAAGTCTACCGTCACTCTCGCGCAATTCGACTCAGCCTATCTGCCCATACGTCGTGGCAATGTATGGATGTCGCACTTCTACGGTGCATGGGCAAATGAGGCACAGCTGTCGGAAGAGGAGCTGAAGCCCGGCACATTCATTATTGACAACCATGACGGAACACGTAATGCACAGACATCACGTGGAGAGGTAATGTTCTCGCTCGACGGCAAGGGCAAGGAGAACACGGGCCGTGTTATCGGTGCCGCCATTTGCTATTCGGGCAACTACAAGCTGCGCACCGTGACCGACGAGTCGGAGTATCACCAGTTCTTTGCAGGCATCGACGAGTACAACTCGGAGTATCATCTCGCCAAGAACGAGACCTTCACCACTCCCGTCACAGCCTTCTCCTACAGCAAAGAGGGAATGAGCGGAGTGAGCCGTAACTTCCACCGTTGGGGACGCCAGTACAAACTGATGAACGGCAACGTCGAGCGCAAGATTCTGCTCAACTCGTGGGAGGGCGTATATCTCAACATCAAGGAGCCTGAAATGGCGCAGATGATGGCTGACATCAAGTCGATGGGTGGCGAACTGTTCGTCATGGACGACGGATGGTTTGGCAATAAGTACAAGCGAAGCATCGACAACTGTGCGCTGGGCGACTGGGTTTTAGACAAGGACAAGTTGCCTCACGGCATTGACGGTCTGCTTGCCGAAGCCAAGAAGCAGGGCATTAAATTCGGTATATGGCTCGAGCCGGAGATGGCGAACACAAAGAGTGAACTCTTCGAGAAACATCCCGAATGGGTGATCAAGGCTCCCCGCCGCGACCTTAAGTGCGGACGCGGCGGCACACAGGTGGTGCTCGACCTCGGCAATCCTAAGGTGCAGGACTTCGTGTTCTCCATCGTGGACGACATGATGACGAAGTATCCTGAGATTGACTACATCAAGTGGGACTCTAATATGAAGATAACAAACCATGGTTCGCAATATCTCACTGCCAACAATCAAAGCCATCTCTACATTGAGTATCACCGTGGTTTAGAGAAGGTATTGCAGCGCATCCGTGCCAAATACCCCGACCTCACCATCCAGGACTGCGCTTCTGGTGGCGGACGTGTCAACTGGGGCACTCTCCCCTACTTCGACGAGTTCTGGACCAGTGACAATACAGACGCCCTTCAGCGCGTATATATGCAGTGGGGAACCAGCTACTTCTTCCCTGCCATAGCCATGGCATCTCACATCTCCAATGCCCCCAACCATCAGACAGCACGCACCGTGCCATTGAAGTATCGCACCGACGTGGCTATGAGCGGACGTCTCGGCATGGAGATACAGCCCAAGGTGCTGAGCGAAGCCGACAAGGACCAGTGTCGCAAGGCTATAGCCGACTATAAGCGCATCCGTCCTATCGTACAGTTCGGCGACCTTTATCGCCTGCAGTCGCCCTACGAGAAGAAGGGTGTGGCATCGCTCATGTACGTTACTAACATGAAGGATAAGGCTGTGTTCTACTGGTGGAAGACCGAGTCGTTCTGCAATCAGCACCTGCCACGCATCCCGATGGCTGGACTCAACCCGCAGAAGCGCTATCGCATCACCGAGCTTAACCGCATCGACAAGACTCCGCTCGCCTTCGAGGGCAAGACTTTCTCAGGCGAATATCTCATGCAGAACGGCCTGGAGATTCCTTACGGTCATAATGCAGACTGGGGCAAGGCCAACGAATGGGCAAGCCGAGTGCTGCTGCTCGAAACAGCTGAGTAACAGAATTCTAACGATTGTAATTCAACATCAAAACAATTACCTTTAAAAAGGGCTCCTTTTGCACTCCAAAAGGGGCCCTTTTTCATTGCAAAACGAATCCTTTTGCCTTCCAAAACGAATCCTTTTGAAGGGCAAAAGGACTACATTTTTTTAAAGACTAATTATTAGTGTTTAATGTATTGTTTGTTTTTGGGGTTTTATGATTGGATTTTTACTCTCTCGGTAGGAATTTATTGCAACTACGCGAGGAAACAAAAACGCCACCCCGTTATTTCAAACAGAGTGGCTCACAATAAATGTTATAGTTGGAAAAAGTCCCCGTCACTTGTGCAAGTGGCGGGGACTTTACGTTTAAATCTTACAACCTCAGTCCTACTCCAACGGTGAATGGATGCCATTCGGGAGCATACTTTGTATGCAACAGCGGAGTGAGCGATGTGCGTGCGTAAAGCATCAAGAAGCCATATCCAAGACGTGCCTCAAGATTTATGCCTACAGGATTCATGTTGACATCTCTTGTCAGCGTATGCCTCTTGCCGAGCTTATAGCGTGAACGCTCCTTGGCACGAAACTCTATGGATGGGCCGAAAGCTGCATAGACATCTTCTGAGCCAATGCGGTTGGACCATTCCAGCATTATCGGAATGCGGACGGCCCAATAGCTTAGGTAGCTTTTCGACGGACGCTCACCATTCTCATCATCTCCAACAGCGAAAGGCTTAAAGCTTGTTATACCGTCAACGGTAGTAAGCATGTAGTCGGTCTTAAAGTGATGGCTGACAAAAGCCAACGACATTGCAGCCGTCACTGCCCACGAACTGCTGCTTATAGGACACTCGAACGTACAACCCGTAAATCCCCATTCACCCGACTTGCTGTCGCGCATTTCCTTACCTTCCGACTTGACACCAAATGCCGAGCCTGCGAGCATGTTGCCACCAAAGAAGAAAAACGGATAATGGCTATACTCCTGATTGCGACGCTTGCATGTCCTTTTGGGGATAAAGGGCGATGTGATATACACCTGCTCCACCTCCTGTCCGTCGACAAACTCGGTCTCTCTGACCTTCTTCATCTCTGTGCCACACTTCTTATACACACTTACATTCGTACGTTCACCATTTTGAGATATGGCAAATTTCTGACTGTTGAATACAAAAGTTGTGTCGTACATGTTCGGCACTGTGCCTGACTTCTGGGTGTATGTTGTGTCTTGCGCTGTGGTTGCCACCTGTGCTAAAGCTATGGCTGGCATGAAGGTTGCCGCCATTACCAATGTTCTGATATTCATAATATACGGTTTTTAAATTTCCAAATATTTCTATTTATATATCTTGCTATCTCTTAGTATAGCATATCGACATTATGTCGTCAGGCGACAAATCGCCTTCGATGTATATCACAGCCCCTTTACCTCGGTCGGTATGGCTAAAGAGAATATATCTATTGTTGCCTGACGGCAGTGGTGCCATCATATAGTAGCCACTTGCTATTCGTCCGTCGTCCACTACCTCACGAATCTTCTTAGCAGCCCGGCGGTCGGTCTTCAGGATGTTGTTGATGCTTGCTGCATATTTGTTATTATATGTAAGGCTCTTGTATATGGCCAGTTGATAGCCTCGGAGCTTGGTGTTATGCATCACCACCATTTTGCAACCCTTAGAATGACCGTACTGCTGGAATATGCCATTAACGGCAAGTCCATCCTGTGCGTGGCACGGAAGCATAACGCACAACGTCATGACAAACAGAAGACCCATCTTGGCTGCAATCAGCGGAGGTTTGCATATGATATCAAATAGTTTATGCATAATGTAAATGGTTTTAATTGTTGTCAAATGTTATTGCATCAGGTCGAGTGCGCTGAACGGATCGTCGTTCTCTGCCGAGACAGTCTGCAGTGCTTCATCCACCTGCTTGTTTATAACTTCTTGATTGGTGTATAGCTTTCCGTCGATGACAGCATAGTTTTGCGGTTCCGGGGCGAAAGCTTTGTTCATCGACGGCACAAGCATCACTATAGCAATGGCTGCGGCTGCCACCGCTGACGAAATCCAAATGCGAGGACGATGCAAAGCTATCAGCAATGTATTGCGGCGGTGCGGCGTCTCCCGCTCCTCGTCCACAAAACCGAACAAGGCTCGCAGCGGTCGCCACTCTTCAGGTATGTCGTCTCCGGCAAGCCGAAACCACGTGCGCAACGTAGCCTCCTCCTCGTTAGTCGTATCGCCCGACATATATCTGTCGATAAGCATCCGAATGTCGGTTTCGTGCGGTTTTGGCATTATGTCTTTTATCATGTTCCTATTCCTTTCATCATTATTTTAATGTAAGTCTCGCGTATCTTGGTCCGTGCTCTTGAGAGATTTCGCCTGAGATTATCAGCAGTGCATCCCGTTATCAGCATTATCTCGTCAGCGGTATAGCCTTCAATTTCCTTCATACGAAATATCTGCTGTTGCAGAGGTGGCAACTGTGCAACGATGTCGCGGATTAACCTTGTCTCGTCACGGAGCTCCGCCCGCCGGTCGTCCACAGCTATGTCCACTTGGTCGGGCATCGCTGCTGTATGGCTCTCGTGTCGTAGCTGGTCCAGATACAGATTGTGAATCATTGTCATGGCAAGCGACTTGAGCCGCCCTCCCGAATCGAGCCTTGAACGCATGTCCCAAAGGCGAAACATCACCTCCTGCACAAGGTCTTCGGCATTATCCTCTGACTTTGTGACACTCAGCGCATAGCCTAACAGCTCGTCGCGCATGGGCAGGATGATATGGTTAAATTCGCTTGGTTTCATTTCTCTTACATAGATATAACGTATGAAACAAAAAAATCGGACATGCTGTTCGAGATTTTTATCAGGATATATCTCTCCTATTTCCCTATAAACAAAAAAAGGCTTTACATTAGATTGTAGAGAACTAATTCTCGTTACATCTAATGTAAAGCCTTTTATCTTAAAACTCGAATTTCTAAATTACAATGTCTTTCCGATTTTTTGTGCTTCTTCTGCCACCATATTCGTAAGCTCCACAAACTGCTGCACTGAGAGTTGTTCGGGGCGCTTGGTCATGATGTCTTGAGCATAGAATTCGGGCGATGCTGAGCCACCGAATATCTGGCGCAATGATACGCGCAACATCTTACGGCGCTGATTGAAGACTGTCTTCACCACACGCTTGAACAGACGCTCGTCGCATCCAAGATCCATCACCTCATTGCGTGTCATGCGTATTACGGCACTCTTCACCTTTGGAGGCGGATTGAACACTGTCTCGTCGACGGTGAAGAGATACTCCACGTCGTACCATGCCTGAATCAATACCGACAATATTCCGTAGGCCTTGTTGCCTGGAGCCGATGCTATACGCAGAGCCACCTCGCGCTGTATCATACCCGTACAGCAAGGTATCAGCTCCTTATAATCGAGCATCTTAAAGAATATCTGCGACGAAATGTCGTAGGGGTAGTTTCCGGTGAGCACAAACTGATTGCCGTCGAAAATCTCGTTGAGATCCATGCGCAGGAAGTCCTGGCCAATGATATTCTCACGAAGTTTCGGAAACTTCTCGTTGAGATATGCCACCGACTCCTTGTCTATCTCTACCGCCTTAACGGGGCGAGGCTTGGTGACAAGAAACTGCGTCATGACACCCATGCCGGGACCTATCTCAAGCACCGGTATGTCGGGACAAACATCTACCGTGTCGGCAATAGCCTTGGCTATGCCAAGATCAGTAAGAAAGTGCTGTCCGAGATTTTTCTTTGGTCTTACGGATTTTATCATTATTCGGCCTCCTGACGGTCGTCTACATTATCACCTTCAGTAGGAGCAAGTGCTGTCTCAAAATCGGTGATGCCGTTGTTGACGAGGATGTTATACCACTGGATGAGTTTCTTGATGTCTGAATCGTGAACACGGTCACGATCGTATGCAGGCAAAACCTCAGCAAAGAAAGCGTGCAACTCATCGGCTGAACACTTCTTGTAGTTGAGTGAGCACTCCTTCGACTGCTCCTTCTCGCCAAGGCTCTTGAGTACCTGCCACAATGGGATATCCTCAGCATCGGTGTACATTGCGATGTCGGCAAGCGATGTAACACGGTCGGAAGCGAATGCCGGCATGCGACGGTGAGTAGCGTCGATAGCCTCAACGATGAGGTTACGGTTGCCACGATTGACGAGTTTGTAAAGTCCTGGTTTACCTGCTATTGAAAGAATTGTTTCCATTTTCTTTATTTATTAATTTATTAGTTATTAATTATTATTCGGGCAACTGGAATTGCACCGATATACATTCTTATATTAAATAATTACAATTATTATTCGGATAGTTTGAACAGTTGCAGCATTCGGTCTATCTGTTGCTGCAAATCGCAGGCTCCATCATTAGTTATGACGAAGCTGCTACGATGCTCTACTTCCTCATGCGGCATCTGTGCATCAATCCATTCGGCTGCACGCTCGGCTGATATTGAGTCACGCTGCATGATTCGCTGTATGCGCACATTGAGTGGTGCTGTAACACATACAATATGGTCAAAATGCACACGGCGGTCGAATCCGCTTTCAAAGAGTATGGCACTCTCAAGCCATTCTATTCCCGAAGTTTCATAATCGGCTGCCACAGCGGGATGCACAACATTATTAAGGGCCTGTTTATTATCCTCATTTGCAAGCAGAAATTCAGAAAGCACACGTTTCTGAAGCACTCCGTCGGCTGAATACACATTCTCACCAACAAGCTCCTTCAGTTGCTTCCGTAAACTGTCAGACGTTCGCATAAGACGTTTGGCGGCTGCATCACAGTCGTATATCTTGATGCCACGCTGCTCAAGCATATGGCACACATAGCTCTTGCCCGAACCTATGCCTCCTGTTATTGCTATTCTCATTGCTGTTCGATTAGATAATCCACTTGGGATATTGACAGTTTGGCGCTGCGTACGCTGTGCGGACTCGCCTTAAGGTATATGTTGCACTTGTCGGACGGATGCTCCATCAGTTCATTATAGTCGACTACAACCTGGAACTGGTCGGCTGTGATATTGCGGAACATGCTTGCTCCAACTATGAAGTTCACCTTGACGCGCGACGGGAATGTGCGCAGCACCTTGCCTTCGGGCATGTTTATCGAGCCTACCGGCACATCAATGCTCTCCTCGGTCATGATGTCGGGATAGAGACCGATGCGCACACGGTCGGGCACCATCTTCACTCCCTTTATCTTCTCAAGTGCAACAGTCTGAATGACAGTGTCGCCGAAGTTGACTATATTAATAGGTACTGTCTTGACAAAACGCAATGAGTCGAGTACGCGCTTGCTTGCATACACCGTTATCTGGTCGGGCCAGAAGCGTGTACGTGCCAGATAGTACGACTTACCCGGCACTACATAGCCAGCCATGCGTACCGGCAACTGCTTAGACACGCCGTAGTTGAAGTAGAAGTCGAGTCGGTCTGGTTTCACCTGTATGATTTTCGATTGTGCCATGAATCGCTGGCTAAGCATCTTTAGCAAGTCGGATGCTGGCACATATCCATAACCCGTCTGACGATTGGCATATACAGAGAAGTTGACTGACACCGGTTGTATCATGTCGCCATACATATATGTGGCAAGAGTGAATCCCTTGTCGCGTACTGTGACACGCACGGTATCCTCCATTTCGGTGGTGAGCACCGCATTCTTGGGCACATTCACCAGCCTTACCGGCACTTTTATTTCCTGTTCATATGTTTCGTTCAATGCCATCATGAGCCAGAATATGCTGCTCAGGAAGAGAAAGAACAAAAAAATCAGAAACTCCTTGTTCACTGAACTGAACAAGAAGTTCCTGACAACCTTGAATATTTGCGTCAAACGATATTTCATCTGGCAAACCTTCCGTATGTTTTTATTACTTCTGTACTGACTGTGCGTTATCAGCGAAAACACCAGTCTTGTCTACAGTGATGACTACACCACGTGCAATCTCCACCTCAACAGTGCCAGCTGCCAAGTCTACACGGCGTACAGTGCCATGTATGCTTCCGCCAAGGAGCACCTTGTCGTTCTCCTTGATAGCGTTCTGGAACTCACGAATCTTCTTCTGCTGTTTCTGCTGCGGACGAATCATGAAGAAATACATGATAGCAAAGATTGCCACCATCATTATAATCATTCCCATTCCACCACCTTGCGCTGCCTGAGCAGCGAGTACGATTGTATTCATTGTCTATATTATTATGTATTATTAAATTTCAAAACTTAAAACTCTTCTTCATCGGTATTGGCTTCTTCCTCCTGCTGTGCAGCATAGCGTGTGCGCAATACTTCGCCATCCTCAAGAGCTTGTTGAGCACGATTGAGACGCGGTGTTGACTGACGACGCGGAGCCGGACGACGCTGCGGACGGTCCTCTATGGTCTTCATCAGCTTGCCTGTAGAGACGAGGTAGCGTGCTATTGAGTCGAGCATACCATTGATGTATCCTCCCGACTTAGGTGTAGAGTACAACTTTGCGAGGTCTACATACTCGTTGATGGTCACACTGATAGGTATGTTGGGGAACGTGAGCATCTCGGCAATGGCAATCTGCATAATCACCACATCCATGTATGCCAAACGTGAGAAGTCCCAGTTGCGCGATGTTTCACTCATATAGCGCTGATACTGGTCGGCATTGAGAATAGTGGCACGGAACAGCTTCATTGCAAAATCCTTGTCTTCCTGGTCCTTGTATTCGGGCAGAAGGTCCTGCTTCGACTTGTTCTTCGGGTCAAAACGCTTGATGGTCTTAAGCACGAATGTATCAACCACCTCCTTGTCATCGTTCCAGTAAAGGCTCTGCTCCTCAAGCAGCTGGTCGAGAGTCTCGTTCTCCTGTATGAGCTGACGATAAAGCTTGCGCCACAACTCACGGTCGGTCTCATACGAGTCGTCGGTGTCGGCAATATAGTCGGCATAGGCCTGGCTCTGCTCTATCTGGTTGCAGAGCGAGCGTACAAACTCCAGACTGTCAGCCCACGACTGCTTTTGTGTCTCAGCAAAATCGAGCAACTGACGATTCTCCTCAAGCTGTACTGCAAACTTATTGTATGCGAATTTTTGCGACGGCATTTCTCCGCCCTCACGTACTGCACGTTGGGTTGCCACCTCAACACGGCGGCGCTCTTCTTGAGTCACTGCCACGATAAGCTCCAAGAGGTAGTTGTACAGATCGTAAGCCTTCGAAAGACTGAACAACAGTTCCTTCTCTGCGCTGTCCATGAGTTTGTTGCCGTTCTGATAGTAAGCGTAGGTTAACTGGACTATCTTGATTCTTATTAATTCGCGATTAATCATCTCTTTGATATTATATATAATGTATCTCTAATGTTTCTGTTTGTTTTTCGCTTTGCAAAAATAGACAAAATTGGATGAACTACCAAGAAAAACGGTAATAATTATACATTTTAAGGATAAACTTTGCTCATTTCAGATAAAAGATGTACCTTTGCACCGCTTTTTTGAGCACATCTATACAGAAAATAATTAAAAAATTCTCGTGTGATGGCGAATTAAGGCATAAATCACATTATTTATTAAACTTAATTTAGAGTAACACAATTATGAAAGAGATTAACGTTACAGGTCAGAAGCGTGAAGCCCTTGGAAAGAAAGCTTCTAAAACATTGCGCAAGGAAGGTCTTGTACCTTGCAACCTCTATGGTTTGGCAGAGCAGGACGGCAAGCCCGTTGCTAAGTCATTCGCTATCGCTATGACAGAGCTCCGCAAGATCATCTACACTCCGCACATCTATGTTATCAACCTCAACATCGACGGCGAGTCACACACAGCTATCCTCAAGGAGATTCAGTTCCACCCGGTAACAGACGCAGTTCTGCACGTAGACTTCCTCGAGGTTAACGATCAGAAGCCTATCACAATCGGTATTCCTGTTAAGCTCACAGGTCTTGCACAGGGTGTACGTGACGGTGGCCGCATGAACCTCTCTATCCGTAAGATTGAGGTTACAGCTCCCTACCAGCAGATTCCTGAGCACCTTGACATCGACGTTACTGCCCTTAAGATTGGCAAGAGCATCAAGGTTGGTGAGTTGAGCTTCGAGGGTCTGGAGATCGCTACTGGCAAGGAGGTCATCGTATGCTCTATCAAGATGACACGTGCCGCTATGTCTGCTGCTGCTAACGCACAGGCTTAATCAATATAGCACATTAGCACATTTAATAGAAAAAAGGAAAGCGCACGCGTCATTACGACGAGTGCGCTTTTTTGTTTCAACATGTCGATTCTATTGAGACATCAGTTAATCATTTATCATTAACAATTAATCATTAAAGAAGTGGACAAATACTTGATAGTGGGTCTTGGCAATCCCGGACGCGAATATGAGATGACTCGTCACAACACCGGATTTATGGTAGTAGACGAGCTGGCCGACAAACTTGGCGCAACGTTCGAAGACAAGCGTTACGGTTTTGTGGCCGAGACATCAATTAAGGGACGCAAGGTGTTCATACTGAAACCTACAACATACATGAACCTCAGCGGCAACGCGGTGCGCTACTGGCTTCAGAAGGAGAATATCGACCAGAGCCGTTTGCTTGTCATCGTCGACGACCTCTCCATTCCGCTTGGCGACTTCCGCCTGAAGGGCAACGGATCTAACGGTGGCCACAACGGACTGGGCAACATACAGCAGCTCATCGGACAGCAGTATGCACGTCTGCGTATGGGCATAGGTGCCGACTTCCAGCAAGGACAGCAGGTAGACTGGGTACTCGGCAGATACGACGATGACGACATGAAGACTCTGCAACCATCAATCGACATGGCAGTAGAGATAATAAAGAGTTTCGTGCTTGCCGGACTGAGCATCACAATGAACCAGTTCAACAAGTTTGGAAAGAAATCAAAGCAAACCAATCAGCAATAATCACATGTCAGAAACAGCACGCATAGACAAATGGCTATGGGCAGCGCGCATATTCAAGACGCGCTCTATCGCTGCCGACGCCTGCAAGAACAGCCGTGTGACGATAGGCGGACAGAACGTTAAGCCAAGTCACACGATAAAGGCAGGCGAAGTGGTGAGTGTAAAGAAATCGCCTATCACCTACTCGTTTCGTGTTCTCAAGACGATAGAACAGCGCGTAGGTGCCAAGCTGATACCCGAAGTGTACGAGAATGTGACCGACCCCAAGCAGTACGAACTACTTGAGATGAGTCGTATAAGCGGATTTGTAGACCGTGCACGTGGCACTGGCCGCCCCACCAAGAAGGAGCGACGTGCCCTTGATGCATTTGTCGACCCAGCCATGTTCGGTTTCGACGACATCGACGACGATATCGAAGGCGACGAATAAACAATCAGCCAAACCAACTACGACGAATAGACGGCTATTATACGCCGTCCTCGTCGTCAGCCTCATCTACAACATCGCTGGCCGTATCGAGCTGAGTGTCCTTGGCTATGTTCACAGTTCCTCCCCGCGAAATGGTAAGCACAAGCGGCACATACTCATCACTCATCTTATCTGGCGAACCAACACTTGCTGCAAATATCAACGAGCCACCGTCGGCGCGGTCGAATACAATGCCAAGCAAAGCACCATCGGCATTGTCACCGTCTACATATTTTGCAAAATCGGTCTTTGAGAATGTACGACTGAAGAAAGCCGTACCGTCTGGTCGGCTTATGGTCAGTGTTATACGATTGTCGTAGTAGCGGTTGCCCTGCTCGTCTACGGCCTGCGGAAGCGAGGTGTCTGGCTTGCGCTCAGCCATAACCTTATAGGTTCCGCCGAGCCACTCCACGTCACGCACCTGACGATATTCATCCATCTTCTGCACACCTTTCTTAGGCTTTGGAGCAGGTTTCTTCACAATGATATCTGTCGTGCGAGGTTTTTCCTTGCACGCTACAACCACGCCAAGCGACATGGCCGCCCACGCAACTATAAATAAACTCTTGAATAATGTCCGTGTCTTCATAATGACGACAAAGTTAATGCAAATCGAAGACAATACAAAATGAATTCGGTCATTTTTAAACAATAAGCTATGAGAACAGCAATAACCACACTCACACTTGTCGCCCTCACACTGCTCGCATCTTGCTCCGGTAAGAGCGACAAGCCGACGACCACAGCCGACACTATTGCCACAGCACGTGTCGACACAACACGATTGATGGTGATGCAGATACAGCGATGTTCACGTCTGTACACCACCGAGTATCGAATACACAAGGTCATAACCCACGACGACCAAGTGAAGATGAAGGGCCGCGTACTCAGCCACGACTACGACATCAACCTGCCGTTGGGCAAACGCAAGATAGCCATCCCCGTCGATGCTACCGTAAAAGCCTACATCGACTTTGCAGGTTTCTCAGATGCCAATGTACGCCGCGACTCTACACATATTGAGATTGTTCTGCCCGAACCTCGCATCGTGCTGACATCGTCACGTATCGACCACAACGGCATACGCGAATATGTAGCTCTGACCCGACGTAACTTCTCCGACGAGGAACTCTCGGCCTACGAACGACAAGGACGCGATGCCCTAATAGCCGATGTAGCCAACACTGACATTATGGAGAACGCCCGCATAGGAGCCGCCAACGTACTCATACCGATGATAGAGCAGATGGGATTCAGCCCCGAAAACATCACTATCTCGTTCAGCCGCGACTACAAGCCACGCGACATCATGAAGCTAATAGACCGTTCAACCATTGAAAACAAGCAAAATGCGAAAGTCAGAAAATAGCCCCATACGCCCCAAAGAGACGTTCTTCGGATTTTGGTTGAAGTCAACCGCCGTTAAGATTGCATTTGTTGCAATACTTATTGTGTGCGCCGTCGTCGTGGCACGCCACTACATGAAGAAGACGGTCGACACCTCTACCCCACTTCAGATTGTCACCGATCAGAGCATTGACATCACTCCGTCGCAGATACGCTCAATAGAACAGATTGGCAAATGGTCGTTTCTGGAAGTCAGCGACGAGGAAATCGTTGACACGATACGCCGCGGATTCTTCTCCGACGACGAACTGGTGCGCATATATTACGGCACTCTTCGCCTTGGCGTAGACACCCGTCAGGCTCACGAGGGCTGGATATTCATGCGTGGCGACACGCTTTGCGCCACATTGCCACCCGTAAAGCTGCTCGACAACGACTTCATTGACGAGACACGCACCCGCTCGTTTATTGAGACCGGCAAGTGGAGCCATCAGGACCGAATGCTGATGTACAACCGTGCCGATGCAATGATGCGCCGACGCTGCCTCACCCGACAGAATTACCAGACCGCACGACAGAATGCAAAGACCCAGTTTGAAAACCTGTTACGCTCCATGGGATTTGAATATGTAAAGGTTGATTTTGAAAAATAAGAACCAATAGGAGGCTATGACATCTTCGCCATAGCCCAAACAAACCAAAATCACATGAGGGTGTGGTCAAAATGGGAGTTATAGGAATTTAAGAAGAAGTTAATCCATCTACGATGGATGAAGTTAACGGACAAATGCTTTGTTTTCAGCCATTTATACATATGTCTGCTAAATTCTGTTAACTACGGGAAAAGCCCAAACTTCCTCTAACTTCCATTTTGACACATCCTTTTTTATATCCTTAGAAATCCACCACAGTAATACCCGCACCGCCAAACTGCACATGCTCGTCCTTACAGCTTGTCACATTAGGCACCGACTGCAAGTATTGACGTATGAGCTGACGCAGAATACCGTTGCCCTTGCCATGCAGAATGCGCACACGCGACATTCCTACAAGTATCGCGTCGTCGACAAAGTGCTGCACAGCGTTCAGAGCTTCATCGCCACGCATGCCACGCACGTCAAGGTCCTGACGGAAGTTGAGCTTGTGCGAGTCGATAGTCTGTCGTGTCTCGCGACTGATGGCAAACGTTGCAGGCTGTGTCGACTCGGGCTTCTTGACGGTATGCTCAAGCCGCGACGTCTTCACCTTCGTTCTCACGTCGCCAAACACCACAGTTGCCTCCTTGCCCTGCACTGTCTCCACAGTGCCCACAGTTGTCAGACCACGCATACGCACCGTGTCGCCAGCAGCAAACGTCTGCTGCTCGGCACTGGCTGATGGCGTTGGCAGCTTGGTTCCGATAGTAGTTGGCTTGCCTGCGTTCTCCTTCTTCTCCTTCTTACGCTTTTCGCGACGTTCCTTGCGTTCCATTATCTGGCGCATTTTCTTCTCAATGAGGTCATCGGCCGACTTAGTGTCAATCTCGCTGACATCCTCCTTGAAGGCGTTCAGCTCCTCACGCAGACGCTTCGTCTCCTCCTTCTCAGCCTGACACTCGCGTATCTCGCGTATGGTATTCTCGATATTGCGGTTGCTCTCCTTGAGCAGTTCCTGCGCCTGCTCCTTTGCCTGTCGCAATATGTCCTTGCGTTTTTGCGCAAGTTCCTTTATCTCTTCTTCATATTTAGCGATAGCCTTCTCCAGGTCTTTCTCGCGCTGGTGCACACTCTGTCGTTTGTTTTCCCAGTAGCGTTTGTCGCGCACTATGTCCTGCAGATACTTGTCGCTCTGAATATAGTCCGACCCTACGATGGCGCTCGCCTCGCGTATCACCTCATCGGGTATGCCCGTCTTGCGTGCAATCTCTATCGCAAACGACGAACCGGGCTGACCTATTGCCAGCTGAAACAGCGGTCGCATCTCATGGCGGTCGTACAGCATGGCACCATTGGCTATGCCGTCGTGCGAGTCGGCATAATGCTTCAGATTCTGATAGTGGGTGGTTATCACGCCCCAAGCATGCTTCTTCACAAACTGGTTGAGCACAGCCTCGGCCATGGCACCGCCTATCTGCGGCTCGGTACCCGTACCAAACTCGTCGATAAGCAGCAGCGTTGCCTCGCCAGCCCTACGCATCATGTTCTTCATATTGAGCAAGTGGGATGAGTAAGTAGAAAGGTCGTTCTCGATACTCTGCTCGTCGCCTATGTCAATCATTATGTCGTCGAACACGCCCACCTTCGAACGCTCGCTCACGGGTATTGACAGTCCGCACTGCAACATATACTGTAGCAGTCCGACTGTCTTCAGACACACCGACTTGCCTCCGGCATTCGGACCCGAGATGATGAGTATATGGCGGTCGCTCGTAAGCATTATGTCGAGCGGAACGATAGGCTTGTCCTGCTTCTTCAGCGAAAGCCACAGTAGCGGATGGCGCGCCGTAATCCAGTCGACAACCGGACAGGCATTGACATCAGGCTCAATGGCACTGGTGAGACGTGCAAATTCCGCACGCGCGCGTATGAAATCTATCTCAGCCAGCAGCTGATAGGCATATATTATGTCGTCTACATGCGGTCGTACGAGCTTGGAGAACTCCGTAAGTATCACGATTATCTCGCGACGCTCATCGGCCTCAAGCTCACGTATGCGGTTGTTGGCTTCAACCACTTCCGTAGGTTCGATGAATACCGTCTTGCCCGTCGACGACTCGTCGTGTACAATACCCTTTATACGGCGTTTCATGGCAGGAGCCACGGGCACAACCAGTCGGCCGTCGCGCAGCGTAGGCGTAACGTCCTTCTCCACCAGACCCTCGCTCTGCGCCGCATGCAGTATATTATATAATGTACGCGAGACGCTGCCCTCTGCCTTGCGCAGCTGCGAACGTATTTCGGCGAGACGCGGCGAAGCCGTATCCTTTATCTTGCCATACTTGTCCAGAATCTGGTCGATACGGCGGATGAGGTCGGGAAAGGTCAGCACATCCTCGGTCAGGGCATGAAGCGTAGGATAGTCGTAGTTGCCGTCATCGTCGCTACGGTTCAGAAACTTCACTATACCCGATATCGTCTCAAGCGAACGACGCAAGTCGAATATCTCGTTCTCCTCAAGATGAGTACCCTCAATGCGTATACGCTTTATCGAAGCGCGCATGTCAAAAAAGAACTGAAGCGGGAAGTCGTCGGCTTCCTCCTGCATACGGCGGAACTCGCGGGTCTGCGACAGGGCAGTATTTATGCGTTCGGCATCGCAGGTGAAAGCCATGTCGTCCACCTTGTCCTTGCCAAGCTGGCTCAGACAGTAGCCCTTCAGCAACGAGCGAATCTCGTTGAACTGTATCTTATTCTCAAAATTATCTGGATAAATCATGGTGCAAAGTTACTGAAAGGTTGCTTAAAAACGGCAGAAAACACTGCAAAAATCCCAATGTAATCCGCTCCTATTTCAAAAGGACTCCTTTTGGACTGCAAAAGGACTACATTTGGACTGCAAAAGGACTACATTTGGACTGCAAAAGGACTCCTTTTACAATGCAAAAGGACTCGTTTTGAACAGCAAAAGGACTCCTTTTGAAAAGGAAACACGGGAAAATCGAAAAAATATTGAAGTTATCGCAAAAAACAAGCGAAAAAAATTGGTGGAATAAATAAAAAGCATTACCTTTGCACCCGCAAATAAGCAATACGACTGAATGAGTCGCAACATGTAGCAAGACTACATCTACCGGATTCCAACACCCCATGGAGAGATGGCAGAGTGGTCGAATGCACCGGTCTTGAAAACCGGCGTACTGAGAGGTACCGGGGGTTCGAATCCCTCTCTCTCCGCTATATGTAGTGAAGCTATGAGTTCCGAACATTCCGGAGCATTGCTTATTTCAACTCGACCAACCATACACACCCCATGGAGAGATGGCAGAGTGGTCGAATGCACCGGTCTTGAAAACCGGCGTACTGAGAGGTACCGGGGGTTCGAATCCCTCTCTCTCCGCAGCAGAGTCCTGTAAATCGCAAGATTTACGGGACTTTTTTTGTTATACACCTTTTGCTTGCGCTGGACTCAATAAAAAAAAGGGCTCAAACAATATTGCTATGTTTAAACAAATCAATATTATTTGAGCCCTTTTACTTGGATTTAAGTATTACCTCTTACTACTCATCAATAATCATGATCCCAATAAAGATGTCTGCGATGATGGCGAGCAATAAAATCGATATTACGTGTAAATATCTCCTTACCCAATTCACTTGGACAGTTACTACTCAGATCTCCATCCTGCAGCATATTATTCTCAAGCAGATAATGCAGCAACTCCGGATGCATGGCTTCTATATTAATCACAGCATCCATCGTTTCTCTTTGCAATGTAGGCGCATCACATTTCCCATAGTAAGGGTTGTAGCTGCATTTTATAGCATGAACAATTTTGGGCGCAAAAATAATTCCAGCCTTTTCCGAGATAAAGCCCACCTGCGGACCACTTGGCAAATTACGGCAGACAGCTGTCGTGTCCATCCCCTCTGCAACCATCTTCAACCATTCTTGCAATTGTTTCGTGTCATACAAGAATGCAAGACGCTTACCCTCCGTACGTTTCATATATAAAGGGTAGACACGTTCGTAAGACCGCTTCAATTCTGCCTGATGCTCATGCATATTGTCATACATCTCTTTCTTTGAATTGAACACAACGCCATTATTTTCCCAATCATTATCAGCATACTTCACAAGCGCCGCACAAACATATGAACCTTTATAGAAAATGTCAGGATAAACGTTCTTCAACTTATAATCCTCATCATCCGAACTCTTCAGCACAGCGTATTCCGAATCAGCATCTATCACCTCGAATATATCCTGCTGGCAATATTTCAGGTTCGTTAGTTTTTCTGACTCACCGGGCATATTGTTCTCTAAATACATGTCTGCCAGCCACAGATGAGGCATTTCCGCCATTGGGCCGATCTCACTCCTCATGGAGAAAGTAGTTTCTGCGTAGTACGCTGCTTCACCCTTACTAAACCTCGATAAGTAAGAATCCAAATATTCCTCAAACCGTTCATCAGACAAAGGAGAACAAAGAAGATAGGAACGACGAAGCCATATTAATACACGCTTCAACTTGAAATAGTCGTTAGCCACATCTTCATTGTATATAAAATCATACAAAGAATCGTTCACATCCACATCATCATCCTCGGTAAGCACCTCCATAATGTGATTTGCTGCACTCTCCCTCATTGCTAAAGGATTGAGAAAGCGGTCGTCAAAGTTACGGGACAGCACAATCCATACCAACAGTTCCACCTCCTTGGCATTCACCTCATTCTTATCAAGAACTTCAAAATCATCAAAGAATGGCAAAGGGCGTTTATAAGCAAGCTGGTGCTTATGCACAAAGGCATTCCATAGGCCTATACCAGACATCTTATCCTCATAATAGATTGCCGCATTTATGGCTATCTCTTTCTTCAGATTATCTGCATAAGGCAAGTTGATATCCATGTCCTTTATCCTGTCGTGAATACGATTTGCGACATCCACATACATGGGACACGGCTGTATACCAACCGGATAGTATGGAGAGAAATCATACGGAAAAATTGTTCGCTTCATTTCTATATTATGGTTATAAGTGATTATATCAAAAAGCGAATTATCATAAACTATAAATGAATCCTATGCAAATGATTTCACAGATGGTTTATGACAATTCGCTTAATTAAGAAATACCGCCTAAGCTCTCCGATTAGTCTTCCATCAGCTTGCGATAGCGTCCCTTCTTGATTTCCTCGTTGCCCATACGGCGAGCCTTGTTAATCTCGTAGTCAGAGTAGCTGCCCTCGAAGTAGAACACTTCACCATTGCCCTCAAAGGCGAGGATGTGCGTACAGATACGGTCGAGGAACCAACGGTCGTGGCTGATTACTACGGCACAACCGGCAAAGTTCTCCAAGCCTTCCTCCAGTGCACGCAGTGTGTTCACGTCGATATCGTTGGTAGGCTCGTCGAGCAACAGCACGTTGCCCTCCTGCTTCAGCGCAAGAGCCAGCTGCAAGCGGTTGCGCTCACCACCCGAAAGCGTGCCGCAGAGCTTGCTCTGGTCGGTACCCGAGAAGTTGAAGCGTGAGATATAGGCGCGAGCGTTTACGTCTCTGCCACCCATGCGTATTGTCTCATTGCCCTGCGATACCGTTTCGTAAACCGATTTTTCAGGGTCAATATCCTTATGCTGCTGGTCTACGTAGGCAAGCTTTACGGTCTCTCCTACCTCGAATGTACCTCCGTCGGCCTGCTCCAATCCCATAATGAGTCGGAAGAGCGTAGTCTTACCGGCACCGTTAGGACCGATAACACCCACGATACCGTTAGGCGGCAGCATGAAGTTGAGGTCGTTGAAGAGCACCTTGTCGCCAAAAGCCTTCTTCACATGTTGTGCCTCGATAACCTTGTTGCCCAATCGCGGACCGTTCGGTATGAAAATCTCGAGCTTCTCCTCGCGCTCCTTCTGCTCCTCGCCGAGCATCTTCTCGTAAGCGTTAAGACGTGCCTTACCCTTAGCCTGACGTGCCTTAGGAGCCATGTGTGCCCACTCCAACTCACGCTCCAGAGCCTTGCGACGCTTTGAAGCCTGCTTCTCCTCCTGCATCATACGCTTGGTCTTCTGGTCGAGCCATGAAGAGTAGTTGCCATGCCATGGAATACCCTCGCCACGGTCGAGCTCCAATATCCATTCGCTCACATCGTCGAGGAAGTAGCGGTCGTGCGTTACGGCAATCACTGTACCCTCATATTGCTGCAAATGCTGCTCCAGCCAGTCAATGCTTTCGGCATCAAGATGGTTGGTAGGCTCGTCGAGAAGCAATACGTCGGGCTTCTGCAGCAGCAGTCGGCAGAGTGCCACACGGCGGCGTTCGCCACCTGAAAGGTTAGTAACGGGAAGGTCACCCTTAGGACAACGCAATGCAGCCATAGCACGGTCGAGCTTAGAGTCCATGTTCCATGCATCAGTGGCATCAATAATATCCTGCACCTCCGAAAGGCGTGCCATCAGCTTGTCCATCTTGTCGGCGTCAGAGTAATACTCCTCCAATGCGAACTTAGCGTTTATGTCCTCATACTCGGCAAGTGCGTCGTACACCTTCTGCACTCCCTCCATAACATTCTCCTTTACGGTCTTCGCTTCGTTGAGCGGTGGGTCCTGCGGCAAATAACCCACAGTATAGCCAGGGCTCCATACCACTTCGCCCTGTGTTGGCTGTTCCAGTCCGGCGATGATTTTCATCAGCGTTGACTTACCAGCACCATTCAAACCGATGATTCCGATTTTTGCGCCATAGAAGAAGGACAAATAGATGTCCTTCAAAATCTGTTTGCGGTTTTGCGGGATAATCTTCGATACTCCCACCATTGAAAAGATAATCTTCTTGTCGTCTACTGTTGCCATATGTTGATAGTTGAAATTACTTAGGTTGCGCAAAGATAAGAAAAATATGGGACATTAACCGCCTAAATGCTAAAATCCAAACATATAATCTTTAGTTTTTATCAAAAATCCAAACATATAATCCTCGTATTTTTGCTAAAATCCAAAGAAATAGTTTTTCATTCCACATTGGGTTCTGCTGCCATTGATCTTTCTTCCTCTGGTATTTCATAGCGTCGTACGCTATGGTCTTTAAGATATATACGGTTGAGAGTGAACGCCAAACCTTCCAAGGTCTTTGCTCTTACAGCCGGCTTCAACTGACATTCCCACACCGTGATGCAATGCCATCCCATTGAAGCAAGTCTTTGCTGTTCTGCCAAGTCACGAGCCTTATTGCGCTCTATCTTTGCTTTCCAAAAATCTGTGTTAGTCTTTGGCAACACATAATACTTGCAGTCCTGGTGCCCATGCCAAAAACAACCGTTTACAAAGATTACTGAACGATACTTACGCAGCACAATATCCGGATGACCAGGCAGACGAGGGTGGTTCAGCCGATAGCGAAACCCTCGGCAGAACAGGTACTTCCTCACCAGAATCTCCGGCTTGGTACCCTTCCCGCGTATCGATGCCATACAACGATGGCGTTGCTCCTTGGTCAGTTTGTCCATAATTTTGCGATGTGCTGCCTATCTTATGCAAAGATAGAAAAATATATCGATAAGTCGTGGATATCTATTGATTTTTGATAGATTTCCACGGGAAATCGCAACTTTTTCGGGGTTTTGCTCTCAAAATACGCAGTATGAAGAACACATAACATAAAAGATTATTGGTTTATGAGCAAACAGAACATTGCCCTCATCACGGGCATTACCGGTCAGGATGGCTCTTATATAACTGCCACATCAATGTTGGTACGGGCAAGGAACTTACCATACGCCAGCTCTCACATCTCGTAGCCAAAGCCGTAGGCTTCGAAGGGACGATTGAGTTTGACACCAGCAAGCCCGACGGCACCATGCGAAAACTCATCGACGTAAGCAAACTGCATTCGCTCGGATGGACACACAAAGTGGAAATAGAAGAAGGAGTGCAGAAGCTCTTCGAATGGTATAAAGAATAATGAAATTGCAACCGCCCCTGTTACAATATTTGCATTTCTAACCGCTCAAAACTGCGAGCTGAACGCACAACGAAATCTTTGGCTCGAAATTCGTGAGTTTTGAGCGTGCAATATATATATTATTTACACACAACAACTTACAGCGTTAACGACGGAAATGTGCAATTTTACACAATACAAAAGTAATCCTTTTCATTGCAAAAGGACTACTTTTGCATTGCATTTTGGCCTCCGTTGCATTGCAAATGGAGCTTCTTTGCCCTCCAAAAGTTGTCCCTTTGGAGTGCAAAGAAGCTCTAATTGAATAAAAACATGGTGTCGGACACCGCTAAAACATATAAAAACGGCTTCTTGAATCTCTATAATCGATTTTTATTTTGTAATACTTTTTTACTACATGTCTTATATTTGCATCCTTTTTTCACAATAAACATCTCATGCAAAAGACTGTATTTCAATTAATTCAAAGAGCGATTTGTCCACTTTAACGGGACAGTAGTGATTGCATCTAAAAAAGGAATACTTGCATGATACGATTGTCATATATCAACTGGAAAGGTGGAAGGGAGGTATGATACGATTTTTTTTACTGGATGTAAACCACTCCATATTCCGGATGAACCTTTATTATTATCTATTTTTTCGACATAGTCACAATATAATGACCTTCTAAAGCAGTAGAAGTTAAAAACGAGCGCCTCTTTTCTTTATATCTTTTAATCCGAATCGGTCATTAGGGTTTGCTTGGATTTTTATTTTTAGGAGAGTGGATTTTGTTTGGGTTTTAATGAGTAATTCCAAAGAATACTTTTGTAAAATAATCAAAAATATACATGCCAGATGCGGTTATTTCAGCTAAAAGTTCTATATTTGCCATCGAAAGATGGAATTTTACTCAGTCCGTTGAGTAAAATTACTCAGTCGACTGAGTAAAATTATTCATTATGCTGAGTAAAACAACTTGAAAAGCCCCAATTAAATATAATAAGACTATACATATCACATTATCATCTATAAGCAACAGACCATGTACAAAAGAAAGATATATGATACCATCATCAAGAGATTAGGTGAACAAAGAATGTTCATTCAAGTAATCATGGGACCACGACAGATTGGAAAATCTACCGTTATCAAGCAAGTATTGGATGATTTAAGTAAACCGTTTCTTTTCTATTCTGCCGACACCATACCTTCAACATCTGCCACTTGGATTAGCGATTGCTGGAATAATGCGCGTATTCAAATGCGCACACAAGGACTTGAAGAAATGATCTTGGTTATTGACGAGATACAAAAACTTAAAAACTGGAGTGAATATGTAAAGAAAGAATGGGACGCTGATAGTCTAAATCACATCAACATCAAAGTGGCATTATTAGGCTCATCAAGGGTGTTATTAGAAAAAGGATTGGCAGAATCTCTCATGGGACGATATGAGGAAATCAGAATGAGCCATTGGAGTTATCCGGAAATGAAAGAAGCCTTTGGAATGACTATTGAACAATACATCTATTTTGGAGGCTACCCAGGAGCTGCCATGCTTATTGGTGACGAAGAACGTTGGAAGAACTATGTTAGCGGAGCCATTATTGATGCTACTATAAACAAAGACATCTTGATGGATTCTCCAATAGGAAAGCCTGCTCTGCTTCGTCAAACTTTCGAATTGAGCGTAGCTTATTCGGGTAAGATACTCTCACTAACAAAAATGCTGGGAATATTGCAAGATGCTGGCAACACAGTTACATTGGCAGGCTATCTAAATCTTTTGAGCGATAGCGGACTTGTCACAGGACTACAGAAATTCTCTATAGATGTAGCCCGCAAACGTGCCAGTATTCCTAAATACCAAGTGTACAACAATGCCTTATTGAGTTCTCAATTAGGTTTAACTTTTCAAGAAGCCGTTTCTGATAGTAAGCAATGGGGACAATTCTTTGAATCAGCCATAGGAGCCTACATATTAAGCGAAGCTTTTACCCATCGTTTTGAAGTCTTTTACTGGCGAGAAGGCAACGACGAGGTTGACTTCATCCTCAAGAAGAATAAGAAATTCATAGCTATAGAAGTAAAAAGTAATGGAGAGGCTTATACCACGGGCTTAGAGCGTTTCCGCAATCTATTCCATCCGTCGGCAATATTTATCGTAGGCGAGAAAGGTGTCTCACCAGAAGTTTTCTTGAACATGGATCTAAGAAAACTATTTGAATAACTTAATGACAAATAATTATGGCAACAAATAAAATACGTGAAGAGGAAGTAAAGAATAAAATTCGCCAAGAATTCTTCCAAGATTATGATGCAACACCAATATTGGGCGACATAGACTTTGCTGTAACAACAAAAAGATCAAGTGAGGACGAGCTATCCGACCAAGAATATTTCTTATGGGCAGAAGCTAAAGCAGGAAACACGGAAGATATCTATGCATCTTTCGTGCAACTCATCATTACCATAGGTAAAGCCCATACACACGAATCGTACTTGCCACCTCGCTATCTTGGAGCCTTCGATGAAGAAAAGATTGCCTTTATCGAATATCACCACATTGTAAGTGTATTCTATCAGAATGACTTCAACTGGAATGTCACTCCCTCCAACCATAGCACCAAAGAGTTTCACATGCTCTCCGACTTGCTGAAAGAGAAACTCAAAAAGGAGATTAGGCTCTTCTACCTACATAAAGATGAAAAGGAGCTAAGAAAGTTCATTCGCTCTAATTTCAAGTTGGGGAAGCAGCGTACTAACGGTATCAATATAACAAAGAATAATTTCACTTATATCTACAGAAAATGGGTGGAAAAGGTCAAACCGTCTATCACACTTGATTGGGAAAAAGCTAAACAAAATGGTATTATTGACGCAGATTTCTTTCTTGCAGACATCTTCTCTAAGGAAAACACAACCCTTAGAGATAGGCTATATGTATTGCTGAAGAAGAATCATTATGAACTTGACCGTAAGATAGACTCCGCAGGGCTTTTCGATTCTAAGAAAGCACAGTTCAACGACAACCAAATTGCACACAACCAATTTTGGAATCTCTACGTCCGCCCTCCACGTAAAGAATACTGGGAATATATTGCTAATCGTAGAGACTTACTTGTTCCGCAAGACATCAGAGAGCGCAAAGGTTCATTCTTCACACCTCAATGCTGGGTAGAACTCTCACAAGAATACATCGCTAAAGATTTGGGAGAAGACTGGCAAGATGAATATTACATTTGGGATTGTTGTGCTGGCACAGGGAACCTTCTTGCTGGCCTTACTAACAAATATCAAATTTGGGCAAGCACATTAGACCAAGCAGACGTTGATGTTATACACGACAGAATTGCTAATATGGAAAAGGTCGGTACTGCCAACCTTTTGGATAGTCATGTATTTCAATTTGACTTTCTCAATGACTCTTTCGACAAATTACCTTCTGGTCTAAAAGACATCATAACAAATGAAGAAAGACGCAAGAAACTTATTATTTATATCAATCCACCTTGTGCAGAAGCCAGCAATGCAAGAACAGTTACAGGAACGGGTAGCAACCGAAAGGGATTAGCCTACACCTCTACAAAAGACAAGTACAAGAAAGAACTTGGAAGAGCAGGCAATGAGATATTCGCACAATTCTTTGCAAGAATAGCAAATGATATTCCTGATTGCACACTTGCCTTGTTCTCTAAACTGAAAGCACTACAAGGTCCAAACTTTTCTGGATTTCGAGCTAAATACCAAGCAAAGCTCAGTAGGATGTTTATCGTTCCTTCAAACACATTCGATAATGTAACAGGGCATTTCCCATATGGTTTCCAAATATTTCACCTGGCAGAGAAAGAAGAGTTCGTATCTTGCATTGCTGATGTTTACGACAGCAAAGGCAATCCGATTGGCTGCAAGAACATCTATTCTTGTAAGGGAGGCGAACTAATCATAGACTGGTTCAGAAAGTTTTACGACAAACAAGGAGACCATCTTGGATACCTGCGATTCTTAGGAACTGACTTTCAAAATAACAGAGGTGTGTTCTTGACTTTAGCACCATCTACCAATGACCTAAAACAGGTAAAAACCTGAGTTCGGGATAAGCGACTGTCGTTTTTCTTGCTATGCCAGATTTCCGATAGGTGCATATTACATTTG
>NZ_JADYUF010000033.1 GCF_021531655.1 Leyella stercorea | reverse complement strand
ATCTTTATAGGGTAAAACAGTTGTTTGTATAAGAAATGCAGATTGTTAAAAACACAACAATATTATTTGATCCCTAAAAGCATCCGATATATTATAATAACATAAAAAAAGCTCACAACACATTGTGTTATGAGCCTTGGAAGAGTAGCGGGACCCAGGATTGAACTGGGGACCTCATGATTATGAATCATGCGCTCTAACCAGCTGAGCTATCCCGCCATCGTCTTGATTGCGGGTGCAAAGGTAATACATTTTTGTTTATATCCAAAATTTTTCGGCTCTTTTTTTATCTTTTTTGTCGAAAAACATGAAAAAGTATACATTTTCATACCGATATGTATGAAATTTGCACTATCTTTGCAAAGGTATAACAATATTAAAGCATCAACCATTACACTAAGACCTAACCATGCGGCATCGAAGCTGCAAATGTGTAACTTTAAACAATAGCATGGACAAGAAAAGAATCGAGATTGAGCACACGCTCAATTCTACATCACGCAATATCGTGTGGCAACTTATCGGCACAGCCGAAGGACTAAACCGCTGGATTGCCGACGACGTGAAAATGAACGGCAAGCACATTGAGTTTGCCTGGGGCGACGACTGGCGACACCACGAGACCCGCCAAGCCACACTGACATTCAACGAGCGGTACGAGCGAGTGCGATGGCAATGGGACGACGAAGACGACGAATCGTTTGTAGAGATTCGTATGGAACGCAGCACACTGTCGGGTCAATACACGCTGCACATCACCGATTTTGTGTCAAACGACGATCTCGAATGGCTGCAGGACACATGGAGCCACAACTTCGAAAGATTGCGCCGCACAAGCGGGGTGTAATACGACGGCACACAACGTATAGGTATTTTGCAGCAGCACGTCTGCAAAAAAACATAAAAAGTAATAGTTTATGAAATATTTATGCTAATTTTGCAATTCGGTATACCTATATATATATAATGTTTCGAATAAAGAAATTAGACATATTCATAGCAAAGCAATTCGGTCTTCTGTTCATCGGAACCTTCTTCATCTGCCAGTTTGTGCTGATGATGCAGTTTCTGTGGCGCTATATCGACACGCTCGTAGGTAAGGGCTTGTCGATGGACGTGCTTGCCGAATTTTTCTGGTACATGGGTCTGATGTTCGTTCCGCAGGCCCTTCCACTGGCAATACTCCTATCATCGCTTATCACATTCGGAAATTTGGGCGAAAGCTCGGAGCTGACAGCAATAAAGGCTGCCGGCATCTCGCTGATGCAGGCTTTCCGCTCGCTCATTGCCATAAGCGTGCTCATCTGTTTCACATCACTATACTTCCAGAACACCATCGGACCTAACGCCAACAAGCATCTGATGATGATGTTGCTGTCGATGAAACAGAAGAGTCCTGAGCTCGAAATTCCTGAAGGAATATTCTATGACGGCATTCCCAACTCAAACATTTACGTACAGAAGAAAGACCTGAATACGGGCAAACTGTATGGCATCATGATTTATCGTATGACGGGATCGTACGAGGACCAGGCCATAATACTTGCCGATTCGGGCATGCTGCAAGCCACTGCCGAGAAGAAACACCTGCTCATGACGCTGTGGAACGGCGAATGGTTTGAGAACATGCAGGCCCAGGAGCTTGCCGGAAACGCCGCTGTACCATACCGTCGAGAGTCGTTCACAGCCAAACGAATACTGCTCGACTACGACGGCGACTTCAATATGAACGACGGATCGGGTCTCTCAAACAACGCCAAGGCTAAAGGCTTCGCACAAATCACACACGACAAGGACTCTATCAAAGCCCTATACGACAGCATCGGACGCGTATATTACAACGACGACATGCGTATGGTGTACAACATAAGACCAGTCTCGAAGAAAGACTCAATGCGTGCGCTGACACTTGCAAGCACTCCGAAATACAATGTCGACTCGGCCTTTGCCCGACTGTCGTCCGATGCACAGCGTTCGGCAATCAGTTATGCCCAGCAACAAGTACGGTCGCGCACCACCGACCTCGACTTCAAGCAGATGATGACATCCGACGGCGACCGCATCATACGCCAGCACGAGATAGAATGGTTCAGCAAGATTTCGCTTGCACTTACATGTCTGGTGTTCTTCTTCATAGGCGGACCGCTCGGAGCCATCATACGCAAGGGCGGACTGGGACTGCCGGTGCTCATATCGGTGCTCGTATTCATCGTCTACTATATCCTCGACAACACCGGACAGACCATGGCGAAGAAGGGAATGTGGACTCTGTGGTTCGGACTGAGCCTCGCGCCCACCGTGCTTATACCTATGGCGGCGTTCTTTACTTATAAAGCCACCAACGATTCGGTTGTGTTCAACGTCGAAGTGTACATCGACCTCTTGCGCCGATTCTTCGGTTTGCGCGTAAAACGACACGTGGCACGCAAGGAGGTTATCATCAACGACCCCGACTACGCCTCAGACTATCATATGCTGATGGACATAAGCAATCAAGTTACGACCTACTCAGAGCATCACAACCTGAAACATGCGCCCAACTGGATTCGCGTCTTCTTCAGATACGAGCCCGACCACGCCATTGCCGGCATATACGAGCAGCTCAAAAATGTGATAGAAGACCTCAGCAACTCGCGCGACCGCACCATCATCAACCATCTGAGCGCATATCCTATCATATCGGTCAAGGCACACACACGGCCCTTCGAGCGCAAATGGCTCAACATAATGTCGGCTATAATAGCGCCGTTGGGATTCATCCTGTATATGCGCATGTGGCGATACCGCCTGCGTCTGCTGCGCGACCTGCGCACGATAAAGGCCGAAAACGACATAATAACCGAAAGAATAAAAGCCATTGCCCAGCGCGATGGACACACATTATAATATATAACTAATAGATACACATTAAACATCTGAAATATGGGAGAGTTCAAACTCAGCGGCATTGAGGATGCCGTGAAAGACTTCAAAGAAGGAAAATTTGTAATCGTCGTTGACGATGAAGACCGTGAGAATGAGGGCGACCTCATAATCGCAGCCGAGAAGATTACTCCGGAGAAAGTGAATTTCATGCTTAAGAACGCACGTGGCGTGCTTTGCGCACCTATCACGCTGTCGAGGTGTGAGGAGCTCGACCTGCCCCACCAGGTGAGCGACAACACAAGTATGCTCGGCACACCGTTCACCGTGACCGTCGACAAGCTTAAAGGATGCACCACCGGCGTATCGGCTGCCGACCGTGCAGCAACAATACAGGCGCTTGCCGACCCTGCATCGACACCGCAGACATTCGGACGTCCGGGCCATATCAATCCGCTGTATGCCCAGGACAATGGCGTGCTGCGCCGTTGCGGACACACCGAGGCTACAATCGACCTCTGCCGTCTTGCCGGACTGCGTCCCGCCGGTGCCCTTATGGAAATCATGAACGACGACGGAACAATGGCACGCATGCCCGACCTGCAGAAGATGGCAGAGGAATGGGGCTTGCGCATCATCACTATAAAGGACCTTATCACCTATCGACTTAAGAAGGAATCAATCATCGAGGTCGGCGAAGAGGTAGACATGCCCACCGAGTGGGGACACTTCCGCCTCATACCGTTCCGCCAGCAGAGCAACGGACTGGAACACATGGCTCTCGTCAAGGGCGAATGGAGCGAAGACGAACCGGTGCTCGTACGCGTACACTCATCATGCGCAACTGGCGACATACTCGGTTCGATGCGTTGCGACTGCGGACAGCAGCTGCACAAGGCAATGCAGATGATCGAGAAGGAGGGCAAAGGCGTCGTAGTATACATGCAGCAGGAAGGCCGCGGCATCGGACTGATGAACAAGATTGAGGCATACAAGTTGCAGGAAGAGGGCTACGACACAGTCGACGCCAACGTACACCTCGGCTTCAAGGCCGACGAGCGCGACTACGGCTGCGGAGCACAGATGCTGCGCCACCTCGGCATACACAAGATGCGTCTGCTCACCAACAACCCGACCAAGCGCGTAGGACTTGAGGCTTACGGACTCGAAATCGTAGAGAACGTGCCCATCGAAGTGATGCCCAACAAGTATAACGAGCGCTATCTCAAGACAAAGCGCGACCGTATGGGCCACTCTTTGCACCTGAAATAGCATTCAGTTTATTTTGTATTGTCTCCGAATTGCAGTAACTTTGCACCTAATTACAGACAACAATCAATGAGTATAGTAAAGATAAAAGACAAGACATTCAAGACCTCTATCCCCGAGGCGGAAATCAAGAAGCGTGTCAAGGCTCTGGCTGACCGTATCAACAACGATATGGCAGACAAGAACCCGCTGCTGTTGGCAATGCTCAACGGCTCGTTTGTGTTCGCAGCCGACCTGATGCGCGAGATAACCGTGCCTGCCGAGATATCGTTTGTCAAGATGTCGTCGTATGCCGGAACATCGTCTACCGGCAAAGTGAAGCAGCTGATAGGTCTCAACGATGACATCAAGGGCCGCACCATCATCATCGTAGAGGACATCATCGAGTCGGGACTGACAATGAAGGCAATTCTCGCCCAACTCGCCGAGAAGCAGCCTGAGACGATACACATCTGCACACTGCTGCTCAAACCCGACTGTCTTGAGACCGAACTCGACATACGCTACACGGCATTCGATATTCCCAACGACTTCATTGTGGGCTACGGACTTGATTACGACCAGCAGGGACGCAACCTCAAGGACATATACACAGTGGTGGAAGAATAGACACGACTGCTTAATCAGTAACAACAGAACAAACAGTACATATTTATTTTTAAGTTAAAAAGATGAAGAACATCGTAATTTTCGGTGCCCCTGGTTCAGGCAAGGGCACCCAGAGCGACCTTATGATCGAGAAGTATGGCTTCAACCATATCTCAACTGGTGACGTGCTCCGCAACGAAATCAAGAACGGAACAGAGCTTGGCAAGACAGCCAAGGGATTTATTGACAACGGCCAGCTTATCCCCGATGAGCTTATGATTAATATCCTCGCAAGCGTATACGACAGCTTCGGCAAGGAGCACAAGGGCGTTATCTTCGACGGATTTCCCCGTACAATCCCGCAGGCAGAGGCTCTCAAGAAGATGCTTGCAGAGCGCGGACACAAGGTAGCAGCAATGATTGAGCTTGACGTTCCTGAGGACGAGCTTATGACACGTCTCGTAAAGCGTGGCCAGGAGAGCGGTCGTTCGGACGACAACGCTGAGACTATCAAGAAGCGTCTTGACGTTTACCACAACCAGACAGCTCCACTCATCGAGTGGTATAAGGCAGAGGGCATACATCACCACATCAACGGTCTCGGCGAACTGCCGCGTATCTTCGGTGACATCTGCGCTGTTATCGACGCACTCTAATAATATCGCAACCCGATAAAACAACATAAGAGGGGCTCTCAGTTACGAATCATATCGTAAACTGAGCGCCCCTCTTTTTTGTTTTACCCGAAAGACTGGACTTATCAATTCTTCTTCGACGTTATGCCGCCATTCTTGGTCAGCGTGATGGTCGACTGCTGCAGATTTCGGGCTGTATGGTCGAAGATGAGGTTGGGATTGAAGCGACGGCCCTTGAAGTGTGTCTCGAAGTGCAGATGTTCGGTAGTGGCGCGTCCGGTGCGTCCTGTCAATCCTATCACCTGACCGGCTTTCACCTTATCGCCCACCTTCACGAAGTTCTTCGACTGATGGCTGTAGAGCGTCTCCAGTCCGTTGGCGTGCTTTATGACGATGCAGTTGCCATAGCCATAATAGCTCGACGAGCGTGTCACCACACCATCAAAGGCAGCCACAATCTCGTCGTTGGGCTTTGTCTTGAGGTCGACACCCGAGTGTCGACGCCTGCCTCCGTACGGACTTATCACCTTGGCGCCCGGCAGAGGATACGCCCAGCGCTCCTTCTCCATCTTCTCAAGATTCCACTTGAACGTCGACGACTTCTCAAACACATCCTTCTCCATGTCGGTGGCCGACTCTTCGATGTCGGTCTTGTCGCCCAGCACGCTCACATTGACGTAGTTGCCACTCTTCTCGCAGAGCAGGGTCTGTCGGCGCAGGCGGTGGCTGTGCACGTCGATCATTGCCGAAGGATTGATACGCGCACCGTTCACCATAATCGAGAAGTCGCAGTAGAACTTGCCGTCCTTGTGTCCGACGATGGCTATGGTCTGTCCGGCGCGTACGTTGGTGCCCACATCTACAAGGTTCTCGGCATTGTTGCCATAAACGGTTTCAAATCCGTTGCGGTGGCGTATCACTATGACGTTGCCCAGTTCGTTATGCTTTCGCGACAGGCGCACGGTTCCGTCAAACATCGCCTTCACCGCATCGCCGTCCTTAGTCTCTATCTGCACAGAATTGTTCTTGCGCACAGTGGCCTTGCCAACGGGCAGCGGAAACGAATATTCTGATGCCTTCAACAGACTGAAATCGACGTTGAAGGCATCCGAACGGCTGAAAAGTCCAGGTGTGGCAATGCTAATCTGCTGTTGTTCGGCAGCGGTGAACTGTTGTTTTACGGGTGCGGCTGCAGTGGTAGTCATCACCACTGCAGCGAGTAATAGTAGGGTTCTTATTTTCAATAATTTCATTAGTCTTTAGGGTTTAGGAATATGCCGTTGTATATACGGCCTGAATTGATGCCGAGCCGGCGTGCCGAAAAATAGTCGTCGGTGTTGTCGAAGGTGCAGACGGCTGTGTCGTGTATATTCTCCTTGGGCACGCCAGCCTGCTCCAGTAGCATCTGATTGCAGAGCGGCAGATTGATGTGCCACTTCATCAGGAACTTGTCTTTAGGGTCGGCAGCATCGTCGTTGCGCTTCACTTCGCGATGTGCCACGGCATCCATGTCAAACATGGCTTCGGCAAAGGCATTGTATACCTCGTTGCCCACCTCAAAGTTGCGCTCCGAAATGCCCGGACCGATAATGGCCTTGAGCTGTGTGGGGTCAGTATGGTATGCTGCACGCATGTCGGTTATTGCCTTCAATACTATGCGGGCGACCGTGCCACGCCATCCGGCATGTATGGCGCACACTGCGTGATGAACCTTGTCGTAGAGCAGAACGGGAATGCAGTCGGCTGTACTCACTCCGACGCACACGCCCGTAAGGTCGGTCATCACGGCATCGACGCCTTCGAGCAGCATAGACTTGATGTTGTCGGGCAGAGTCATGAACTCCTTTGCGATAATGCGGGTAGAGATGCCGTGCGTCTGATGTGGCATGATGATGTTCTGCGATGGCAATCCCAGTTCGTCGGCAAGTATCTGTCGGTTGTGGGCAATGTGCTGCGCATCGTCGCCACACCACTCGTTAATATTGAACGAGGCGTAAGCACCCTGCCCCACTCCGCCATGTCGGGTTGTGGAGAAGGCCGTTACGCCATCGGCTATATTATAATAGGTGGGATTCTGACTACTTTGCGTCATCATAGTCCTCCTCTTCATATTCAAAGTCGTCGAGGTCGTCTACGTCCTCGATATCCTCGTCGTCGATGTAGATAATATCGTCCTCGCCCTCTGCCTGCATCTCGGCAGCGAAGCGTGTCATGTCCTTGTCGCGGTGTACGAGAGTGTCTTCGGCTGTGATACTCTGCAGCTTGTTGCTCTCCGAGTTGAGTTCGTTCCACAAGGTGTCCTTGAGCTGCTGTATGCCCAGACCCGTAACCGACGAAATGAACACCACGGGCAGGTCGTCGGGCAGCGTATCGCGCAGCATGTCCATGAGTTCGTCGTCGAGCAGGTCGCACTTGGTCACGGCCAGCACACGGTGCTTGCTGAGCATGTCGGGATTGAACTGGCGCAGCTCGTTGAGCAGAAGTTCATACTCGCGCTTTATGTCGTCGGTGTCGCCGGGCACCATGAAGAGCAGCAGCGAGTTGCGCTCGATGTGTCGGAGGAATCGAAGTCCGAGACCCTTGCCCTCGCTCGCGCCCTCTATAATACCGGGTATGTCAGCCATTACGAACGACTTGTGGTCACGATAGTCGACGATGCCGAGCGAGGGTTCGAGCGTTGTAAACGGATAGTTGGCTATCTTTGGGCGTGCGCTCGACACGGCAGAGAGCAGTGTTGACTTGCCTGCGTTGGGCAGACCTACGAGTCCGACGTCGGCAAGGAGCTTGAGCTCGAGAATGATGGTCATCTCCTCCATCGGCTCACCGGGCTGTGCATAGCGCGGAGTCTGGTTGGTAGCCGAACGGAACTGGAAGTTGCCCAGTCCGCCACGGCCGCCCTTGAGCAGCAGCACTTCCTGTCCGTCGTGCATAACGTCGCACACGTACTTGCCGGTTTCGGCATTGTACACCACAGTTCCGCAAGGCACGTCGATGTAGATGTCCTTGCCGTCCTTGCCGTGACACTTGTCGCGTCCGCCGTTGCCGCCGTGTTCAGCGAAGACGTGGCGCTGAAACTTCAGGTGAAGCAGCGTCCAGTAGTTGTGGTTGCCACGCAGATAGATACTGCCGCCGTGTCCGCCGTCGCCTCCGTCAGGCCCTCCGTTGGGATTGTACTTCACATGGCGCAGGTGCATTGAGCCACGGCCGCCCTTGCCCGAGCGGCAGTATATCTTAACATAGTCTACGAAATTCGATTCTGCCATTATATATAATCAGTTTTAAAAAATTGGATATTTGCAAAGATAAATATTTTTTCGCGCATTTAGGCATGCGCATGCCATTTTTTGCTGTTGCCGCCTTCAAAAACAAACTTAATATCAGACTGTTCCCCGAATATCGGGTCACAAACACTTATAATCAAGACTCATCCGAAACGTGGAGTGATACGACTGTTTTAACGAAGACCTAACTGTAGGAGGTTATGGCGTCCTCGCCATAACCTGAGCAAGCAGTGGTATAAAAAAAACTAACAATAAGAATGTACTGTCTGACAGCTCAGGCTACGGCGGGGACGCCATAGCCTCCTACAATTTGCTTAGCCAATCCACTCACAACACCTGAACTTACATCATTGCCACCCGAATTGCCGAACAAAGCAACCCCGTCGGATTTTTCACTTTTCCCTTTTCACTTTTCACTTAAATTCCATTGGATTTTTCACTTTTCCCTTTTCACTTTTCACTTAATTTCCGTCGGATTTTCAAAAGGAGTCCTTTTGCCTTTCAAAACGAGTCCTTTTGGACAGCAAAACGAATCCTTTTGGAGAGCAAAACGAGTCCTTTTGGAGAGCTAAAGTTGTCCTTTTGCTCAGCAGAAGTTGCCCTTCAGCACAATTATAGTTGTCGCTTGGCAGAACCAAACGACAACTAAATACGAATAAGATTGATTTTCAAGGAAATACGAGATCAGCCAATTCTGCCCTGTGCAAAATTTCTTCCGGCATCAATACGCAGGAAGATGAAGAGCAGAATGGTGAATCCCCATAGCGACGATCCGCCATAACTGAAGAACGGTAGCGGAATGCCTATAACGGGGGTGAGGCCCAGCACCATTCCAACATTGATGAACACATGGAAAAGGAACACCGAGGCTACACTATAGCCGTATATCCTGCCGAAGGTGAACGGTTGCCGTTCGGCAAGCTTCATCAGTCGCAATATCAGTGCCAGGAACATCAGCAGTACGCCTGCCGAGCCTACAAAGCCCTCTTCTTCGCCCACGGTGCAGAAGATGAAGTCGGTGTCTTGCTCGGGCACAAACTTCAGCTTGGTCTGTGTTCCGTTGAGGAAGCCCTTGCCTTTGAGTCCGCCCGAACCGATGGCTATCTCACTCTGGTGCACATTGTAGCCGGCTCCATCCAGGTCTTCGTCCAGTCCGAGCAGCACATTGATACGCACGCGCTGGTGAGGCTCCATCACATTGTTCAATACGTAGTCGGCTGAGTAGAAGAAAACTACCGATCCTACGGCAAAACTCAATATCAGGAAGTACTGGGGCAGTCGTGTGCGCAGTCCGTTGAGCAGCAGATACACCGCTATGGCAACGCATACGGCTATCTGGACCAGCGTCACGTCGAAGCGTATGACGTACACCGAGAAGAGCATTGCCACAATCGTAAGACCCAGACTGTAGCCCAATATCAGGCGGGTCTGCCTGCGCTGCTGGGTATATACGTCGACCAGGCACGCCGTGAATATCTGCACGAGCATGAGCACGACAAATCTGCCCACCGATGTGGGCGTGTCGAACATCAGCTCGTTCTCGTACTTTATGCCTACAACGAAGTATACCACCATGGCAACTCCCGTAAAGAGTATGCTGCCGGGCATGCCCTCGCGGTAGAGAACAAGGAAGAATGTGAGGTAGACCAGCGCCGAACCCGTCTCGCGCTGGCCTACGATGCAGAGCATAGGGATGAAGATGACGGCGCAGGCGGCGGCGAAATCCTTCCATCGCCCTATGTTGAAGCCGTACGTACTCATCAGTTTGGCAAGCGCCAGTGCCGTTGCGAACTTGCCGAATTCGGCAGGCTGCAGTCGGAGCGGACCAATGACGAGCCACGAGTGCGAACCCTTGATGTCGTGCGGATTGAATATCGTGGCAAATAGCAGCAACAGCAATCCTCCGTATATGACATACGAGAAGGTGTCGAAGAAGCGCGTGTCCATCATCAGAATGACAAATCCCAGACATATACTCGTGCCTATCCATATCACCTGCATGCCCGAACGGGTGCTCAGGGCGAAGATGTCGTTCTCGCCGAATGTATAGCTGGCTCCGCAAATGCTAATCCATCCGAACGCCATAAGTCCGATGTACAGGGCTATTGTTATCCAGTCTACCTGCGACCAGAAGTTCTGCGGTTTGTCGGTTGTTGGCATAAATACTTATTTCTATTGTTGTTATAGTTGTTTGACATTCCACGGCTACTGTTGCTGTTCGCCACTTTTCGCTTCAACCGGCTTGGGTTGCTGGTCGGCTTCCGACTGCTTTGCAGCCTTGGCTTTCTTTGCTGCGGCAGCCTTCTTTGCTGCGGCAGCCTTGCGTTCCTGTCCGGGGAAGCGTGGTCCGTAGCCTATGCGGCGATGCTGCATCGACCCGGCTATCGCCTCACCAGCCGGCGACAGCTTGCCGTTGATGTACTGTTCCATCATCAGTCCGCCTATAGGCACACCATAGTCGGCACCCCATCCGCCGTTCTCCACATACACTGCAACGGCTATCTTTGGATTGTTCATCGGAGCGAAGCCCATGAATACGGAGTGGTCGCGGCCGTGGTTCTGTGCCGTACCGGTCTTGCCACACGCTTCAAACGGCAGTCGCGACAAGGCCCTGCACGTTCCCTTCATTGCCGACGAGCGCATGCCTGCCACCACATAATCGTACGAGCGGTGGTTGGCTTTGGTGAAGTGGCGATGGGTATATGCCGTGTCGAGCGGCATGTTCTGCACCTTACGCACTACGTGAGGCGTATAGTAGTAGCCGCGGTTGGCTATGGTTGCGCCGAGATTGGCTATCTGTAACGGAGTGAGCGTCACCTCTCCCTGTCCTATAGAGATTGACACGATGGTGAGTCCGTTCCACGATCCGCGGTAGTTGCGGTCGTAATATTCGGCGTTAGGTATCATTCCACGCTTCTCGCCCGGCAGGTCGATGCCCAGCTTGTAGCCGAATCCCATGCTCACCATATAGTCGCGCCATACGTTCATTGCCTCAAAAGGATTCTTATACTTCGACCGGTTGCCCATCATGTAGTAGAGTCCCCAGCAGAAGTAGGCGTTGCACGATGTTGAAATGGCATCGACAAGGGATATAGGTGCCGCATGCGAGTGACAGCCCACATGCAGTCCGCGACAATAAAAGCCACGATGGCAAGGAAAAGCAGTTCCAGGTGTAACAATGCCTTCGGTCATATACGTCAGCGCCTGGGATGTCTTGAATGTAGAACCCGGCGGATACATACCCATAATCGAGCGGTTGAGCAGCGGTTTCCATGCGTCGCGCGACAGCAGTCGGTGGTTCTTGGAGCGCGAGCGTCCCACCATGATACGCGGGTCGTAGCTCGGTGCCGACACCATAGCGAGCACTTCGCCTGTCTGCGGGTCGATGGCTACGATGCTGCCTATCTTTCCTTCCATCAGCCGTTCGCCCAAAGCCTGCAACTTAAGGTCGATCGAGAGCGTGAGGTCCTTGCCTGCCACGGGCTGTCGGTCGTAGGCTCCGTCCATGTATTTGCCTTGTATTCGTCCGCGGGCGTCGCGCAACAATATCTGTACACCCTTCTCTCCGCGCAGCTCCTTCTCATAGTATTTCTCCACACCGAGCTTGCCTATGTAGTCGCCGGGCTGATAATAGTCGTCCTCCTCAATGTCGGCAGGCGACACTTCGGCTACATCGCCGAGGATGTGCGCACCACACGATGTCTGATACTGGCGTATGCTGCGGTGCTGGACATAGAATCCAGGAAACCTGAACATCTTCTCCTGAAAGTTGCTGAACTCCTCGTTGCTGAGCTGACTCATGAAGAGCTGCTGCGTAAAGCGCGAGTAACCTGGGTTTTTCGCATAGTTCTTGATGTCGTCCATGCGCTTTATGAAGAATTCCTTGGTAATGCCAAGCGCATTGCAGAACTCGGTTGTGTCGATACGTCCTTTGGCTTCGTTCATTACAACCATAATGTCGTATGCGGGCTGGTTGTACACCAGCAGCTGACCGTTGCGATCATATATTGCTCCACGCGACGGAAACTCAACCTTTTTAAGGAACGCGTTGGAGTCAGCGTTCTTCTTATAGTCGTCGCTCATTAATTGGAGAGTAAACAGACGGATAATGTACACCGTGACAATTGCCACGGCTACACCTCCAATTACAAAGCGACGGTTTTCGAGAGTGTACCTGCTCATCTTTTACGACGTATGTTTTCAATTACCAATATAAGCACTATCGTCAGCACGGCGCTGCTCGCTGTGCACAAAGCCCATTGTGTCCAGTTGTACAGATTGAACGCTTCAAGACTGAAGAACGTGAGCGTGTACAACAAAACGATAATGATTATGTAATTGACATATTTAGATACACCGAGCGTAATTGGTGACGGACGCAGGTCGTCGGCACTGTCGCGCGGTGCAAACAATGTGAGTACATAAGGCTGTATGAGTCCGACGAGGGTCATCGAAGCCGAAGCTACGCCGGGAGTCGACGAGAATATGTCGACCGCCAAGCCCATGGCAAAGCACCATAGGAGCACTGCCCAGCGCGGAGTGCCGCGTCTGAGCGTAAGCGGAAAGTACACATACAGCAGTGGGGTGGCATAGCCGAACAGGTGGATGTTGTTGAGCACCAGTGCCTGTACGACAAGCAGTATGACGAAGAATATGAAATTTCTTACTGTGTTAAGATTCATTTTCTGTATGAGGGTGATTACGTTATGTTTATTGGCGGGCCTTGAGCGAGTCCTGGGCCGCCTGAAGTATCTCCATCTTCTTCTCCATCTCGGTGTCGTTGATTACGCACACGTCGCGCAAACGAGTGAAGTCAGTGGTCAATGTCACCTTAAGACGGTATGCCATACCGTCGGGTGAGTTGTAAACGTGCTTGATTCGTCCTACGATAACACCCGATGGGAACACCGACGAGTAGCCCGATGTCACCACATAGTCGCCCAACTTGAAGTGGGCATGGCGTGGAATGTCGTCGATATAGGCATATTCGGGCGAACCGCCGTTCCAGTGCAGATAGCCGAAATAGCCACGTCCGCGTATCGAACAGCTTATGTTCGACTGCGCGTTGAGTACAGGTATTATGACAGAGTAGTGTTCGGACGTGAGATATACGATGCCTACGACACCCGTTCCGCACACTACGCCCATGTCTTTGCGCACACCGTCAGCACTGCCCTTATCGATTGTGATGAGGTTGTTGGCCTTGTCGAGCGACGAGCTCACCACCTTGGCAGGTATGGTGCTATACTGTCGCATCACGCTCTGCTGCATACGCTCCACAGCGGTAGTGTCCTTCTGCGTCTTGCGTATCTGTTCGGCAAGCATTTCCACCTCGCGTTCGAGATACACATTGCGCTCGGTGAGCTGACGGTTGACGTCGGTGAGCGAGAAATATTGGGTCACAGCCGAGCTCCACTCGTACACCTTGCCGCTGACGGCGTTGGCCGATGTGAACCATACGCTGCCCTGATAGCTGTTGTAATGAAACAGCAGCGTGAGGCTCAACACCTCAAGCAGCACGAAGACAAACCAGTGGTTGTGGCGTGAAAGGAATTCTAATAGGTTGCGCATTTTGTTGTAAAAGTAAAAAAGTAAAAGAGTAAAAAAGTAAAAAAGTAAAAAGGTAACGTCGGCACCTATTATATATAGCAAGCCGATTTGCAAGGAATTGCCCTACACTTTTTACTTTCTTACTTTTCTACTTTTTTACTTTTGTCTGTTTTATCTCATCAGGAATGAGAAGCGTTCGATGTTCTTCAGAGCTACACCGGCTCCCTTTGCCACGCTGTGGAGCGGATCCTCGGCGATGTGGAACGGAATATTGATCTTCTCGGTGAGTCGTTTGTCGAGTCCGCGAAGCAGAGCACCGCCACCACTGAGGTAGATACCGTTCTTGACGATGTCGGCATAGAGCTCAGGCGGAGTGCTTTCGAGTGCCGAGAGTACGGCGTTCTCGATCTTTGCAACGGTCTTGTCGATGCAGTGTGCTATCTCCTGATAGCATACCGGAACCTCCATTGGCAGTGCTGTGATGCGGTTAGGTCCGTGTACGATGAAGTCTTCGGGAGCCTCATCGCCCAATTCTGTGAGTGCAGAACCTACATGTATCTTGATACGTTCGGCCATACGCTCCGAAACTTTCACGTTGTGCTGGCGCGACATATACTCCTGGATGTCGGCTGTAAGGTCATCGCCTGCGGTGCGGATAGAGTTGTTCGACACGATACCTCCGAGTGAAATGACTGCGATTTCGGTAGAACCTCCACCTATATCTACAATCATGTTGCCCTCCGGTGCTTCTACGTCGATGCCGATACCGATGGCTGCTGCCATTGGCTCGAATATCAGATATACGTCGCGACCGTTGGCATGCTCGGCACTGTCGCGTACTGCACGCAGTTCAACCTCGGTAGAACCCGAAGGCACACCGATAACCATGCGCAGTGACGGCGAGAAGAGTCGGCTGCCAGTATGAACCATCTTGATGAGTCCACGCATCATCTGCTCGCATGCGGTGAAGTCGGCTATAACGCCGTCGCGCAGCGGACGTATGGTGCGGATATTGTCGTGAGTCTTCTCATACATCATCTTGGCCTTTGAGCCAACAGCTATCATCTTGTCGGTGCGGCGGTCGAGCGCCACTACCGAAGGCTCGTCAACAACGATTTTGTCGTCGCTGATGATGATGGTATTGGCTGTGCCGAGGTCCATTGCTATTTCTTGTACGAATGAAAAAAATCCCATTTATAAATTTTGAGTTTTGAGTTTTGATTTTTGAATTGTCGCCTGCGGCGATTAGGAGTTTTGAGTTTTGAATTTTGAATTTTGAATTGTCGCCTGCGCTGATTAACTGTTGTGGATTAAGGAATTGTCCTATCAACTCTACAATCAATTAATCCAACATCGGCGGAGCCGACAATTCAAAACTCAAAATTCAAAATTCAAAATTTATTTTGCAAACCACTCGTGGATTGCTGTATCGTAGTGGCTGCTTACGCCGAATGCGTGCTCGGCAAATACCTTACGCTCTGCGAGGTCGGTTTCTGCGCCCTTCTTGTTGATAATGTCAAGGAGCATGCCATACTCTGCCTTGCTCGGAACGATAACAACGTCGTTGAAGTTCTTGGCTCCGGCACGGATGAGCGAGATACCACCTATATCTATCTTCTCGATGATGTCGGCTTCGCTTGCGCCGCTTGCTACAGTCTGCTCGAAAGGATAGAGGTCTACAATCACGAGATCGATCTCAGGAATTGCATATTCAGCCATCTGCTGACGGTCACCCTCATTGTCGCGACGGGCAAGGATGCCGCCGAAGATGCGCGGATGCAGTGTCTTGACACGTCCGCCGAGTATTGAAGGATAAGATGTAACGCTCTCAACGGCCTGGCACTCGTAGCCAAGCGACTCGATGAAAGCCTGTGTACCACCTGTAGAAAGGAATTTAACGCCTTCCTCGTTGAGCTTCTTCAACAGCTCGTCGAGACCGTCCTTATGAAAAACTGAGATAAGCGCAGTCTTGATTTTTTTTGTTCCAGCCATATACTTTTACTATTTTCTTTGATTAATTTGCAAAGTTAGCAAAAACCGCTGATATACCATATTAAAATAACTAAAAATTAGATTATTAGGCTGTTTTGTTGATATTGGGCATTTGCAGTGTAGGTGATGGTGTAGTGTTGAAATGTTGTTGCGGTGTGATTTGAATATTAAAAAACGGCAACATTGACAATGGCAAGCGGTTTTCCGCCCAACATTGCCAACATTGCCGTTGGTATGTTAAGGGGGTGTAGTGTTGAAATGTTGTTGTGGTGTGATTTGATTATTCAAACTACAACATAACAACATCTCACCATCACAACCCAACTACAACTTCTCGATGAACTTCTTCATCTCTGCCTCGTGCTCACGAGCCTTTAGGAAGAGGTGCCACTGGTTGCGGGCACGTGTGAGGTTGTGCTCTGGATAAGAGCACTTCCAGTAGTGGTCGCCGTTGAGATAGTCCCAAAGGAAGCGTACTGCCTGCATGTACGGGAACAGTTCGGCGGCGTAGGGCAGCAATGAGATTTCGAGCGGAGTGAGGAAGCTTGAAGCCGACTCAACGTATCCACGTGTGAAAGCCTCGAAGATGTCCATGCGGAAGTCGATCTTGTCGAACTCGGGAGAGTCCTCGGCGATGGTGTTGGCTGCTGTGCGCAGGAAGTCGCCGTAGTCGCTCACGAACAACGAAGGCATCACTGTGTCGAGGTCGATGACGCAGAGTACGCGGCCCTGCTTGTCGAACATCATGTTGTTTACCTTAGTGTCGCAGTGGCATACGTGCTTCTGGAGCTTGCCCTCGCGGAAGAGTCGCTCGCCAAGACACATCTCGTCCATGTACTTCTCGATTTCGTCGATGAAGTCCTTGACGCCTGCTGCACGTCCGGCACGGTCGTCCTTGACAGCCTGACGCAGCTGGTCGCGACGCAGTTCCATGTTGTGGAAGTCGGGAATGGTCTCGCCCAGACGGTCGGTAATGTCGGCTACCTGCGACTCAAACTTTCCGAATGCCTTGCCGGCGTGGTATGACGACTCGGGATTGACAGCGTCTACGGTCACTGCATCGGGAATAAACATCGAGATGCGCCAGTACTTTCCCTCCTCATCCTTGATGTATGTCTTGCCGTTGTCGGCCTTGATGAATGTGAGAACGCGACGGTCTATATCGTCAGCGCCCTCCTTTACGAGCAGCTCACGGATATGTGTGGTAACCTCCTCGATGTTGTGCTGCAGCAAGTCGACATCGGTGAATATCGAGTCGTTGATACGCTGGAGCACATAGTCGGGTGCGTCGGCCTCGGCTGTTGTGATTTTGTAGGTGTCGTTGATGAGTCCGTTGCCTAATGGCTTCACGTCTGCCACGGTGCCAGTGATGCTGAAGTGGCTGATGATTTGATTGAGATTGTTCATTTTTTTATAGATTGTTTTTAAAAATATTTCTCTGTTATTTGCGTTAATAAAACCGGGTGTATACCCAAAATAAGACTCTTAGATTTGCAAATGTACGCAAAATATCAAATAAAAAGGCTAAATTCACACATTTATTGCAACAAGTAACTTATCATTTAACAATAAATAATATGAAAAAAGTGTTTTCTATCGTTCTGTTGGCGCTTGTCTGCGCCCTCACCGCCAATGCCCAACTGCTGTACAGCATTTCGGGCAAGGACCTCAAGAAGCCGTCGTATGTGTTCGGAACTTTCCACATTGCCAACACGCCGTTTGTAGACAGGGTGGCGGGCATACGTACTGCGCTCGACAACACCGACCAGGTGTACGGCGAACTGAAATGGGACGACATGACCAATCCTGACTCGCTGCGTGCCATGCAGGCCCACATGATGCTGCCAGAGGGCAAGACGCTGAAGACAGTACTCAACCCTACGCAGTACAAGAAGCTCAACGCGCTGCTCAAGCAGTATATGGGCGTGGGCCTGGACAATCCGCAAGTGGGTGCTCAGATGGGACGTCTGTCGCCTGCAGCACTTGTTTCGCAGTTGCAGGTGTTGCAGTATATGGCTGCACACATGGGCGAATTCGACCCCACCAACACTATCGACCAGTACTTCCAGCTTCAAGCCAAGAACAACAACGAGCCTGTAGGCGGACTTGAGACGATGGAATTGCAGATGAGCATTATGTTCGGCGCTCCGCTGAAGCGCCAGATTGCCCAGCTCGACTGCTTCCTCAACCACACCGACTACTACGCTTCGACTACCGAACGTATGGCGGAGGCTTACTACAAGCAGGACATCAAGACGCTGCTCGACATCATGAACGAGAAGTTTGATGCCGCCTGCGATGCCACTCCCGACGAAATGGAGCAGCTGATATACCGCCGCAACGCCGACTGGGCTAAGCGTATGCCTGCCATTATGAGCGAAAAGCCTACGCTGTTTGTTGTTGGTGCGGGTCATTTGCCGGGCAAACGCGGCGTGATAGAATTGCTGAAGGCACAGGGGTATACTGTGGAGGCAGTGAAATAATAATACAGTTGAGATTGCAAACTGTAGGAGGAGGGTGTGTCAAAAGTCAAACAAAACGGGCTGAAAGCCCCAAAAGCACATAGCCCAAGGCAGCGCCTTGGGTGTACTTTTACCCAGGGTGTTGCCCTGGGCTATGAGCTTCTGCCCCTTCGGGGCGTACTGCTGTGACTTTTGACACGCCCTCCTGAGCAATTAGCCGGCATTTTACAACAACAATAATAATAAACGTTGTTGACAACAATAATATGCATTGTTGCTTACTCAGGCTATGGCGAGGACTCCATAGCCTCCTATTATTATCTTCTGCTCTTGAAGAACTGCGTCATCAACTCTCTGCATTCGTCTTCCAGAACGCCCGTAGTGACGGTGCATTTGGGGTGAAAAGCCTTGGGAGCGAACTGCGAGTAGCCTCGCTTGTCGTCGGTTGCGCCATAAACCACACGCCTTATCTGCGACCACCCTATCGCTCCTGCGCACATGATGCAGGGTTCGAGGGTGACGTATAGGGTGCAGTCGGTGAGGTATTTGCCTCCCAACTGGTTGGCAGCCGACGTTATCGCCTGCATCTCGGCATGCGCCGTGACGTCGCCAAGGGTCTCGGTGAGGTTGTGGGCACGCGCTATGATGCGGCCATCAGCCACCACTACCGCTCCAACGGGTATCTCGCCGGCATCGCGAGCCGCCATAGCCTCGTCGAGGGCACGGCGCATGAACTGCTCGTCGGCAGCCTGTTGCTTCTGTTTTTCGTCCATAATAGTATGTTTGGATTGATTGCAGATGCAAAATTAATTGATTTTATACGAAAACGTAAATTATGCAACACAAAATAATTCATCTACATCAGACAGCCTCAACCAACGACTATCTGCGCGCACTTCCGTCGCCTCAGGACGACAGTATGACCGTAGTCTACGCCGACTGGCAGACTGCCGGACGCGGACAGGGCAGCAACAAATGGGAGAGCGAGGCTGGAAAGAACCTGCTGTTCTCCATTCTGGTATGCCCGACAAGCATCGACATTACCCGACAGTTCGTTCTGTCGATGGCTGGAGCGCTCGCTGTCAAGGCTGCCCTCGACAATTACACCGACGGCATCAGTCTGAAATGGCCCAACGACATCTACTGGCACGACCGCAAAATCAGCGGCACGCTCATCGAGACATCGGTGAAGGGGCGCACTCTGGCACGCTGCATATACGGCACCGGAATCAACGTCAACCAACGGGAGTTTCACAGCGACGCGCCCAATCCAGTGTCGCTATATAATATAATAGGTGTAGAGACTCCTACAGAACAGCTGCTCGACGAGATAGTGCAGCACTTCGACCACTACTACTCGCTTGCCGTAAGCGGACACTCCGACCACATCGTCAGCCAATACCATGCCGCATTGTATCGCCGCGAGGGACTACACCTCTACGAAGACACCTCAACGGGCGAACAGTTCAGTGCCCGCATCGACCACGTTTCGGTTGACGGACGCCTGCATCTGGCTCTTTCTGACGGCACCAGACGCGAATATACGCTCAAGGAAGTAAGGTTTGTTTTGGACTGAAAATCATGGTGATTTTCAAAAGGAGTCCTTTTGGACCTCAAATGTAGTCCTTTTAGCTTGCAAAAGGAGTCCTTTTACATGGCAAAACGAGTCCTTTTGGAGTGCAAAAGGACTACATTTTTTCAGCAACACAAAAAGACGGCTTGCACGACTGTGTAAATACTTGAGACACAATCTGCAAGCCGTCTTTGACGATTGCTGTTATATAAAGGATTATTCCTGTCGGAACATCAGGTAAGAAGCCTTGCCTTCACCCTGATAAGCTGGCGCTACATCGGTCTGCAATTCGCCTGCCGAGCCAACCATAGGCATCTGATAGACATTGTATCCGGCAGAGGTGTTGGTGATGACAACTATATCGTTGAAGCTTTCGCCAGCCTTGTCCGTGCCCGTTATGTTCTGTATGAACGAGATGGTCTCGCCCTGCGCGAATGTCTTCACAACGCTGTCCTCGCCCGTCGTCACCTTGTGCATATACAGCTTGTTGTCTATAGCAAAGTAAATGACAGAAGCTGTCTGGGGCGAAGCGAGAATCTTTGCCTGGTTGAGCGGACTGTCGGAGGCGTATTCGTAATACGTTGCTTCACAAATATAAGGTGGGAAGGTAGTGACATCAGCCACGTAGTACCTGCCGTCCTCACCGCTCTTGGCTACAATATAGAACTCGGCAGAGAAGCCTCCGACATGCGGCACAAGCGCAGAAACCTTCATATCCTTGTCCTTAAAGTCAGTAAAGGCGCCGCCAGACAGCGTGTTCGCATTCTCCACGGTGCCGTCCGTGCTGCATGTCACAATCATCTGGTTCTTCATATCATAAGCAAACTCAGATACAAAGCAGCCCACCAACGTCGGGTACAACTCATAATCGCCGGCTCCCTGATATCCCCACTTGCCTATCTCGGAACCCATCGTATGGACTTTGCCGTTGTTTATGAGGAAGCAATAGTCAGTATTTAAGCCTTGGGCGCGCAAAGACGAATCGATGAACAGATGGCTGAAATTGAACGATGAAGGCGCTTCGTAGAACTCCTGATGCAGGTTTTTCAGCAACGAGAAGTCGCTGCCGTTCAACGTTACGAAGTCATGTGTGGTCAGGATGTGAAATGCCGACAGACCGGTTTCCTTCGTTGTCTTGCCGTCGGCACCCTCTTCCTCATGATTGTACGAACCATCGAGAAACGCCATTCCTACGGGCGAGCCCTTTAACGGCTCCATTCCGAGCGAGGTGGTGATAAACGAACTGACCGCCTTATTTCCGTCAAGCGAGTAGTAGTCGAAGTCGGTGCCGCCCTCAATCTCCTTCATCACATACCATCCGGAAGTGATGTCGGTGGCAGTAACGGTCAACGGAGCCTCAACCGAACGGAATACTCCATTCGACCTGTTGGTGACTTGATAATACAATGTGTACTTTCCCGCCTTCAGATTTACCGGAACATTCAGCTCGCGCTCTTGCGACAGCGTGTCCCTCCTTACATTATACGTACCGCTCGACAGCGTGTACCACAGATAGGAGAATCCGTCGCCCTCGCCACCTTTCATCTGCGGCACTATGTTAAGCACCTCATTGGCACGCACAGTTGTCCCCTCCAAAGCTCCCAACACTACGCCAGCGGCATCGTCTTCGGATATATAGTCATAGTTGCCCTTGTCGTCATAGCAGCTGGCAAACAGCCCCAACGCCATGGCCAGACCCAACAAGCTCTTAGTCATTATATTGTTCGTCATAACATTCTACACTTTTAAGTTACTATTCCCAAATGTAAGGATTCTCGAATTCTATCAGAGTGCCGTCCACCTCCTGCAAAGGCTGGTCGTGAGTGGAATTATACTCATACAGCTTCGATTTCAGCTTGCCGTTAAGATAGATGAGATAGTCGTAATCGTCAGGCACATTGTCAAAGTTGGTGATGCCAGTCACATCGATGATGAAACGCATCTTGACGCTTCCCCAAGAGGCTCCGAAGGCGTAATACCAGTCCTTCCAGTTGGCAGGCTTTATGGCTTGCGACGAAAACGAGATTACTGTACTGTCCTTCTCTACCACTCCTGCGCCGAAGTTTTCGTTGGGACGCACTCCTATCTTCAGCTTTACGGTCTGTGTGGCAAGGCTGTTGTCCTTGAGCAATACTATCGGTAGCTTCACCTCACTCTTTCCTGCCGGTATCACCATAGCCTGCTTCATCACGTCAGTATCAAAACCTACATAATGCACACCAGCCTGGGCAGCATCGGTTTCGTCTACGTTCTTCTGATAAAGGGTGAACGTACGGTCATGGTCAGCCACCGGTCCCATAGCGTGTACCGTTATGTCTACGCTGCTACGGTCGCCCCCGTCTTCCGAATAGAAGAACGAATAGTTGATGTCTTCATTGTCAAAATACAATGCCGGCTGGCCTGCATATTCCATCGGTTCGTTTTCGGAGCAAGAAGCCAGAGGCAACAGCGCCACTACCATCATGGCTATATATAAATATTTCTTCATAATAAAACTGCGTTTTTTGTTGAAACATTACTCATACATTGTCTGACTCTTGGGCTTCGGCAGCTGATAGGCTCCCGTCGGAACCGTATAGGCTGTAGGCCATGTATAAGCCTGATAGTTGTGCTTCTTGTAGAAGAAGAACATCTGACCCTCGCCCATAAACTCCTTGCGCCACTCCTTTTCCATGCGCGAAACGACAGCCGACTCGGTGGTAAGGGTTGCATCTATCGAGGCATCCAAGCCACGCGACAGTCGCCATGTGGCAAAATACGGCTTCATGTCAGCTATAGAAGCACACTCGAAGAGAATGAAATACATCTCGCTCAATCGCATTACGGGAACGGTATTGTAGCCGTACCACGAGCCGTTGAAGGCGTATTTCAGGAAGTGATATTCCGTTATTATGGCATTGTCTGCCATCTGGCTCTTCCAATATCTGCTCGACTTGAAGCGTATATCGTCCGGATACAGAGTCGACTCGTAGGCTGTCTTCACATATTCTTCATTCTGTGTGAAGAGCGGATTCGATGTGGAATAATACGCCCTGTATATGTCATTCTGATAGCTTGAATTGTAAACGCCATAGAGCTGTTCCATCTTCATTGTCAGATTGGCATTGCTATGTGCCGAATAGTAGGCTTCATTGCAAAGCGCAAATACCTGTTTGCCTGCCTTGTCCTTGGCTTCTATCACCTTACGGGCATAGTCTGCCGCCTTCTCCTTGTCACCTATCCAGTAATAATAGCGTGCCTTTGCACCTATAACCGCCCAATAGTTGAAGTGCAACTGACGATAGATGTCGTTGTCGTCCAAATCGACATTGGCTTCATCGGCATCGTCCGAGCGGGCAGGATCGTCGGCACTTGCCCTGGATTCTACAATCGGATCGCTGGTGGCAAGCAGGCTTTCGGCCTTGTCAAGGTCGGAAATGATGTCAGCCTTTACCGCATCGTACGACTCCGACTTGAGGTTTGCAACGTCGGTAGTCAATGTCTTGACGTACGGAATGCACGCCGTAGCTCCGTCAGTCTGGCTCGGCACCGGACCGAAGAAGCGCAACAAGTCGAGATGAAGGAATGCGCGCAATCCGTAAAGTTCGCCTTCCATTATCTGGCGTTGGTTGCCCGTAAACGCTACAGAAGAACTCTGCAGGTTGGTAAGTATATTGTTGATCTGGGCAATGGCATTGTAATAGTTCGACCAGAGATCGTCTAACGTTGACTCTACATTAGAATTGGTATAGTCGTTCTTTGCCAAATAGAATGCAGAGGCGTCAGTACTCTCCGAAGGTGTGGTCCATGTGTGCGCCAGAAACTCCGGAACGTACATTGAAGCCTGCACTCCATAGAGCGGTTTCTGGCCCAAAAGGATGTAAACACCTGACATTGCATTGCGATAACCAGCCTCGGTGGAGAACAATTCACCCTCGCGCACCTCCGTCTTCGGACTCACGTCGAGCCAATCGCTGCAACTCGTCAATGCAAACGCGCTTCCGATGAGAAGCATTATAGAATATATTGTCTTTTTCATCTTGTTCTGTTTTACATTAATAATCCTTTTAGAATCGCAATGTCAAGGAGAATGTGTAGGTACGCGCATACGGATAATCCGTTCCACGCTCACGCTTTACACTTGACAGATACAACAAATCTTCGGCATATCCGGCAACGGATACATAATCAAAGGGCAAATGCATCTTCCTGAGCCAGCCCGTCGGAAGGTCATAACTCAATGAAAGGGTGTTCAGACGCAAGGTGTTCTCATCCTCAACAAAACGACTTGTGGCGTACGTTGTGGAGAAATCGCTGACGGCCTTATAGCGTGCATTGGGATTCTCCAGACTCCAACGGTCGTAGAGGGCACGCTTGTCGCTGTTGTTGTAGGGATAGTTGTTCTCTATCTTGCTTGCCAACGTGCTGTTGTAAATCTGTCCGCCGAAACGATAACTGAATATCGCACTCAGCTGCCAACCTTGATAACGCAAGCGCGTATTGAACGTGCCAAGATACTTAGGCTCGTTGATGCCGCACGCCACCTTGTCCTTGCTGTCCCATACATAGGTAAGCGTGCCGTCCTTCTTTACGTATATCTCCTTACCGTTGCTTGGATCAATGCCCTGGCTGCGTACTGCAAAGATGGTGTTGATGCTCTCGCCTTCCTTGTACATGAAGCTCGGATTGACATCCTGTTCATTCTCCATCAATGAGTTCAGGTATTCCAGATAGTTGCTTATCTTCTTTATCTTGTTGACATTATGAATCATTGTGCCACCTACCGACCATATCAACTGCTTACTGGTGTTGCGGATTATGTAGGCATTGGCACCTATTTCAAATCCTCGATTCTCTACCTGTCCTACATTACTCTTGAAGCTGCTGAAGCCAGCCGAAGTAGGAAGATTGACATCAGAGAGAAGATCGTCGGTCAACTTGTTATAGTAGTCGAAGTTAAATGCAAAACGGTTCTTGATGAGTTCAAGGTCAATACCGACGTTCCATTGCTTGGTCTTCTGCCATTTCAGCTCCGAATTGCCTATGCCCATCAACTTTACGCCATACAAACCATTGAAGTTGTAGCCGTCAATGCTCTTGTAACTGGTCAAAGCCTGATAAGGCGAGAACGACTGAGAGCCACTTGTACCATAGCTAAGACGTAGACGAGCCACATTAACAATATTGTTTCCCTTCAGAAACTTCTCGTTGTGAATGTTCCAACCGGCTCCAACACTGAAGAAAGGAGCAAAACGATTGTCCTTGCCAAACTGGGACGAGCCCTCGGTCTTGAAGGTTCCGTCAACGAAATATCGGTCGGCGTATGTATAGTTGAAGTTGCCCGTCACACCTACACGGCGTACAGTACTTTCATAACCATAAGGAGTTGTTCCCTGGGCGTATGAAGTTGCAGCACCCAGAAATGCCATATTGCTGTTGGTTATGCCTTCAGCCTGAAACGAATAGTCCTCGTACTTGGTCTGTGCCAGGGTGTATCCTATTCCCATATAGAGCGAATGCAGATTGGCAAAGGTCTTGGAATAGTTGGCTGTGACATTCAATTCGTACTGGTTGTTTTCACCTGTTCCGTATGTGTAAGAGCCCTTCCTGCCATAGTCGGAAGTAGAATAGTTGTCGAAAACCGTATTCTCGGCTGCTACATACACGTCACTTCTGTTCTTCTGACTTGTTATGCCAAGCGAACCGCGCATAAAGAAAGCATCGTTCAGGTGCCACTCTATCGCGAAGTTATTTGTAATAGAGGTGTACTTGCTTTCGTTCTTCTGAGGAAGCATGGCATTGTAAAGCGGATTATAAACAGTCACACCAGAGTTCAAACCCAATGAAGGATACGACGTGTTGCTCTCCAATTTCTTGGCATAACTTCCATTATCGGCAAACGGAGTGTAATAAGGATTGACCGAAGTGTAATCGCTGAACGAGCCGTAAGGCGAATTCTTGGACGTATTACTTGAAATCTGAAGGTCGTTCTGGAATGTCAGATTCTTGTATTTGTAAGAAAGAAACACACCACCTGTGAACGTATTGCGCTCCGAACCCTTCATCGCGCCATTGATGTTGTTGTAAAGCAGATTGCCCGAATAGCGGAAAATGTCATCACCACCTTCTACACGCACACTATGCTTCTGGCCCACTCCGGTACGGATAGGATATTTGAGCCAATAGGTATCGATTCCTCTTGCAGCGTTCATCATACGTGCATTGTATAGATTGTCAAGACTTTGCTGCTTCTTTACATCATCTTCAGCGGTATAAAGTCCTGCAAGCTTCTCGTATTTCAGCTTCTCGCTGGCATTCATAAGATTATAGCCAGCGAGGTCAGGCGCCTCCAATGTCAATGTACCCTTATATGTGACGCGCAGTCTTCCGCTCTCCGGCTTCTTTGTAGTGATAACCACTACGCCATTGGCACCACGTGTTCCGTAGAGAGCCGTTGCCGAAGCATCCTTCAGAAGCGTAATGCTTTCCACCTGATTCTCATCCAAATCATTGAAACGCTCTAAACTAACCTCAAAGCCATCCATAATAAACAGCGGCAGATTGCTTGACACCTTGTTGCTGGCATTGGTCTGCATGCTCTTCACATCCGACCCTAATGCCGTTGAACCACGCATGGTTATATCGGGCAACTTATTAGGGTCGCTGCCTATCAGGTCGTTGGTGACAATATTAAAGCTTGGATCTACATTCGAAAGTGACGACAACAGATTGGAGTTTCCTGCCATCTTCAAGTCCTTAGAGGTTACAGTCTTGGCCGAACCGGTATATGTCTCGCGACGTTTGTTGAACATTCCGGTCACAACCACTTCCTTCAACGATGACGCATCGTCCTTCATCTTGATGACAAGGTTTCGGAAATCCTCCTGACACTTGAAAATATAATACTCAGATTCCATACCTATATAAGAGAAATCGACCTTTACAGTACGTCCACGGTCCAACTGCAGCGCAAAGGTTCCATCGGTATTGGTGACAGTAGTGATTTTATGGTCCTTGACAACCTGCACCGTAACACCTGGCAACGGGTCCCCATTCACATCAACCACCTTACCTTGCAGCACAACTGTCATTCCTTCCTTCACTGTAGGCGACAAAGACACATTCGAAGCCAGCTGGGGTTTAGGCGTTATTGACACAAACTTATGATTTATAGAATACTCCAATGGAAGGTCGCCTAACACCTGCGACAATGCCTTACGAATATCCTTGTATGTAGGAACAGCCTGCGCCTTATAGTTCTTAACGTCGTCGTACGAATACATGATTCTGTATCCGGTAAGCTTCTCTATTCGCTTGAACGCCTCCACCAACGTGATCTGCCCCTTGATCTTTGCCATCTGCATCTCAGCCCACTCATTGGCAGACAGCGGTTGAGCGTCAACCACTGCCGCCTGACTATTCACATGAGAGAGAGGAGTGATAGATGAAGAGACGATTGTCAATGCTAGTATTCTTGACTTTAAATCTCCCATAATTTTCCATTTATAAATATTAAACTACAATATATCTGAATCACAATCTCCAAGCAATTCGTTCGATTACTTCTGAGGAGTATAGTTGAGATACATATTGAATGTATCTTTCATAGTATCTACATCACGCATAGCGCCACCGGCACATCCCTTAAACTCGCCCTTGCTATTGAAAAGCAGGAAACTGGGGAATTGTTCCATCACTTCATACTTCGTAATGACAGCATCGCCTTGCTTGCTGTTGGCATCAACAAACAAGCATACGAAGTTATTGTTGAGATAATCGGCTATAGCACCGTCGTTGAATGAATACTTCTCGACATAATCCGACTTGTAATCACTGTCGGAAACGAATACCATCAGGTTGCGATTCTTTGCCTTAGCCGCTTTTATAGCCTTCACGACGTCAGTACCTGACATGAAGCGGACTTTTGTTTTAGGAGTTGCTTTGGGCGAAGCGGTCAGCTTAGACTGGCGTTCGGCCTTGGCTTTGGCAATGGCTTCCTGCTGCATTCGTTCCATGGCAGTAAACCGGTCTTCCTTACCCAGCAACGCATCGGTCAACGCTTTGGCAAACGGTTCTACAGGATTGCTTCCAACGACTCTGTTATATTCGGTCCCGTCGGGATTGAGAATAAGGTAAGTAGGAAACGCCTTGATGTTGAATTTCTCAACCAGCGACTTGCCGTCGGGGTCATTGTCAACATCGACAGCATAATTGACGAAAGTGTAATTCATAAGGTTTCCAATACGAGTGTCGCGGAATGTGGTATTGTTCATCTTCATGCAGGCATGACACCAAGTCGCCCAGAAATCGACAAGCACCCGTTTGTTCTCGCGTTTTGCCTGAGCCAGCACGTCAGCCAGACGCACGTCCGAGCCTTTTATAAAGTTAACGCCTTTGCCTTCATCTATAATTGTGTCTTTCTCGGCTACCTGTGGTTGCACTTTTTTTGCCGTTTCTGAATCCTCCTTTACAATCGGAGCCTCACCCTTCAGTATTCGCTCACAGCGCTTCTGAAACTCGTCTTGCATGCACATGCCCTCAAATCGGCTCATCTCCTTGCCTTCGGCATCAAAGAAAATAAATGTAGGATAAGCCTTGACATTGAACGTCTTGTTAAGTTCGGGACCTTCGCCATGCTCCATATCCAGCTGTATGCAGACGAAGTTGGCATTCATGTATTTGCCCAGATTCTCATCCGGGAAAACATTCTTAGCCATATGGCGGCACGGACCACACCAAAGCGTGTAGCAATCTACCATAAGTTTCTTGTTCTCCTTCTTAGCCTTTGCCAAAGCCTGTGCAAAGGTTCCCTTGAAGAACTGTGTTCCGACGGCTCCGTCAGCAGCCTTGGCCAGTTGCGCAACTTGCCGGACGGCAAATGCACGTACAGACATTATCGGTGCAAGCAACATTCCAGCCAACACCAAAATCAAAAGTTTCCTGTTCATAGTTTTATGCACGTTTATTGTTTCTTTTTAATATAAAATCGCACAAAGAGAAACTATGGGCACCCCAAAAACAAGAAAAAGTAAAAATAATTTGCTTTTATTCTATCAAAATGGAATTATTCTGCAATTTAATTTTGTTATTTGTAATCGTATTAAGCATCATTACAGCCTCCTCGATGCCTTGTCGGCGATCGTACATATATCGAAGATGCATGTCGAGCAATGCATCGTCATGACATATAACATTCACATTATACCAGCTGCCCATATGCATCACAATGTCGCGAAGCGAAGCATTGTCGAACATCTCAATGCCGTCCTTCCAGCAAGCCACATCATTCAAATCTACCCGACTCACCTTAATGCTGCCCCCGGCATCAAATGCTGCATCCTCACCCGGCACAATCACCTTATTAATATTAGCCTTTGAAACCTTGACACTTCCCCGTACAAGCGTTACGTGAGGGCGCTTTGCGTCGGAAGCATCAACATTAAACTCTGTGCCCAGTACACGTGTCTGCATGCCACCGGCATATACTATAAACGGATGACGGGAATCGTGAGCGACCTTGAAATAAGCCTCGCCCTGCAATTCCACTTTGCGCTCCCTGCCATTGAACACGGTGGGATAGGCAAGACGGCTGTTGGCATTGAGCCAGACTTCCGTTCCGTCCGAAAGAGTGAGTTTCATGTCCTTTCCTTCAGGCACCACTACTGTATGCACCACAGCCTTACTGGCAGGAGCAAGTGACAGGTCATTGCCCTTAACCACATGTTGGTTGTCCTGCTCGTCAAGTATCACTATCTCGGCAGGTGTGGCTTTTGCCTGGTATACCGAACTGCCGTCAGCGTCAAATCCCTTCAAATTGAGCACTACAACAATCAACGCCATGGCCGCTACGGTGCCCACTATGGTCCACACCAGACGCAAAGCTGAAGACGGGATGTGCTTTACGTCTGACGGTGAAGCAGCAGAATCCTTGCCGACAGACATTCGGGCTGACAGCTTCTTCCATTCCAAATCAGCATCGGGAGAAACCAAACGGTCTCTCATCAAGGCCTCAGTAACCATCTGGTCAAGATGTTCTGAATTCTCCAGATCCATTTGATTCATATCTTTATTCATCTATGTTCTATGTTATTATCAGTATGTTCAACAGTAAATAGAACCGGCTTTGTCTGCATACATATATAGCTTTAGGCTTCGTTTGGGGTACTTGCAAGTTTGAATGTTTAACCTTTTTTTATTCTATTCATTCCCTTATCACATTTTCCCTGAACATCCGTAATGCCTGCATGATATGTTTCTTCACAGCACTCTCGCTGATTCCCAGTTCGGAAGCCACCTCGCTATACTTCTTGCCCTGCAAATAATGGGCTTCAAGAATTTCACGTGTGCGGGGCGTAAGACTGCCCATCATCCTCCTGATTGCCTCCACCTTCTCGTCGTGGTCCGACCATTCGGCAGACATGGCTTTGTCGGTGGTGTAAGTGATGTATTCGGAATAACGCTGATGTACGGCTTGCTTTCTGAAGAAATCAGCACATCGGTTGCGTACTATCGCAAAAAGATAATTGGAAGCTTCAGACTTCGACAAATGCGGATTGTGGGTGAAAAGATATTCAAAGCTATCGGCCACAATGTCTCGCGCAGCCTCATCGTCACGGACAAGGCTGTGGGCATAACAATATATCTTTGAAAAATTCTCCTTAAAAAATCCCTCAAATTCGACTGCTTGCATCTGCTTGGCTTTACAAAAAAAATCTTCCGTTTTCTTTTCATCTGCAAACTTATGAAAAAAAAACGAGAGAACTGGTCTTTTAATCCTATTTATAACAAACAGACACTGATACAATCCGTAAGCGGCTAAATCTTCAGCGAGAATTCAAACTTCAATCCGCCGCCTTCGTTCTGGCTCACACGTATCGTTCCTCCATGTAGAAGCACGGCGTTCTTGACTATGGCAAGGCCCAGACCGGTGCCTCCCATCTTGCGCGAACGGCCCTTGTCCACACGATAGAAGCGCTCGAAGAGGCGCGGCAGGTGCTCGGCAGACACACCGACGCCATTGTCGGCAAAGGTGAATGCCCACTTGGCAGAACCGTCTTCATCGCTCATGTCCGACTCAACTATGTAGGCACCGGGACGCTGAGCCGTAAGAGTTATGGTGGTGCCTTCGCCCGCATAGGCAATGGCGTTGTCGGTGAGATTGCGGAACACGCTGTAGAGCAGACTCTGATTGCCGCGCACCACGATGTTGTCGGGCAGACGATTTACAAATGTCATGCCTTTCTGCTGCAGCTGCAGGGCTGTCTCCTTCTGGATGTTCTGCACCATCTGCGATATGTTTACATTCTCGGTACTCGTCATCTCGGGCGCGTCGTCCATGCGGTTGAGCGTAGAGATGTCGTGCAGGAGCGACGTGAGGCGCTGGCTCTGGGCGTAGCAGCGTCCGAGGAACTGCTCACGCATCTGGTCGTTGATGTTGGGATTTTCGAGTATGGTCTCCAGATAGCCCTGTATGCTTGCCACGGGCGTCTTGAGTTCGTGGGCTATGTTCTGCGTCAGCTGGCGCTTGAGCATGTCCTGTTCGCGCCGTGTCGACTGCAGACGCTTGTATATCTTGATGATGCGCTCGGCTATTTCGCCCAGCTCATCGGCAGGAAATGCAATGAGATCTTCTGTATCGAGCGACTCACCGTGGTCGGCTCGCGAGGCAAAAGTGCGCAGTTTCTTCACGTTGTCGCCCAGTCGGCTGGTGAAGCGGTAGAGCACTACGGTGAGCAGAAGTATCGTTATGACGGCAAACCAAATGTAGTGCTGATCGGCTTGCAGCGAACGGGCGAGGTCGCTGGTGTATGGCAGTGCCGAACGTATGACGATAGAGTCGTGCGGAAAATACGTGGCAGAATAGAAATAGTCGCTGTTGAACGTCTTGCTGCTGCGCTCCACGGTAGAGCCTGAGCCGTGCTTGAGCGCCATTGCCACCTCCGGACGCGAGGCATGATTGCTTATGTGCGCGTATTGCTTCAAGCGGCTGTCGTACAGCACGCTTCCGTCGGGACGTATCAGTGTGACACGCAGGCGCGACATGTAGTGGCGGCGCACATAATTGTTGAACACCTGCTCGGAGCGTTCGGCGTTGTTGCTGTAGAACTCAGCCATGCGCGAGTTGTAGTCTTGCAACTTCAGATTGAGCGTGTCTATCTTGTACTGCTTCTCGCGTGTCTGCTGGAAGATAATGAACGACACAGCAAACAGCAGAAACAGCGACAGTACACTGAAGTAAAGTTTTGTTCCAACGGATATTCGCATAATATTATTGTCTTAACACGAATCGCACTAATCGCACGAATTGTACGTTTACTGAATTCGTGAGATTCGGGAAATTCGTGGTGAAGGTTACACCACGGTTTTAGGCATCGAAATAGTAGCCGAAGCCGAGGCGCGTGACGATGCACTTGGCGAAACGTCCTATCTTCTTGCGGAGTCGAGTAATGTTGACATCTACGGTGCGGTCGAGCACCAGCACGTCCTTGGGCCATATGCGCTCGATGAGCTCCTGACGTGAAAACACGCGACCACGCTCGTCGAGCAATAGGTGGAGAAGTTCGAACTCGGTCTTGGTGAAGGGGATGTCCTCGCCATCTACGCTCACCGTCTTGCGGTCGAGATTCATCACAATGCCCTGATATGACAGCGTCTTTGCCTCTTCCTCGCCGTTCTCCTTGGCGGTGCGGCGCAGCACGGCACGCACGCGCACCATCACCTCACGCAACGAGAAGGGCTTGGAGATATAGTCATCAGCTCCGAGATTGAATCCCGTCACGGTGTCGTTCTCGGTGTCGCGCGCTGTGAGGAATATTATAGGAACCTGTGCAGTGGCAGGATTGTCCTTAAGCTGGCGCGCCATGGCAAATCCCGACATGCCGCCCATCATCACGTCGAGCAGCATGAGGTCGAACGAGGCTATGTCGAGCTGCAGGGCATCTTCGGCAGACGGGGCTGTCACGACCTCATAGCCTTCTGTCTCAAGATTGAACTTCAGGATTTCGAGCAGGTCCTGCTCGTCATCTACAACAAGTATGCGTGCATTCTGTTTCATTGTGCTTTATGTTATTCTCTTTACGTTTGCAAAGATAAACATTATACTATTCACACGTATTGCGGAGGCGTTACATTTTCATTACAAAATTTCCACAACACTTATAATTTAGGCCGAATACAATTATCAGCCGTTTTACGATATTTTCAGACAAAATGCAAAATCGTTGCTTTTTTTTCTTTTATCTCAAATGTTTTTGTAATTTTGTCGCAAAATAGATTCGTCTACAAACATGATGTAAGGAAAGACATAATAATTAAAATAAAATGACACCACATGAAACAGAAGAAATTTATTTTGCAGGAGAGTGAAATCCCAACGCAATGGTATAATATTCAGGCAGACCTGCCTAATAAACCATTGCCTCCATTGAATCCTCAGACCCACCAGCCTCTCAGTGCTGATGATCTTTCACATATATTCAATAAGGAATGTTCCAAGCAGGAATTAGACCAGGAACATACGTGGATAGATATTCCTGAAGATGTATTGGAGAAATACACTTTCTATCGTTCTACTCCACTGGTTCGTGCTTATGCTTTGGAAGAAGCTTTAGGTACTCCAGCTCATATCTATTTCAAAAATGAGAGTACTAACCCATTAGGTTCGCATAAGATCAATTCTGCTCTGCCTCAGTGTTACTATTGTAAGCAAGAGGGTGACACGAATGTCACAACAGAAACCGGTGCTGGTCAGTGGGGGGCTGCTTTGTCTTATGCAGCCAAACTCTATGGATTGGAAGCGGCTGTCTATCAGGTAAAGATAACCATGCAGCAAAAACCATATCGTTCCAGTATTATGCGTACCTTTGGCGCTACAGTAGAGGGTTCTCCTTCTATGAGTACAAGAGCTGGTAAAAACATCATTACTCGTGACCCTCATCATCCTGGTTCATTAGGAACTGCTATCAGTGAGGCTGTAGAGTTGGCTACAACAACTCCTGGTTGTAAATATACTTTGGGCTCTGTGTTAAATCATGTGGCTCTCCATCAGACAGTCATTGGCCTGGAGGCAGAAAAGCAGATGGCTATGGCAGGTGAGTATCCTGATACTGTGATAGCATGTTTTGGTGGCGGTAGTAACTTTGGTGGAATTGCCTTCCCTTTCATGCGTCATAAGATTAAGGATGGAAAGAATACTGATTTTATTGCAGCTGAACCGGAAAGTTGCCCTAAGTTGACCCGTGGTAAATTTGAATACGACTTTGGCGATGAAGCTGGTTATACACCATTACTTCCAATGTACACCTTAGGTCATGATTTCAAACCTGCGAATATCCATGCTGGTGGTTTGCGCTATCATGGAGCTGGTATGATTATTTCTCAGTTGATTAAGGACGGATATATGCATGGTGTTGATATTCCTCAGTCTGAGTCTTTCGAGGCAGGTATGCTTTTTGCACGTACAGAAGGTATTATTCCTGCGCCAGAGAGTTGTCATGCTATTGCTGCTACTATTCGCGAGGCTATGAAGGCAAAGGAAGCTGGAGAAGAAAAGGTGATTCTGTTCTGTCTGTCTGGACATGGACTTATTGATATGCCTTCCTATGAGAGTTATATCAATGGCGACTTGCATGACTATGCTGTTTCTGACGATGAAATCAAGAAATACCTTGCAACAGTTCCAGAAGTTTAAAGAATGAATCAATTCACAGTTCGTATGAACCTTATACTTTGACTTGCATCAACAAACATAAGCAAAAAATCAAGTTTTAGACGTATTGTTTGCGTACACAGCCGTATTTTTCTACCTTTGCAGTGCAAAAAGGATAACAGAGTAATTAAAGAAAACAGTTTAACTTAAAGGTAAAAAGATTATGGTATCTATGGTAATTTTCGGCTTTCTTGCAATTACAATTGCTCAGGCCGTGAGCGTGGCACATAAGATTGACACGCAAAAATAAAAAGAATTTGGTAAGTTGTTAAATAAAAAAACAGCGGGTTAGCAAATGAGCTAATCCGCTGTTTTTGGTTTTTATTATTTTATTGAACTTTCGCAAGTTCAGAAGTTATAGATTTTAAAGAAGTTATAGAATTTAAAGAAGTTATAGAATTTAAAGCCGTATGCCTTACAGCTGAATATTCAGTAAAAAGAGAGTAATGGCTATCGCTCGGCTTTGCCGCTTGCCTTAGCAAGAATTTCTAACGACCGAAGGTAGTGAAACTTCCTTGAGCTTTGCGAAAAACTCCTTTAACTTCTGAATGAGGGTGTGTTATTGTACTTCGCCTCTGAACGTAGACGCTGGCAGAGCATCGCCATTGACAAGGTTGGCGCGTGTGAAGGGTTGCCATCCGTAGCGCACAAAGCGCGGATGCTTCACCGCCGGCGAGGTCAGTCGGACGGTGTTGCCCGATACAACGGCGGTGGCGGGATAGTACATTCCCTCTTCTTCGGCTATCTCGAAGGTCGACGGCGATTTTCCGTCGGAGGTGGTGAGAGCGTCGGCGTAGTCGAAACTTACGACGAGTGCGTCGCCCTCGCGCACCACACCTTTATATATAGGGCCCGATGGCGTAAGGGCCATTCCGTAGGTCTTGCACAGCGCCCAACGTGCCAGACGCTCGCCTACGGGCTGCTTGCGCTTGGGATGTACGTTGAGCGAGTCGCCGCAATCGCTTGTAACAGCCATGCCGGTATTGTCGATGTGCTTCATCAACTCAAGCTGGCTGTAGCGGAACCACGGCCACGACGGACGGTTGAGACTTGACAACTGCACGAAGTAGAAGGGCATTCGGGGGTTGCTCCAATTGGTGCGCCAGCTGTCTACGAGCAATTTGAACAGCTCAGAATGGGCGTCCTTGTTGTGTGCGTTCGACTCGCCCTGATACCACACCACTCCCTTTATAGGGTATTTCTGCAACGGCAGTATGCCGCTCTCGTAGAGATAGCACGGCTCGTAGGGATGACGTCCCAGACGGGTGTTGTCGTTGGTAAGGTTCTTGGCGGCACGTCCGCGCACCCAATCCTGAATGAAGTCGTTGTGAAGCCAGTTGCGCAGTATGGCAGGGAAGCGTGTCTCGAGCGTGTTGCGGTCGACCCACGACTCGGTGGGCGATCCGCCTATGGCGTTGCAAATCAATCCTACGGGCACACGGAGCGAATCGCGCAGCATGCGTCCGTAATAATAGCCTATGGCAGAGAACCACTTGGCATTGTCGGGCGTAGTGGGTTGCCATGTCGTGGGGCGGAAGTACTGCAAGTGATTGAGCGAGTCGAGACACGAGGCAGGCCACGCCACATCGTAAGTTTCCCAACGTCCCTTCATGTCGTAGAGACGGAGCTGTGGGTCGTTGGCATTGTTGATGTCGCGCTTGTAGCTCTCGGCCTGGCACAGCATGAACGCCATGTTCGACTGACCAGAGCACAGCCACACCTCGCCTACTGCCACATGGCTATATACATTGGTCTGTCTGCCAGCCTTGACGGTAAGCGTCAGGTCGTCGGCAGCCTCCATCGGCTTCAGCACGACGCACCACTTGCCACGGTTGTCGGCTGTGGCAGTAACGGTCTGACGGTCGATGCTTACCGTCACCTTCTCGCCGGCGTTGGCTGTGCCGTGTATGTCGAGGGGCACGTTGCGCTGCAGCACCATGTAGTCGGTGTACAGCTGCGACATCTGCAGGCCGCCGTAGTTGCCCGTAATGCCGCTGTACACGGTTCTGGCAAGTATGCCGGCTCCCTCGGGATTGGGATGGATGGCGTCGGGAAGGAGGTTGGGATAGGGATACAAAGGCTCGTGGAAGTCGATGAGTTCAGCTCCGCTAAGACGTGCTACAGTCTCAATGGCGGATTGAATCTCGCCGTGCCACTGCTTGGTTCCGGAAATAAAGCGCGGATGACGGTCGGCTATCGGAGTCATACGAGCCAATATGAAGCGCACCTTTGGATTGGCAGCACGCAATGAGTCCATTATAGAGAGGTAGTCCTTGACAAATTCGTCGCGATAGTTGGGCCAGTTGCGCGGGTCGGTATCGTTGATGCCGAGGTGTATCACGGCTATGTCGCCTTTGAAGGCAAGCACCTCCTTAAACTCCTTCTGCACCACATAGGGGCGGTGGCCGTGATAGAGCAGCGTGGCACCGGGCTTGCCGAAGTTGCCCACTACATACCGCTCGCCCAGCATACGCTGCAGTTGCGAGGGATAGGAGTCGTGCGCACGGTCCTCAATACCGGTGCCATAGGTAATGCTGTTGCCTACGCAAGCCACACGTATGGGCTGCGTCTTCTGCTTCTTGCTCGCTGCCGATGCCTGCGAAGCATTTAGGGCAAACACTCCGAGCAACAATGCAGGGAGCACAGCGTGCAAAATCATTCGTTTTATGTTCATAGTAACAAGGTAGTTTTTAAAGTTTTTCGGTTTACTCATTACGTTTTTGCAAAGTTACGCAAAAACTATAGAAAGCAACTCGTATTTAATTAAAAAAATCAATAAAATCAATAGGCAAAACAATGTGATACGACCATATTATATAACATGCTAAGCTTATGTATACAACACGGCATAAGTATATATGTATACGTGATATGCCTATATATATAATGTGTAATATCTGCCCGCCAATAGCATATTGTTTGTTATCGCACACATCCTTAACGGCTATCTAAAAGTAAATTAAAAACACCAAAAACTCAAAATTTTATTTGGTAGGTAAAAGTAAAAAAGCTATATTTGCGATGTCAAAGTGACACAACGTAAGTAACGTAATATACTACAATAAAACTATTAAACAACTTAAAACCTTATCGCTATGAATGTTGAAAAAATAATGCATGATCTCGAGGCGAAGCACCCAGGCGAAGCCGAATACTTGCAGGCAGTGCGCGAAGTGTTAATCTCAGTAGAGGACGTATACAACAGTCATCCTGAGTTTGAGAAAGCAAAGCTCATCGAACGACTCGTAGAGCCAGAGCGCATCATCACCTTCCGCGTGCCTTGGACAGACGACAATGGTGAGGTACACGTAAATATCGGCTACCGCGTACAGTTCAACGGTGCCATCGGCCCGTACAAAGGCGGCTTGCGTTTCCATCCTTCAGTGAACCTCTCTATCCTGAAGTTCCTCGGATTTGAGCAGACATTCAAGAATGCACTCACCACTCTGCCTATGGGCGGTGGCAAAGGCGGCTCTGACTTCTCTATCCGCGGACGTTCTGACGCTGAAGTTATGCGTTTCTGCCAGGCATTCATGACTGAGCTCTATCGCCACATCGGTCCTGACGAGGACGTTCCCGCAGGCGACATCGGCGTAGGCGGCAGAGAGATCGGCTACCTCTTCGGCATGTACAAGAAGCTCACACACCAGTATCAGGGCGTGCTCACTGGCAAGGGTCTGGAGTTCGGTGGCTCACGCATCCGTCCTGAAGCTACAGGTTTCGGCGCTCTCTACTTCGTCAATCAGATGATGGCTACTCGCGGCCTCAGCCTTAAGGGCAAGACCGTTGCTATTTCTGGTTTCGGCAACGTGGCATGGGGTGCTGCAAAGAAGGCTACTGAGCTTGGCGCTAAGGTTATCACATTGTCTGGTCCCGACGGCTACATCCTTGACGAGGCAGGCATCGAGGGCGACAAGATTGACTATATGCTCGAACTCCGTTCTTCTGGCAATGACGTTTGCCAGCCGTACGAGGACGAGTTCCCAGGATCTAAGTTCGTAGCAGGCAAGAAGCCTTGGGAAGTTAAGGCCGACATATACTTGACATGTGCTACACAAAACGAGCTTAACGGCAACGATGCCGAGACCATCCTCGCACACAATCCTGAGTGCGTAGCCGAGGTTTCGAACATGGGCTGTACAGCTGAAGCTGTCGAGAAGTTTGTTGCTGCCGGCCAGCTCTTTGCCCCTGGCAAAGCTGTCAACGCTGGTGGTGTGGCTACTTCTGGTCTTGAGATGACTCAGAACTCTATGCGTCTGAGCTGGAGCGAGAAGGAAGTTGACGAGAAGCTGCACTACATCATGCACTCAATACACGAGCAGTGCGTCAAGTACGGCAAGCAGCCTAACGGCTACATCGACTATGTTAAGGGCGCTAACATCGCTGGCTTCATGAAGGTGGCCAACGCTATGATGGCTCAGGGCATAGTATAATCACTTGATGATAGGTAACTCTAAGATATTAAAAAGAACTTTTCTGACACTGGCTGTGGCAATAGTTGTTGCCACAGCCAGTTCGCAAATTCAGCACGGCAAGGCATCGTTCTACTCAAAACGAGCCACCGGAGCACGCACAAGTAGCGGTGAACGACTGCATCACGACAGTCTGACATGCGCACATCGCACACACCCGTTCGGTACTTTGCTCAAGGTGACCAACGAACGTAACGGGCGTGAAGTCATCGTGCGCGTTACTGACCGCGGTCCACACTCACGTGGACGCATAATCGACCTCTCGCACGCTGCCGCCGAAGAGTTGGGCATTATCAACCAGGGCGTAGCTGTAGTAAGGGTCGAACCCGTAAAGAAAACCGTTGTGCCATTCAAGCCCGAACCGGAGAGTATCCCAGAAATTGATTTTGAAATTACTGAATACACTCTGCCTGCCAGTGGCATCCTCCACTTCCCCACTTATGGCAAGAAAACCCATCAATTGAAGGGTGACAACAAAGCCAATAAAAAACAAAAGGAGATTGAAGGCAATAAAAAACAAGAGAAAACGGAAGCCAACGGCAAGACTATCAAAGAGAAAAAAGATTCTAACCACAAGACCGTTCAGCCCCAAAAGCGTTCCAACGTTCGCAATAAAAGCAAGGCGAAAGGCAAAAGAAAATCTGTCAGAAGGAAATAAAATTCACCACGAATAGCACTAATCGCACGAATAAGGGATAATGAAGATTCGTGAGATTCGTGTGATTCGTGGTGAATGCAAATTATATATATCACCTCGAACAGCACTAATCGCACGAATAAGGGACAATGAAGATTTGTGAGATTAGTGTGATTCGTGGTGAATGCAATTCATTTATACCACCACTAATCACACCAATAGCACGAATAAGGGACAATGAAGATTTGTGAGATTAGTGTGATTCGTGG